>CACXOM010000004.1:0-92274 GCA_902769255.1 Oscillospiraceae bacterium
AATGCTTATCTTTTGGTCTTTGGTTCGGAATAGTGTAGTGCTGGCGGTCTATCTCTTGTTTTCGGTTGCTTGCTTCCTTACCGTACATGAGCATTCTCAACGGGCTTAAATAGTATGAACTTATCGTATGCTATCTCAATCCACCTGAATTTGCATAATTTCAAATTCGGATTTGGCTTAACTTCGGCTTAAATTGGTTTAAGGTTTGGCTTAAACACCTTAGATAAGTCCTGTTTAGTTCAGATATAGCAACTTATAGAAAGTTATTAGTCAATCGGCTTCATTGTAGGGAAAAGCAATACATCACGGATTGCGGGAGAATTAGTCATAATCATAACCAATCTGTCAATACCGTAACCGATACCGCCTGTCGGAGGCATACCTATTGCAAGTGCATTTAAGAAGTCTTCATCAATATGATTTGCCTCTTCATCGCCCAATGCAATAAGTTTTTCCTGCTCTTCAAAACGCTTGCGCTGGTCGATTGGGTCGTTAAGTTCGGAGTAAGCGTTACACATCTCCCAACCGTTCATAAACAACTCAAAACGCTCAACATAATCAGGATTTTCAGGTTTGCGTTTTGTAAGCGGTGAAATTTCAACAGGGTGGTCCATAATAAAGGTCGGTTGAATTAAATGCTCTTCAACAAATTCTTCAAAGAACAAGTTCAAAATATCGCCTTTTTTATGGTGCTCTTCATATTCAACATGCTTTTCATCAGCGATTTTTTTAGCCTCTTGGTCGTCTTTTATCTCGTTAAAATCAACGCCGGCATATTTTTTAACAGCGTCAATCATTGTAAGTCTTTCAAAAGGTTTTTCAAGGTCTAAAACATGCTCGCCGTAAGGCAACCTTAATGTGCCGTTTACCTCGTTTGCAACATAACGGAAAAGATTTTCGGTTAAATCCATCATACCGTGATAATCGGTATAAGCCTGATAAAGTTCCATAAGTGTAAACTCGGGGTTATGACGGGTGTCAAGACCTTCGTTTCTGAAAACTCTGCCTATTTCATAAACTCGCTCTAAACCACCGACAATAAGGCGTTTTAAATAAAGTTCGAGCGAAATACGAAGTTTCAAATCCTCATCAAGCGCATTGAAATGAGTTTCAAAAGGACGTGCTGCCGCACCGCCTGCGTTTGCTACGAGCATTGGAGTTTCAACTTCCATAAAGTTCTCTTTATCAAGATATCTGCGAATTGCGGCAATTACCGCCGAACGCTTAACGAAAGTTTCTTTAACATCGTTATTCATAATAAGGTCAACATAACGCTGACGATATCTTATATCTGTATTGGTCAAGCCGTGAAATTTTTCAGGTAAAACCTGCAAACTCTTTGAAAGCAAAGTAACCTCGCTTGCGTGAATAGAAATTTCGCCTGTTTTGGTTTTAAAAACTTCGCCTTTAATGCCGACAATGTCGCCAACATCATATTTTTTGAAATCTTTATAAGAGTCTTCACCAATGCAATCTCTCGCAACATAAGACTGAATATTGCCCTTTAAATCGGCAATGTTGCAAAAAGATGCTTTACCCATAACACGTTTTGACATAATTCTGCCTGCAACGCTGACAGTTTTGCCCTCGTAATTGTCATAATCATCTTTAATATCGGCAGTATGGTCGCTTACATCATATTTTGTGATTACAAACGGGTCTTTGCCTGCCTCAACCAAGTTGTTAAGTTTTTCACGGCGAAGTTTCAAAATTTCGTTTAAATTCTGTTCGCCTTGCATATTATTTTGAGCCATTTGAATTCCTTTTCCTTATCTTAAAATGTTTATTTAGCGGTTCTTTTTTTAACAATTTTTACAATTGTAAATTCGAGTTCGCCTTTCGGTGTTTCAGCAACAACTGTTTCGCCCTCTTTATGACCGATTAACGCTTTGCCGATTGGTGATTCATCTGAAATTTTACCGTTAATAGGGTCAGCCTCGGCAGTACCTACAATTTTATATTCGGTTTCTTCGCCAAGTTCAACATCTAAAACTATAACTCTTGTTCCGATATTTACAATTTTAGAGCGAGATTTTGTTTCCTCAATAATTTTATGGTGTTTTAAAATTGATTCAATCTCGTTAATTCTCTGTTCAAGTTTAGCTTGGTCGTTTTTAGCCTCGTCATATTCCGAGTTTTCCGACAAGTCGCCGAAAGAACGAGCAATCTTAATTTTTTCTGCAATTTCAGTACGCTTTTCAACTTTTAAATATTCAAGTTCATTTTTTAAGTCTTCTAAGCCTTCTTGTGTAATTAAAATTTCTTTAGCCATTTTAATAACTCACTTTCAAATTATTTCATTATCTATTAATTATATAAAATAATGTATTGTTTGTCAAGTAAAAACAGGCAGTAAAACCGCCTGTTTTTCAAAAATTTCACTTTATTTGCCGTTTCGGTAATAAAGATTTGTATATTCTTTAAGAAAAGAGAAGTTTTTCTCGTCTAAATCTTGCTTTTTGGCTCGCCATTGCCAATTTCCTCCGAGCGTTGAAGGTATGTTCATTCTTGCACGCTCGTCAAGCCCCAAAATATCTTGCATTGTTAGAATTGCCGTGTCGGCAACGCTTGAAAGCGCCGCTGCCATTAAAGTTTGACAAAACGACATATTATCATTATGTTTTAAATATTTTTTAGCATAAGAAAGCGTGTAATCGTTTTGCTCTTTATTCCACCCTTCAATTGTGTTGTTATCGTGAGTGCCTGTGTAAACAACGCAATTCTTTTTGTGGTTGTGCGGTAAATAAAAATTATCTTCACCGGGGTTAAAAGCGAATTGCAAAACTTTCATTCCGGGAAAGCCTGAATCTTTTAGCAGTTTTATAACGCTTTCAGTTAAAAAGCCCAAATCTTCCGCAATTAAAGGCATTTCGCCGAGCGTTTGCTGTAAAGTATTGAAAAAATCCATTCCCGGCCCTTGTCGCCATTTGCCGTTTTCGGCGGTTTTGTCGCCATAAGGAATGCAATAATAAGTGTCAAAACCTCTAAAATGGTCAATTCGCACAACATCGCACATTTCAAGGCTCTCACGCATACGATTAAGCCACCAATTATAACCGTCTTGCTTCATATATTTCCAATTATAAAGCGGATTTCCCCAAAGTTGACCCGTAGGCGAAAAGCCGTCAGGCGGACAGCCTGCTACTTCAACGGGGCAATAGTTTTTATCAAGAAAAAACTGTTTCGGGTTGCTCCAAACATCAGCGCTGTCAAGTGCAACATAAATCGGCAAATCGCCGATAATTTTTATGCCGTTTTGGTTGGCGTAAGTTTTAAGTTTTCCCCATTGTTCAAAAAAGAAAAACTGCAACATTTTATAATAAACAACTTCGTTTTTTAACTTTTGGCGATAAAACTCAAGCGCATTTTTCTTTCTTTTTCTAATATCGTTATCCCAATTTTCAAAAGAAACTCCGCCAAATTCATCTTTAATCGCCATAAAAAGCGCAAAATCATCAAGCCACCAAGCTTTTTTTTCGCAAAAAGCGTAAAATGCAGTCGGAATTCTTTTTAAAAAGTTTTTATAAACCTTTTGAAAAACCTCAAACCTTAATTTTTCTAACCTTTCATAATCTACCTTTGTTTCGTCATCAGACCAATTAATATTTTCATAATCGCTTTTTTCCAAAAAGCCCTGCTCACACAAAATATCTAAATCAATAAAATAAGGATTACCCGCAAAAGTCGAAAAACTTTGATAAGGCGAAGCACAGAACGAAACAGGGCAAAGGGGCAAAATCTGCCAATAAGTTTGTGAACTTTGCTTTAAACTGGCTACAAATTCATAAGCATATTTCCCGAATGTGCCTATACCAAAATCGCTCGGCAACGAGGAAATATGCATTAAAACTCCGCTTGCTCTCATAAAAAATTGCCTCCTGAAAACTGTTTTTTTATATTATTAATATAATACCGCAAAATTTGTTCAATTACAAGTATTTTTTGTATATTTTTCATAATTTTTTAATGTTTTTAGGGAATTTTTAGTTTTATATTGCTTTTTTGAGAAATAATTGTTATAATAGAATAAATAGTAAGAAAGGAAATAATTTTTATGAACATTTGGCATGATATTAGTGAAAGCAGAGTTACGCCTGAGCAGTTTACTGCGGTAATTGAAATTTCAAAAGGCGGTAAAAATAAATATGAACTTGATAAAGAAACGGGTAATTTGAGGCTTGACAGGGTTTTATATACCTCAACCCACTACCCTGCAAACTACGGCTTTATTCCGAGAACTTATGCTGATGATAAAGACCCGCTCGATGTTTTGGTGCTTTGTCAGGAGGCTATTATTCCTATGACGCTGGTTGACTGCAAGCCTATAGGCGTTCTTGAAATGACTGACGGCACTTCTTTTGACGAAAAAATTATCGCCGTGCCGATTAAAGACCCTTCATATAATTGTTATGATACAATTGCGCAACTGCCGAAACATATTTTTGATGAACTTTCAAACTTTTTTGAGGTTTACAAAACGCTTGAGGGCGTGCCGACCGAGGTTAAAGGCGTTCAAAACGAAGTTGAGGCTATTAAAATTATTAAAGAGTGTATTGAAAGATATAAAAACACTTTTGAAAAATAATTACATATTAAAAAGCAGGTGATTTTTCACCTGCTTTTTTGTTATTTTCTAATCTAAAATGTCATAAAAGTTTACTCTTAAAACTTCACCGGTGTAGTCGCTGTATTGTGAATTTGTAGCATTATCGATTTTGCCGTCACCGCCAAGGCCTACATATAAAAATCCGTTGTTAAATATAAAACTTCTTGCAAAAGCTCTTGTGTTAAACGAAACAACCTTTTTTAAAGGTACTTACATTTTCATTAGTTTCAAAAACTGCGGTAGTAAAATCATTTGTGCCGTTTTGAACTGACGCCAAGAAATAATACTTTCCGTTATGCTCAAAAGCGTCACGAACAACATAGTTTTCATAACCCGAACCGAGCGAAACTTTTTCAAATGCGCCCGAGCGAGCTTCAACATTGCTTGATTTGAAAATGCCGTTTTTAACAACAATTAATTTACCGCCGATTTCCTCTTCAAAAGGACATTCGACTTCATCGTAAATTTCTTGAATACCTACTTTCATAGGTCCTGCAACTACGGTGTTTGTTTCAAAATCGTAATGTGCTTGCTGATGAGAAACGCCGTTTAATCTCATATCAATTGTATTGTTTCTTGCAACTGCCATAAAGCCTTTTAAGTCTGTACCGTCAGTTACCTGATAAAAAGCATTTTTAGTTTTGTTATATTTAAACAATCCTGAATATTTACTGCTTGTGTCGCCTGAGTTAAAGCTGTGAGCTACATAAAGTTCGCCTTTAAAAGCAAATATATCATAAGCGCGCCAGTAATATGTTGTGCGTCTGGTTGTGCCGTCAGTACTCGAGTAACTCGGTCCGTCTAAACGCTTGCCCTCAAAATCATATAATTCAATGTTTTGAGCGTTGGTGTCGGTGCAAATATTATTGCCCGAAATTTTTTGAACACAATAATCTATTACTTGTTTTCCGTCTTGCACCATTCCGGCAAAATAATAATCGCCGTCAAATTTTATCATATCATAGCAGTGAATAGACCAAGGCAATTTATAATAATCAGTCCATTTGTTTTTATCAGAATCATAAGCGTAATAACTGCCGTTATTCATTAAAAGCGGGTCGGTTGAAATAGTAAAAAGTGTTCCGTCAATCATAAAGAAACGTTGAGCCGCCTCGGTGCTTAAAACATTATCGGTTACATCAGACCTGCTTTTGATTTTAAACAAACGCTTTTTATTTGATTCGTTTGTGAAAAAGAAGAGCGGAGTACCGCCGTAAGCGGCGCCTGAATTTTCGCCGTAGTCGCCGTAGCCCATAACAACTTTGTTGTTAACAACAGCCATATCCCAAATGTTTTGAGCATAGGTATTGTTTTTGTCTACAATATAGTCAGCGGCAGGAAAACCTAAACTTTCAGGTTCGGCAGTTTTGTTTTCAACCATACCGAGTAAGTTTTCTGCATTAAAAGCCGAAATCCATCTGTTAATATTGCTTTTTTGCGTTTCGCTCAAAGCGTTAAATGCCGAGGTGCTTAAACTTGATTTATAATCAGCGGCAACTTGGTTTATAGAGCGCATATTGTCGTTTTGTGTTGCATAAGAATAAAAGCCGTCAACACAAACATAACCTCTGCCGACAAAGTTTCTGTAAATATTACCCGAAATTTTGTTAAAGCCTGTGTTCTTTTCAAGAATTTTTATAATTGAGCCTACAATACCGGTAAAATTGTCTTCGGTAAAATACTCGTCTGCAGTATAAGGCACATCAACCTTAATTTCGGTTTTTTGTGTCAATTCTGCTTCAAGCGTATCAACCGGTGCTATTAACGTACCCATTGTAACAGTATGACCTTCTTATTTAAGTTGCGCAATTTTTGCGGTATCAACTTGTGTGTACCAGCGAATACCGTTAGGCTCAACAAGTCGAATACTTGCACCCTTTATCATAGTTGAGTCTAATTTTATTCTGGTTTCGGCATAAGAATTAACCGAAGACACAGAACATACGTTTATAATAATAGCAATTGACAATAAAATTAATAATACCCTTTTCATTATTTTACACTCCCAATATAAATATATAATATAATTATACTTTTATTTTATAAAAAAATCAATACAATAATTTTTAATGTTTTGCATCAATTGACGGCGAGGCACCAAACAGCTTTTTATAAGCACGAAAAAACGCCGAATAATCGTTAAATCCGCAATTAACTGCCACTTGCGTTATTCGCTCACCGTCTTTAATCTTCTTTCTTGCTTGTAACAAACGTTTTATTAAAACATATTCCCAAACCGATTTACCTGTTGCCTGTTTAAAAATGCGGTTTATTTGCGATTGTGATAAATAAAAATGTTTTGCAATTAAATCTACCGAAATATCATTAAAAAGATTTGCGTTTACATAGCCGATTATGTTGTTTGCGCTACTTGAAGTTTCTTGATATTCAAAAGTATCGTTTCTTTTGTCGTAAGCTTTTTTAAGCTCATAGACAACCGGCAATAAATAGGCAAGAATACGAGTATATAAATCTGCGTTTTCCTTCGGCTCTACCATACTTTTAAAACAAAGTTCTATAAAATCATTTTTTTCATAACGGTTTAGTTGTCCGAGCGGACGCTTTAAAAAAGGGCGTAACAACTCTTTTGTTGCAATATTGCCGAAAATTTCCGCTGAAAAATGAATTGCAATACGCTCATAAGGCATTGAAGGGTCGATTTGAAGCATATGCGCTTCGCTTGGCATCATAAGAAACATATCACCTGAATTTAGGTCATATTCTGTGCCTTCGACAATGTATTTGCCTTTTCCATAAATAAAATAATAAAGCTCAAAATATTCGTGCGCATGCATATAAAAATCGCTTGGATTAGGTTTTTCATCAATTGAATGATGAATTAAAATACCGTTTGTTTCATAAAAAATTTTCTGCATAAATATCACCAACTTGATTTTATCATAAAATGAATGGATTTGCAATATATATTGCAAAAATATGCAATTGAATTGCAAATTTAGTTATGATACAATACATTTGTAAATGAGGTGATTGCTTGAAAAATCAATATTTATTACATTCAAAATGTGCCGAAGATTTGTACGAAAAAGTAAAAAATCTGCCTATTTGCGACTACCATTGTCATTTGTCGCCAAAAGAGATTTTTGATAATAAACCTTTTGATAACATTGCTAATATGTGGCTTTTGGAGGACCATTATAAATGGCGACTTATGCGCTCGGCGAATATTGACGAAGAATTTATAACAGGCGGGGCAAAGCCTTTTGAAAAGTTTAAAAAATATGCTTATGCTATATCGCTGTCGCCTGCCAACCCTTTGTATGATTGGACAAAATTAGAGCTTAAAAGATATTTTGAAATTGATTTACCGCTTAATTTAGATACGGCTGATGAAATTTACAATAAAGCTAATGAATATATAAAAACGCAAAAGCTTTCGCCAAGAAAGTTGATAGAAAAATCGAAAGTTAAATTTATTGCAACTACTGACGATATTTCAGACAGCCTTGAATATCACCAATTGTTAAAAAAAGAAAATTTGTCGTTTTGCGTTTCGCCCTCTTTTCGAGTTGACAATTTGTTGCTTGCAAATAAAGGCGATTATAAAGAATATATAAACAAACTTTCCAAAGTTTCGTGCGTTGAAATAACTGATATAAAGTCATTGCAAAAAGCGGTAGAAAAAAGGCTCGATTTCTTTTGCGAAAACGGTTGCAAAATGGCTGATATGGGTATTGAATTTTTCCCTGATGCAGATGATTTTTGCACCGATTTATCACAAGCAGACAAAATTTTTAAATCGGCATTAAAAGGCAAAATAACATATAAAAACCTTTTAAAATTCATTGCTTTTATGATAGTTTTTCTTTCAAAGTTATACAAAGAAAGAAATCTTATATCGCAATGGCATTTAGGCGTAAAAAGAAATGCAAATTCTAAATTGTTTTTAAAATTGGGCGCAGACTGCGGCTGCGATACGGTGGGCGAAGCGCCAAGCGCTGTTTCACTTATAAAAGCGCTTGACACGCTAAATCAAAACGGCGGTTTGCCAAAAACAATAGTTTACACGCTTGATAATAATACCGCTTCAAAATACGCCTCAATTTGTTATGCTTTTAGAAATGTTTTGCTCGGTAACGCTTGGTGGTTTTGCGATACCAAACGCAAAAATATTGAGCAAATTCATACAATTGCCGAAAATTCGGCGTTGGGCGTTCACCCCGGAATGCTTACTGATTCTCGTTCGTTTTTGTCTTATTCACGGCATGATTATTTTAGAAGACTGCTTTGTGATGAAATAGGCAAATTGGTTGAAAACGGCGAATATGATATAAATTCGGCGGAATATATTGTAAAAGCGGTAAGTTATTACAATGCCGCTAAAATGACAGGAGTTGAGAGTTTATGAAATTAACATTTCGTTGGTATGGCGAAAATGACCCTGTAACGCTTGAAAAAATAAGACAAATTCCTACTGTAAGCGGTATTGTTTCGGCGGTTTATGATGTAAAACCCGGCGAAGTTTGGAGCGAAAATTCTATTAATAAAATCAAAAGTCAAGCGAGCGAAAACGGGCTTGAATTTGAAGTGGTTGAAAGCGTGCCTGTGCCTGAAGAAATAAAACTCGGCACAAGAGACGCTGACAGATTAATAGATAACTACTGCGAAAATTTAAAAAGACTCTCAAAAGCGGGAGTAAAATGTGTTTGCTACAACTTTATGCCGGTGTTTGATTGGTTAAGAAGCAACCTTGAATTTAAACATTCAGACGGCTCAAATTCGCTTGCTTACAATGAAAAAGATGTTTTAAAAATGAATCCTTTAAAAAGCGAACTTTCGCTTCCGGGTTGGGACGAAAGTTATTCTAAAGAAGAACTTAAAAATCTGCTTAAAGAATATGAAAATATTGATGAAGAAAAACTTTTTTTAAACGCAAAAAGGTTTTTGCAAGCGGTAATTCCTGTAGCCGAACAAGTTGGAATTAAGATGGCAATTCACCCTGATGACCCGCCTTGGAGCATATTCGGCTTACCACGAATTATTACCAATGAAGAGAATATTGAAAAGTATTTGAATTTATACAAAAGCGAGGCAAACGGGCTTACTCTTTGCACAGGCTCGCTCGGGGCTAACCCTGATAATGATATGGTAGAGTTTGCGAAAAAGTTTGCTTTAAGAATGCCTTTTTTACATCTTCGCAACATAAAAATTACAGGTGAAAAGCAGTTTTATGAAACGGCTCACCCTGCTGAGTGCGGCTCGCTTGATATGCCGAATATTGTAAAAGCGTTAGTTAAAGGCGGTTTTGACGGCTATGTTCGACCGGACCACGGCAGAATGATTTGGGGCGAAGTTGGAAGATACGGCTATGGGCTTTTTGACCGTGCGCTCGGTGCTATGTATATTAAAGGACTTTTTGATGCTGTTAAATGAAGGAGAGGTTTTATGAAAAATATAGTTATAACAGGTGCAGGCGGTGTTCTTTGCTCGGCTTTTGCGAAGTTTTTAGCCGAAAAAGGCAATAATATTGCTTTGCTTGACATTAATTTTGATTCTGCAAATAAAGTTGCCGAACAAATTAATAAAAACGGCGGCAGCGCAAAGGCTTATAAAACAAATGTGCTTGATAAAGAGAATTTAAACGGTGTTCATAAACAGGTTTTAAAAGATTTCGGCAAATGCGACATTTTAATTAACGGCGCAGGGGGCAACAGCCCAAAATGCACAACTACTAATGAAATATTTGAAAAAAACTTTGAAAACGGCGATGAAAATATAACATTTTTTGACCTTGATAAAGCGGGATTTCAATTTGTTTTTGACTTAAACATTTTAGGAACTGTGCTTACAACGCAGGTTTTTGCACCCGATATGATTGGCAAAAAAGGTTGCAATATTTTAAATATTTCTTCAATGAACGCTTATCGCCCGCTTACAAAAATTCCGGCATATTCCGCCGCCAAAGCAGGCGTTTCAAATCTTACCCAATGGCTTGCAACGCATTTTGCAAAAGAGAATATCAGAGTAAACGCAATTGCGCCGGGATTTTTTGTTACAAATCAAAACAAGGCGTTGCTTTTTGATGAAAACGGCAATGCGACCAAAAGAACGCAAAAAATTCTAAACGCCACGCCTATGGGCAGGTTTGGCGATGAAAAAGAACTGCTCGGTGCGCTTGAATTTTTAACCGACAGCGAAAAATCAAGTTTTATTACCGGTGTAATTTTGCCGATTGACGGCGGTTTTTCCGCTTATTCGGGCGTTTAAGGAGATTTTTATGAGAAATTTTAAATTTGCCGCCTTTGCCGATGAGGCAGGGGAAAGTTTGCAAGAGCAAATAAAAGCGCTAAAAGAAAATAATTGCAATTTAATTGAAATTCGCGGTGTAAACGGAAAAAATATTTTAGACACGCCTTTAGAAGAAGTTAAAAAAATAGGCGAACAATTAAAAGAGCAAGGCATTTTTGTTTGGTCGCTCGGCTCGCCAATTGGAAAAATAAATATTAATGATAATTTTGAAAATCATATTGAAAAGTTTAAAAAAGCAATTGAAATTTGCAATATTTTAGGCGCAGAAAATATGAGAATTTTTAGTTTTTATGTTGATAATAACTACAAAGACACAAGAGAAAAAGTTTTAAAAAGGCTTAATAAATTTGTTGAATTATCAAAGAACAGCAATATTACGCTTTGCCATGAAAACGAAAAAGGAATTTGGGGCGATAAAGCTTCAAGATGTTTAGAAATTCACAAAAATATACCGCAAATTAAAGCGGTTTTTGACCCTGCTAATTTTGTTCAATGCGAACAAGACAGCGAAAAAGCATTTGAAATGTTACAGCCCTATATTAAATATATGCACATTAAAGATGCTGACAAAAACGGCATTGTAAAAGCGGCAGGGCACGGCGAGGGCAAAATATTTAAACTGCTAAAAAAATACTCAGGCGAAGTTTTAACGCTCGAGCCTCATTTGTGGGAATTCTCGGGACTTAAAAACCTTGAAAAAAACGAAAATTCAAGCGTAGTTGAAAACGCTTTTTCTTCACAGCGAGAAGCGTTTGATTATGCTTTTAATTCGCTTAAAAATCTGGTAAAGGAAGTGTAAAAAATGAAAATAGGCGCTCAACTTTATACTGTTCGTGATTTTTGCAAAACACCCGATGAATTATCGCTTACTTTTAAAAAAATAGCCGATATAGGCTACAAATATGTTCAACTTTCGGGAATTTGCGAGTGTGAGGCAAACTGGCTAAAATCACAACTTGAGTTAAACGGTTTAATAGGATACATTACGCATAACAACGGTGACAAATTAATAAACAATACCGACAAAGTTATTGCCGAACATAAAGAACTTAATTGTCATTATATTGGGCTTGGTTGGTATGATTTTAGAAGCAACAGTCTTTCGGATTTTGTTGAAAAATTCATTCCCGTTGCTAATAGAATTAAAGACGCAGGTTTTCAGTTTATGTATCACAACCATGATTTTGAGTTTAAAAAGCAAAACGGAAAAACTATTTTAAATCATTTAGCGGAAAATTTTACACCCGAACAAATGGGCTTTACGCTCGACACTTTTTGGGCGCAAGCAGGCGGTTGCGACCCTGCAAAACTTATTTGCGATTTAAAAGGCAGAGTGCCCTGTGTTCATTATAAAGATATGTCTTATGATAGGAAAATGGAAGCGGTAGGACAAGGCAATATGAATTGGGATTCAATTATTGAAGCGAGTTTAAAAAGCGGTGTTGAGATTGCTTTTGTCGAGCAAGATGACACAGGCGGCGAAGACCCGTTTGAATGTTTAAAACAAAGTTATGATTTTTTAATTGCGCAAGGTTTAAAAGCGTAAAAAGGGGTGTTTTTTATGGAAAAATTAAAACTCGGTATTATCGGCATAGGCAATATGGGCTCGGCTCATGCTCAAAATATTGTTTCGGGCAAATGCCCTGAAATAGAACTTTGTGCCGTTGCCGATAAAAATAAAAAAAGGCTTGATTGGGCAAAAGAAACTTTGCCTAAAACTGTAAAAACTTTTGATTCAGGCGAAAAAATGCTTGATTCAGGAGTTATTAACGCTTGCATTGTAGCAGTACCGCATTATGACCACGCTTATTTTGCGATGGAATGTTTTAAAAGAAATATAAATGTTATGGTTGAAAAACCTGCCGGCGTTTACACAAAACAAGTTAAAGAAATGAACAATGCTTCTAAAAAAACTAAAGCGGTTTTTGCAATGATGTTTAACCAGCGAACAAACCCGTTATACATTCATATGCGAGAAATGGTTAAAAGCGGTGAAATGGGCAAAATTAAGCGTGTTTCTTGGATTATTACCGATTGGTACAGAACGCAGTCTTATTACGACTCGGGCGATTGGCGTGCAACTTGGTCGGGCGAAGGCGGCGGCGTGCTTCTTAATCAATGTCCGCATCAACTTGACCTTTTGCAATGGATTTGCGGTATGCCGAAAACTGTTTTATCAAAAATGCATTTCGGCAAATGGCACGACATTGAGGTTGAAGACGATGTAACCACTTATATGGAATTTGAAAACGGTGCAACCGGTACTTTTATCACCACAACAGGCGATGCGCCCGGCACAAACCGTTTTGAAATTGATTTAGAAATGGGCAAATTAGTTTGCGAAGATAATAAACTAAAAATTTGGAAATCTGAAATAAACGAACGCGAGTGGGTAAAAACTTGTAAACAAGGCTTTGAAAAACCCGCCTATGAATATAGCGAGTGGGAGCCTAAAGAAGAGTCAACACAACACATAGGCGTTTTAAACGCATTTGCTAATAATATTCTTCACGGCGGCAATTTAGTTGCAAACGGCGAAGAGGGAATAAACGGCTTGACTTTATCAAACGCAATGCATTTATCGGCTTTTCTTGAAAAGCAAATTTCTTTGCCGTTTGATGAAGAACTTTATTATAAGGAACTTATGAAAAGAGTAAAAACCTCAAAACGCAAAACCAATGTTAAAGAACAAATTAATTCTGATATGTCAGGTACATTCTAATGAAAAATGTAAGATATGGTATTGTAGGGCTCGGCAATATGGGCTCGGCCCACGCAAAAAGTATTCAAAACGGCGATATAAAAGGAGCGGTTTTGACAGCGGTTTGCGACATTTTGCCAAAAAGGCTTGAAAATTTTGAAAATGTAGAAAAATTTACCGATTACAAAGAAATGATTTTGGCAAAAACAGTTGATGCAGTAATAATCGCAACACCACATTATTTTCACCCCGAAATTGCCGTTTTCGCATTTGAAAACGGCATAAATGTATTGAGCGAAAAACCCGCTGGCGTTTACACCAAGCAAATAAAAGAAATGATAAAATCGGCAAAAAAATATAAAAAAGCATTTTCAATAATGTTTAACCAGCGAACAACGCCCGCTTTTATAAAAGCGAGAGAACTTTTTTTAAAAGGCGCAATCGGCACGCCTAAAAGGTTTGTTTGGATTGTTACAAATTGGTATAGAACACAGCACTATTACGACTCGGGCGATTGGCGCGGAAATTTTAAGGGCGAGGGTGGCGGAGTTTTGATGAATCAGGCACCGCACAACCTTGATATTTGGCAATGGATTTTCGGTATGCCAAAAAGCGTTTTTGCAAAAATTGCTTATGGCAAATATCACAACATTTCGGTTGAAGACGAAGCACAAATTTTTGCCGAATATGAAAACGGTGCAGTTGCTCATTTTATTACCTCAACAGGCGAATACCCCGGAACAAACCGACTTGAAATTTCGGGCGACAAAGGCAAAATTACGCTTGAAAACAACAAATTAACACTTTATACAACAGAAGAACACGAGCGCAATTTTTGCTTTGAAAAGCAAGAAGACTGCTATGCACCGCATATCACAAAAAAGACTTTTGAATTTGATGATAAAGTTCAAGGGCATATTGCGCTCTTGCAGAATTTTACTAATCATATTTTGTTTGGTGAAAAATTAATTGCAAACGGCGAAGAGGGATTAAATGAAGCAGAAATTTGCAATGCGTCTTATATGTCGGCGTGGACAAATGAAAAAGTCGATTTGCCGATTGACGATGAAAAATTCTATTCGCTTTTGCAAAATAAAATTGAAAACGAAAAAGAGAATAAAAGCAAAAATAACAAGAACAACATTCCAAGCGGTGAATACTTTGAGCGATGGAATGTTAAATGGTAAAAAACAGCCGTTTGGCTGTTTTTTGTTTTGTTAGTAATATAAAAAATGTTGCGTTTTTTGGCGGTTTGTGATAAAATTATTCTAATAAAGAGTTTAAGGAAAGTTTTTATGGAAAATATTCAAAAATTTTTGGTTTCACCGCAGTTTTGGACAAGCGTTGTTATAGTTTTGTTATGCGTTTTATTTTGGTTTTTAATGAGTAGATTTTCTAAAAAAATTATCAAAAAACGCAAAATGAGCGGTAAAAACGCAACCAGCGCAAAAACGTTGTTTTCAATTATAAAATATGTAGTAATGCTTTTCGCTTTACTCACCGTTTTGCAGGTAAACGGAATTAATGTTTCCTCTATGATTACAGGGCTTGGCATAGCGGGCGTTGTTGTCGGTTTTGCTTTGCAAGACATTTTAAAAGATTTTATAATGGGCACAAACATTTTGTGGGACAGTTTTTATTCGGTCGGTGATGTGGTTAAATATAAAGAAATTGAGGGCAAAGTAATTTCTTTTAATTTAAAAGTTACGAAAATTGCCGATATAAAAACAGGCAACATTTTTTCGGTTTGCAACCGCAATGTTTCCGAAATTGAAAAATTATCGGATTGGGTTATTTTAAAAATTCCTGTCGATTACAGCGAAGAAAAAGCAAAAGTTGAAAAGGTTTTATTAAACAGTTGTAAAAAAATCGAAAAAGAAGAAGATGTTACTTTGTGCGAATTTAAAGGGCTTTGCGAACTTTCACAAAGTTCAGTTGAATATATGTTAAATGTTCATTGTAACCCAGAAAAAAGATATGCTGTAAGGCGTGTTGCTTTGGGCGTAATTTTTGATGATTTGTGTGAAAATAATATTAAAATACCTTATAATCAGTTAGATGTTCATTTAGAAAAATAAAGGAGAAAAAGTTTATGTTAGTAAGAGAAATGCAGGAAAAAATAATGCAATTAAAAAAAGAAAAAGATTTTTGCATTTTGGCTCATTCTTATGTTAAGAGAGAAATAATTGAAATTGCCGATATAACAGGTGATTCTTTTGCGCTTGCAAAAGAAGCTGTAAAAATGCCGCAAAAAAATATTATTATGTGCGGTGTAAGATTTATGGCAGAAACCGCAAAAATTCTTTCTCCCGAAAAAACGGTTTTTCTTGCAAACCCAATTGCCGGTTGTCCTATGGCAGAGCAAATGGATAACGAAATGCTTTCGCAGTTAAAAGAAATGTATCCTGATTACACCGTTGTCGCTTATATTAACACAACTGCCGAGCTTAAAACTCTTTGCGATGTTTGCGTAACTTCTTCTTCGGCGGTTAAAATTATTGAAAAAATTGAAAACGATAAAATTTTGTTTATTCCCGATTGCAATTTGGGCGATTACATTTCAAAAACTTTGCCTGATAAAACAATGAAATTAGTTCACGGCGGTTGCCCTACTCATGCAAGAGTCAGCGCAAAAGAGGCAAAAATTGCAAAAGAAAAACACCCGAACGCTTTGCTTTTGGTTCACCCCGAATGTTTGCCGGGCGTGGTTGAGCAGGCTGATTATGTAGGCTCAACTTCGGGAATTATGGATTATGCTATTAATTCAGACGCTAAAGAGTTTATTATCGGCACCGAAACTTCAATTGAAGAGCATTTGAAATATTTGTGTCCTGACAAAACTTTTTACACTATGTCTAAAGATTTAGTTTGTCATAATATGAAAGCAATTTCTTTGCCTGATGTTTACAATTGCCTTTTAGGTAAAAGTGGTGAAGAAATAAAAATGAGCGACGAGTTTATTTCAAGCGCTCGCAAACCGATTGATGAAATGATAAGGTTAGGTTAAAAATGGAAAAAGCGTTAATTGCGATGAGTGGCGGTGTTGATTCGAGCGTTGCGGCTTATCTTTGTGTGAAAAAAGGGCTTGATTGTATCGGCGCTACTATGAAGCTTTATGATAATGACGATATTTACATTGATACCGCAAAAACCTGCTGTTCACTTTCTGATATTGAAGATGCACGCTCGGTTGCTATAAGACTCGGATTTCCTTATTATGTTTTTAACTTTAAAGGCGAGTTTGAAGAGTTTGTTATTAAAGATTTTGTTGATAAATATTTGGCAGGCAAAACTCCTAACCCTTGCATTGAGTGCAACCGTAGTTTAAAGTTCAAAAAAATGATGAACAGAGCAAAAGAACTCGGCCTTGACTATGTTGTTACAGGGCATTATGTAAGGCGTGAGTTTGATGAAAAATCGGGTAGATATTTGCTTAAAAAAGCGGTTGATAACACAAAAGACCAAAGTTATGTTTTGTATTCTATGACTCAAGATGAATTAAAACACACTCTTTTTCCGCTTGGAAATTACACAAAAACACAAATTCGTGAAATCGCCGGCGAGCAAGGTTTTTTAAACGCAAACAAGCACGACAGTCAAGATATTTGCTTTGTGCCTGACGGCAACTATGCATCTTTTATTGAAAAAAGGCTTGGCGAGCCGTTGAAAAAAGGTAATTTTGTTGATAAAGACGGCAATGTTTTAGGTGAGCATAAAGGCATTATTCATTATACAATAGGTCAGCGCAAAGGGCTTGGCATTGCACTTGGCAAACCTGTTTTTGTAAACGATATTAGAGTTGAAGAAAACGAGGTTGTTTTGGGCGATGAATGTGATTTGTATAAAAAAGGGCTTGTTGCCGATAACATTAATTTAATTTCGGTTGAAAAAATTGAAAAGCCTATTCACATTGCGGCGAAAATTCGTTACAGCAAAGCGGAACAACCTGCAACTGTTTGGCAAAAAGATGGAAAACTTTATGTTGAATTTGACCAGCCTCAAAGGGCTATTACCAAAGGGCAAGCTGTCGTTTTGTATGACGGTGAAACGGTTGTCGGCGGCGGCACAATAGTTGAGATTTAATGATGGGTTTTAAAAATAAAAATAAAACACGGGCAGAGTGTAAAAAACTCTGTCCGTATTTTTTGCCCCTGAACGGTTCGGGGGCTTTTTAGTATCCCTTATTAATATATGAATTTTAAAATTTTTTATTCGCCTTTTTCATCAAGTTCAAGTTCTTTAATTGGGTCAACTTTTGCGCCGTCTTTTTCAGTTTCAAAATGCAAATGAGGTTTTTCGCCGATTTCGCTCGGCACTTCGCCTACAACGCCGATTTGCTTGCCAATTTCTACAATATCGCCTTTGTTTACAGTAACGCCACTTAGTCCGCTGTAAATGCAGACAATTCCGTTGCCGTGATTTATTACTGCTGTTTTGCCTAAAACTTCATCTTTAAAAACTTTTTTGACTCTGCCTTTGCCTGCTGAAAAAACGGGTGTTCCTTTTTTCGCCGAAATGTCAATACCTAAATGTGTTCGCCAGTCGTTAAATGTTTTTGAAAACTGCAATTTTTCTTTGCTGAATTCTTTTGTCAGCGTTCCGCCAAGTGGCATAATAAAATGGTTTGCGGTAAAACTTTGTGTTTCGGCAGTAGTTTTTTCGGTAGCTTTTGTTGTTTGGGAAGAAGTGGTTGGTTTAAATTCGGTTGTCGTTTCTTTTTTAACATCGGTTTGGTTTTTGCGAATTTCAACTACCGATTTTTCGGTTATTTTATTGCTGTTGTATAACTCGTTTTTCTTCGTAACTGCTGAAACTGTACCTATTGCCAACGCCAAAATGCAAATAAAAAGCGAAAAATACATTCCTGCTTTATTAGGATTCGGCTTTTTTGCTTTATGTTCTGTCATAAAAAAATCAATTCCTTTCTAAAATGCGATATCGCTTTTGATATCGCTTTAACTTTACATATAGTTTTGGACATAAATTCACAAAATATACATAAAATAACAAAACAAAGGTCAAAAAAAGTCAAATTGTTCATAATTTATTTACAATTAACCTATTGACAAATCGTTCATTTAGTGGTAAATTATACATAACCGATAAAGGTTAGGAAAGGTCAAACTCAAAATTCTAACAGAAAGGAATTAGTTATATGCCTGATGAAAAGAATGTAAAAGAACAGCCTGAAACAGAAAATAAGGCTGATAAAAAGAAAGATAAAAAAGAGTCTAAACTTAAAAAAGAAAATGAAGAATTAAAACAACAGTTGCAAGAGCAAAAAGATTTATTGCTTCGCACCGCCGCAGAGTTTGACAATTATAAAAAAAGAGAAACGGCGGCCAAAGAAAAATTATCATCTTATGTTAAAGGTGAAACGCTTAAAGCAATTTTGCCGTCTCTTGATAACATTAACAGAGCGCTTTCGGCTGATGAAAATTCTGCTGATTATGTAAAAGGCGTTTCAATGACAATTAAAGGTCTTTTAGACGCTCTTAAAAAAGAAGGACTTGAAGAAATTAACCCGAAAGGTGAAGCTTTTGATGTAAATCTTCATATGGCGGTTATGAAAGTTGAAGATGAAAACGCAAAAGAAAACGAAATTACAAAAGTTTTGCAAACAGGTTATAAATTAGGCGATACAGTTCTTCGTCCCGCAATGGTTGAAGTCGCAAATTGCGATTAATTATAAATTAAAAGTTATTTTTGAAAGGAAATGAATATATTATGGGTAAAATTATAGGTATTGACTTAGGTACAACAAACTCTTGTGTAGCAGTTATTGAAGGTGGCGAGCCGGTTGTAATTGCAAACGCAGAGGGCGCAAGAACAACCCCTTCGGTTGTTGCTTTTTCAAAAAACGGTGAAAGAATGGTAGGTCAGGTTGCAAAACGTCAGGCTATTACCAATCCTGATAAAACTATTTCTTCTATTAAAAGAGAAATGGGTACTGACTACAAGGTAACAATTGACGATAAATCTTATACTCCGCAGGAAATTTCGGCAATTATTTTGCAAAAATTAAAAGCAGATGCCGAAAGTTATCTCGGCGGTGCAGTAACTGAAGCAGTTATCACTGTTCCTGCTTATTTTACAGACGCTCAACGTCAGGCTACTAAAGATGCCGGCAAAATTGCAGGTCTTGATGTTAAAAGAATTATCAACGAGCCTACCGCAGCTGCTCTCGCTTACGGTGTAGATAAAGAATCTGACCAAAAAGTTATGGTTTACGACCTCGGTGGCGGTACATTCGATGTTTCGATTATCGAAATGGGCGACGGCGTTCAAGAAGTTCTTGCAACCGCAGGTAACAACCGTCTTGGCGGCGATGACTTTGATAAAAGAATTATGGATTATATTCTCGCTGATTTCAAATCAAAAGAGGGTATTGATTTATCGGCTGATAAAATGGCAATGCAAAGAATTAAAGATGCTGCCGAAAAAGCAAAAATCGACCTTTCGGGTATGACTACCGCTGAAATCAACTTACCGTTTATTTCGGCAGATGCAACAGGCCCGAAACATTACGAAACAACTTTAACAAGAGCAAAATTCAACGAACTTACTGCTGATTTGGTTGAATCTACAATGGGTCCTGTTCGTCAGGCTTTAAAAGATTCGGGTCTTTCGGCAAGTGAAATTAACAAAGTTCTTATGGTTGGCGGTTCTTCGAGAATTCCGGCTGTAAACGATGCTATTAAAGAATTTTTGGGCAAAGAGCCGTTTAAAGGCATTAACCCTGATGAATGTGTTGCAGTAGGTGCAGCAATTCAAGGCGGTGTTTTAGGCGGTGACGTTAAAGGTTTGTTACTTCTTGATGTTACTCCGCTTTCACTCGGTATCGAAACAATGGGCGGTGTTTCAACAAAAGTTATCGAAAGAAACACAACAATTCCTACTAAAAAATCACAAATTTTCTCAACTGCAGCAGACGGTCAAACTTCGGTTGAAGTTCATGTTTTGCAAGGTGAGCGTGAATTTGCTAAAGATAATAAAACTCTCGGCGTATTCCATCTTGACGGAATTGCCCCTGCTCCAAGAGGTGTACCGCAGATTGAAGTTACTTTTGATATTGATGCTAACGGTATCGTTCATGTATCGGCAAAAGATAAAGGCACAGGCAAAGAGCAGGCTATTACAATTACTTCTAACACTTCAATGAGCAAAGAAGATATTGAAAAAGCCGTAAACGAAGCAGAACAATATGCCGAAGAAGATAAAAAACGCAGAGAAGCAGTTGATGTTCGCAACAATGCCGACCAAATGGTTTATCAGGCAGAAAAAACATTAACAGATGCAGGCGATAAAATTTCGGAAGACGAAAAAGCACCGGTTAAAACTGCAATTGACGCATTGAAAGAGGCGTTAAAAGGCGAAGATACAGAAGCAATTAAAACAAAACAAGAAGAATTGCAAAAAGCGCTTTATGCCGTTGCTGAAAAACTTTATCAGCAAGCTCCGCAACCAGATGCTGCAGGCGCTCAACCTAATGCTGAAGGTGCAGAAGGCGACAATGTTTATGACGCTGAATTTACCGAAACAGACGAAAACTAATTTTAAAAAAACAATTTTTTAGCGGTAACTCTCCGAAAAATTCGGGGAGTTATACTGCTGAAATGTGAAAGGATAATTTATGGCTGACAAGCGTGATTATTATGAAGTCTTGGGCGTTGACAAAAGCGCTGATGACGCTACAATTAAAAAGGCTTATCGTAATTTAGCCAAAAAATATCACCCCGATTTAAACCCCGATAATAAAGAGGCGGAAAAGAAGTTTAAAGAGGTAAACGAGGCTTATGAAGTTCTTTCCGACTCGGAGAAAAAAGCAAGATACGACCAATTCGGCCACGCAGGCGTTGACCCGAATTTTGGCGCAGGCGCAGGCGGCGGCTCGCCTTTTGGCAGCGGTTTTGGCGGATTTGGAGATTTCGGTGATATTTTTTCAGACCTTTTCGGCGGCGGTTTCGGCGGTTCAAGAAGGTCTAATCCTAATGCTCCGAGAAGGGGCGCAGACACAGCCGCAAGAGTTACAATTTCTTTTGAAGAGGCGGCTAAAGGTTGCAAAAAAACTATTAAAGTTACTCATATTGAAAACTGTTCCGCCTGTGGCGGCAGCGGTGCAAAAGCCGGAACAAGCCCAAAAACCTGTCCTAACTGTCACGGCTCGGGTCAAGAGGTTGTTCAGCAAAGAACGCCTTTCGGCGTAATGCAAACCCAGCGTCCTTGTTCACATTGCGGCGGCAGAGGTAAAATAATTGAGCAACCTTGCGAAAAATGTTCGGGCAAAGGTAAAGTCAGAATTACAAGAGAACAAACTGTAAACATTCCTGCAGGTATTGACGATATGCAGGTGTTAAATGTTCGCGGTCAGGGCGATGCAGGCACAAACGGTGGTCCTGCGGGCGACCTTAGAATTGAGGTTAATGTTCGTCCGCACCCGATTTTTGAGCGTGACGGATTTGATGTTTATGTTGAAGTTCCGGTAACATTTGTGCAAGCCTCGTTAGGCGCGGAAATTTCTGTTCCGACACTCGACGGCAAGGTTAAATTTAAAATTCACGAGGGTACTCAGTCGGGCGATGAATTTAAACTCGCAGGCAAAGGCATTAAACGCATTAACTCTTCAGGCAGAGGAAATCAATATGTTAAAATTAATGTTGAAATTCCTCGAAATTTGTCGAAAGAGCAAAAAGAAATTTTAAAACAGTTTGACAGCAAGTCGAACGACAAGAATTATAAAAAAAGAAAAACATTTTTTGACAAATTAAAAGATATGTTTGAATAATACATAAAAAGGCGGTAGTTTACCGTCTTTTTTTGTTGACAAAAATTTGTTAAGATACTATAATGAAATCACAGAGGGTGATAATTTTGAAAATTCGCGGAATTGCTAACGGAATGGTAATGCAAAGAGATAAAAACAATCTTTGCGATATTTATTTTTATGCTGATGAACCTGTTGAAAAAATCGAAGTTGACGATAAATTCAGTTTTGTAAAATTTGAAAAAGAAAATGAAAAATATCATTTAAGCGGTATTCGCACCGGCGGACCTTACACGCTTAAAATTAACAATGAAATTTTTAATGATATTTATGTCGGCGATTTATGGATTTTGGCAGGGCAGTCGAACAATCAGGGTGTCGGCAGATTGGTTGATATTCCTTATAATTCAAACGATAAAATCCGTGCTTTTTATATGGACAGCTGTTGGAGTGTAGCAAATCACCCGCTTAATAAAATGGGCGAATCTTTTTATAAAGTGCATACCGAAGTTTTGGGCGCTACACCTTCTAATTTTAACATTAAAGGCGTAGGACCGGGGCTTTCTTTTGCGCAAAAAATGTTTTCTTTAACAGGCGCACCGCAAGGGGTTATTCCCTGCTCGCACGGCGGTACAAATTTATTTGACCAATGGGACCCGAAAAAATTATCGCTCGGACCTAATAAAAGCCTTTACGGCGCAACTTATGCGAGATTTTTAGACAACGGCTCAAATTGCAAAGGCGTTTTTTGGTATCAGGGTTGCTCTGATGCTCACGAGCAATGCTATCTTGATTATACCGAAAATATGATTGAACTTGTTAAAGCGTTTCGTCGCGATTTTAAAGAAAATTTGCCTTTTGTTCAGGTGCAAATTTCCCGTTGCAGTTGGGACCACAACGAGCATATGGGCGATATTATGTGGACTTCAATTCGTGAGCAACAGCGAAAATTAAATTTAAAAATTGAAAATTTTGATACTGTTAATACCGTGGCTTACAGGCTGGCAGACTGTATTCATTTGGCTTCCACTTCGCAAGAGGTTGTAGGGCAAGATGCGGCAGAAGCTATGTTTTGCTTAATATACGGCAAATTATACAACTGCAAACCCGGCATTAAACTTGACACAATTGAAGTTTTTAGCGATGATTATGACGAGAATATGTCAAGCGTTGTTTTGACTTATAAAAATGTTCACGGCAAGTTGCAAGACTTTGGCAGAGCAATGGGATTTAACCGTTCTTGGAACAGTGAATATATTGAAAATTGCGGTATTTTTGATACTTTTGTTGACGGCAATCAAGTAACTATTCGTTGCGATTACCCGAAAGAAAAAATAATCGGTCAATACCTTTGGTACGGTGCCGGCAGAGATAATGCAGCGAATATTACCGATGAAAAAGGGCGCTCTCTTCCTGCTTTCGGCCCTATTGAAATTAAAGAAGGAAAAGTTGATTAGAATTAGAATAATTTGAAATAATAACTTAATAAAAAGGGCGGTGTTTTAATGAATACTGATAAAAGAAAAGTCGTATTAGTCGGAACAGGTATGGTAGGTATGAGTTTCGCTTATGCGTTGGTAAACCAAGGCGGAATTTGCAATGAACTTGTGCTGATTGATGTAAACCACGAGCGAGCAGTAGGCGAGGCGATGGACTTAAACCACGGGCTTGCTTTTGCAAAATCAAATATGAGAATTTACGCAGGCGATTATACCGATTGCAAAGATGCTGATATTGTTGTAATTGCCGCAGGTGTTGCGCAAAAACAGGGTGAGACCAGACTTGACCTTTTGCAAAGAAATACCGAAGTTTTCCGCTCGATTATTACCCCTGTTGTAAAATCGGGATTTGACGGAATTTTTTTGGTAGCAACTAATCCTGTTGATATTATGACAAGGGTTACTTATGAACTTTCACGCTTTGGCGCAGCGAGAGTTATAGGCACGGGAACTTCGCTTGATACCGCAAGACTTCGCTATTTATTGGGCGATTATTTCACCGTTGACCCGAAAAATATTCACGCTTATGTTATAGGTGAACACGGCGACAGCGAGTTTGTTCCTTTTTCGCAGGTTATGCTTGCAACAAAGCATATTTCGGAAATTTTAGACGATGAGCGCAATAGTTTTTGCATTGACGGAATGAATGAAATTGAAGAGCAGGTAAGAACTTCAGCTTATAAAATTATTGATGCAAAAAGAGCCACTTATTACGGAATAGGTATGGCGATAACCAGAATTGTTAAAGCGATTTTGGGTGATGAAAACAGCGTTTTGACTGTTTCGGCAAAACTTTCGGGCGAATACGGCGCAAAAGATGTGTTTATAGGCGTACCTTGCATTATCGGGCGAAACGGTGTTAAAGAGGTGCTTGAACTTTCGTTGACTGATGATGAAAAAGAAAAATTTACCAACTCAAAAAATGTTTTAAACGACAGTTTTGAGGGCTTAAAATTGTAATAGAAGTTGACATAAAACAAGCAGTTTTTGAAACTGCTTGTTTTTTAATGCAAAATTTTTAAAAAATTGTCAAAAATTAAACGAAAATCTAAATTTTACAGTAGATTTTTTGTTTGTCTTATGTTATAATTATCGTAGCATTATGTGCAATTTTGTATATCATAATGAAAATTTAATAATTTTGAAAGTGAGGATTAATTATCTTATGAAAAAGCGTAAGGGTAATTTACCTTTTAGAGGCACACCCGAACAAGAAGCACAGTTAATGAAAGTAATTGAAAAACATAAGGGTCAAGACGGCGCTCTTATGCCTGTAATGCAGGAAGCACAGGAAATTTACGGTTACTTACCTGTTGAAGTTCAACAAATGATTGCTAAAGGCTTAGACGTTCCGGTTGAAAAAGTTTACGGCGTTGCAACTTTTTATTCTCAGTTTGCTTTGTCACCAAAAGGCGAGTATAAAATTTCTGTCTGTCTTGGTACTGCTTGCTATGTTAAAGGCGCACAAGATGTTCTTGACAGAATTACTCAAATTCTCGGAATCGGCGCTGATGAATGTACACCTGACGGTAAATTTTCAATTGAGGCTTGCCGTTGCATAGGTGCTTGCGGTTTGGCACCGGTTATGACTGTAAACGATGAAGTTTACGGCAGACTTCAAAAAACCGATGTAGATGATATTCTTAAAAAATATATGTAATTTTTGATTACATTGTTTACTGGAGATATAGTAATGAAGATTAGAGATATAAAAGAACTTTTAAACGCCGAAGTTTTGTGCTGTGATGAGGAACTTGAAAAAGAGGTTAACTCCGCTTGCGGTTCCGATATGATGAGCGATGTTTTGGCTTATGTAAAAGACCAAGCTGTTTTGCTTACAGGCCTTTTAAATCCACAGGTTATTCGCACAGCCGAAATGATGGATATGGTTTGCATTGTTTTTGTAAGAAGTAAAAAGCCTACCAAAGAGATGGTTGAACTCGCAAAACAACTTGATATAGTTGTGCTTGCAACAAACCTTCGTATGTATGAGGCTTGCGGTCGTCTTTATTCAAAAGGACTCGGTACTTTAAAAGAAAACGGTGAAGCATAATGAGCGAAGCAATTAATTTTCATTATGTGGTTGACGGTGATGATTTCACCTCGGCAGGTGAGGCAAGCGTTGACATTAAAAGAAAACTTCGTCAATTAGGCGTTGACCCCGCTATTATTCGCAGAGTTTCAATTGCTATGTATGAAGGCGAGGTTAATATGGTAATCCACGCCGAAGGCGGTACGGTTGATGTTAATGTTTATGAAGATAAAATTGAAATGATTTTGTCTGACGAAGGCCCCGGCATTGCAAATGTTGAACTTGCTATGAAAGCAGGTTTTTCCACCGCTCCCGATTATGTTCGTTCACTCGGGTTTGGTGCCGGAATGGGTTTGCCGAATATGAAAAGTTATACCGACGGTATGGAGATTGATACAAAAATCGGTGTCGGTACCACAATCACAATGGTAGTAAACCTTAAATAAAGTTTTATATCAAAAATCACAGTGAAGGTGCACAGTTTATGAGTAATTTCATACACTCTGTTTCTCTGAATGTTTCAAAATGCAAAGGATGTACCTCTTGTTTGCGTCGTTGCCCGACCGAAGCCATAAGAATTAAAGAAGGCCACGCCGTTATTGATTCTGAAAGATGTATTGATTGCGGTGAGTGCATAAGGGCTTGTCCGCATAAGGCTAAAAAAGCGGTTTGCAGTCCTTTTGAAAAAATCAATGAGTTTAAATATAAGATTGCTATGCCTGCGCCGACTCTTTACGGTCAGTTTAATAATCTTGACGATATTGACTATTGCTTGCAAGGTCTTTTGGATATCGGGTTTGACGATGTTTACGAGGTTTCTTATGCCGCCGAATTTATTTCGGCATATACAAGGCTTTACCTTAAAAAAGAGGATATTAAAAAACCGATAATTTCATCTGCCTGTCCTGTTATAGTAAGGCTAATAAATTTGAGGTATCCCTCTTTGTGCGACAATATTATGCCAATTATTCCGCCTATGGAACTTGCGGCAATATTTGCTCGCCAAAAGGCAAAAAAGAAACATCCCGAACTTAAAGATGAAGATATAGGTGTTTGTTTTATATCGCCTTGTCCGGGTAAATCTTCTTATGTTGTGAATGATGAACTCGGAAAAAAAGAAAATGTTGATGTTGTACTTGCAATGAACGATATTTATTTTCGTTTGCTTGCGGTAATGAAAGGTGAAAAAACACCGAAGCCCCTTTCAAAATCAGGCTTGTTAGGTATCGGCTGGGCGGTTTCGGGCGGCGAGTCTTCGGCGCTATTTAGCGATAAATATTTAGCTGCTGACGGACTTGAAAATGTTATTCAGGTTTTGGAAGAAATTGATAACGGCAAATTGCCGGAACTCGATTTTGTCGAACTAAACGCTTGCAACAGCGGTTGCGTAGGCGGTATTCTTACCGTTGAAAACCCCTATATTGCAAAAGCGAAAATGCAGTCGCTTCGAAAATATTTACCTGTTTCGGGCGCTCACCCTGATGATAAAATACCAAACGAAGCTTATTTTGAAAATGTAAATTGTTTTAAACCTATTCAACAGTTTTCTGACAATATGCAAGAGTCAATGAGGCTTATGAGCGAAATTCAAACAGTTTGCTCTAACTTACCCGAAATTGACTGCGGTTCCTGCGGAGCACCTACTTGTCTTGCTTTCGCAGAAGATGTAGTCTTAAAAGGGGCCGACATTAACAATTGCATTATCAATATGAAAGACTATCTTTTGCAAAAACTTGAAGAGAAAAAGGACGAGAGTTATGACAGTTAAAGAACTTCTTGAATTAGAAAAATTTGAGGCGGTTAATATTGCTGATGACTCCCGAAAAATTATCGGCGGTTACTGCGGTGATTTGCTCAGTTGGGTAATGGGCAGAGCCGAAGAAAATAATGTTTTTGTTACCATTATGGTTAATGTTAATGTTATTGCGGTCGCATCGCTGATAAATGTTTCGTGTGTGGTTATATGTGAAAACGCTGAACTTTCAGACGAACTTATAACCGCTGCAAAGCAAAAAGGTATTAATTTAATAAGAACACCGCTTGCCTCGTTTGAGGCTTGCGCTTACCTGTCAAATTTAATATAATGCGTAAATATTATTATGATTTGCATATTCACTCGTGCTTGTCGCCCTGCGGTGACAACGATATGACGGTGAATAATATTGCAGGAATGGGAAAAATTGCAGGGTTTCAAATTATGGCGCTTACCGACCATAACTGTGTTAAAAATCTGCCTGCTTTCTTTAGCGCTTGCGAAAATTACGGCATTATTGCTATTGGCGGAATGGAACTTACCACCGCTGAAGATATTCATATGATTTGTCTTTTCGATTCGCTCAATAAAGCAATGCTTTTCGGCGAAGAGGTTGAAAAAAGATTAATTAAGGTGAAAAACAAACCCGAAATTTTCGGCGAGCAGTTAATTTTAGATAAGGATGATAATGTAATCGGCAACGAAGAATGTTTGCTTATTAACGCAACAGATTTATCGTTGCAAGAGGGTTATGATTTGTGCCAAAAATTTGGCGGTGTCGCTTATCCTGCTCATATTGACCGTGACTCAAACGGAATTATAGCGGTTTTGGGTGATTTTCCCGAAAGCCCCGAATTTTCCTGCGTTGAGTTTTACGATTTTGAAAAAAAGTCGGAATACAGAAAAAGGTTTCCTATTCTTAATAATAAAATAATAATTCAAAGTTCAGATGCGCATTATCTTGATAAAATTCCTGATGCAAAAAATTATTTTGAGTTTGACGAGAATTTATCGCCAGATGAGGTAAGAAAAAGTGTTATTAGTTATTTAAAGGGTTAATATTATGAAAGAGTTATCGCTTAACATTCTTGATATTGCTGAAAATTCGCTTAAAGCGGGCGCAACAAAGGTTGAAATTCTTTTAACCGAAGAGAATAACACTTTAACAATTGAAATTATTGATAACGGTTGCGGAATGAGCAAAAAAACGCTTGAAAATGTAATAAATCCTTTTTATACAACAAGAACAACCCGAAAAGTCGGGCTTGGTATTCCTTTTTTCAAAGAGGCTGCCGAGCAAACGGGGGGAAGTTTTGAAATTACTTCGGTAGAGAGTAGCGTTGATAGTAAAAAATGCGGAACAAAGGTAAAAACTTTGTTTTATACCGACAGTATTGACTTTACGCCAATCGGTGATATTGTTTCGACAATAACCACTTTAATTCACGGCTCGCCTGATGTTGATTTTGTTTTTAAACACAAAAAAGAAAACGGCGAAGTCAGTCTTGATACAAGAGAGATTAAAGCGGTTTTGGGAGATGATATACCGTTGAACAGCATTGAGGTTATTGAGTTTATTAAAAACAGCCTTAACGCTGAATATAACAGTTTATAAAAAATTACAAATAACGAAAGGACAGAAAATTATGAAATCATTAGCAGAACTTGCGGCAATAAGAGATAAAATGAAAAACTCGGTTGCTATGCGTGATGGAGCAAGCGGAATTCGCGTAGTAGTAGGAATGGCTACTTGCGGTATCGCAGCAGGCGCTCGTCCTGTTCTTAACACTCTTGTTGAAGAAGTCGCAAAAGAAAATCTTTCAGACAAAGTAACCGTAACTCAAACAGGTTGCATAGGCATTTGCCAATATGAACCCGTTGTTGAAGTTTACGAAGAAGGCAAAGATAAAGTTACTTATGTTAAAATGGATGTTGACAAAGCAAAAGAAGTTGTTGAACAACATCTTAAAGGTGGCAAGGTTGTTGCCAAATATACAATAGGAAAATAATATTGGAGGAGAAATAATTATGTATCGTGCCCATGTGTTGATTTGCGGCGGTACCGGATGTACTTCTTCCGGCTCGGTTGCAATACAAGAAACTCTGGCTAAACAACTTAAAGAAAAAGGCCTTGAAGAAGAGGTAAAAATCGTTCAAACAGGTTGTTTCGGACTTTGCGCTTTAGGTCCTGTAATGATTGTTTACCCCGAAGGTACTTTTTATAGCCGAGTAACCCCTGAAGATGTTGAAGAAATTGTTGAAGAACATCTTTTGAAAGGTAGAATTGTTGAGCGTTTGGTTTATTCTGACACACAAGAAGAAAACGCTACTGAAACTTCGCTTAATGATACCACTTTCTACAAAAAACAAAAAAGAGTTGCTCTTCGTAACTGCGGTGTTATTAACCCTGAAGTTATTGATGAATACATCGGTGAAGGCGGTTATCAGGCTCTCGGTAAAGTGCTTACCGAAATGACTCCTGAAGAAGTTATTAAAACTATTCTTGATTCTGGTCTTCGTGGCCGTGGTGGCGGCGGATTCCCGACAGGTTTGAAATGGAAATTGGCTGCAGGTAACCAAGCAGACCAAAAATATGTCTGTTGTAATGCCGACGAAGGCGACCCGGGTGCATTTATGGACCGTTCAGTTCTTGAAGGCGACCCTCATGTTGTTCTCGAAGCAATGGCAATTGCAGGTTACGCTATCGGCGCTTCACAAGGTTACATTTATGTTCGTGCTGAATATCCTATCGCCGTTCATCGTTTGGAAATTGCTATTAAACAAGCAAGAGAATACGGTCTTTTAGGTAAAAATATTTTCGATACAGGATTTGATTTTGATATTGATATTCGTCTTGGTGCAGGCGCATTCGTTTGCGGTGAGGAAACTGCTCTTATGACCTCAATCGAAGGCAACCGTGGTGAGCCAAGACCTCGTCCTCCTTATCCTGCTGTTAAAGGTTTGTTCGGTAAACCGACTATTCTTAACAACGTTGAAACTTACGCAAACATTCCGCAAATTATCTTAAACGGCGCTGACTGGTTCGCTTCAATGGGTACCGAAAAATCAAAAGGTACTAAAGTATTTGCGCTCGGCGGTAAAATCAACAACACAGGTTTGGTTGAGGTTCCTATGGGAACAACCTTGCGTGAAGTTATTGAAGAAATCGGTGGCGGTATTCCTAACGGTAAAAAATTCAAAGCCGCTCAAACAGGTGGTCCTTCAGGAGGTTGTATTCCTGCTGAACATCTTGATATTCCGATTGATTATGATAACTTAATTTCTATCGGTTCAATGATGGGTTCAGGCGGACTTATCGTTATGGACGAAGACAACTGTATGGTTGATATCGCTAAATTCTTCCTTGAATTTACTGTTGATGAATCTTGCGGTAAATGTACTCCTTGCCGTGTAGGTACAAGAAGACTTCTTGAAATTCTTGAAAAAATCACAAGCGGTAAAGGTACTATGGAAGATATTGACAGACTCGAAGAACTTGCTGCTTACATAAAAGCAAATTCACTTTGCGGTCTCGGTCAAACTGCTCCAAACCCTGTTTTGTCAACACTTCGTTATTTTAAAGATGAATATATCGCTCACGTTGTTGATAAAAAATGTCCTGCAGGCGTTTGTAAAGACTTGTTACAATATACAATTATTGAAGATAAATGTAAAGGTTGCTCGGCATGTTCGAGAAAATGTCCTGTTGGCGCAATTTCAGGCGAAATTAAGAGTCCGTTTGTTATTGACCAAAATAAATGTATTAAATGTGGCGCTTGTATTGAAACTTGTAAGTTTGGCGCTATTGAGAAAAAATAAGGGAGGAAAAGACTGATGGTAAATTTAAAAATTAACGGCATCGGGGTGCAGGTTGAAGACGGCGCAACCGTTCTTGAAGCGGCTCGTAAAGCAGGTATCGAAATTCCTACCCTTTGCTACATGAAAGAAATCAACGAAATCGGCGCTTGCCGTATTTGTATGGTTGAAGTACAAGAAATGCGTGGCGACCAACTCGGACCGGCAAGAATGGTTACCGCTTGCGTTTATCCTGCAAGCGAGGGTATGGTTGTTCAAACAAATACCGAAAAAGTTAGAAAAGCAAGAAAAACTACTCTTGAAATGATGCTTTCAACTCACAACCGTAAATGTTTGTCTTGCGTTCGTTCAGGTAACTGCGAATTGCAAACACTTTGCTATGAATACGGTATTGATAATGATGAGCAGTTTGACGGCGTTTTGCCTGAAAATATTTATGATGACAGCGCTCTTCATATGATTAGAGATAATTCAAAATGTATTCTTTGCCGTCGTTGCGTTGCTGTCTGTAAAGAGCAGGAAGTTGGCGTAATTGGCGCAAACGACAGAGGTTTTGATACTCATATCGGTTGTACTTATGATAAAACTTTGGCTGAGGTTGACTGTATTTCTTGCGGTCAATGTATCGTAAACTGCCCGACAGGCGCTTTGAAAGAGCGTGACGATACTCAAAAAGTTTATGACGCTATCGCTGATGAAACTAAAACAGTTATCGTTCAAACCGCTCCTGCTGTTCGTGCAGGTCTTGGCGAAGAATTCGGCTTGCCAATCGGCACAGATGTTGAAGGCAAAATGGTAGCCGCTTTAAGAAGACTCGGTTTTGATAAGGTATTTGATACTGATACAGCCGCAGACTTCACAATTATGGAGGAGGCTAACGAACTTATCGACCGTGTAACAAACGGCGGTGTTCTTCCTATGATTACATCTTGCTCACCAGGTTGGATTAAATATTGCGAATATCATTATCCTGATTTCATTCCTAACCTTTCAACTTGTAAATCACCTCAAAATATGTTCGGCGGAATTATTAAATCTTGGTATGCTGAGAAAAACGGCTTAAATCCTGATGACATTGTTGTTGTTTCGGTTATGCCTTGTACCGCTAAAAAGTTTGAGGTTCAGCGTGAAGAGCTTAGAAAAGATGTTGATATTTCTATCACTACTCGTGAACTCGCTCGTATGATTAAACGTGCCGGTATTCAGTTTAACTTGCTTGCCGATGAAACATTTGATTCACCGCTCGGTGAGGCAACAGGTGCTGCTGTTATCTTCGGTGCAACAGGCGGTGTTATGGAAGCTGCTCTTAGAACTGCTTATGAAGTTATCACAAAATCAACTTTGGAAGATGTTGATTTTACCGCTGTTCGTGGTACAGAGCCTGTTAAAGTTTCTGAAATCAAAGTTGGCGACTTAAATGTTAAAGTCGGCGTAGCTTCAGGCGCAAAAGCTGCTAAAGAGTTGCTTGAGCGAGTAAAAGCTGGCGAAGAGTTTACATTTATCGAAATTATGGGTTGCCCAGGCGGTTGTGTAAACGGTGGCGGTCAGCCTATTCAACCTACATCTGTTCGTCAAACAGTTGACATTAAAGCAGAGCGTGCAAAAGCGCTTTACAATAATGATGCTGCTAAATCAATCAGAAAATCTCACGAAAATCCGTTTGTAAAAGCAGTTTATGAAGAATACTTCGGTGCACCTAACTCACACAAGGCTCACGAAGTTCTCCATACAACTTATGTTGACCGTTCAAAAGATGTAATTATGTAATTACAAATTTAAAAAGCCTCCTTTTTAGGAGGCTTTTTTTATATACAATATATTAATTTAATCACGCTTTTTAAGTCTTACTTTTTCGTTGTGATTGCGTTTGTTAATAAACTCACGAACAAGCGAATAAATCATAAGAATTACCACAATTGCGGCAACTATTATAACAATAATAGAAACAATCGATAAAACCACACTTTTAACAATTTCGCCCGTTTCACCTTTCATTTTAAGGCTAATTGAATTAATAATATCATTAAAGTCGTTTGTTGTTTCGTCATCAGGCACGCTTAAATTGCTGAAAAACATAAATTCATAACAATTTCCGCCGGCTATTGTAATAATGCTTTTATAAGAATAACCTGTGTTGCCGTCGCCGACTCTGCAATTAAATTCCATAAAATCGTAACCGTCAATCTCAATTATTTGCGGTTCGCTCAAGCTGTCTTGATTGTTCTTTTTAAAGGTTGACCTAAGTGTTTTAATAACCGATTTTTTATCGTTTTCGTCCATAGGTGTAAAGTTTCCTATTTTCTGCGAAAAACTGTCAGAACTTATTTTAAATGTTATCTGTCTGCCGTCTTTTTCATCAAATGCATCAATAAAAGTGCCGTCACTTATTTTTTTAATAGCGTCATTTTTATCAATCGGCATATTGCTGAAATAGTCGGAATTTTTATCAACATCTTCATTGGTATAATATGTATAATTATCGGGTAAAGTCAACGATATTTTGTTTTCATCGTATGTTACAGAAATTCTTTCGCTACTTGCAAATACGCAATTTGAAAAAACAATTAAAAAAAGCGAAAAAACAACTAAAAATGATTTAAAAAACTTCATTTTTCACTCCCATAAAAAATACTCTACTATATATAATAGAATAAAACCGCAAAAAAATCAAGTGTAATTTTAAATGTTTAGAATAAAATGTAAATATATTATTAAAAGTATGGAATTTTGCTTGTATTTGTGTTATACTGTTAAAAAATCGATTAGGAGTTGGACTTGATGAAAAAAATAATTGCGTTTTTTGCTGTTTTGGTTTTGGTTTTGTCAATGTCGGGGATTAGTTCTTTTGCCGACAATGTTACAACTTTGTCTTTAAAAGATACCACTTGTGCGCCGGGTGATACAGTCGGCTTGACGGTTGAATTGAATAATAACAAAGGCCTTTGGGGCATGCTTTTTTCGGTTGGATTTGACCCTGACTGTTTTGCTTTTTGCGAAGCCAGAAATAATAATGATGTATTTTCAACCGATGCTTATATGATAGGTCCGAGCGATTTTTCGCAAGGAAAAGTTAATGTGCTTATTACTCCTTCGGAGCTTACCAAAAATAATACAAAAAACGGTAAAGTCTGCACAATATTTTTTAAAGTCGGTAATGATATGCCGGAAGGCGAATATAATTTTAATTTAACTTTAAGCGAAAAAGATATTTGTGATGTCAACGGTAATAAAGTTGAAGTTAACGCAGTTTCGGGAAAGGTTAAAATTGATAAATCTTACAAACCGAAAACTACGCAAAATACAGCAAAAGCCGGTGAGGTTCTTGCAACAACCGCAAGCGGTAAAAATGCCGATTCAAAAGGCGAAAACCAAACCGCTCATTTTGAAAATATAACAGAAGTCAGCAATGTTTATGTAACTAATAAAAAAGGCGAAACACTAACAAATAAAAACGGCAAAAAAATTACTAAAAAGGTTTTTGTTGATAAAGATACCGGCGAAATAATCGGTGATGTAGACAGCGAAAAAAATGAGAAAAGTGATGAAAAAATCGAAGTAATTACTGATGAGAACGGCAAAAAAATTACTAATAAGAATGACAGCACAGATGAAGAAAACGGTTTTGATTATTCGGTTATAGTTTTAATTGCTATTTTCGGTGCAGTTATTATATGTTGCGTTGTGGTAGCGGTTATAAAAACAAAAAAGAAAAAACAAGATAAGTAAAATTAAAATTCCTTCTCAAAAGAGAAGGAATTTTTTATTGTTAGTTTGCTGTTTGCTCTTTGTTGGTTTCTTCAAAAATTTCATTCGGCAGGTAATACCATTTGCCGTTTGTCGATACTGAAAACGCTTCGACTGCAGAATAGTTTTTTGTTTTGCCGTCTTTACTTTCAACCATAAGGCGAAGAGTAATGTGTTTTCCGCTTTCAAAGCTTAAATCATAACCTTTATCTTTGCAGGCGGAATTTAAACTTTCAATAAGGTCTTCGCTAAAATCGTAACTGTCAATAACCTTTGCATCTATAGAATAATTTTCGCCGAAATTCTCCTCTAAAGCTGATTCGGTTTGGCTTTTAAAAGCCTCAATGCTACCGTTTTGCTCAACATAATAATTTTCGGTATCGGTTTGCATTTTTTGCGGAATTTCATCTAAATAACCTTGCAAATCACCGCTTGTTAAAGCAATAACCGCATTTTTTACAGGCTCACTTTGCACAGAAGTTTTAAAGTATGAATATGTAAAAATTATTGCTAAAATAACCGAAACCGCAATTACCGCCGCAATTATAATAACCGATTTTGGTTTTTTAGCAGTTGTTTTATTATTCTTCGTGTTTTCGATAAACGAGAGTTCATCGCTGCCGCAAACATCGCATTTCATAGCAACATCAGGCAGTTCTTGACCGCATTTTAAGCATTTTCGCATTTTTTCTCATTCCTTTCGCATTGAAATTCTAACACAAAACAAAAATTTTTGCAATAAAAAATCCCGAAAAATCGGGATTTTCGTTTTATAAAACTTTTGATAAAAAGTCTTTAAGTCGTGGGTGTTTAGGGTTATCGAAAATTTCAGAAGGTGTGCCTTGTTCAATAATTTTACCTTCATCAATAAAAATTACTCTTGAGGCAACCTCTCTTGCAAAGCCCATTTCGTGAGTAACGGTAATCATAGTCATACCCTCTTTTGCAAGATTTTTCATAACCTCTAAAACTTCGCCTACCATTTCAGGATCAAGCGCGCTTGTCGGCTCGTCAAAAAGCATTACGTCAGGCTCCATACAAAGCGCTCTTACAATTGCAACACGTTGTTTTTGACCGCCCGAAAGCTGACTCGGATAGTCGTTTGCTCTTTCTTCAAGACCTACTGTTTTAAGCAATTCAAAAGCCTTTTCTTTCGCTTGCGATTCAGAAATATTGCGAAGTTTTTGAGGCGCTATTGTCATATTTTTAAGTACAGTCATATGAGGGAAAAGGTTGAAATGTTGGAAAACCATACCCATTTTTTGACGGTGTAAATTTATATTTGTTTTCGGGTCAGTAATGTCAACACCCTCAAATAAAATTTTACCGTCTGTCGGCTCTTCCAAAAGGTTTAAAGAACGCAAAAATGTAGATTTACCCGAACCCGAAGGGCCGATTATTACAACAACTTCGCCTTTTTTGATTTCGGCGTCAATTCCGTCAAGTGCTTTAACTTTGCCATTTAAATAATGCTTTTTAAGTCCCTCGACTATAATTAATGAATTGTTATCTTTCATTTTTACGCAACCTCCTCTCCAAGCGTTTTACAAGTGAAGAAAGGATAATTACCATCAACAAATAAATTAAAGCAACTGCAATAAGTGGCATAAATGCAGAGAAAGTTCTTCCTCTGATAATATCGCCGGCTTTGGTTAAATCCATAACGCCTACATAACCTGCAACCGAAGTTTCTTTTATTAAAACAATAAACTCGTTGCAAAGAGTAGGTAAAACAGTTTTAAACGCCTGCGGAATAATTATGTGTATCATTGTTTGCGGATAGTTAAAACCTAAACTTCTGCCTGCCTCAAATTGACCGTTGTCAACAGACATAATACCGCTTCTAAAAATTTCCGCTACATATGCGCCCGAATTTAAACCAAAAGCAAAAACAGCTACTAAAGTGCCGTCTTTTGCATTTGCAAAAATAATAAAATAAGCAATCATAAGCTGAACAACAACAGGTGTTCCGCGAATTACTGTAAGGTACAAATTACAAATAGCGTTAAGCACTTTCATCAAAACATAACCTAATCCGCCTTTTTTCTTTAAAGAAGATTGGTTTTTGTCATAAGTTGAACGAACTGTAGCTATTACAATACCTATTACAAGACCTAAAATCAACGCTAAAAAAGTTATTTCTAAAGTTGTTCCCAAGCCTTTTAACAGAGAAAACCATCTGTTTTCGTCAATAAAATTCAGTTTAAATTGTGAATAGAACTCATCAAACATTTTGAAATTTATCCTTTTTATAAAATTAAAATAAGGATGCTTTAAACGAAAAAGCATCCTTATAAATTAAACGGTTTATTTAGAAGGAATGTATTTTGCAACTATTTTGTCAATAGTGCCGTCTTTCTTTAATTCGTCAAGCGCTTTGTTGATATCTTTTAATAAATCGTTGTTGTCTTTTGCAATTGCGATTGCGTAATCTTCAACAGTAAATTCTGTGTTAAGAATTTCAAGACCTTTGTTTGCTTTTACAAATGATTTTGCAGGCTCGTTATCAATAATTACACAACCTACTTTATCAGTTACAAGTGCTTGAACAGCGTCAGCGCCGTTTTTGTAGCGAACTACATTATCTTCGCCGTAACCGCCGTTGTCAGGTGTATCAGAAGCGTAAATGTCGCCTGTTGTATCTTGCTGAACGCCGATTTTGCCGCCGTCTTTAACCATTTTTGCGATATCGTCAACAGATTTAACTTTTGAACCGGATTTAACAATTACAGATTGAATACCGGTAGCATAAGTAGTTGAGAAATTAACGCTTTTCTTTCTTTCGTCAGTAACAGTCATGCCGGCCATACCCATATCGTATTTGCCTGATTGAACACCGCCGATAATTGAACCAAATTCAACGTCTGCAATTTCAAGTTTTTTGCCTAATTTTTTAGCAATTTCAGTTGCGATTTCAACGTCAATACCTTTAAAATTGTCGCCCTCTTTGTATTCGTAAGGAGGGAAGTTTGCATTAGTTGCCATTGTTATAGTGTCTTCATCACTTCCACCGCAAGAGGCGAGAGAAACTGTCATAGCAACTGCCATAATTACGCATAAGAATTTAATAAACTTTTTCATGATTGTTTATCTCCTTAAAAATTAGTTTTTTGTTTTAAGACTTTTCAAGTCTTTTTGCGTGTTAATATTATACAACTATATGAATAAAAATTCAAGACTTTTTTTATATTTTTTAAATAAAGATAAATTTCCGCCGAAAAAGCGAAAAAATACCGTTTTTATGCATTTTGTTTGAATAAAAAATGCATAAATATAAAAAATATCAAAAACACGGCGCAATATGTCAAAAAAACTTGAAAAAACAAATAAAAAATGTTATTATAAAATGAATAGTTATTTAAGGAGAAATTTTGATGAGGGAATGGGTTTTTAAGCAGACTGATAAAGCGCTTGCCGCTGAATTGGCCAAAGAGTGCGAAATAACGGATTTTACTGCTTTTTTACTCGTTTCAAAAGGTCTTTGCGACCCGTTTGAAGTTGATGAATTCTTATCTGACGAATTAATTTTGCAAGACCCTTTTTCTTTTGCTGATATGCAAAAAGGCGTTGAAAGAATAAGTTTTGCAATTGAAAATAATCAAAAAATCGCCGTTTTCGGTGATTATGACTGCGACGGCGTAACCTCTACCGTTTTGTTTTACAGCGTTTTAAAACAAAGCGGTGCTGATGTAATTTGGCGTGTGCCTGCAAGAGAAGAGGGTTACGGAATTTCACCGAGCGCGGTAAAAGAGTTAAAAGAAAAAGGCGTTCGGGTGATTTTAACCGTTGACAACGGAATAACCGCTTTTGAGGCGATTGATTTTGCCAACAAAAACGGTATTGATGTTGTCGTTACCGACCACCATTTGCCGAACAAAGAGTTGCCAAACGCTTTTGCTATAATTGACCCGAAAAGAGCCGATTGCCCGACCGAGTTTAAAGATTATGCAGGTGTCGGCGTGGCTTTAATGTTTTGCTCGGCGCTTTTGGGCGAGCCTTTGGAAAACCTAATTTATTCTTACGGCGATTTAGTCGCAATCGGAACAATTGCTGATGTTATGCCGATTTTGAGCGATAACAGGGGAATTGTTAAACACTCGCTTGACCTTATTAAAAATTCAAACCGCTTTGGCATAAAAGCGTTAATTGAAAAAGCTGGGCTTAAAAAAGAGGGGTTTGATACCTATTCTGTTTCTTTTGGCGTTGCGCCGAGAATTAATGCGGCCGGCAGGGTTTTAAATCCCGATTTGGCGATAGAATTATTGCTTTGCGACAATGAAGCAAAGGCTAAAGAATTGGCGCAAAAACTTTGCGAGGCGAACACCACTCGCCAGCAACTTGAAAAAGATATTTTAAAACAGGCTTATGAAAAATTGGCGCAAAACAGCAGTATGGTGAATGCGCCCGTAATAATAACAGGCGGTGAAAATTGGCACAGCGGAGTAGTCGGAATAGTTGCGGCAAAACTTTGCGAAACTTTTTCACGCCCTGCGATTGTTTTTTCGTTTGACGGCGATATGGCTTACGGCTCCGCAAGAAGCGTTGATAACGCCTCAATTTATGATATTATTGCAAATAACGACGAGTTTATTGAGTCGTTTGGCGGTCATTCTTCAGCGGCGGGTATTTCGATTAAATTAGAAAATTTAAAAAAAGCGATTGTAAATATTGAAAATTCCGCTAAAAAACTTTACCCCGAAATGCCTTTTAATAAAGTTGAAATCACCTGCAAATTAAACCCTAAAAAAGTTGATTTGAACATAGTTTCGGCGCAAAAAGCTTTAATGCCTTTCGGCGAGCAAAACGAACAGCCAATTTATGCACTTTGCGATATGGTTATTAAAAATATTACTGAACTTTCGGGCGGTAAACACTTAAAAATTACCGCCTCAAGACAAGGCGAGCAAACGACTCTTAACATTATGAAGTTTTTTACTTCTAAAAACGAATTTGCTTATAAAATAGGCGACAAAGTAGATTTTGCGGTAACGCTTGAAAGCAATGTTTTTAACGATATTGAAAGAGTCTCAATCGTTGCAAAAGATATTATGCCTTGCAATTTTGACACAAAAAACGTTTTAAAACAGTTGCGAGAATATCAAAATTTTAAATATTTCGGCGATGAAATCAATTTAAAAATAACAAGGCAAAACATTGCTGATGTTTATTTGAATATAAGAAATTTAAAAAGAATTTGTGCAAACGAGGCGGAACTTATGTTTTTATTAGGCGAAAGCAACTTTTTGCGTTTGCGAATTGTTTTAGATATTCTTTTTGAACTTGAGTTTATAAAATTTACTTATAACGGAAAATATAACATTGAATATATTGAAAATGTAATGAAAAAAGATTTAGCCGAGTCTTCGGTTTACAGGTTATTCTGTTAGAAAGGGCGTGAAGTTTATGTCTTATAAAGAGTTTTCTTTTGATGATATTTTAAAAGCGATTGAAAAACAGAATAAAGATTACGATATTGAACTTATTAAAAAAGCTTATTTGTTTGGCGAAGAAGCGCACGAAGGTCAATTCAGAAAATCGGGCGAAAAGTATTTTAACCACCCGACCGCAACTGCTATTATCGTAATAAATTTAGGTATGGATAATGAGTCGATTGTGGCAGCGCTGCTTCACGACGTTATCGAAGATACCGACATTACCGCTGAAATAGTTGAAAAAGAATTCGGCGCAGGCGTTAGGGCGCTTGTTGAAGCGCTTACTAAAATTGCAAAACTGCCCTATGTTTCGCAAGAGGAGGCGCAAGCCGAAAACATTAGAAAAATGGTGCTTGCAATGTCGGAAGACATTAGGGTTATTATTATAAAACTTGCCGACCGCTTGCACAATATGCGTACAATTAACGGGCATAAATCGGAAGATAAAAAGCGTGATATTGCGAAAGAAACGCTCGACGTTTATGCGCCGATTGCGCACAGACTCGGTATCCGTCCTGTAAAAGAGGAACTCGAAGATTTGGCAATTCGAGTGCTTGACCCTGTAGCTTATAAAGAAATTGAAGAGTCTTTGGCGCTTCATAAAGATAAGCGTGAAAACTATCTTAAATCAATTATTGAAAGAATAAAAGAGCGACTTGAGGGTGTTGTTCCCGATATTAAAATTGACGGAAGAGTAAAATCAATTCACGGCATTTATAGAAAAATGTATATGCAGGGTAAATCTTTTGATGAAATTTATGATATTTACGCTGTAAGAATTATTACCGATACAGTTGCAAACTGCTACAATATTTTGGGTTATATTCACGATTTGTTCCGCCCTATTCCGAACAGGTTTAAAGATTATATTTCAACGCCGAAACCTAATATGTATCAGTCGCTTCATACCACCGTTTTACCACGTGAGGGTATTCCTTTTGAGGTGCAAATAAGAACTTATCAAATGCACGAAACGGCAGAATACGGTATCGCAGCGCATTGGAAATATAAAAGCGGTGCAAAAAATGACCCGCATTTTGATGACAGACTTAATTGGGTACGCCATTTGCTTGAAAATCAGCAGGAAAGCGAAAATCCGCAAGAAATTGTTACCACAATTAAAAACGATTTGGCGCAAGACGATGTTTTTGCGGTAACCCCGAAAGGCGATATAATAAACCTGCCTGTAGGCTCGTGCGTTATTGACTTTGCATATGCCATTCACTCGGCAATAGGCAACAAAATGATAGGCGCAAAGGTTGACGGCAGAATTGTGCCTATTGATTATAAAATAAAAACCGGCGAAGTTGTTGATGTTCTTACGACTGCGCAACCTCACGGACCGAGCCGTGATTGGCTTAATATTGTAAAAACCAGCGAAGCAAAAAACAAAATTCGTACTTGGTTTAAAAAGGAAAAACGCCCTGAAAATATTGAAAGAGGTAAAGAAGAGCTTGACCGTGAGTTAAAGCGAAACAATATTGTTTTAACCGATGAAGAATTAGAAGAAGTCTTGCAAAAAATTGCAACTCGTCAGGGCTATAAAAGTGTTGATGATGTTTATGCTGCAATTGGCTACGGTGGCTTGCTTATTTCTCGATTTATTTCAAGAATTAAAGATAATTATAAGAAAACAAAAACAAAACCGATTTTACCGGTTGACAATGTTGTATCTGTTAACAGAGAAAGCGATGACGAGGTTATAACGGTTGACGGCACAAACAACTGCCTTATCAGACTTTCAAGATGTTGCAACCCGTTGCCGGGCGACAGCATTATAGGTTTTGTAACTCGAGGTCACGGCATTTCGGTGCACAAAAGAGACTGTGTTAATGTGCCTCGAGATATGACAAAATGCGAAGAGCCGGAGCGTTGGGTGAAGGTAAAATGGACAGGAAAAAGTCAAGAAAGCTTTATTTCTACGCTTACAATTCATTCAATCAACCGTGCGCAAATGGTTGCCGATATCGCAATGGAAATTGCCAATATGCACGTGCTTATGCACAGCATTTCGGGTAGAGAAGATAAACAGGGCAACTGCACTACCGTTATTAATATCAGCATTGAAAGTTTAGACCATTTAAACAATATTATTAACAGGCTTAAAAAAGTGCCGGGCGTTTATCAAATAGAAAGAACGGGAATGTAAAATGGCGATTTTGAAATTTGAAATAGGTCCGCTTTCGACTAACTGTTATCTTTATGTTGATGAAAAAACCAATGAATCGGTAGTAATTGACCCTGCTTTTCCTACCGAAAAATTGATTGAAAGCATTAAAAAAACAGATTTGAAATATATTCTGCTTACTCACGCTCACGCCGATCATATTATGGCGGTTGCAAAAATTAAAGAGATAACAAACGCAAAAATTGTCGCTCACAAAAATGAAGAAAAAAGGCTTTTGGGTGATGAGTCGAATTTGTATAATGCGCTTGGGTGTTACAATTTGCCTTATATTTCGCAAAATATCGATGTTTTCGTGTCAGATGGCGACGAAATAAAATTTGGCACCAAAACTTTGCGTGTTTTGCATACACCTGGGCATACTGACGGCTCGCTTTGCTTTGTCGGTGAAAAAATAATTTTTGCCGGCGACACCGTTTTTGCAGGCTCTTACGGCAGAACCGATTTTCCGAGCGGAAGTTATTCAAACCTGCTTGACTCTTTTCACAAATTGTTCTGCCTTAGTGGCGACTATATTATTTATCCGGGTCATCAAGAGTCGACCACTCTTAAAGATGAGAAAAATTTTAATCCGCTTTCGAGGTATGTATGATAAAACTTGAATTAATCGGCAACGATTACAAATATGAAATTGAAAATATAATACAGTTGTTTTTCCCCGAGCAAAAAGTGTCGTTTGTCAGCGGAGATTTTGCAAAAATTTCGGTTTTCAAATATCAGCTTTCGCTCTCTGTTTCGGTGCGAATTTTCGGAAAATTTCACTTTAAACAGGCTTCGGCTTATGTTGAGTCCGATTCGGAACGCCTGCTTTGCAAACTGCTTTTTGAAATTTTAAGCGAAGTTACGGGGCTTTTGCCGAAATGGGGAATTCAAACAGGGGTAAGACCGACAAAACTTTTAAGAAATTTAATTAATAAGCACGGCGAAAAATATGCCGAAGATTTTATGAAAAATAAAATGCTTATTTCTGATGAAAAGTTTAAACTTGCGGAAGATATTGTCGCTTTGCAAAACGATTTGTTGAAAAAATATAAAGAAAATTCGTTTAGCCTTTACATTTCAATACCGTTTTGCGTTTCACGCTGTTCTTATTGCTCGTTTATTTCTCATGACATTTCAAAATCAAAAAATCTTATTCCTGATTATGTTGAAATGCTTTTAAAAGAAATTGAAGAAACCGCTGAAATTGCTAAAGATTTAGGGCTTGAATTGCAAACCGTTTACATTGGCGGTGGCACACCTACTGTGCTGTCAGCAGAACAGTTGCAAACTATAATTTCAGCAGTACATAAGCATTTTGATACGGATAATTTGCTTGAATTTACCGTTGAAGCGGGCAGACCCGATACAATTACAAAAGAAAAACTTTTAACTTTAAAAGAGAACGGCGTTTCAAGAATTTCAATTAATCCGCAAACTTTAAATGACGAAGTTTTGAAAATAATCAAGCGAAATCACACCTCAAAGCAGTTTTTTGAGGCTTATGAACTCGCAAGAAGTTTAGGCTTTGATAATATTAATACCGACTTAATTGCAGGACTTCCCGGCGATGATTTTGAGAGTTTTTGTAGCACTCTTGAAAAAATTACCGACCTTTCGCCCGCTGATATTACTGTGCATTGCCTTTCGGTTAAGCGTTCTTCAACGCTTGTTTACAACGGGAACGAGCAGTACAACCCCGAAGGCAAAGTCGTTTCCGATATGTTGGGTTTTTCGCAGGAAATTTTGCGAGAGGGCGGTTATAACCCTTATTATATGTACCGCCAAAGCAAAATGTCGGGCAACAACGAAAATATTGGCTGGGCAAAAGAGGGCTTTGAAAGTTACTATAATATTTTTATTATGGAGGAAATTCAAACAATTCTGGCGCTCGGCGCAGGCGGTTCAACAAAATTGGTGAAAGACGGCAAAATCGAAAGAGTGTTTAACTATAAATACCCTTATGAATATATAAGAGGATTTAAAGAAATTGTAAACAGAAAGCAAAAAATTTATGATTTTTTCAATTAAACGGTTGATTTTAAATGTAAACAATTATATAATATAATTACCAAATATATTTTGAAAGGAAGTATTCGAAATGGGCTTATTTGAAGAAACAGCAGTTAAAGCGAAAGATGCGTTTGACGCAGTCGCTAAAAAGACTAATGAAGTTATCAGTATTCAAAAGTTAAAAATCAACGCTGCAAGAGTTGAATCTCAAATATCAAAAGATTATGAGGCTTTAGGCAGAATGTTTTTTGATGAAAACGCTGATAACGAAGAATTAGGCGAGGCTTATAAAACCTTAATTGACGGTATTAAAGACTCGAAAGAAGAACTCGAAAGCATTAACTCGCAGATTGATGAACAGAAGAAAACAATAAAATGCCCGAATTGCGGTGCTAAAAATCCCGATGTTTCAAAATACTGCAGCGAATGCGGCGAAAAACTTTAATTTAAAAAGTTTTAAAAGGCTGGTTCAAAAAAATCAGCCTTTTATTTTGTGAAAAATAGAAAGGAAAAACTATGAAAATAGGACTTGTAATTGCCGATAATTTGGAATTTGACCCGATTGTCAGCGTTTCAAAAATGTATAACGGAACTTCTTTTACCCTTTGCGGTGACAGAGCGGTAAAATTTGAAACTTTCGGCGGAAATGTTATAGTTGCGGTGCTTTGCGGTGTCGGTAAAGTAAATGCGGCAGGCGCTACCGCTTCGCTTATTTGCAAAGAAAAGCCCGATTGTGTTATTAATTTCGGACTTTCAGGCGCAATCTCAGGCGTTTATAAAGATGAACTTGTTATAGGAACAAAATTTATTGAGCACGATTTTGATTTAACTCCGCTCGGCTACAAACCGGGTGAAAAATCGCAAAGAGTATCGTTTTACGAGCCTGATAAAGATTTGTTTGATAAATTTACAAAAAAATTCGCATCGCTTAACCCTTGCGTTTTTGTAACAGGCGATATGTTCGTTTCTTCAAACGAGAAAAAAGATTTTATTATTAAAAACTTCGGTGGCGGTTGTTGCGATATGGAATCTGCCGCAGTCGCTTCGGTTTGTTATAAATGCGAAGTACCTTTTGTTTCTTTTAGAAAACTGTCTGATGATGCCGATGACAGCGCAAAAGATGTTTACAGAGAACAAAACAATTTAAAAGAAGATGTGCTTATTAAAATGGTGATTTCGCTTTTTGGTTAACATAACTTAAAAGAATTCGGTAAAAATATGATTATTCTTTGATTTTTTTTAATAAATTTGAATATTTTACTTGAAAATTGCGCCAATATAGTATAAAATGTTTATTGTAATATCTTTTGGAGAACTTTGATGATTAAAGATTTTGATTTTAAACAAAATTATAATATAGATGACCTTTTAAAAATAATGGAGATTCTTCGCAGCGAAGAAGGTTGCCCTTGGGACAGGGAGCAAACCCACGACTCTATTAGGAATAATTTTTTAGAAGAGGCTTACGAAGTAGCCGATGCTATTGACCGTAACAGCAAAGTTGATTTAAAAGAAGAATTAGGCGATTGCCTTTTACAAGTGGCTTTCCACTCGCAAATTGCAAAGGAAAACGGCGATTTTGATATAAACGGCGTTGCTGACGGCGTTTGCAAAAAACTTATTTTAAGACACCCCCATGTTTTCGGCGAGGTTCAGGCTGATACAGCTGAAAAAGTGCTCGATAATTGGGACAAAATTAAAATGGTTGAAAAAGGGCAGGAAAGCTATACCGATACGCTAAAAAGCGTGCCGAAAGCGTTTCCGGCGTTGCTTAGGGCGGCTAAAGTGCAAAAACGTGCCGCAAAAGCAAATTTTGACTGGGAAGATGTTTATGAACCGCTTATGAAAGTGGGCGAGGAACTTTCCGAACTTGAAGAGGCGGTTGAAGACGGCTGTCCTTTAAGAATTTCGGAAGAATTCGGCGATTTGCTTTTCGCCGCCGTTAATGTTTCGAGGTTTTTAAAAATTGATGCTGAACAAGCACTCGCAAGTGCTACTGACAAATTTATTAACCGATTTGAAATGGTTGAGCAAAAGGCAAAGAAAAAAGGCATTGATATGAAAAACGCTTCGTTAGAAGAACTTGATTGCATTTGGGACGAAGTAAAATCAGAAGAATAGGTTTTTAGACTTATAGTCTTTAAATAAAAAAATTATCTTGGAGGAATTTAAAATGAACAAGACAGAATTAGTTGCATCAGTTGCAGAAAAAGCTGGTATCTCAAAGAAAGACGCAGACGCTGCTGTTGCTGCATTCGTTGAAACAGTTGTTGACGCAATGAAAGCTAACGACAAAATCTCTTTGGTAGGTTTCGGTACTTTCTCAGTTAAAGAAAGAGCTGCAAGAACAGGTATCAACCCATTAACTAAAGAAAAAATCAACATTGCTGCTTCTAAAGTACCTTCTTTCAAAGCAGGTAAAGCATTTAAAGATGCTTTAAAATAATTTAGAAAATTATTTATCGAAGCGACTGATTTTTTCGGTCGCTTCGTTTTTTCTTAAAAACAAAAAAGGAGTATTTGCTATGAAAGTGTTAAATATTGACGCCGAATATTATCTTTACCCTGTCGGTGTAGAAAATATTGATGATTTTGCTTCGCTTTTAAACAAAACAGACGATAAGTTTATTTTAATGAAAAAACTTTTGCAAAAACGCTGTGTTGAGCCTTATTTTATTTCGGAAGATATTGAAAATGTTTATGTTAATATTAGCAATATAAGCGAATTTTCTGACTTTGAAGCGGTTGTTATGGAAAATGAGGCTTATGAAAAAATGTTAGAAAATGTTAAGGCAAAACTTTGCAAAAAGTGCGAGTTTAACGACGATTGCGAAGACAGAAGAGAAGAGCTTTGTTTAAACGGAAAATGCGATAGTTTTTGTGAGGAAGATTAAATGAGATTAGATAAATTTTTAAAAATTTCAAGAATAATTAAACGCCGTACTGTTGCTAACGATGCTTGCGATGCAGGCAGGGTTTTAATCAACGGCAAAGCGCAAAGAGCTTCTTACGATGTGAAAGTCGGCGATGTTATTGAAATTAATTTCGGCTCACGCCCTTTTAAAGCCGAAGTTGTTGATGTAAAAGAGGTTGTGAAAAAAGAAGAAGCCGGCAATTTATATAAAATAATTGAGTAAAAAATTAACAAAATTAAAGCCCGAAAAAGCATTGATTTTCAGGCTTTTTTATGTTATACTGAAATTTAAAAGAAGGTGCAAATATGGATTTTAAAAATCTTGAAAAAGCAATGCAGTTTTACAGCGAAAACAACGCACCTTTAGGCAATATTAAAGTAGTTTACAAGGGCGAAATCGTTTATGAAAAGGCTATTAACGCAAAAAGCGGTTTTGACAAGCCGTTTTATATGTATTCGGCAACAAAGGTAATTACCGCAGTTGCCGCTATGCAGTTGGTTGAAAAAGGCGTTTTAGACCTTGATGAAGATGTTTCAAAATACATACCGACTTTTAAAAATGTTTATGTAGGCAAAGAAAAGAAATTGTCTAAAACACCGCAAACACTTCGATATTTGCTTTCAATGCAAAGCGGTTACGGCTACAATTTTGATAAAGAGAATTTGCAAAAAGCGGTTTTAAATAAAAACGCTACTACTTTGTCTGTTGTTGGCGAAATGCTAAAAGATTATGTTAATTTTGAACCGGGCTCAGATTTTGAATACGGTTTCGGGCTTGATATTGCAGGCGGAATTATTGAGGCGGTAACGGGTGTTTCTTTTGATGAATATGTTAAAAAGAATATTTTTGAACCACTCGGTATGAAAAATTCTACTTTTAAATTAAGCGATGTCGGCGAAAAGAATATTTGGCAACAATACAGATTTAACGAAAAAACAAACGGTTTCGACAAAGAAGATAATAATATTTTTGTTTTGACTGACAAATTTTATGCCGGCGGTGCCGGACTAATCGGCACGACTGATGACTATATAAAATTTGTTAAAGTTATGGCGAACAACGGCTTGGCTGATAACGGTTTTAGGCTTATTTCAAAGAAAAGTATTGATGAAATGAAAAAACCGCAACTTTGCGAAAAAGCTTATAAAACATATTGGAAAGGCCCTGAATATTCTTACGGGCTCGGCGTTCGCACTTTGGTTAAAAATGATAATTCAAGAGTTCCGCTCGGCGAATTTGGCTGGGACAGCGCCGGCAACTCTTATGTTTTAATTGATAATGAAAATAATTTAGGAATTTTTTTCGGCTGCCTTGTTTTAGGGTGGAACAAAGGTTATGAAAACCATTTGAGAATAAGAGATGCAGTTTACGAAGATTTAGGGTTGTGATTTTATGAAAAATTATTATAAAATTTTAGTGGTTTTATTGTGTGCAGCGATTGTTATTTCGGTTTCCGCCTGCTCGGATTACGATAATAAAGAATCGGCAAAACAGGTTACTTTTAACACTCTTTTTAAGCAACCTTCTACCCCTGCGCCTCACACAAAAGCTACTGCAAATTTGTCACCGAGCGAGCAGTCGACTACAGCTGAAACTACAGCGGAATTAACTTCGGCTCAAACGCAAGATGAAAATGCAAATATACCTGAGAGAACAGGCAAACGAATTTATTATGACCAAAATGCCGATATGCGAAATATCACCTCAAAACAGCTTTTACAAGAAATAAATATTGGCATAAATATTGGCAATTCTTTTGATTTTCGCGGACTTGGCGCCGATAAATCTATAGAAGAATATGAAACCGCATACGGCAACCCTGTTGTTACGCAAGAGCTTATTGAAGCTTACTATAAAGCGGGTTTTAAAGCGGTAAGAATACCTGTTTCGTGGACTGACCATATTGAATCTAACGGCAAAATTAATTCCGATTGGATTGATGAAATAAGAAAAGTTGTCGGTTATATTGTTGACAGAAATATGTATTGCATAATTAATTCTGAAAACGACCAAAGTTGGCTTACCACATCTGAGAAAAACTTTGAAAAAACGAAACAAAAGTTTTCTGCTATGTGGAGCGATATTGCAACTAATTTTAACGATTTTAACGACCGTCTTTTGTTTGAGTCGGCAGGTGAAATTCTTAAAAAAGGTAATGATTATTCCGACCCGAGCAAAACTGATTTAAACAATGCCAATAAACTTAACGAAGCTTTTGTTAAAGCGGTTAGAAAAACAGGCAAAAACAATGCAAAACGCCATTTAATTGTTACAACTTACGGCTCGTTTATTGACGAAAACACGCTTTCGGGCTTTAAAGTGCCGAAAGATACAGCAAAAAACCGACTAATCGCAAAAGTCAACACATTTGTGCCGAGTTCTTTTTGTTTAGATGAAAGCGGTAAAACGCTTTGGGGGACAAAGGAAGACAAACAGTACTTGTATGAAGTGTTAACAGGTGTTTACAATAAGTTTAAATCGCTGAATATTCCGTTGATAATCGGCGAATTCGGCATAATCAACAAAGGTAACGAATCTTCAAAAATCGCTTATTCAAAATACTTTTTAGAAGTGGCTTATAACTGCTATATTAACTGCTTTTGGTATGATGACGGCAAAGACTTTTGCCTTATAAATCGTACTGATTACTCGCAAAAGCATAAAAATTTAATAAAAGCGTTGATAAAATCGGCAAAATAACCAAATTATGTAAATCTTTCGGCTTTCTTTTGTAATATTTAACAAATAAAATTTTAATTTTGGGTTGACATATTTATATTTATATTATATAATAAGTATATTACAAAAATGTTAGATTTGTGTTAGTATATCGATTCATTTTGAAAACCAATTAAGTAGTGATTTTATGGAAAAAACAAGTGAAAGAATAAGCGAAAATAAAATAGTTGAAAAGAAAAAATCTTCTTCAAAAAGGTTTTATTACGCAATAAAAAGATTGTTTGATATTTTGGGTTCTTTTTTGGGGCTTATAATTTTATCGCCTTTATTGTTCATCATTTCTGCTACAATAAAAATTGAAGACGGCGGAAGTGTTTATTATGAACAAGAGCGTTTGGGCAAAGACGGCAAAACTTTTAAACTCTATAAATTCCGCAGCATGAAAGAAAATGCTGATGATTTAGAGAGTATGCTTACTCCCGAACAATTGGAACTTTATAAAAAAGAGTTCAAATTGGTTGATGACCCGAGAATTACTAAAGTGGGCAAATTTTTAAGAAAAACAAGCTTAGACGAGTTACCGCAAATGGTTAATATATTTTTGGGTGAGTTAAGCGTTATAGGTCCAAGACCTATTGTACAAGAGGAACTTGTTTGGTATGGTGAAGATGCCAAAAAGTTTTTGAGCGTAAAACCCGGACTTACTGGTTATTGGCAAGCTTATGCCAGAAATGATGCCAACTATGTTTCTTGTAAGCGTCAAAAAATGGAGCTTTATTACATAGACAACCAGTCGGTGTGGTTAGATATTAAAATATTCTTCAAAACATTTACATCAATTTTAAGAAAAACAGGACAATAAAATAAACTATTAATCCCGTTCGCTTTTTAAGAGAATGGGATATATGCATTATTAAGGGAGGTGTTAAGCGTTGACAAATTCTCAAAAAGATTTGATTAATCTGTTGAAAAAGAGTATGTTCGATTATGAATTTGATACTTGCAATATAGATTGGCAAACTGTTTGTGATGAAGCTATTTCGCAAGCGGTTTTGGCTTTTGTTTACGATAGCACCAATAATATCGATGATATTCCCGAAAGTGCTTATAAACTCTTAAAGCAATATACAATTTCGGTTATTTTGAAAAACGAAAAAGTTTTTCAGGGTCAAAAAGAGCTTGTTAAATTGCTTGAAGAAAATAAAATTGATTATGCTGTTATAAAAGGCTTAACGGCGGCAATGAATTATACAAAGCCCGAACTTAGAACTTCGGGCGATGTTGACTTTTTGGTAAGAAAAGCAGATTTTCAAAGAGTTAAAAATCTGCTTGCAAAAAATGATTATGAATTGATTAGAGAAGAGGAAAATCATTTCCATTGTGCTTTGAAAAAGCATGGCGTTCTTTTTGAAATGCATTTTGAAATGAGCGAATTCCCGAATACCGAACTTGGCGAAGATTTGAGAGATTTCTTGGATTGCGCTCTTGATGATGTTGTTGAATGTGAATATCAGGGCGAAAAGTTTAAAGGGCTTAGCACAAAATACCAAATGTTCTCGTTGCTTTTGCATATGGAAAGACATATGTCAAAAGACGGTTTGGGACTTCGTCAATTGCTTGACTTCGGATTTTTTGTTAAAAAATACCCGCAAGTTATGAAAAGTGAAGAATATGTTTATTTGCTTAAAAAATATGGGCTTTTCAAAATGGCGAGCGTTTGTATTGATTTGACAGATAAGTATTTTTTTGATAAAGAAATTGAAAATCCGACTGCCGATATGCTTATTGAAATGTCGTTAAAACGAGGCAATTTTGGCGTTAAGAGAGACTTGGAGGAAACATACTATAATGGAATGGTTAGAATGAATCAAGAGAATTCTGTAAAAAAATGGTTTTACTTTTTTTCTAATCGCGCTGAACTTACATGGCCTTTGGCAAAAAAGTGTAGATTCTTTAGGCATTTCGGTATAGTTTATTTACCTTTGAGGCATTTTTTAAGAATGGTTTTTAGAAAAAAGAATAGAATTAACTATAAAAAGGTATTTGATTCAACAAAAGAGACAAGTATTTTATATAACAATTTAAGTATTTTTAAAGGATAATCCTTATGAGTAATAAAAAAATATTAATGATTACACCCGTATATTTTGATTATTACAAAAGTATCATAAGAGGGTTGGAAAATTGTGGTTTTTATGTTGATTGGTTTTCTGATCGACCAACACAAAAAAGCATTTTTAAAGCGGTTTCAAGGGTAAATCCGCATTTTGTAAAAAAAAGAGTTTGCTCATATTTCAATCAAATAATAAGTAAAGTTTCAAAAAACAATTATGATTATGTTTTTTTTATTAGAGGTATGTCATATTGCTTTAATAATGAAATGATGAAAGATCTTAAAAAATCTCAAAAAAATGCAAAATTTATATGCTATCAGTGGGATTCTATTAAGAATTTAAAGAATATAAAAGAGTTTTGGGAGTTCTTTGATGAATGCTATACATTTGATAGAATTGATGCTATAGAAAACGATAATCTTAATTTTTTACCACTTTTTTTTGATGAGGATTATGAAGTTTTAGGAAAAGAAAAGTTTGAAGATGACTTTGAATATAAGTATGATTTTTGTTATATTGGAACAGCGCACCCCAAAAAATACAAGCTTATTGAAGAAATGTCAAAAGAATTAAAGAAGAAGTATAAAAAACAATATGTTTATCATTATATGCCATCTAAATTAAAGTATTTTTATCATAAGTTTAAAGATTTAGAGTATAAAAATGTAAAAATGAAAGATTTTAAAACCAAGCCTCTTTCAAAGAGACATGCTATTGATATTATTTTTAATTCAAAAATTGTTTTAGATGCTCCTCAAAACAATCAAAATGGACTTACTATAAGAGCTATTGAATCTTTAGGTGCGAAAAAAAAGTTAATTACAACTAATAAAGATATTAAGAATTACGATTTTTATAATTCGATTAATGTTTATATATACGAAGGCAGTTTTGACTTTGAATCAGATTTCTTTAATAAACCATATCAGCCTATTTCTGAAGAAATCTATAGGAATTATTCTTTATCTTGCTTTTTGAAAAAACTTTTCAAGCCATTCAGCGTTTAACAAAAAGGAGTAGAAAAATGAAAGGTATTATTTTAGCAGGAGGTTCAGGAACAAGGCTTTATCCTATGACAATAGTAACCTCAAAACAGTTGCTACCTGTTTATGATAAGCCTATGATTTTTTATCCGCTTTCAACGCTTATGTTGGCAGGGATAAGAGATATTTTAATTATTACCACCCCTGATGACAGCGAAAGTTTTAAAAAATTGCTTGGTGACGGCAGCGATTTTGGTGTAAATCTTTCTTATGAAGTTCAGCCTTCGCCTGAAGGTCTTGCACAAGCGTTTATTATAGGCGAAAAGTTTATTGGCGATGATTGTTGCGCTTTATGCCTTGGCGATAATATTTTTTACGGACACGGTTTTACCGAGAAACTGAAAAATGCAGTCGCAAACAGCAAAAAAGGTTTATGCACACTTTTCGGCTATTTTGTAAATGACCCTGAAAGATTTGGCGTTGCTGAATTTGATGGGAACGGCAATGTAATTTCTATTGAGGAAAAACCTAAAAAGCCAAAATCAAATTATGCGGTTACAGGACTTTATTTTTACGATAACAGAGTTGTTGATTTTGCAAAAAAAGTCAAGCCTTCTGCAAGAGGCGAGCTTGAAATCACAACTCTTAACAATATGTATTTGCAAGCGAATGCGGTTAAAGCGGAACTTTTAGGCAGAGGCTTTGCTTGGCTTGATACAGGTACCGCTGATAGTTTAACGGAGGCTTCGGATTTTGTTAAAACAGTTCAGCAATCGGGTATTGAAATTGCATCACTTGAAGAAATTGCTTATAATTTCGGTTGGATTGATACTAAAAAACTTTTATCAGTTGCTAAAAAATACGGCAAATCGAATTACGGAAAGTATTTGAAAAAAATAGCAGAGGAAAAAATTGTTATTAAGTAAGGAGAACTTATGAAAATATTAGTTACGGGTGGAGCAGGTTTTATCGGCAGTAATTTTGTTTACTATGAACTTGAAAACTATCCTGATGATAAAATAGTTTGCCTTGATGCTCTTACATACGCAGGTAACTTGCATACATTGGAAAATGCAATGCAAAATGAAAATTTCAAATTTGTAAGAGGCGATATTGCTGACAGAGAATTGGTTTACAACCTTTTTGAACAAGAAAAGTTTGATATTGTTGTTAACTTTGCGGCTGAAAGCCATGTTGACAGAAGCGTTGAAAATCCGGAAATTTTCTTGAAAACAAATATTATCGGCACATCGGTATTGATGGACGCTTGCAGAAAATACGGCATTAAGCGTTATCATCAGGTATCAACCGATGAGGTTTACGGCGACTTACCGCTTGACAGACCTGATTTGTTTTTCACCGAAACAACGCCTATTCACACTTCATCACCTTATTCTTCATCAAAAGCGGCAGCGGATTTGTTGGTTCAGGCTTACAACAGAACTTACGGCTTGCCTGTAACAATTTCGAGATGTTCAAATAACTATGGTCCTTATCACTTCCCTGAAAAATTAATTCCGCTTATGATTTCCAGGGCTTTGGCTGATGAAAGTTTGCCTGTTTACGGCAAAGGCGAAAATGTCAGAGATTGGCTTTATGTAACTGACCATTGTTCTGCAATTGACCTTATTATCAGAAAAGGCAAAGAGGGCGAGGTTTATAATATAGGCGGTCATAATGAACGCACTAATTTAGAGGTTGTTAAAACAATTTTAAAGGTGTTAGATAAGCCTGAAAGTCTTATCACTTATGTAACCGACCGACCTGGTCATGATTTGAGATACGCTATTGACCCAACTAAAATTCATAATGAACTTGGTTGGTTGCCGACAACAAAATTTGATGAAGGCATTAAAAAAACTGTAAAATGGTATCTTGATAATAAACCATGGTGGGAAGAAATTTTAAAAGGTGATTATCAAAATTACTACGAAAAAATGTATGGGAATCGTTAAGCTATGAAAGTATTAGTTACAGGAGCAAACGGTTATCTCGGTCAAGGCATTGTAAAACAGTTGCTTAATGATGGCAATGAAGTTATTGCAACTGATTTTGACTTAAAGTATGTTGATGACCGTGCTGAAAAGAGTATAGTTGATATTTTTTCTATTGATAATCCTTATGAACATTTTTCAAAACCTGATGTTTTGCTACATTTAGCATGGCGTGATGGATTTAAGCATAATTCAAATGCTCATCTTGAAGATTTGCCAAAGCATTATTCTTTTATAGAGAAAATGATTAGTGGCGGATTAAAGCAAGTTTGTGTTATGGGAACTATGCATGAAATAGGATATTTTGAGGGTTGTGTTGATGAAAATACACTTTGTAATCCTATGAATTTATACGGAATAGCAAAAAATGCTTTAAGAAATGCTGTTAAGATACTTTGTGAAAACAATAATGTGATTTTTCAGTGGCTTAGAGGTTATTATATTGTCGGTAACTCAAAATTTGGAAGTTCAATTTTTTCAAAAATAACCGAAGCAAATGAATGCGGTAAAAAAGAGTTTCCATTTACAACTGGAAAGAATAAATATGATTTTCTTGATTATGATGAATTTGCAGTACAAGTATCGGCAGTTTGCACACAGAATGATGTAAACGGAATAATTAATATTTGTTCCGGAAAGCCTGTGAGTTTAGCTGATAGGGTTGAGAGATTTATCAAAGATAATAACTATGATATCAAATTAAAATATGGTGTATTTCCCGATAGAGCATACGATTCCGATGCTGTGTGGGGAAATAACGATAAGATTCAAAAAATATTAAAAGCGAAGAGATTATAAATGAGTCAAATTAAAGTTACAAAAACGCCTATTGAAGGGCTTTATATTATCGAACCTACTGTTCATGGCGATGAACGAGGCTATTTTGTTGAAACTTATAACTTAAACGATATGAAAGAAGCAGGTCTTGATATGACTTTTGTTCAAGACAATCAGAGTATGTCGAAAAAAGGTGTGCTTAGAGGGTTGCATTATCAAAAGCAGTTTCCGCAAGGTAAATTGGTAAGGGTAATAAAGGGAAGCGTTTTTGATGTTGCGGTTGATTTGCGAAAAGATTCTAAAACCTACGGCAAATGGTATGGCATTGAGCTGACAGCGGAAAACATGAAGCAGTTTTATATTTCACCCGGTTTTGCTCACGGATTTTTGGTATTGTCAGATACCGCCGAGTTTTGTTATAAATGTACCGACTTTTATCATCCGGGCGATGAGGGCGGCCTTATGTGGAACGACCCTGATATTGCAGTAGATTGGCCTTTAGAAGACGGCGTTGAATTAATAATTTCAGAAAAAGATAAAAATAATTTAAGTTTTAAAGAAACATTTAAATTTTAAGGTGTTATTTATGAAAAAAGTATTGCTTATATCACATTACCCTCCTCCTGCAGGTGGAATTGCTACTTGGACAAAAAGGATATTATCAATTGGACTTCCAGATGGTTGGGAGATTGACCATGTGAATTCAAACACAATTAATGGTCGTGACCCATTTGAAAATACTAATAGAAACATTAAGGATGAATATATAAGAAGTAAAAATATTTGGAAAAAAGAAAAAGATTTTTTGAAAAATGACAAAGATATAAAAGTAGTTCATACAAATATTCCATGCACTATTTTTGGTATGATTAGAGAGACAGTAACAGGAATAATTGCAAAGAAATATAAAAAAAAGTTTATTCTTCATTGTCATTGTACTGTTCCGAATGTTGTAAATACTGGGTTTAAAAGATTTGTTTTTAAGATATTTTCAAAACTTTGTGATGGTATAATTGTTTTGAATAGACAATCTTATGATTTTGTTAAAGGTTTTAATGAAAAATTAGTTGTTGAAATAATACCTAATTTTGTGATGAAAGAAGAAACTAATATTAATAAACCAAAAATAATTAGAAATGAAATTAAGAAAGTACTTTTTGTTGGAGGTGTAACCCCGGAAAAGGGTTGCGACACAATAATTCTTGCAGCTAAAAGCATTCCCAATATAGAGTTTAATTTAGTTGGTGCAGTTTCTGATGAAATTAAAAAAATGCCAAAAACAAACAATGTGGTTTTACATGGCGTTCAAAACTCTGACTATGTAAAGAATCAACTTGATGATAATGATGTGTTTTTGTTTTTATCAAGATATTTTGGCGAAGGCTTTTCTTGCGCATTAACCGAGGCTATGGCAGCTGGATTACCTTGTATAGTAACTGATTGGGCAGCGAATGCTGATATGATTGATTATGGAAAAGGTGGGATTATTATTGACCAACAAGCGCCTAATCAATTGATTGAAGCAATTAATCAATTAGCTGATGCGAGTAAAAGAAAAGAATTATCAGATTTTAATGTTAAAAGAGTTAAAGAAAATTATATTGAGAGTATAGTTTTAAAAAAATATACTGATTTTTATGACATAATAGCATAAAAAGGAAAAAATATGAAAATAATGTTTGTAATACCTTCACTGTCTTTTGGAGGTGCTGAAAGAGTTGTTTCAGTTTTATCAAATGAGCTTGTTGCTCAAGGAAATGATGTTCAGATTTTAATATATTTTAGAACTGAAAATGAATATCCAACTGATATAACAGTAAAAAAAGTATATCTTTCAAATGGTTTTGAAGATGATTATAATAAAATGAATTATTATAAAAGGCTTGCATTGTTAAGAAGAATAACCAAAGCATACAACCCTGATTATATAGTACCTTTTTTATCGCATGTTTGTATTCAAACTTGTGTAGCACTCTTTGGATTGGATTATAAAATAATTCAAACTGTAAGAAATAATCCAAAAACTTTACCTAAAAATAAACTTCATAGATTCTTGAGAGATTTATTTATTAATCATTCATATAAAACTATTGTTCAGAATAATGAACAAAAAGATTATTTTTGTAAAAAGATTCATAATAAAATTTTTGTTTTGCCGAATCCAGTAAGAGAAGAGTTATTTCAAGCTGAAAAGAATAAGAAGTCAGATAAATTTATTATTGCATCTGCTGGCAGATTGACTTATCAAAAAAACTTTAAACTGCTTATTGATTCTGTTGAGAATATTTGTAAAGAGAATAGCAATGTTATTTTGCAGATTTATGGTGACGGCGAGTTAAAAGAAGAATTGCAGAGTTACATTAATGGAAAAAAGCTTGATAAAAGTGTATTTTTAATGGGAAGAACCGATGATATGAAATCTATGTTTGAGAGTATAGATTTATACATATTATCTTCAGATTTCGAAGGTATGCCGAATTCATTGATGGAAGCAATGGCAGCAGGAGTTCCGTGTATTTCAACCGATTGTCCGACTGGTCCTTCAGATTTAATTGTTGATGGAGAAAGCGGTCTTTTAGTTCCGGTAAATGATAGCATAGCAATGGAAAATGCTATTAGAAAAATGCTTTTTAAATTAGATAAAGAGCATTTAGCTAATCAAGCCAGAATTTTTATAAAAAATAGTTATTCTGCCAAAATTATTGTTTCAAAATTAATGCATATTTTACAAGGATAGGTGATTTAAATAATATTATCAAAAAACCATTCAAATGGTAGTATAGATATTGCTTCAATACGCAATTTTTTCCTTTTTATATATTTTTGTGCAATATCCGGCTGTCAGACAAATGAAGGATTTGATTATGTATTTTCATTATCTTCATTTGTATTTTTTGTAGGTATTAGTTTTATAATTCAAATTAATGAGGGAAGTTTTAAATTTAATAACATGATTTTATGGATTTGTGTTTTTTTTGGTTTTGCCTGTTTATCAATTATTTGGGCTCCCTCTAATGGTAGCGTTTTATCGTTGAACACTACATTTTTACAATTAATATTTATTGTATTTTGTTTGACTAATATAATAAAAAACGATGAAGATATTGAACTTGTTTTAAAGTGTTTGATTTATTCATTGTTATTTACTGCGATAATGCTTTTAATTAGAACGCCTTTTGAACAATGGGGCACAGAACGTATAGGTGAATCAATTGGATTGAATTCTAATGATGTTGGATTTCGTTTCGCTATAGGTATTATTCTGTCTTTTTATTTTGTTAATACTAAAAAAAAGTATTATTATATTATTTATATAATTGCATTTATGTTGTTGGTAATCTTTTCTGGATCACGAAAAGGATTTATAATGGCAGTTGTTGGAATTATAGTGAGTAGTATTTATTCAGGAAGAAAAAATAAAGATTATAAAGCTATTCTCTCAAAATTGTTAAAAATTGTTTTCGCAAGTATCGCTTTAATTTTAATTGCGCATTTTGTAATGAACAATAAGATATTTTATTCAATAATTGGAGTTAGAATGGAAGATTTGTTTTCAGCAGTTGTAGGTGAATCTTCAGGTGACGCAAGCATTATTGAAAGAAATTTTTTTAAAGAACAGGCTTGGCAGTTGTTTTTAAGTCATCCTTTTATAGGATATGGACACAATTGTTTTCCGGTTTATTTGAAATCCATTGGTTACGGGGTCTTAACTTATTCACATAATAATTATTTGGAATTACTTAGTTCTACAGGCATTGTTGGCTTTGCTATATATTATTCAATGATCATTTCAATGTTGATAAGCTTGTTAAAGATGTGGTTTTGTAAGAAAAAAAATGGTCCTATCCTTTTTGTTTTTACTTTTATTATGTTATTGGTTTTATTTATTTCATGGTGGCAAGTAAATTATTCAAGTAAGTTTTTAATTGTTATTTATTCTTTGGTTTACATGTTTATTAAAGTGGAAAAAAAGGGAGGATTATACAATAATGAATTGGAAAAGACTAATCATTGCAATAACCAACCCTAAAAAAATAGTTCAATATTTTGAAACAAAAGGTATATTTAACCGTTTGTCTGATAAAAAATATTTGAATTTAATGTATAGACTTCAAATGGGAAAGAAGCTAGACCTTGATAATCCAAAAACTTTTAATGAAAAGCTTCAATGGCTGAAACTGTATGACAGAAATCCAGAGTATACAAAATTAGTTGATAAATATGAAGTTAAAAAAATAGTAGCTGATAAAATAGGAGCGGAATACATAATACCAACACTTGGTGTATGGGACAAGTTTGATGATATTGATTTTGATAAGTTGCCGAATCAATTCGTATTAAAATGCACTCATGATAGCGGCGGTTTGGTTATTTGTAAAGATAAATCTAAATTTGACATTAAATCGGCAAAAAAGAAAATTAACAGAAGCTTAAGAAGCAATTATTATTATCATGGCCGTGAATGGCCGTATAAAAATGTTGAGCCAAGAATAATTGCTGAAGAATTTTTAAGTGATGACGATAATGTTGAAAGTGGTTTAACTGATTACAAATTCTTTTGTTTTGATGGACTTGCTTATAGCGTGATGATATGTATTGATAGAAATACTGGCGATCCAAAATACTATTTTTTTGATAAAAGCCGTAAACTATTAAGATTAAACAAAAGAAGTAAACTAGTCTCTGATGATTTTCATGTCAATTTTCCAGATTGTATTGATAAAATGTTTGATTTAGCAGAAAAACTATCAGAAGGATTTCCTCATGTGAGGGTTGATTTGTTTTCTTCAAAAAACAAACCTTATTTTGGTGAATTGACCTTTTTTTCAGAGTCAGGAATGGATAATAATCTATTACCCGAGGCAGAAAAAATATTTGGAGATTTAATTAATCTTGAAAAAGTATAAAGAATATTATAGAGGTGCAACATGAAAACAGTTGGTTTTCCAATTAGTCATAAAGAGAATGAAAATAGAAGAGCAATATTGCCTGAACAAATAAAATTGATGGAAAATCCCAATTTTTTGTTTTTCGAGAACGGATATGGAGATGTTTTAGGAATATCTGATAAAGAATTCTTAAAAATAGGCTGTAATATTTGTTCTCATGAAGAAGTATTCACAAAAGATATAATTTGTGATCCTAAAGTAGGAGATGGCGATTATTTGAATGCTCTAAATAATCAAACTATTTTTGGTTGGGTTCATGCTACTCAGAATAGAGAAATAACTGATAAATTAATTAATAACAAGTTAACCGCATATGCGTGGGAAAACATGTTTCATCAAGGTCGTCATATTTTTTGGAGAAATAATGAATTAGCTGGAGAGGCAGCAGTTATGCATGCTTTCCAATGCTTTGGTAGAATGCCTTATGAAACAAAGGTAGCTGTAATAGGTCGTGGGAACACTGCTCGTGGTGCTTTAAAGGTTCTTAGTATGTTAGGTGCTGATATTATTCAGTATGATAGACATACAGAAAAATTATTGAGAGAAGAAATATCTGACTATGATGTAATTGTAAATTGTGTTTTATGGGATGTTATGCGAAAAGATCATATAGTTTTTAAAGAAGACCTTAAAAGAATGAAAAAAAATGCAATGATTATTGATGTAAGCTGTGATAAAAATGGCGGTATTGAAACAAGCGTTCCTACTACAATTGACAATCCTACATATTATGTTGATGGGATTATGCATTATGTTGTTGATCATACACCAACATTGTTTCATAAAACTTTTTCAATTAATAATTCAAAAGTCATTTATAAATACATTGAGCAATTAATGGAGGATTGTATTGATGCAGATTTAAGAAACGCTCTTGTCGTTGAAAGAGGAAACATAATAGATGAAAGCATAATTAAGTTTCAGGGTAGATAATAAATTGGTTTTATAATAATGTAAAAATATAGAAAGGTATATTTATGAAAATAATTATAGGAGCAGATTTAGTACCTACTAGTTCAAACTGTGATTTATTTAAATCAGGAGATATTGATCAGATTTTTGGTAAAAAAATTATTGAAATACTAAAATCTGCCGATTATTCGGTGTTTAATCTTGAAGTACCATTATATAATGGAGATACACCTATTAATAAGTGTGGACCTGTATTGAGTTCGGAAACATCAACTATTTGCGGAATAAAAGCATTAAATCCTTATTTATTATCAATAGCTAATAATCATATTTTAGATCACGGTGAAGATGGTTTAATCAGCACAATAAATACACTTGAAGAAAATGACATCAATTACATTGGTGCAGGAAAGGATTTAGAAAGTGCAAAAAAACCATTTATAATTGATAATGGTGAAGTTAAAGTTGGAATATATTCTTGCGCAGAACATGAGTTTTCAATAGCATCTGAAAAAAGCCCAGGAGCTAATCCTTTTGACGCTTTATACTCTTTGGATGATATTCAGGTTTTAAAATCAAAAGTTGATTATGTAATCGTGTTATTTCATGGAGGAAAAGAATTATATAGATATCCAACGCCTATGCAACAAAAAAGATGTAGACGTATGATTGAAAAAGGCGCTGATGTTGTAATTTGTCAGCATAGTCATTGTGTTGGATGTGAGGAAATATATAATAATGGCACCATTGTATATGGACAAGGTAATTTTTTGTTTGATATATCAAATTGTGATGAATTCAAAACAGGCTTGTTAACTGAAATTAATATAGATAAAACTGGAATTACAGTTTCCTATATTCCAATAATTAAAAAAATAATTTAGTTAGATTAGATGAGAATAGTTTGATTATTTCACATTTTAAAAAACGGTCAGAAGAAATAACACATGACGGTGTAGTTAATAAAAAGTTTGACGATATTGATTTTGATAAATTGCCAAATCGATTTGTATTAAAATGCACTCACGATAGTGGCGGCTTGGTTATTTGTAAAGACAAATCACAATTTGATGTTAAATCAGCTAAAAAAAGAATTAACAAGTGTTTAAAAAGAAACTATTATTATCATGGACGTGAATGGCCGTATAAAAATGTAAAACCGCGAATAATTGCTGAAGAATATAAAGAAGATTCTAATTCTAGAGAATTGTGTGATTATAAGTTCTTTTGCTTTGATGGTAAGGTAAAAGCATTATTTATAGCCTCGGATAGACAGAAAAATGGAGAAGAAACAAAATTTGATTTTTTTGATGAAAATTTTAATTTTTTACCGTTTACCAATGGACATCCTAATGCCAGTATATTACCTGAAAAGCCTAAAAATTTTGAAAAAATGAAATTATTATCTCAGAAATTGTCTAAAGGGTTTGCACATGTTAGAGTGGATTTTTACGAAGTGGATAATAAAGTTTATTTCGGTGAAATAACACTTTCACATTGGAGTGGAATGGTTCCATTTGTACCTGAAGAGTGGGATTTGAAACTAGGAAATCTTTTACAATTGAATGATTAAGTTTTCTTTTTCATCTATAGATTATTTGTTGTTGCGAAAAGTAGTTTTAATAATGGAGGGTTTTTATGAATAGTACTGTTGCAATTGTTGTTACTTATAATAGAAAAAAGCTTTTAGAAGAGAACATTAATGCACTTTTAAATCAGAAATACAAGTGTGATATATTGGTAATAGATAATGCAAGCACTGATGGTACAGATAAAATGGTAAGTGAGTTCAACGATGGTAGAATTATTTATGTTAACACGGGAAAAAATTTAGGTGGTGCTGGAGGGTTTTCTTTCGGTGTAAAAAAAGCTATAGAAAAAGGTTATGAATTCGGTTGGATTATGGATGATGATTCTATTGCTAATGAAAATGCGCTTGAAAGTCTGCAGCAAAAAGCAAAAATGGTTGATTATAATTTTTCTTTTTTTGCATCATTAGTTTATTGGATTGACAAAAAGATTTTTCCAATGAACTATGCTGACTTTATATCATATAATAAAAATAATAGCATTAATACTGCGGATTTAATCAGTAAATATAAAATTGCAGAAATAGACAGTTGTTCTTTTGTTGGTTGTTTTGTGAATTTGAAGATAGCAAAGCAAATAGCTCTACCAATTGCAGACTTTTTTATTTATGGCGATGATATAGAATATACTAGAAGATTAAGCAGAAAAGAGAAGGCTTATATTGATTTTGACAGCATTATTGTTCACAAGGCTCCATCTAATATTGGATGTGACATAAGATACGCATCAATTAATCGAATCGACAGATTCTTCTATCAATCTAGAAATGGTATGTATATGGCTAAACGGGATGGTTATATTTTTAAAAGATTAAAGATATTTATTAAACGAATAATAGGAATAATGTTTAAATCAAAAGATAATAAAGTTAAAAGAATAATAGTTTTAATTAAAGGAACGTTGGCTGGATTGAGATTCAATCCCAAACTAGAATATGTTGATGACGAAACAATAAAAGGAGAGTAATTATGTATGACTATTTGATTGTGGGAGCGGGGCTTTTTGGTTCTTTATTTGCTTATGAAGCAAATAAAAATGGAAAAAATGTTCTAGTAATAGATAAACGCAACCATGTTGGTGGTAATATTTTTACAGAAAATGTTGAAAGAATAAATGTACATAAATACGGCGCACATATTTTTCATACTGATGATAAAAGAATATGGGATTATATAAATCAGTTTGCCGATTTTAACAATTATATTAATTGTCCTATTGCAAGATATAAAAATGAAGTTTATAATTTGCCGTTTAATATGAATACTTTTTCAAGGCTTTGGGGAGTAATTACTCCAGAACAGGCAAGAGAAAGGATTAATCAACAGATTAAAGAGGCTAATATAATTGAACCTCAAAACCTTGAAGAACAAGCGATATCTTTGGTGGGAAAAGATATTTATGAAAAGCTTATTAAAGGCTATACTGAAAAACAATGGGGTAGAAAAGCAAAGGAATTGCCAGCATTTATAATAAAAAGAATACCAGTAAGATTTACATATAATAATAATTATTTCAATGATCGCTATCAAGGCATCCCTATTGGAGGCTATACTAATATAATTAAAAAAATGTTAGATGGTATTGATGTTAAACTTAATACTGATTTTTTTGATAAGCGAGAATACTATATGAATAGCGCAAAAAGGATTATATTTACTGGTATGATAGATGAATTTTATAATTATTGTTTTGGAGAACTCGAATATAGAAGTCTTAAATTTGAAACAGAAGTATTAAACATTGAGAATTTTCAAGGTAATGCAGTAGTTAATTATAATGAGTTTGAAGTGCCTTATACAAGAATTATTGAGCATAAGCATTTTGAATTTGGCACGCAGAAAAAAACAGCCATTACTCGTGAATACCCTGTTGCTTGGCATCGTGGCGATGAGCCATATTATGCAATTAATAATGAAAAGAATAATAATTTATATAAAAAGTATGAAGAGTTGGCTAAAAGTGAAAACAAAGTTGTTTTTGGTGGTAGACTAGGTATGTATAAGTATTTCGATATGGATGATACAATAAAAGCAGCTTTGGAGTTAAGTAAAAAGGAGTTTAAATAATTGGAAAATATAATGGTAAGCATATGCTGTATTACATATAATCATGAGCATTTCATAAAAAAAGCGTTGGATGGCTTCTTGATGCAAAAAACAAGTTTTAAATATGAAATCTTAATCCATGATGATGCTTCAACTGATAATACAGCGACAATTATTAGAGAGTATGAAAAAGAGTATCCAGATATAGTAAAACCGATTTATCAAACAGAAAATCAATATAGTAAAGGAGTAAAGATTTCAAATACATATAATTATCCCAGGGTACAAGGCAAATATATAGCAATTTGTGAAGGAGATGATTTCTGGACTGATGAGAATAAGTTGCAAAAGCAAGTTGATTTTTTAGAAAGTCATTTAGATTATTCAATGTGTTGCCATTCTGCATATCATGTTGATACAGAAGATAATATTATTGATATTAAAGGTCCGTTTTTTGAAAAAGGTACGTTAACCGCAAATGAAGTAATAGTTCAGGAAAAAGGCTGGATAGCCACCGCAAGTATATTATTTAGAATAGAAGTATTATCAAATACTCCGGAATTCTTTCATGAGGTTTCAGTCGGTGATTATCCTTTAAAATTAAACTGTTTTTCAAAAGGAAAAGTATATTTTGATGACAGTATTATGTCTGCTTATAGGATTTCATTGTCGGAAAAAGTAATAAAAGACTCATATATGTATCAAATGAAAAAAAATAGTGCTAAAAAAATAAATAACTATAATAGCATTAATAATTTTCTTGATAAATATGATGAGTATACCGAGTTTAAATATCATGAATTTGTTTTGATTGAAATCAGTCGAAATAATTTATTAATTAATATTGAGCTTGGTAATATTAAAGAAATAAAGAATAACGATTATTTTAAAAAACAATCTTTTAAATATAGAGTTGGAATTTTGTGTAAAATCAAACACCCCTTTTTGTATAAGATTATTAAGAGAGTTTTTGTTTTGTTAAGGAAAATACGTAATGTCAGATAGTAATTTAAAGAGTAAAACCCTTTCGGGCTTTTTTTGGCGTTTTGCTGAAAGGTGCGGTGCACAAGGCGTAGGATTTATAGTTTCGCTTGTTCTTGCTCGTTTAATAGTGCCGAAAATGTTTGGCGTTGTAGCCTTAATTACTGTTTTTACAAATATTTTGCAAGTGTTTGTTGACAGCGGCCTTGGCAGCGCTTTGATACAGAAAAAAGATGCAGATGACCTTGATTTTTCTAGCGTTTTCTATTTTAATTTCGGCATGTGTACATTTTTGTATATTGTCATGTTTTTTGTGGCTCCTTTAATTGATAAGGGATTATATGCCGGAAAATATGATAATTTAACAGATTATATTAGAGTTTTAAGTCTTGTGCTTATTATTTCAGGTGTTAAAAATATACAGCAAGCGTATGTTTCAAGAAAAATGATTTTTAAAAGATTTTTCTTTGCAACACTTGGCGGAACAATAATGGCGGCAATAGTTGGTATTTCTATGGCATTTTATTTGCCACCTCAATATAGAGTTTGGGCAATTATCGCGCAAAATCTTACAAATAAAATAATTGATACAGTAGTTTTGTGGTTCACTGTTAAATGGCGACCTAAATTAATGTTTTCTTTGAAAAGATTAAAAGGTTTGTGGGCTTATGGCTGGAAACTTTTGTGTTCTTCATTAATTGATGTATTTTATAATAATATCAGACAATTATTAATAGGCAGTCTTTACACTTCGAGTGATTTGGCGTTTTATAACAGAGGAAAACAGTTTCCTGAAATTGCTATTTCAAATATTAATATATCTATTGACAGTGTGTTGTTCCCTGCTATGTCAAAAGAACAAGATGATAAAGAAAAAGTTAAGGCAATGACACGACGTTCAATAAAGATAAGCAGTTTTATTATTTGGCCTATTATGATGGGGTTAGCAGCGGTTGCCAAGCCAATGATTATTTTTTTAATTGGAGAAAAGTGGCTTAACAGTGTTTTGTTTTTAAGAATATTCTGTGTAACTTTTGCTTTTTGGCCAATTCATACGGCAAATTTGAATTCGATAAAAGCATTAGGCAGAAGTGATATATTCTTAAAACTTGAAATACTAAAAAAAGTTGTAGGTGTAACACTTCTTTTATCAACAATATTTATTAGCGTTGAAGCAATGGCTTATAGTTTGTTTTTAAGTTCCGTTTGCAGTCAGATAATAAATACTTATCCAAATAAAAAATTATTGAACTACTCATATCTTGAACAATTAAAAGATATTGCACCATGTGTTTTAATTTCCGTTTTTATGGCAGCAGTAGTTTATTTGATAGGCTTAATAAATATTAATTATATAGTTTTGTTATTTATTCAAATATTAGTCGGAATAATCGTTTATTTAGGATTGTCTGTATTATTTAAAATAGATAGTTTAAACTATATCAAAGATATTATTAATAAATTCTACAAAACAAAAATTAAACATAGTTAAAGGATTTTTATATGATAGATTTTGCGCAAAAAGTTTTAACATCACCGCTTAATAAAACTCATTTATTCTATTTAGGACAAGCGGGATTTGTTATCAAATCTTCAACAGGAAAAGTATTAGGAATAGATATGTATCTTTCAGAATGTGTTGAAAGAGTTGAAGGACATATGGGATTTAAAAGATTGTTACCAAAAATACTAAATCCTGATGATATTGATTTTGATTGTATAATAGCATCACACCCGCATCTTGACCATTTTGACATGGATTCTATTCCGCAACTTATGTATAACGGACATACAAAATTATTTGCTTCTGTTGAATGCGAAAAAGAAGTAAAAAATTTGAAAATGAGTAATGACAATATAACATATGTAAAACCGAGCGAAAGTTATATTTCCGGCGACTTTAAACTTGATTTTATAAATTGTGACCATGGAACAGGGGCGCCTGATGCGGTGGGTGTAATAATAACAGTTGATAACAAAAGAATTCTTTTTGTCGGTGATACTTGTTTAAGATTAGACAGAGTTAGTGAATATACTTCAAAAGGTGATATTGATATATTGCTTGCACCTATTAACGGCGCTTACGGAAATCTTAATGAAGATGAATGCGCAAAACTCAGTAGTGCTGTCAATGCGAAGCTTACAATTCCTTGCCATTATGGTATGTTTGCTTCACATGGCGGAAATCCGGGATTGTTTTATAAAATAATGCGAGAAAAATATCCTGAAAAAAACATGTTAATTATGAGTGTTGGTGAAAAATATACTTTTTAATAGGAGATAAAGGAAAATGAATGATAAATTCAAAGGAAAAAAGTTATTAATAATGGGCGCAAACCCCGAAACTATTCCATTGGTAGAATTAGCAAATGAAATGGGCATTAAAACTTTGGTAACAAGCAATGTACCTAATGATGCCGCTAAAAAATATGCTTGGAAGAGTTGCGATGTTGACGGAATGGACGTTCCGGGATTAGTAACACTTGCAAGAGAAGAAAATGTTGACGGTGTTTTAGTCGGTGTTGCTGATATTTTAGTGCCTGCGTATTGCAAGGTTTGCGATGCACTTGGATTTAATTGTTATGCAACACAAGAAATTGTAGATGTTTTTTCTTACAAAGATGTGTTTAAATCTACTTGTGAGAGTTATGGCGTGCATGGTATTCCCGAATTCTATCTTGATAAAGATATGAATAAAAATGATTTAGAAAGAATAGAATATCCTGTTATGGTTAAACCTGTTGACAGTTGCAGCGGAATGGGAATGACTGTATGTTACAACGAAGAAGAGTTAAAACCGGCAGTACAAAAAGCATTAGACGCTTCAAAAGCAAAAAGATTTATTGTTGAAAAATATATGCAATGCGAAGATATGGGCATGTATTATACCTTTAAAGACGGTTATTGCAGCGCTTCTTGTGTTTATGACAGATACACAACTGATGAGCAACCCGGCTTAAGCAGAGTGTGTTTAGGCGGAACTTATCCTTCAAAACATATTAAAGAGTATTACGAAAGAATGCATGAAAATGTATGTCGTATGTTTAAAAATATAGGAATTAAAAATGGCGTTTTAATGCTCTCGGCATTTTATGAAAACGGTGAGTTCTATGTTTATGATACGGGATTTAGACTTCAGGGCGAAGCGCCTCATTTGCTTATGAAAGCAGTAAACGGTTTTGACCAAAGAGAAATGCTTATAAACTTTGCTTTAACAGGAAGCGAAGGCGATGTTGATTTAGAAAAAGATGATGACCCGTATTTCAAAGGGAAATGGGCAGCAACTATATGGTTCTTGCTTAAAGAAGGAAAAATTTCTGATATACAAGGGTTTGAAAATATAAATGATGATAATTGTGTAGTTGCAAACATTCAAAGACTTCATAAAGGCGATGAAGTTAAAAAAGAATGGATTGGAACCGAAAAACAGGTTATGACACGCTTGTATATAGTGTGTGACAATAAAGAAAAACTTGCTGAAAAATTAAAGGAGTATATTAGCAAAGTTAAAGTCTTTGATGAAAAAGGAAATAATATTGTTTTAAAAGGCTTTAATGTAGATAGGGCATTGGAGTTATAATTATGTTAGAAAAAAGATTAAACGGTAAAGTTATAGTCATTTCCGGCGGTACAAAAGGTGTCGGCAAAACAGTTGCCGAAGCGTTTGCAAAAGAAGGTGCAAAAGTGGTTATCGGCGGTAGAGATGAAGAGTCCGCATTAAAATCTATTCGTATAATGAAAACTTACGGAAGTGACGGAATTTTCGTTCATACCGACCTTGAAAAAGTTGAAGATTGTAAAAAACTGTTTGATGAAGCAGTAAAAAAATTTGGCAAAGTTGACGGCTTTTTCAATTATGCCGGCGTAACACCGGTATCGCCTTTAGACACTTGCGATGTTGATACATTTAATAGTGTTATGAATATAAATTTTAGAGCTTGCTTTTTTTGCTGTCAAAGCGCAATAAAATATATGCGTGAAAACGGCGGAGGCTCAATTGTTTTAACAGGTTCTGCTCATGCTTGGGGCGGTGAAAAAGACAGAGCGGCTTATGCTTGCTCAAAAGGTGTTCTTTTAACATTAATGGAGCATATTTCGCATAATTATGCTACAGAGCAAATCCGTTGCAACTATCTTACTTTGGGTTGGACTCCTACCGAAGGCGAAGTGGCTTTGAGAAAATCGCAAGGTGAAACAGAATCCGAGCTTCGTAACAGAGCTTCAAAAATTCTTCCTATGGGTCGTATGCTTGAGCGAACAGATTATGTTGAAGGACTTATATATTTAATGTCCGATGCATCTTCTATGATGACAGGAAGCACATTTAGAATTACAGCAGGAGAGTATATTTAAGGAGTTTTTATTTAAACGAATAACAATTAAGATGTTATCATTTATGCATATTCCGCTTATAACCGATTTAATTTATCGTTTGTTATTTCCTATTCATTTATCTCAAAAACAAGAATTATTAATAATAGATCAGGGTGGAATTTTTTATTTATAACGGATAAGCATTGGGGAGCAAATAAAAGAAAATCTCCTGTAATTGTGAAAAAGTTAGCAAAAAATGCGATATAGATACAGTTGTTTTCGGTGGTTAACATAGAAGAGAAATAAAGCAGACTTCATCAGAATAGGCAGAGGTCAAAGCAAAATAATTATTTTTTAGGAGAAAACAATGGGAAATTATTTAGTTAAATCAAAAGCATATAAAGGTTATCATTATTCTCAACTCAGCAAAGCGTCTCTTGATTATTTACATAAACGCACATTGGAAATGTTTAAAGAAGTTAAAGAAATATTTGATAATCATCAAATTAAATATATGATTTGCGGCGGAACTTTATTAGGCGCTTGCCCAGGCTGCGAAGCAAACGGAAAGTTTATCCCTTGGGATGATGATTTTGATGTTTGTGTTTTTGAAGAAGATTACGATAGAATTCGAGAAATATTGATTAAAGAACTTGATTCTTCAATGATTTTACATTGTCAACAAACAGATTCTCATTATTATCATGGTTGGATGAAAATAAAAGACAAGCATTCGCATGTTTATCCTGATGAATCTATACTTGAGTATAACGGCGTTTGGATTGATTTGTATATGATTAGAAAAATCAAGAAGAGCGAAGTGAATTATTTGATAGTAAAAGAGCATCTTGATTATCTTAATAGGCGTTTAGCAGCAGGCGGTATATCTAAAGAAGAATTTGAAAAAAGAGTAAGTGATAATAATTTGTTGCAAAAAATAAATGAAGAGAAAAAACTTTTAGAAAATTCTGATTCAGATGAAAAAGTTTATATCATTTGGTCTGCTTCAAAAATAGTGTTAAATGAGGATTGGGTTTTGCCATTAAAAACATTATCTTTTGAAGGCATAGAATGTACCACGTTTAATAAATACGAAGAATATTTGCTTCAACATTACGGTGAAGATTATAAGTCATTTCCACCCGAAGAGGTTAGAAGAGTATCTATTAATAAAGTTTTGTTTGATGAATAATATAAGGAGAAACAATGATTAACGTTACTAGGTCTTCAATGCCTCATTTTGAGGAGTATTGTGAAGAGATAAAAGATATTTGGGAAAGCAGATGGCTTACTAATAACGGAGCAAAGCACAAAAAACTCGAAAAAAATCTTTGTGAGTTTTTGGGTGTCGATAATTTAACATTGTTTGTAAATGGCCATATGGCACTCGAGATGGTTATTGACGGAATGGGGCTTTCAGGCGAGGTTATTACTACTCCGTTCACTTTTGCTTCTACCACTCACGCCATTGTGCGAAACGGTCTGACACCTGTTTTTTGCGATATAAACCCCGATGACTACACGATTGACGCTGATAAAATTGAAAGCCTTATTACCGAAAAAACTTCGGCGATTATTCCAGTTCATGTTTATGGTAATATTTGCGATTATAAAAAGATTGAGAGCATTGCCAAAAAGCATAATTTAAAGGTTATTTACGATGCGGCTCACGCTTTCGGCGAGGAAATTGACGGCGTTAAGGTCGGAAATTTGGGCGACGCTTCGATGTTTAGTTTTCACGCTACAAAGGTTTATAACACAATCGAGGGCGGTTGCGTTTGCTATAAAGATGAGAGCTTGAAAAGCACTCTTAACAACCTTAAAAACTTCGGTATAAAAAATGCCGAAGAGGTTGAGGCTGTCGGTGCAAACGCTAAAATGAATGAATTTGCCGCCGCTATGGGTCTTTGCAATTTGAAACATATTGATGAAGAAATTAAAAAGCGTAAAGCAGTTTATGAAAGATATATGAGCCGTTTAGACGGTGTCAGCGGTATAAAACTTTGCAAAACAAAGAGCAATTTGAAACCAAATTATGCTTATTTTCCAGTCGTTTTTGACGGTTATAAATATAATCGTGATGAAGTTGCAAAAAAACTTCAAGAAAACGATATTTTGGCGAGAAAGTATTTTTATCCGCTTACAAATTCGTACGATTGTTATGATTTTGATGTTTCAAAAACGCCTGTTGCATTAGATATTTCAAACAAGGTGCTTACAACTCCTATGTATGCCGACCTTGCTTTATCAGATGTTGACAGAATTTGTGATATAATTTTGGGGTAAGGTGAGAAAAATGTCAAAAACTATTTTGGTAACAGGCGCTGCTGGTTTTATAGGTGCGAATTTGTGCTTGGAATTGTTAAAAAGTGAAGAGAGTTATAAAATAGTCGGACTTGATAATATGAACAATTATTATGATGTTTCTATTAAAGAGTTTCGACTTGAAGAAATCAGAAAACAAGCAGAAAAATCTAATTCAGAATGGTTTTTTATTAAAGGAAATATTGCAGATAAATCGCTTATTAACAGCACTTTTGAAAAGTATAAGTTTGATATTGTTGTAAACCTTGCGGCACAAGCAGGCGTTAGGTATTCTATTGAGAATCCCGATGTTTATATCGAATCAAATTTGATTGGTTTTTATAATATTTTAGAGGCTTGCAGAAATTATCCTGTTGAGCATTTGGTTTATGCTTCATCATCAAGTGTTTATGGCTCAAATAAAAAAGTGCCTTACTCAACTGATGATAAAGTTGATAATCCTGTTTCGCTTTATGCTGCAACTAAAAAAAGCAATGAACTGTTGGCACATGCTTATTCAAAATTGTATAATATTCCATCAACAGGGCTTAGATTTTTCACAGTTTACGGTCCTGCCGGTCGTCCCGATATGGCTTATTTTGGATTTACAAACAAATTGCGAAACGGCGAAACGATAAAAATTTTTAATTTTGGCAATTGCAAACGAGATTTTACTTTTGTTGATGATATAGTAAAAGGTGTTAAGCTTGTAATGTTTAAAGCACCTGAAAAGAAAAATGGCGAAGACGGCTTGCCAATTCCACCTTATAAGGTGTATAATATCGGCAACAGCAGTCCTGAAAATTTGCTTGATTTTGTTGATATATTGCAACAGGAACTTATTCGAGCAGAAGTATTGCCGAAAGATTATGACTTTGAAGCACATAAAGAATTGGTGCCTATGCAACCGGGTGATGTGCCTGTTACATATGCTGATACTTCTGCACTTGAAAAAGATTTTGGCTTTAAACCATCAACACCATTGCGTGAGGGTTTAAGAAAATTCGCCGAGTGGTATAAAAGTTATTATGAGATATAGTAAGAAAAGATATGTAGGAATAATTGCATTGGTAATTGTTTTAGGTTTTATTTTTGTTAATTCTATGTTTGATTGGAATACATCGATGATAATTTCAGAACTACCAAAAAAACTGGTTTATTCTTTTGTTTCTTATGGTGATTATAAGTGGTTGGATAATTTTGTTATCCATCAAATAAGAGGCTTTACACATTTCTTTGAGTTTTTTGTATTAGGCTTGATTGTTATAAAAGTTTATTTATTTAAAGAATTCAATTTTCAGCGGTTTATAAATGCATTTTTCCTTTGCTTTGCTGTTGCTTTATTAGATGAAACAATTCAAATATTTAATGATAGACACGCAAGAGTTTTTGATATTTGGATTGATTTATTAGGAGTTGTTGTTGCGTGTTTTTTATTTGTTCTAGCGCTTGGTATTAAGAACAGAATATCAAAAAAGGATTCTTAATTTGATTGCAAGGAGGCTTGTTTAATGAATGAATACATTAAAAATGATATTTACAGGTTTTTTGAGAAGTATACATTAAAAAAAAGACTATTCAAGCCTTTAGAATTAAAATACATAATCACTTTTAGGAAAGCACAAGCAAGCAAAAATATATTTACTAAATGCTTTTATAGGTTAAAACTTAGGCGTTTGTCTGCTAAAACTCTTATTCAAATACCACATTGTACTAAAATAGGTAAAGGTTTTTACATAGGACATTGCGGAAGAATAATTATTAATCCTAAAGTTGTTATTGGAGATAATGTTAATATTGCGACTGGTGTAACTATTGGTCAAGAAAATAGAGGAAAAAGAAAAGGCGTTCCAACAATAGGCAACGAGGTATGGATTGGTACGAACGCAGTTATTGTTGGTAATATTAAAATAGGTAATAACGTGTTGATTTCACCAAATGCATTTGTGAATTTTGATGTTCCTGACAACTCTATTGTGGTTGGGGCGTCAAAAGCAAGAATTGTTAGTGATGAAAAAGCAACTGAAAATTATATTTGCAGAACTGTTTAAATAATAAGGAGAAAAATACTATGAAAATTGTGGTGGCTGGTACTGGTTATGTTGGGCTGTCAATTGCGGTGCTTTGGCAGGAATTTTAATTGGTTTGTTTTACTTGTTTATAAATAATCACGAAAAGATTAGTCATTTAAACTTATAGTTTTGTTGACTAGTTATGAGCGTTTAATTGATTGACAGACAATAGTTGAATAGGTCATTGTTAAAAGGGTTCACTAATGTTAATTGTAATAATGCTATAAAAAAAGTTTACAAGGAGATTTTCATGAAAATAGATGGATGGAGATGTTACAGACATATGGCAGTGCCTACCATTGCTCCACATTTGCCGATTGATCCTACACCAATAAAAAATGGTAATATATGGAACATTTCTGGAGGTAGTAAGCCATATTTAGTTCGTTGGATAACAGATTTTGACTGTAAAAAACAAACTGATTGGTGGTATGTAATTAAAGATAATCCTTTTGATATTTCAAAAATTAAATCTAAGAGAAGGTATGAAATTAATAAAGGAATAAAAAACTTTTGTGTTAAAGAAATAGATCATATAACTTTTTGCGATGGCATTTACAATGTTGCAAATAAGGCATATGAAAAGTATCCTGCTGCTTATAGACCCAATATATGTTATGATGCATTTGTTGAGGATGTAAAAAAATGGAATCATTATAAAGTTTACGGTGCTTTTTCAAATGATAGCGGAGAACTGTGTAGTTATGCTATACTGGATAAAAATGATTTGTACATTGATTTTGTGAATTTAAAATCTGTTCCCGAAAGCGAAAAAAACGGTGTTAATTTTGCAATAATATATAAGATCCTTGTTGACCATGAAGCATTTTTAAAATCAGGTGGTTATATTTGCGATGGATCTAGAGCAATAAATCATGTTACGAATTTTCAGGATTTTTTAGAAAAGTATTTTGAGTTTAGGAAAGCGTATTGTGAGTTGCATATAAAAATAAAACCAACTATTAGAAATATATTAATAGCATTGTATTTATTTAAAGGAATACTATATAAATTAGATAGGATAAGTTTTATACATAATATTAATAGCGTGTTAAAACTATTAGAGTTTTCAAAACAATACTAGATATAAAGATGACAGGAGTTGAGTAAATAAATGAAAATTGCGGTTGCGGGTACAGGCTATGTAGGGCTCTCAATTGCGGTGCTTTTAGCGCAACACAACGAGGTTACGGCGGTCGACATTATACCCGAAAAGGTCGATTTAATTAATAAAAGAAAATCGCCTATTAAAGACGAGTATATTGAAAAATATTTAGAGGAAAAGCAACTTGATTTAAAGGCTACGGTTGATGGCGAATCGGCTTATAAAGATGCTGATTTTGTAGTTATTGCTACACCGACTAATTATGACCCGCAAAAAAACTTTTTTGATACATCGGCGGTTGAAACGGTTATAGATTTGGTAATTAAGAGCAATCCTAATGCGATTATGGTTATAAAATCAACTATTCCTGTTGGTTATACTGAGAGCATTCGCAAAAAAACAGGCTGCCAGAATATTATTTTCTCGCCTGAATTTTTGCGTGAAGGGCAAGCACTTTATGATAATCTTTATCCAAGCCGAATTATTGTTGGTACTGATTTAAAAGATGAAAAACTTTTGTCAGCGGCTAAAACCTTCGGCTCGCTTTTGCAAAAAGGCGCTTTAAAGGAAAAGATTGATACATTATATATGGGATTTACCGAAGCAGAGGCGGTAAAACTTTTTGCAAACACTTATCTTGCACTTAGAGTATCGTTTTTTAATGAGCTTGATACTTATGCCGAGATGAAAGGGCTTAATACCAAGCAAATTATTGAAGGTGTTTGTTTAGACCCGCGAATAGGTACACATTATAACAACCCTTCATTCGGTTACGGCGGTTATTGCTTGCCGAAAGATACTAAACAACTGCTTGCAAATTATAATGATGTTCCGCAAAATCTTATAGAGGCTATTGTTGAGTCAAACAGAACCCGAAAAGATTTTATATCTGACCAGGTTCTTCATAAAGCAGGTTATTATGAGGCAAATGATGAGTGGGACATTAATAGGGAACACAAAGTAGTTGTGGGTGTTTATCGCCTTACAATGAAATCAGGCTCTGATAACTTCCGCCAAAGTTCAATTCAAGGTATTATGAAAAGGATTAAGGCGAAAGGCGTTACGGTTATTGTTTATGAGCCAACGCTTCAAGACGGCGAAACATTTTTCGGCAGCGAAGTTGTAAACGATATTGAAAAATTCAAAAAAACAAGCGATGCAATTATTGCAAACAGGTACGATTCTGTTTTAGAAGATGTAATCGAAAAGGTTTATACAAGAGATTTATTTTTAAGAGATTAGCATTCAAAAGCCACTTTTTGTGGCTTTTTGCGATTATGGAGTGAAAAAATGGAAAAAATTGAACTTTTAAAAGAAGCAATAAAAAAAGCGCAAAACATTTGCGTTTTTACAGGCGCTGGAATTTCTTGTCCGTCAGGTATACCTGATTTTCGCTCTGCTGACGGGCTTTATAATCAAGCATCAGGCAACGAATATAAGCCTGAAGAAATCATTTCGCACTCGTTTTTCGTTTCGCATAGTGAGTTGTTTTATGAATTTTATAAATCTAAAATGATTTATCAAAATGCAAAGCCGAATTTGGCGCATAAATACTTTGCAAAGCTCGAAGAACAAGGCCAAAATGTAAGTGTTGTTACGCAAAATATTGACGGACTTCATCAGGAAGCTGGAAGCGAAAATGTTTTTGAACTTCACGGTAGTGTTCACAGAAATTATTGCACAAAATGCGGTGAATTTTATCCGCTTGATTTCATTATGCAATCAAAACTTCCTATTTGCAAAAAATGTGGTGCGTTAGTAAAACCCGATGTTGTTTTATATGAAGAACCGCTTGATGAAAACACGATAAACGGCGCTATAAACGCCATTTCGCAAAGCGATTTGATGATAGTTGTAGGCACTTCGCTTACCGTTTACCCGGCGGCTTCGTTTGTTCGCTATTTTGGTGGCGAAACGCTGGCGTTAATCAACAAATCTGAAACTTCTTTTGATAATATCGCAAACATTACTATTAATGATGATATAATTAATGTAATTGAAAAATTAAACTGATTGGTGGCAAAATGAAAGTAATTTTAGCGAGTAAATCGCCAAGGCGAGAGCAACTTTTAAAGGCGATTTTTGATGAATTTGAAATAATACCATCAGCGTGTGAAGAGGTTGTGCCAAGCGATATTTTGTGAGAAAAAGTTGCCGAACATTTGGCAAAAATCAAGGCAAAAGATGTTGCAAAAGAGCATAAAAATGCGCTTGTAATCGGTGCTGACACGGTGGTAATTGCGAATGGTGAGATTTTGGGCAAACCGAAGAGCGAGGCGCAGGCCGTAAAAATGTTAGAAAAATTGTCGGGCAAAATTCACACCGTTGTTACAGGGTGTTGCTTATGTTTTGGCGATAAAACTTGCTCGTTTTCGCAAAGCACAAAGGTAGAATTTTATTCGCTTTCAAAAAGCGAAATTGAAAATTATGTTAAAACAGGCGAGCCAATGGACAAAGCAGGCGCTTACGGAATTCAGAGCAAGGGCGCGCTTTTGGTAAAGAAAATTGACGGCGATTATTTTAATGTGGTCGGCCTGCCAACCGCAAAACTAAAAAGAGAAATCGATGATTTTTTGAAATAAAATTAAAAGACTGAATTTTTACTGGTTTAAAAGTAAAATTCAGTCTTTTTTTAATTCGATTATATCGCTTATTTCACATTTAAGAATACCGCAAAGTTTATCAATTGTCTCGGTCGTTATCGGCTTGCCTTGTTGCATACGAAAGATAGTATTCCTTGAAATTCCGTCTTTTTTGTTTAATGCGTATAATGTTTTTTTGTTTTTTTCTAAAGTTTTGAAAAAAGGTTCGTAACTAATCATTTTTTAGTCTTCCTTTAACTCGCTTAAAGCATATTCGCAACATTGCACTACAAGTTTATTAAAAGAAATATCTTTTTTAGTGGCGAGTGTTTCAAGGCGTTTTATAAGGTTTTCAGGCATTCTTATTGTTTTATTGAAATTCTTTTCATTTTTTATTTCAAACATAAAATCACTCCTCGAATTAATTTTAAATTATTTTAGCCATAAATAATATAAGCAAAAATGCAAGTAATTATTACTTGCATTTTATCGTTTTTATGCTATAATATACCTAATATATTGAGTATATAAAGGTAGTGAAAAATTATGGCAGTTATTAGGAATGCAGTTGCAACCAATGAAAAAACTAAAAAAATATCAAAAACAGGGTGTTCTTTAATTTTGATTGCAATAATTATTATTCAATGCGCATTTATTCTTTATCAGGGGTCGACTAAAAAAGGTTATTTTTTTGACGAAATCTGTTCGTATGGCTTATCAAACTCTCATAACCAACCGTTTTTGAATTCAGATAATAAAATGCTGAATAAGTGGGTTGATTCAAGTTATTTTAACGATTATTTAACAGTTCAAGATGATGAAAAATTTGATTTTAAATCTGTTTATGCAAATCAGGTTCGTGATGTACACCCACCTTTGTATTACTTTGCTTTAAATATCGTTTGCTCTTTTTTTAGCAATACAATTTCAAAGTGGTTTGGAATAGCGTTAAATATTCTATTTTTCATTGTTACACAAATATTTTTATTTATGTTAGCAAGCAAAGTTTTTAATAAAAACTTAATTCTGTCATTTAGTACAATTATTCTTTATGGTAGTTCAATGCTTGCAATAGATAACGCAGTCTTTATTAGAATGTATATGCTTTTAACAATGTTTGCAATAATTAGTTATTATTTGCATTATTGTGCGTTAATTTCTAAAAAACGGTTGAAATATCTGCCGTTTATTGCCGTTATAACATATCTTGGTTGTTTAACTCAATATTATTTTTTAGTATTATCATTTTTTATAGCATTGACATTTTGTATCATACTATTATTTAGAAAAGAAATAAAAAATTGTTTGATTTACGGAATGACTATGTTATTATCAATTGTTGCTTTTTATTTCACATATCCTGCGGTAGTTGAGCATCTTTTTGGCGGAGGAAGGGTTGGTAATCAAACACTTGAGAACGCTAAAAGTATTTCAGGTATGATAAATAGAGCCGTTACATTTATTATTAGTGCTTTTGAGGGCCTGACAGGACATCATACTAAAAAAGTTGCATTAATTGTTGCACTTATTCTAATAATATTATTTGTTATAGCTTTTATAAAAGCAGATAAGCAATCTTTGAAAAAATCTTTAAAAAACACTTTAAAAAATAATCTTAACAATTATTCTATTATTATATCTGTAATGCTAACATTTTTTGTTATTTCTCTTGTTGCTTATGGAGCATTTTCAAGGTATATATACTTTTTATATCCGGTATTAACATTACTTCTTGTTGGATTTATGTATTTATGTATTACAAATATTTTTGATAATAAAAAATATATTGCATTAGTTTTGGCTTTTTCAATTATGATTACGGGATTTACATATATATTTAGTAAATCAGAGCATTTATATGAACAAGTATATGATAATCAAAAAATTATAACAGAATATAGCGATTGCTACGGCATAATTGTTTGCAAAAGTCGCACTACTCTTGTCGCCATACAAGAGGCAATGTCTTTAAAACAATTAAAAGGAGTTTATACTACTTCAAAAGAAAATATTAGAAGTGTAAAAAAGGCTTTAAGAAGTAAAAATACAAATAATGGAATTGTTGTTTGGATTGATACCAATAAATTTTGGTCAAGCGATTACGATGCAAAAGAAATAATTAATAATTTGAAAAAAGAAACAGGATTTAAGCAATCAAAAGAACTTTATAAATATGGAGTGGTTGAAGCTTATAGGGTTTATTAAAAAAAGAGTTTGGAACATTCCAAACTCTTTTTTACATATTATCAGTAAGTAGCATTATTGCGGTTATTGCTGCGAGCGGTGCAGTTTCTGTTCGTAAAATTCGCTTGCCGAGCGTTGCGGTTTTAGCGCCGTTTTTTTCGAGCATTTCGACTTCCTCTTGTGAAAAACCGCCCTCAGGCCCTATGAAAATCGATATATTTTTTTGCGTGTTTACAATTTCTTTTAAAGGCTTTCCGCCACCCTCGTAAAACAAAATTGTAAGATCCGATTCTTTTGCTTTTTCAACCGCTGTTTTAAAATCAATTTGCTCTAAAACTTCAATTTTTTCACCTCTGCCTGACTGCTCGCAAGCAGAAAGGGCAATTTTGTTGTAACGCTCGTTTTTCTTTTTCGCCTTTTTATCATCAGGCCGTGAAATACAGCGAGATGACAGCACAGGAACGATTTTTGAAACGCCGAGTTCAATCGCTTTTTGAATTACAAATTCAAACTTTTCGCCTTTTGGCAAACATTGATAAAGCGTTACTTTAACATCAGGCTCGGAAATGTTCGGCAAAACATCTAAAACCTTTGCCAAAACGCCGTTTGAATCAATATTTTCAATTTCACATTCATAGTTTAAACCGTTGTCGCAAAGGGTGAGTTTTTCGCCCGTTTTCATACGCAAAGCGTTTTTAATGTGGTTGGCATTTTCACCTTTGATTAAAACTTCGTCACCTTTAACTTTTTCAAAAAAATGGGGCATGTTTTTACCTCTAATTAACCTTAATTTTATAAGTCGTTTTGCTTGTGCTTTCTATTTTTAAACTTTCAAATTTATCGTAAAAAGTATCATTAAACTCAAATCCGATTTCGGCAAATTTTGCAGGGGTTGAAAGGTCAAATTTATTTTGAATAAACTTGTCGCCTCGTTTGCCACCGTCAACAGTTTCAACCGTGCCGAGCAAATTTTGATTTGATTTTGATTTTATAAATGCTTTTTTGTTAAAAAAGTCGTTTTCAAATTCCGATTTGTTTATGCCCTCTTTTAATGATAATGTTGTGTTAACGCTTTCAAATTCCGCATTTGCCGTTGCCGTAATCGAAAGTGAATAAAAGTTTAGTTTAAAACTGCTGCTTTTAACATAAGTTCTTTTAACAAAAGGCACTAAATCGGCGTTGTCTGCGTGAAGATAAAGCGAAAACCTTTCGGGCATAAAAACGGTAAATACGTTTTCGCAATCATATTTAAAAATATAAAAATCAACGCCTGTTACGCCGACAATATATTCTTTTTCGTTGTCGTAATAATTTCCGTTTGAATCTTTGTCACGGCTAACTTCATAAGGCTTTGCAATAACAAAATAACCGCCCTTATCATAAGAATAAACTTTATCTTTTGTAAGGTCTAATTTGTTTGTTCGCAAAAGCGAATAAATGTTAGGGTATTCACCTTTAAAATCATCGTTAAAATTAACTATATCGTTATCTTTATACTTTTTAAAAAATTCGTAAAACTCGTTTTTTTCGCCCTTTGCCTTTTCGTTTGCAAAATGCGATTTTGAATAAACAGGGCCGAAAGATGTTCTAACATTTTCGGGCAATCTTATTATCACAAAAACTACAACCGAAATTAAAAACAACGCCGCTAAAATAAGCCTAAAATTTGCAAATCTTCGTTGCTTTTTAGACTTAAAATCATAATTACAGTCGTTATAATCCATATATTCAGCCATTATTTTTCTCCAAAATATCAGAAAGTTTGGCAAATTGCTTTAAATCAAGTTCTTCCGCTCTTGCGGTGGTTTTAAGACCAATTTCCAAAAGCGCATTTGCGATTTTTTCTTTTTCAATCGAAAGTCCCGAATTAATCGAGTTTGTAAGCGTTTTTCTGCGCTGGTTAAATCCTGCACGAATTATTTTAAACATAAATTTTTTGTTGTTTACCGAAATTTCCTCACGCTTGGTTAAGTCAAGTTTAATTACCGAAGAGTCAACATTCGGCGAGGGCATAAAAGACCCGCGCGAAACGTCAAAAAGTTTTTCGGCTTTTGAATAAAAACTAACCGCTGCGGTAACTGCACCGCAACTTCTTGTACCGCATTTTGCAGTAAGCCTTGTTGCCGCCTCTTTTTGCACCATAACGGTGATTGAGTTTATAGGCAACTCGCTTTCAAGCAGTTTCATTAAAATAGGAGAGGTAATGTAATAAGGCAAATTTGCGCAAATAACAACTGGCATATCGGGGAATTTTTCGGCAATTAACGCTTTAAGGTCAATTTTCATAGCATCACCAAAAATTATTTCAACATTGTTTTGCTCGCAAAGTGTATATTCGAGCACGGGTTTTAACCGCTCGTCAAGTTCAATTGAAACTACCTTTTTCGCCACTTTGCAAAGTTCGTTTGTAAGCACGCCAAAGCCGGGGCCTATTTCAATTACGCCTATACCTTTGCAACCCGAAAGTTCCGCCATTTCGGGACAAACCGAAGGATTAATTAAAAAATTTTGACCGAGTTGTTTTGAAAATGAAAAACCGAATTTTTCAAGCAAATTTTTAATAGTTTTTATATTGGTTAAACCTTCCATAAATTCTCTCCGTTTTTATTATTAGAATAATTTTAACATATTTTTCAAAAAAAATAAAGTAATTATTGAAAAATCAGAAAATATATTGTAAAATATAATTAATATAATATGGAGGATATATTAAATGGCTACAAGAACTGACAAAAACAATTACTATTTGGATATTGCTCAAACCGTAAGCGAGCGCGGTACTTGTATTCGCAGAAATTACGGCGCAATTATTGTTAAAAACGACCAGATTGTATCAACGGGTTACACAGGCGCACCAAGAGGCAGACAAAACTGTATTGATTTGAATTACTGTTCGAGAGAGGAAAGAAACATTCCCTCAGGTGAGAGATATGAACTTTGCCGTTCGGTTCACGCCGAGGCAAACGCTATTATTGCTGCTGCTCGTGACTCAATGATTGACGGCACGCTTTACCTTGTAGGAACTGATTTTAAAACAGGCAAATTAGTGCCAAACGCAACAAGTTGCGCTATGTGCCGCCGTCTTATTATCAACGCAGGAATTGACAAGGTTATTATTCGCAATACCAAGACCGAATATACCGAAGTAATTGTTAGGGATTGGGTATTTAATGACGATACATTAGTTTAAGCAAAACGGGGTACATTAATAACAATGTACCCTTTAAAAAATTTTAGGAGATTTTTATGTCTGAAAAGCAAAAAAGGCTTGAATATTTAGTAGAATATTTAAACAAATGTTGCGACGAGTATTATAACAAAAACAACCCTTCTATTTCAGATGCGGAATATGACAAACTTTTTGACGAGTTGTCGGCGCTTGAAAAAGAACTTGGTATTTTTATGCCGAATTCGCCGACTGCAAGGGCAGGTTACGAGGTTTTATCGGAACTTAAAAAGGTTAAGCATAATATTCCGCTTTTGTCGTTGGAAAAAACTAAAAGCGTAGCCGAAGTTTACAATTTCGTTTTGAAAAACGACGGCTATTTGGGACTGAAAATGGACGGGCTTACCGTAAAAATCGTTTATAAAAACGGCGAACTTTTTGAAGCCTCTACAAGAGGTGACGGCGAAGTAGGCGAAGATATTACTCACAACGCAAAAGTTTTTAAAAATGTGCCGAAAAAGTTGCCAAAAAATATTGATTTAACCGTTTCGGGCGAAGCGTTTATCGATATTTCAACATTTGAGCGAATTAATGAGAATATTGAAAATGATGAAGATAAATATTCAACACCGAGAAATTTGGCTTCCGGCTCGGTAAGACAGTTGGATTCTGAAATTTGCGCAAAACGCGGTGTTTCGTTTTTCCCTTTTAATGTGTTAGAGGGTTTTGAAGAGGTTGACAGCAAGTCGCAAAAACTTAATATGCTTCAAAATTTAGGTTTTGACCGCTTGCCGACTAAAAATATTACAAAAGAAAATACTGTAGAGCAAATTGAAAAATATATTTTCGAGTTAAAAGATATTGCCACACAAAAAGGCTACCCAATTGACGGTGTTGTGTTCACTTTTGACAGCGTTTCTTTTTCAAAAGAACAAGGGCGCACTTCGCACCATTTTAAAGACGGAATCGCTTTTAAATTTGGCGACCCGCAGTTTAAAACAACGCTGAAAAATATTGAGTGGAATATTTCACGAACAGGGCAGTTAACGCCTATTGCGCAGTTTGAGGCGGTTGAAATTGATAACACAATTGTTGAAAAAGCCTCGTTGCACAATATGAGTTTTATTGAAGAGTTGAAACTGAAAATCGGCGATGAAATTTTGGTTTCAAAACGCAATATGATTATTCCGCATATTGAAGAGAATTTGTCGTTTGACGAAAATGAGGAATATACGCTCGACTACCCAAAACTTTGTCCTGTATGCTCGGAACCTACCAAAATTAATATAACGCAATTGCAGGAAAATCCTGTAAAAGTGCTTTACTGTGTAAACGAGCATTGCGCAGGCAGAAAAATTAAAAAATTTACGCATTTTGTTTCAAAACAAGCTATGAATATTGAAGGGCTTTCAGAAGAAACGCTTAAAAAATTCATTGCGAACAAGTTTATTAAAAATCTTGTTGATATTTTCTCGCTTGGCAGTTTTAAAGAGCAAATTATCTCTATGGAAGGTTTTGGCGAAAAATCTTTTGAAAACCTTATTTCATCGATTGAAAACGCTAAAAACACAAGGCTTTCAAATTATCTTGTCGCTATGAATATTCCGCTACTCGGCAAAAACGGCGCAGGCGTTATCGAGCAAAAGTTTTCAGGCTCATATGAAGAGTTTTTGGGCGCTGTAAAATCGGGTTACGATTTTTGCGAGATTGACGGTTTCGGCGAAATTATGAGCCGTGAAATTAACAAATGGTTTGCAAACGAAGAAAATATGGCTGAATTTTGCGAAATCGCAAAACTGCTTATATTTGAAGAAGTTGAAAAAGCCGAATTAGATGAGAACAATATGTTTTTTGAAAAAACCGTTGTAATAACAGGCTCTTTTGATGATTTTTCGCGAGATGAATTAGGCGAAAAGCTGAAAAAATACGGTGCAAAGGTAACTTCTTCGGTTTCTAAAAAGACTGATTTTGTGCTTTGCGGCGAAAAGGCGGGCAGTAAACTTACTAAGGCGCAAAGCCTTGGGGTGAGGGTTATTTCGCAAGATGATCTTTTGTCAATTTTTGAGCAGTTGTAAACCTTGCACAAAGATTTTGATACAAATTTGATTATATAAAGTCTTTTCTTGTGTTTTGCAAGCATAAAGAAAAAACATTAACAATTTTTTTAAAACTGATTGACATTTTATTTGATTTGATATATAATTATCATAGAAAAATAAGCGGAGGTATATATTATATGAAAATCGCTAAAAAAGTTTTAAGTGCCGTTATTGCACTTGTTATTATTATGACTGTTACAGTTTGCTCTTATGCTGATTCTAATTTCAATCAGGCTCCGGCAAATGAGGCAAATTTGGTTATCGGTACAGTCAATATTACACAAGCTGGTGATGTTACCGTACCTGTTAACATTCAAAAAAATCCGGGAATTTACGCTTTAAATCTTCAAATTAGATATGATTCTAATTTAACTTTTAAATCAATTTCAATTCCTACTGCAATGGGCAATTATGCTGGTTTGACTTCAAGTGTTGAAAACAATGTTATTACTGTTCTTGTTGAGTCGGTTAATAACAATTCAACTTCAGGTATCAGCAATTTTACCGCTACAGGAACTTTGTTAAACATTGTGTTTACTTCAGCTTACACAAAAGACAGCTCTTTTCCTGTTGAGTTTACAAAGGTTGACAGACAAAGCGTTGTAAACGATACTGTTCAAGATATTACAAACAGTCTTTCTTATTGTGACGGCGCAGTAGTTTGCACTACTTATGTTCCTACTACAGCTGTTGCAAAACCTGCAAAACCTGTAATCAAATCAGTAGCATATTCTGCTAAAAACCAAATTAAAATTACTTGGAACAAAGCTTCAGGCGCAACATCTTCGCAGGAACAGTTAAATACATAGTAGCTGCTAAAAATGCCGGCGGCACAACAAAATCGGCAGAAAAATCAATTAAAACAATGAGCTTTTCGGCTAAAGCAACTGTAAAAGGCACACCTGCTAAAAAAGCTGTTACAGTAAAGATTACAAAAAAAGTTAAAAACGCCGGCGGTTATGAATATTCAATCAGCCTTAAAAAGAATATGAAGAGTGCTAAAACTAAAAAAACAAATAAAGCAAGCTTCAAATTCACAAAATTAAAATCTAAAAAAGTTTACTATGTAAGAGTAAGAGCTTATAAAAAAGTTGGTAGCAAATACATTTGGGGCGCTGACTAAATAACAAACATTAAATCTTTAAAAGGCTGCTTAATTATAAGTAGCCTTTTTGTGTTTAAGGCTGGTAAAAGACGTTGAAAAGAATAATAGCGTTATTAATGATTTTCTTGTCATTATGTTCTTGCACAGATTACAACTTTGAAAACAACAAATATTCTGACCGTTATTTTAAATATACCGTTTCGAATAGCGAAGTCTCATCTAAAAAAGTTAGTAAAACAAGCACTAAATCGAAAATCAAGGTTAATAAAAAGAACAGCAAGAAAAAAGCTGATAGTAAGCAAACAACAAAAAGCAAAAATTCTAAAAAAGAAATCAGCAAAACAAGAGTAAGTTTAAAGAATAATAAAAGCCGTGAAAATAACAATAAAACCAATACTGTCAAAAGTGTTGGTAGAGGCTTGACAATTAGTGGCGGTTTTGTTAAAAATACTGTTGATAAAACGGCTGAAGATGAAAGTGGCGGGAAAAATCTAACAACCCAAACATTAGCAACTACAACAACTTTACCAACCGAAACTACTACACTCGCTCCGCTTAAAGATACCGATACCGCTTATATCACCAAATACGGCAAAAAGTATCATAGGGAAAATTGCGGTTATCTTTATAAAAGCAAAATTCCGATTATAGTAGGCGAAGCAAAAGAAAAAGGCTATTCGCCCTGCACATTATGCAATCCTTAAAATATTTTGATAATAAAGAAAGACGCTTTTCCAAATGGACAGACCACATAAGGAAATAATTTCAAAATACTAACTTATGGACGTTGCAAAAGGGCAAACCACAGATGAATACCGAGAGAACTGTAAAAGGTTTTTCTCGGTATTTTTCTATTTTTAGCGGTACATTCGACTATTAAACCGCTCTTGAGTACAATTATGGTAGAAAATTAAAGGAGGTAACAATATGGGCAAATTTATAGAAGAATTCTACTACGGCAACATTGATCCACAGGCACGATGCATGCGGTGGACAACATTTTAGTGTTGAAAATCCGACTGATGAGTTGAAAGAGTATATTGTATCGTATTTTTTCCAAAGAAATTTGAATGTACTTTTTTTCTAAAAACGGTACAAGTTTTCTAATAGATAGAAAATTATAATGCTTTAAAGTGAAATCAGTTTTATCAATAAATTTTAAATAAACAATAAAAAGTCTGATGATATTAAAACTCATCAGACTTTTTATTTATTTATGCTATATAAAGGATGACTTTGTGCATTGCCTTAGTTTTATAATGTAAATTCAGATTTAAGCTCACACTCAGAATCAGTGCCTACAAAAATCTCAAAATCACCTTTTTCAATAACATATTCAAGTTTATCATTATGAAAACCAAGGTCGCTGTATGGAAGTATAAAATTAACAACTTTATTTTCACCTTGCCTCAAATACAACTTTTTATAACCCTTTAATTCGCAAACAGGTCGTACTTTTGAAGCAAATTTATCGTGTATATACAATTGAGCAACTTCATATCCATCATAATTTCCGCTGTTTGTAATTTTGACGCTCACATTTAAGTAACTTTCAGTTTTTTCTATCTGCAGTTCGGAATACTCGAATGTAGTATAAGAAAGCCCATGACCGAATGAATAAATAGGCTTTATTCTTCCGTCATCATATTTGCAAGTCCAAGGGTCGCTATCAGTAGCAGCCGGTCGTCCTGTATTTGGATGATTATAATATGAAGGACATTCTCCTGATTTATACGGAAAATTTGATGTAAGTTTTCCACAAGGATTGAATCTTCCAAAAATAATATCTGCCAGCGCTTCACCCATTTTTGTGCCGAGTTGCCAAGCTTCTACAATTGCATCTGCAGACTGGTCAACTTCAGGAACGCACAAAGGTCTGCCGTTATAAAGAACACATATAAAAGGTTTCTCTAATTCTTTTAAGCGTTTTACTACGCTTTTCTGTGATTCGGGCAATGAAATATCGGCATAAGAATGAGCCTCACCACTCATATGACGGCTTTCACCGAGAACAGCAATAATCAAATCTGCATTTTCAGTTGCTGTTTTGAATTCATCTTCGTTTAGTTCGTCTTTTACACCGTAACATCTTGTGTATTGTACACCTTCTTTGCAAAGAGCATCTTTTAATGTTACTGTGTGTTCATCTTTGGCGTATAATGTCCAACACCCATAACTTTCAGAAATTGAATCACTAAGTTCACCGATAAGCGAAATATTTTTATGTTTTTCTTTATTTATTGGCAATACACCGTTGTTTTTAAGCAATACCGTCGAATGTAATGCAGCCTTTTTTGCAAGAGCCAGATGTTCGTTAGTACAAGAAACTTCATTCAATTTTTTAAAATCACAATAAGGGTTATCGAAAAGTCCTAAAGCAAATTTTAATCTTAAAATGCTTTTTACCGCTTCATTTATATTATCAATTTGTACTTCGCCTTTTTCGACCAACTCTTTAAGACAGTCAAAATAGGTGTAGGAGTTCATATCAATATCAACTCCCGCGCATAGTGCATCTCTTGTCGCTGCATATTTATCTTTTGAATATCCGTGTACTGTAAGTTCCCTAACTGCAGTTGCATCACTTACAACAACGCCGTCAAATCCCAATTCATCGTGCAAAACGTTTTTAATCAGCAATTTGTTTGCAGTCATTGGCACACCGTTTATATCATTAAACGAGGTCATAATTGATGCAATACCGGACTCAACAGCTCTTTTAAAAGGTGGCAGATACACATCATAAAGCTTTGACAAACTCATATCAACTGTATTGTAATCTTTACCGCCTTCGCAAGCACCATAAGCAAGAAAATGTTTTGCGCAAGCAGCTATTTTAGAGTTATCCGACAAGTCATCTCCTTGAAAACCTCGTACCTTGCGTTCAGCGTAATTACCGGCTAAAAAAGGGTCTTGTCCCATACTTTCGGCAATTCTGCCCCAACGGGCATCACGCGAAATGTCCAGCATTGGTGCGAATACCCAGTTAATTCCTGCTGCTCTGGCTTCTTTTGCTGCTACTGAGGCTGTTTGTTCAAAAAGCTCATCGTCGAAACTGCAGCTTTCGGCTATTGGAGTAGGAAATACTGTATTGAATCCATGAATAACATCACACCCGATAAGGAGCGGTATGCCCATTCTTGATTCTTCAACAGCAATTCTCTGCAATCGGTTTATTCTTTTAGGGTCAGAAAGACCCAAAAACGAACCGATTTCACCATTTCTTATTTTATCTTCATTTTTGTCAAGAATCTTATCTGTCTTAGAAAGTTCGTACTCTTCTTGAGTTATTCTACCTGTTTCAAGCATTTTTTTAAGCTCTGCTTCAGGAATATCAAACGCGCCAACAGGAGAAGGACCTACTTGATGAAGCTGACCTATTTTTTCTTCTAAAGTCATTTTATCAAGTAAATTATTTATTTTTTTCTCAATTTCATTAGTTAATACTTTGCTTTTTAAATACATAAATCCTCCATAATTTTATTTAATTGCTATTCTTAATAAATAATATAATAACATAAAATTAGGAAAAATACACCCCTTTTTTTAATTTTTAGAAAAAGGCCAGTATTTTAAATTAGGATCAGTTTTGCTTTCTTCCGATGGAGATATTCCGTATTTTTTTACATAAGCTTTGTAAAACGCAACATAACTGTTAAAACCGCATAATTCTGCAATCTGCTTTGCAGATATGTTCCATGATTTTTGCAACATCTTTTTTGCGTCTAAGAGGCGTAATTCGTTTATGTAATTATAAAATGTCATTCCGGTTGCATTCTTAACAATTATATTTATCGTTGGAGTGGACACAGAGAATTCATTTTTAATTATTTCATAACTTAATTTTTCAGTATAGTGTTTATTTATGTAATGCATTATTGATACTGAAATACTCTTGGCTATTTTCGCAGTATGGTACTTGTTATCATACAATAAACTCATTTGTGTAATGGCAGAAAGACAAGCAGATTTAACATGACAATGCCCGTAGTTTTTTATAATTAAATCACATATAAGTTTTAGTGAATTTATTATGTTTTCATATTCAGGATTGTCTAAATTGATTATTGATCTTTCATTTGTAAGGTTTTCAAATACACGAAAATAGTTTTCTTCAATATTTTCATTTGCAAAAAGATTGGGATGAATGCATATAAACAGAAAACGAAACTTTTTAGTCATATTAGGATGGAATTCGAAGTGTTCATTTTGTTTAGAAATAACAAGAACCCCATCTGTGATATTTTTATTCGCTTTTCCGGAAGTAACGTTATAATTTCCCTCAATAGCATAGAAGATTTTATATGTGTTTTTATAATATTTAAACCTTTGCATAAAATAACGTTCATGGTATATTTTAGCGTTTTTTTGCTTGTCTTCATGGGATTTGTTGTAATAAACATTTAATTCAGTAGTATAAAATCCTTGCTCTGCGTTCATACATAACACCCTTTTTGTTTAATAATAACATAAATTTTTAAGATTTTCAATGTTTTTGTTTAAGATTTTATGTTTATTTTTTTAAATTTTTTTGGTATTATGAAATTAATAATTTTTGTTGTGGAAATTATTAAAAATTTATTAAAGATGGAGGATAATTTTATGAAAAT
>CACXOM010000004.1:92313-93890 GCA_902769255.1 Oscillospiraceae bacterium
GATACAATCTGGTATGGTCTGATGAATTCGACGGTAACGGCGTAAACCCGTACAACTGGTCGCTTGATACGGGCGTTCGTAACGGCGAAAGACAGACCTCGGCGTTCCAAAGACAACTCGGAATGACAGAGAGAAGATTCCTGCGCTTTGCTCGTAAAGACAAACAGTCGAAAGTAAAAGTCTCCCATACAAACCAAAATTAATATAATTTATAATTTTGTTATATAACATTTGTGCAAATTACACAATAAATTCATGGATTTGTGCAAAAAATGCAATGCAATTATGGAATAAATACAATTGAATTGGTTGCTTTTATTGGGTAGAATTTATATAGTAGTATATTATTAAAAATTAATCTCGGAGGAATTATAATGAAAAATATTACTAAAAAGATTTGCATATTTTTATGCTTGGCGGTATTTTTGATGACTGCCTTAATACCTCAAGTGGTATTTGGTAGCACTGCTACAACTATGAGAGATATCACCGCTTATGATCTTGTTTCTGAAATGAAAGTCGGCATAAATATCGGCAATTCATTGGATTCAACAGGCGGTAGTGAAACGTCTTGGGGAAATCCTAAAATAACCAAAGAATTGATAACCGCTTATAAAAATGCCGGTTTTAATACAATTCGTCTACCCGTAACATGGTATACTCACATGTCTTCAAGCGGTAAGCCTACAACTGCTTGGCTTGATAGGGTAGAAGAGGTAGTAAATTGGATTTTAGAAGAGGATTTATACTGTATTTTAAATACACATCATGAAAAAAGTTGGCTTAACACAGGCTCTTCTGTGGATTCGATAAAAGGCAAATTTACTAATCTTTGGACTGCAATTGCAAATAGATTTAAAAAGTACGGCGACCACTTGTTGTTTGAGGGTTATAATGAAATTTTGAAAAAAAATAACGATTGGTCGGCAGCGTCTTCAACCGATTATGCAAACGCAAACAAACTTTCTCAAGTGTTTGTTGACGCAGTTCGTGCAACAGGCGGCAATAACAGTAAAAGAACGCTTATTATCAATACATACGGCGCGCTTCAAACAACTAAAGGCTTTGTATTGCCGACAGATACTGCACAAAACAGACTTGCAGTAGAATTTCATTGCTATTATCCGCAATCGTTCTGTTTTACCGGTGGATCACAAACAACATGGGGATCAAGCAGCGATTTGGCAACAGTTGAATCCTATTGCAGTGAATTCAGCGGATTTGTAAATCAAAAAATCCCAGTAATTCTCGGTGAGTTCGGCGCTGTTGATAAGAATAATACTTCAGCGAGAGTTGCTTATGCTAAAACTGTAGCAACAAATTGCGCTAAGTATGGTATTATGCCTATTTGGTGGGATAACGGAAATGCCGGCTCTGATAAATTCGGTATTGTTAACAGAAGTACATACACAGTAACAATGCCGGGTATTGTTTCGGCACTTATTAACGGAGTTGCCGAGAATACTAAACCAACTACAACAACCACAACAACTACAACTAAAGCCACAACTACTTCTACAACCACAACCACAAAAGCATCTTCTACAAGCGGTAATGTAATCCTCGACTGGAGCAAT
>CACXOM010000005.1 GCA_902769255.1 Oscillospiraceae bacterium
AACGATAGCGGTGAGGGTCCACCTGTTCCCATTCCGAACACAGTAGTTAAGCTCACTTGCGCCGAAAATACTTGTCTGGCGACGGACCGGAAAAATAGGTAATTGCCAACACTATTTAGGGGCAGGGCAGTAGTCTTGTTCCATTTAATAATATGCGAATATTTCGCTTTTAATATATGGCCCGTTGGTCAAGTGGCCTAAGACTCCGGCCTCTCACGCCGGCAACACGAGTTCGAATCTCGTACGGGTCACCAGTTTTACAAATTGCATAAGGCTATGCTTTATGTACATATAGTTGGTAACGTTAGCGGTGAGGGTCCACCTGTTCCCATTCCGAACACAGTAGTTAAGCTCACTTGCGCCGAAAATACTTGTCTGGCGACGGACCGGAAAAATAGGCAATTAAAAGACTCTGCTAATGTTTAGCAGAGTCTTTTATTTTATTATTAAATTCATTCTATTTTGCTTTTGCTTTTGTCGATCAAAATTTTCCCAATTTCAAGATAATTGTTCTTGTTTTCAGCATTCATATTTCTGAATAAATGAAGAAGCATTATTTCATTTTGCGAAACAGAGGAATCTTTGCTGATTTTGTGTTCGAGTAGAAAATCAACCGATACATTGAAATAATCTGCAAATAGTATAAGCGTTCTGAAATCAGGTTCCCTTATACATCTAATATAATTGCCTAATGTTGATGGTGAAATGTATAAATCTTCAGCCATTTGTTTTTGAGAAATATTATGACTTTCCAAAAGTTGTTTTATAACTGATCCAAGCGACATATATAAACCTTCCTTTAGTGATTGTTATGGCATTAATTAATGTCAAATTAGACGATGAACTCTAACTTTATATTAACACATATATATTTAGTTTTATTATTAGTAGTATTAATTAAATTAACAATAACATATTTTATAAAAAATTATAAAAAAAATACACAAAACGACTTGACAAACCACAAAACGAAGTGTATAATTAACACAAGATGAATAATCTTACCAACATAATTTTTTGTTTTTAGGAGGTAAAATATGGTTAAGAAGATTTGTTCGATTTTTATTGCGATAGTTTGTTGTATATCCTTCGCTCTGCCTATTAGTGCTGAACAAAACGAACATCAGCATGATTGGGTTGCTATAAGCGTTGACAAACCTTATTGCGGTCATGATGGCTATACTGTTTATAAATGCAGTGTTTGTCAAGAAGAAAAAACTGAGACTATTCCAATGCAAAATAGTGAACATGAATATGAACTTACTGACGAAGTACCATTGAATTGTGAAACTACTGACGGAGTAAAAACATATACATGTAAGTATTGCGCAGATGTTCAAACAGAAGTTGTTGAACATTCGGGTGCACATATCACTGAAATTCAGAACGCAAAAGAGGCTACTTGCACCGAAGATGGATATACCGGTGATGAGGTTTGCACAGTTTGCGGAGTTACAGTAACACAAGGCGAAATAATTGATTCACTCGGACACAAGACTGAAATCAGAAATGCTAAGGAGCCTACTTGTACCGAAAAGGGCTATACCGGTGATGAATATTGCACAGTTTGCGATGAATTGGTAAAATCAGGCGAAGAAATTCCGGCATTAGGTCATATTACTGAATTAAAAGATGCAAAAGATGCTACTTGTATAGAAAAAGGTTACACAGGTGACAAAGTTTGCTCAGTATGCGGAAAAGTTATAGAAGAAGGCACAGTAATTGATGTAGACCTGAGTGCACATGTTCCTTCAGAGGCAGTTTTGGAAAATATTGTTGATCCGACTTGTACCGAAGACGGAAGTTATGACAGCGTAGTATATTGTTCAGTATGCGAAGAAGAACTTTCGAGAGAAAATATTGTAGTTGACGCATTAGGTCATACTTGGGATGAAGGTGTGGTTACAACTGAACCTACCTGCACAAAAGAAGGCGTTAAAACCTATACTTGCACTGAATGTAGTGAAACAAAAACAGAAGTAATTCCTTTTGCAGCACATACTTACAAAAAAACTGCTGAACAAATTGATGCAACTTGTACCGAGAGCGGAAAAACCGAAACTTATGAATGTGAAGTTTGCGGTAATGTTTTTGGTGGCGAAACAATTCCTGCAAAGGGTCACAGTTGGAATGACGGCGAGGTTACAACCGAGCCTACATGTACCGAAGCAGGTGTAAGAACCTATACTTGTGAAGAATGCGGTGCAACAAAAACAGAAGAGATTGAGGCACTCGGTCATCAAGGAAAAGTGACAAAAGAAGGTAAACCAGCAACTTGTACTGAAACAGGTTTAACTGATGAGATTACTTGTGAGCGTTGCGGAACTGTTCTTCAGGAGCAAACTGAAATTGAAGCAAAAGGTCACGATTTTGATTATGAACATCAGCAAGTAACAGAGGCTACTTGTACCACAGACGGTAAGGTAGTAACGGTTTGTAAAGATTGCGGCGAAACAATGGAAAGCGTTATTTCTGCTCTGGGTCACAATAAAGATATTGTAGTGGAAGCAAAGGAATCAACTTGTACCGAAAGAGGAAATAAAACTTATTACAGATGTTCAAGATGTAATCTTGCATACAGCAATAACCATAATGAATGGGAATCTAATATTGATGAATATTTGTTGCAATTAAAACCTCATACATTTGAAGATATTTTTGCAAAACATGCAACTTGCACCGAAGAGGGCTCTTTGGCAGGAAAACACTGTACAGTTTGCGATCAATACTTTAAAGAAGACGGTACAACAAAAACAACAAAAGAAGCATTGGTAATTTCGGCTTTGGGTCATTCGACTGAAATTAAAAATGCAAAAGATGCAACCTGTACTGAGGACGGATACACAGGTGATGAAGTTTGCAAAGTTTGTGGCGAAGTTTTGGCAGAAGGCACAGTTATTCCTGCATTTGGTCATACATATAAAGAAACCACAAAAATTGAACCAACCTGCACAGAAATCGGTTATCAATATTATGTATGTGAAACTTGCGGTATTGAAAAAGTGAAAGAACTCGCAAAAACAGAACATGATTATGATATTGATTATTCGAACGATGCAACATGTACAAAAGACGGAACTATTATATATACTTGTAAAAACTGCGGAGATACTGTAAGTTATAAAGTTCCTGCAAAAGGTCATACTGAGTCGGAAGCAGTTTTGGAAAACATTGTTGATCCAACTTGCACACAAGACGGAAGTTATGACAGCGTAGTATATTGTTCAGTATGCGGGGCAGAGATTTCAAGGGAAACTGTTACTGTTCCTGCAACAGGACATCAGGAAACTGAAATTAAAAACGCAAAAGATGCAACATGCACCGAAGAAGGTTACACAGGCGATGAAGTTTGCACAGTTTGCGGTGAAGTTTTAGTAGCAGGCGAAGCAATACCTGCACTTGGTCATACAACCGAACTTGTAAATGTAAAAGATGCAACCTGCACTGAAACAGGTTACACAGGTGATAAAGTTTGCACAGTTTGCGGTGAAACAGTAGAAACAGGTTCTGTGATTCCTGCATTAGGACATAAATGGGAATTAGATCCTTCAAAATCTGTTGCAGCAACTGCTGAATCAGAAGGCAAAGAGGTTTATTATTGCCCTGTTTGCGGTGAAACCTATGAAAAAACTTTACCGAAAACAACTCATGAAAATCATCATTATGTTGTAACAGAAAGAAAAGCAGAAACTTGTACCGAAGATGGTTATGTAGTTTATGAATGTGATGATTGCCATAAAACATATACAGAAAAAATAAAAGCAACAGGACATCAGGAAACTGAAATTAAAAACGCAAAAGATGCAACCTGCACCGAAGAAGGTTACACAGGCGATGAAGTTTGCACAGTTTGTGGTGAAACAGTTGAAAAAGGTTCTGTAATTTTGGCATTAGGTCATACTCTTGTAACAAAAAATTCTAAAAAGGCTACTTATTTTGCAAAAGGCTACACAGGTGACAAAGTTTGCTCGGTATGCGGTGAGGTTATTGAAAAAGGCAAAGCGATTGCAAAACTGAAACTCACCACACCGAAAATAACCTTAAAAGCAGGTAAGAAATCCTTTAAAGTTACTTATAACAAAGTAAAAGATGCGACAGGTTTTCAGGTTCGATACAAATTAAGTGGTAAATGGACAGTAAAAACCTTTAATTCAAAGAAAACAGCAACAAAAACAATTAAAAAACTCAAAAAAGGCAAGAAGTACAAAGTTCAAGTAAGAGCGTTTATAAAACAAGATGGTATGAAAGCTTACTCTTCTTGGACAAAGACGAAAAAAGCTAAAATTAAGTAAAAATACGGGGGCAAAAGCCCCCGTTATTTTTTTCATGGAACACATCACATATTGCTTTGGCGAATGGCGTCTCTGTCAAGAGAAGGGGACCGCTTGCGGTGGAAGGGTTTTGATTTGAAAGAGAATTTACAAAAATAAAAAACAAAAAAAGGCTATAAGATTATTAATCTCATAGCCTTAAATTGTTTACAAATATTAATTATTTGCTTGCGATTGCTGCTTGAGCTGCTGCCAAACGAGCAATTGGCACTCTGAACGGTGAGCATGATACATAATCAAGACCGATTTTATGGCAGAACTCAACAGATGATGGGTCGCCGCCGTGCTCGCCGCAAATACCAACATGGAGTTTGCTGTTTACAGGTTTGCCGAGTTTAATAGCAGTTTCCATTAATTTGCCGACACCTGTTTGGTCGAGTTTAGCAAACGGGTCATTCTCGAAGATTTTAGCATCATAGTAAGCATCAAGGAACTTACCGGCGTCATCACGAGAGAAACCGTATGTCATCTGAGTTAAGTCGTTAGTACCGAAGCAGAAGAAGTCAGCCTCGCTTGCGATTTCGTCAGCAGTTAATGCTGCTCTCGGAATCTCAATCATAGTACCTACTTCATATGCAAGGTCGATACCTGCTGCTGCGATTTCAGCGTCAGCAGTTTCAACAACTACCTTTTTAACATATTTTAATTCTTTAATATCGCATACCAACGGAATCATAATTTCAGGTTTTACATTCCAGTCAGCGTGAGCTTTTTTAACATTGATAGCAGCACGAATAACAGCCTTTGTTTGCATTTTAGCAATTTCAGGATATGTTACTGCAAGACGGCAACCACGGTGACCCATCATTGGGTTGAACTCGTGTAATGAATCAATCAAAGTTTTGATTTCTTCAACGCTCTTGCCTTGTGCGTCAGCCAATTTCTTAATATCATCTTCTTCAGTAGGAACAAACTCGTGAAGCGGTGGGTCTAAGAAACGAATTGTTACAGGGTTGCCTTCGAGTGCTTCATAAAGAGCCTCAAAGTCGCCTTGTTGATAAGGAAGTATTTTGTCAAGAGCAGCTTCTCTTTCTTCAACTGTATCTGAGCAAATCATTTCTCTGAAAGCAGCAATTCTGTCTTCTTCAAAGAACATATGCTCAGTACGGCAAAGACCGATACCTTCAGCGCCGAGTTCTCTTGCTTTTTTAGCATCAGCAGGAGTGTCAGCGTTTGTTCTTACTTTAAGTTTTCTATATTTGTCAGCCCAAGCCATAATTCTACCGAATGTACCGGCGATAGTAGCATCAACAGTAGGAATAATACCGTCATAAATGTTACCTGTTGAACCGTCAATAGAAATGTAATCACCTTCGTGGTATTCTTTACCAGCGAGTGTGAATTTTTTGTTTTCTTCGTCCATAGCGATGTCGCCACAACCAGATACACAGCAAGTACCCATACCACGAGCAACAACGGCAGCGTGTGAAGTCATACCGCCACGAACTGTTAAAATACCTTGAGAAGCTTTCATACCTGTAATGTCTTCAGGAGAAGTTTCAAGACGAACAAGAACAACTTTTTCGCCTTTTTCGTTCCAAGCAACTGCATCGTCAGCAGTAAATACAACTTTACCGCAAGCAGCACCAGGAGAAGCACCTAAACCTTTACCAGCAGGAGTTGCAGCTTTTAAAGCAGCAGCGTCAAACTGTGGGTGTAAAAGTGTATCAAGGTTACGAGGGTCAATCATAGCAACTGCTTCTTCTTCAGTTCTCATACCTTCGTCAACTAAATCGCAAGCGATTTGTAAAGCAGCCTGAGCTGTTCTCTTACCGTTACGAGTTTGGAGCATAAAGAGTTTACCGTGTTCAACAGTAAATTCCATATCTTGCATATCTCTGTAATGGTTTTCAAGAGTTTGGCAAACTTTTGTGAATTCAGCGAATGCTTCAGGGAATTTTTGTTCCATTTCAGAAATGTGCATAGGAGTACGAACACCAGCAACAACGTCTTCACCTTGAGCGTTTGTTAAGAATTCACCGAAAAGACCTTTAGCGCCTGTAGCAGGGTCACGAGTAAATGCAACACCTGTACCGCAGTCATCACCCATGTTACCGAATGCCATTGACTGAACGTTAACAGCAGTACCCCATGAATAAGGAATATCGTTATCACGACGATAAACGTTTGCACGTGGGTTGTCCCAAGAACGGAAAACGGCTTTAACAGCGCCCATTAACTGCTCTTTAGGGTCAGCAGGGAAGTCTTCACCGATTTTTGATTTATACTCTGCTTTGAATTGTGAAGCGAGTTCTTTTAAGTCTTCAGCAGTCAAATCAACGTCTTGCTGAACACCTTTTTTCTCTTTCATTTCGTCGATAAGTTGTTCAAAATATTTTTTACCAACTTCCATAACTACATCAGAATACATTTGAATAAATCTTCTGTAGCAGTCCCAAGCCCATCTTGGATTACCTGATTTTTCAGCGATTGCTTCAACAACATCTTCGTTCAAACCTAAGTTGAGGATTGTATCCATCATACCCGGCATTGAAGCACGAGCACCTGAACGAACAGAAACCAAAAGTGGATTCTCTTTATCACCAAATTTTTTACCGGTGATTTCTTCCATTTTTCCGATGTACTCGTTGATTTCAGCCATGATACCGTCATTAATTTGACGACCGTCTTCATAGTATTGAGTACAAGCCTCTGTTGTGATTGTGAATCCCTGAGGAACAGGAAGACCAATGTTTGTCATCTCAGCGAGGTTAGCACCTTTACCGCCGAGGAGTTCTCTCATGTCGGCATTACCTTCCGAAAAGAGATAGCAATACTTTTCTGCCATTGAAAAATACCTCCTAATATTTTTATAACAAATTTTAATAATCTGCATTCCCATTTATAACCGCAGACTTGACATTATTATAACAAAAAAAACTAAAATAGTAAACCTTTTTTTTGAAAAAACTCATAATTTTATCAATTTTTACTTAAAATTCTTTCTTTTAACGCCAAAAAACGCATTTAATTGTAAAAAAACACTTGATTTTTATATAAATATGTGTTAGAATACTTGACAGAAAGTGAAAATTGACAGTAAAGGAAGAGTGGGTAGTTTGAAAACCCGCTCTTTCAGTTTTATTGAAAGAATTTTTAAGGAGTTGATTTTTTGGCGAACTTCACAGGCGGTACTGTTTCAAAAGTTTTTGAAATAATTAAGCCTTATGCAGATGAATTGGGACTTGAAATTTGGGATATTAAATATCTTAAAGAGGGCGCTTCCTATTTTCTTCGCATATTTATCGACAAAGAAGAGGGTATTACAATTGACGACTGCGAGAATTTATCTCGTGCAATTGATGAGCCACTCGATACAGCCGACCCTATAAAAGAGGCTTATTTTTTAGAAGTTTCTTCACCCGGTCTTGGCAGAGAACTTTCAAGAGAAGAACATTTCAAAAAATTTAAAGGCGAAAAAATTAAAGCAAAACTTTACAAAGCAATTAACTCTCAAAAAGAAATAAGCGGCATTTTAGTTGATTATGAAAAAGGAAATGTAATCATAGAATGTAATGGTGAGAGGTTAGTTCTTGAAAAAGGCGATTATTCAAAAATCATTTTAGATGATTTTGATTTTTAAATATACTAAAAATAAAAAATAAATAAAAGGTGGTAAACCATGAAAAACAAAGATTTTTTTGAAGCACTTAAATTAATGGAAAAGGAAAAAGGTATTCCTGCCGAATTTTTGGCAGAGAAAATCGCAAACGCAATTGTTGTTGCTAAAAGAAGAGATTATGACGGACTTGATATTGTTCATTGCGACATAAACTGCGAAAAAGAGAAAATTGATGTTTATGTAACAAAACAGGTTGTTGAAGAAATTGACCCTGAACACGCTACAGAACAAATTTTGTTGGCAGACGCTTTAAAACATTCTAAAAGAGCAACTGTCGGAGGTGTTGTTAATATTAAACTTAACACTAAAGATTTTGGTAGAATTGTTGCTCAAACTGCAAAACATGTTATTCGTCAAGGAATTCGTGAAGCAGAACACGGTATGGTTTTACAAGAGTTTTCTTCTAAAAATAGCGAAATTGAGTCAGCAACAGTAACATCTGTTGACCCTGAAACCGGCAACGCTACTTTGCAAATCGGCAAATCAGAAGCAATTTTGCCTAAGGGCGAGCAAATTCCGGGCGAAGTTTTAAAAGAAGGTCAAATTATCAAAATCTTTATCGTTGATGTTAGAGATACCGAAAAAGGTCCTAAAATTATGATTTCAAGAACTCACCCCGGTTTTGTAAAAAGACTTTTTGAAAAAGAAGTTCCTGAAATTTTTGACGGCACCGTTGAAATTAAAGCAGTTTCTCGTGAGGCGGGTGCCAGAACCAAAATTGCGGTTTACTCAAAAGATGAAGATGTTGACCCAATAGGCGCATGTATCGGACCTAAAGGTCAAAGAGTTTCGACTATTGTTGAAGAACTCGGCGGCGAAAAAATAGATATTGTTAAATATTCGGAAGATATTACCGCTTTTGTTTCAGAAGCATTATCACCTGCAAAAGTAGTTTCAGTTGAGATTATTGACGAAGCTGCAAGGTCTTGTCAGGCATCTGTGCCGGACCATCAGTTGTCGCTCGCTATCGGTAACAAAGGTCAAAACGCACGCCTTGCCGCAAAACTTACTAATTGGAAAATCGATATTCGCCCTGAAAGCGGATATTACGGTGAATAATTATGAAAAAGCCAAAAAAAATACCTATGCGACTTTGCTTAGGTTGCGGTGAAATGAAACCGAAAAAAGAACTTGTAAGAATTGTAAAAAATAAAGAAAACGAAATTTTTCTTGATGAAAGCGGAAAAGCCGCCGGCAGAGGCGCTTATGTTTGCAAAAACATTGATTGTTTTGAAGCCTTGAAAAAGGGCAGAAAGTTAAACAAAGCGTTTTCGGGCGAAATTCCAAATGAAATTTACGATTCTTTAATAAAGGAACTTGAAAATGCAGAATAAATTTTTATCACTTTTGGGAATGGCAAGAAAAGCCAACCGAGTATCGCTCGGTTATGATAAGGCGCTTGAAGCCGTTCATTCGGGTAAATCTTACGCTGTTTTTTTAGCGTCAGATTTATCTAAAAAAACAAAAAGAGGTTTAGTTTTTGCAGCTGAAAATACCGATATTGCCATTATTTCAACCGAGTTTTCAATTTTTGAAATAACAAATGCCGTTGGCACAAAAACAGGCGTTGTTTCGGTGAATGACGCTGGTTTTGCAAAAAAACTTAAAACTCTTATTTAAAAAATCATATCGGTTTTGCCGATTTCACATAGATACCTTATTTTCGACAAAGGATGATGAATATATGTTAGTTAAGTACAAGGTAAACGAAGTTGCAAAAGACTTCGGCTTTGATACCAAAGAATTACTTGAAGTTTTAAAAGATAAATTTCCAGAGCGTGCAATTAAAAATACAACTGCGCTTGAGGAAAACGAACTTAACTTTGTTTTTGATTTTATAACGCTCAAAAACCAAGTTAAATCTTTTGATGAATATTTTGCTATGGGCGAACAGGCTCAAAAGCAAAGAGAGGCCGAGAAAAAGGCTAAAAAAGAAAAAAGATTAAAAGAGCAGGAACTTTTAGCTGAACAGTTAAAAGCAATGGCTGCTGCCGCTAAAGAAGAAAAAGCAGAAAAAAGCGAAGAAAAACCGAAAAAAGCGGTTAAAAAAGCAGAAGAAAAGCCTAAAAAAGTTGCTCAAAAACAAACAGAAAAACAAGCTGAAAAACCAAAGGCTGAAAAAAGCGAAGAAAAGGCTGCAAAAACTGAAGAAAAAGCAGAAAAAACAACAGTTAAAAAAGATAAAAAGAAAGCGCCTGCAAAACCGAGAAGCGAAGGCAGAATTCGTGATAAAGGCGACAACGATAATATCGAAATTCATACTGTTGAAAGTTATAAAATCGACACTCGTTCTTCAGATTTTGACGCTGAAAAATACAACGAAAAATATGATAATTTTTCATCTGCTCACAGATATGGTGGCGACAATTACCAGAAAAAACAGAAAATTCATCAAAAATCGCAACAGTATCGCAAAGGTCATAAGAGCAATAAAAGAGAAACTGAGGCTGACAGACTTAGAAAAATTCAACTTGAAAAGATTAAGGCTAAACCTATTGAAATTACAGTCGGCGATGAAATCACAGTCGGCGAACTCGCTTCACGTCTTAAAAAGACCGCTGCCGAAGTTGTTAAACAATTGATGATTCTCGGCACAATGGCAAGCGTTAGCGATGTTATTGATTATGATGCTGCTGAAATTGTTGCAACCGAAATGGGCGCAAAAGTTACCAAAGAGGTTGTTGTAACAATCGAAGAGCAGATTATGGACGTTCAAGAAGATAAAGCGGAAGATTTGAAACCTCGTGACCCTGTAGTTGTTGTAATGGGACACGTTGACCACGGTAAAACTTCTATTCTTGATAAAATTCGTTCAACTTCGGTAACTTCTACAGAGGCAGGCGGTATTACCCAACATATCGGTGCTTACCAAGTTGAAGTTGAAGGCAAAAATATTACATTTCTTGACACTCCGGGTCACGCCGCATTTACCGCAATGCGTCAGCGTGGTGCTAATGTTACCGATATCGCAATTTTGGTTGTTGCCGCCGATGACGGTATTATGCCACAAACTGTTGAGGCTATTAACCACGCAAAAGCGGCAGGCGTTGAAATAATTGTCGCTATTAACAAAATGGATAAACCGGGCGTTACAACCGACCAAATTATGCAACAACTCACCGAATATGAGTTGGTACCTGAGGCTTGGGGCGGCAACATTATTACCGTTCCCGTTTCGGCCAAAACAGGTATGGGTATTGAAGACCTTTTATCAAATGTTCTTTTGGTTGCTGAAATGCTCGAACTTAAAGCAAATCCTGACAGAATGGCAAAAGGTGCTGTTATCGAAGCAAGACTTGACAAGGGCAGAGGTCCTGTTGCAACAATTCTTGTTCAAAACGGTACTTTAAACGCAGGCGATATTATCGTTGCAGGCAAAACTGTCGGCAGAGTAAGAACTATGATTAACGATAAAGGCGAAAGAATTAAAACTGCCGGACCGAGCGTTCCTGTTGAAATTACAGGTCTTGACGATGTTCCTTCCGCAGGTGATAATTTTGACGCTGTTTCAGACGAGCGTCTCGCAAGAGAACTTGTTGAACAAAGAAAATCACAGTCGAAAGAAGAAGAGTTTAACCGTTATCAAAAAGTTACTCTTGATAACCTTTTCGACCAGTTACAACAAGGCGAAATGAAAGACCTTAACATTATTGTTAAAGCTGATGTTCAAGGCTCGGTTGAGGCTGTTCGCCAATCACTCGAAAAACTTTCTAACGAAGAGGTTAGAGTAAGAGTAATTCACGGCGGTGTTGGCGCTGTATCAGAGAGTGATGTAATGCTCGCAGGCGCTTCAAACGCAATTATTGTAGGATTTAATGTTCGTCCCGACCCCGTTGCCAAAAATTTGGCTGAAAAAGACGGCGTTGATATGCGAATGTATAGAATTATTTACGATTGTATCGAAGAAATCGAATCGGCTATCAAAGGTATGCTTGCGCCGAAATTCAGAGAAGTTCAACTCGGTCGTGCCGAAGTGCGTGAAGTTTACAAAATTTCATCTGTCGGCGTTGTCGCAGGTTGTTATGTGCTTGAAGGTAAAGTTACTCGAAACGCACAAATCCGCGTAGTACGTGACGGCATTGTTTTGGTTGAAGATGAGATTGATTCGCTTAGAAGATTTAAAGACGATGTTAAAGAAGTTGCTACCAACTTTGAATGCGGTATAGGACTTGAAAAATTTGCCGACATTAAAGAGGGCGACATTTTTGAAGCATTTGTTATTGAAGAATACAGAGATTAATTTTTAAGGAGCAAAAAAATATGGGTTCTCACAGAATTGACAGAATTGAAGAGGACATTAAAAGAAATTTATCCGACATTATAAGAGACCTTAAAGACCCTCGAATTTCAAAACTTTTATCAATTGTCAGGGTAGAGGTTTCGGGCGATTTGTCTTATGCAAAAGTTTTTGTCAGCGCAATTGAGGGCGAAGAAAAAACCGCCGAATCGGTTAAAGGCTTAAAATCGGCTGAAGGCTATATTAAACGAGAATTAAACAGAGCAATAAAATTGCGCAAAATTCCCGCTTTAACTTTTATTGCCGATAATTCAATCGCAACAGGCGCCCATATTGCACGAATTATAGAAGATTTTGAATATAAAACAGAGGAAATTTCAAATGAAGATTAGTTTGGAAGAAATCGCAAAAACATTAAAAAGTGTTGATAATGTTGTAATTTTAATACACCATTTTCCCGATGGTGATACTATCGGTTGTGGCTTTGCGCTTTGCAGAGCATTGCAAAATTTGGGTAAAAAAGCAAGAGTAGAATGTGCCGATGAAATAGGCGAGCAATACGGCTATATTACCGAAAATTTTGTTTTTGACGATTTTGAGCCTGATTATGTAATTGCGGTTGATGTTGCCGCTAAAAACCTTTTAGGCGACATTAAAGAAAAATATCAAAAAATCGACCTTTGCATCGACCACCACGCAACTAATGATTTTTATGCAAATAAAACTTTTGTCGATGCAAAAAGTGCGGCTGCTTGCGAAATTGTTTATGAAATTTGTCGTAAGTTAGGCGGTATTGATTTAGTTCAAGCTTCGGCGCTTTACACCGGAATTTCTACTGATACAGGTTGTTTTAAATTTTCAAACACCACCTCAAAAACTCACAGAATTGCGGCCGATTTAATGGAAATGGGCGTTGATTACGCTGAAATTAACCGCATTATGTTTGATACAAAATCAGTTTCTCGTATGCAGGTTGAAAAAGATGCGCTTAATTCAATTAAATTCTTTTGCGGCGGTAAAGTCGCAATTATGACTATAACCAAAGAATCGAGAGTAAATTCGGGTGCAAAAGATTCCGAACTTGAGGGAATCACCGGTTTGCCAAGAACAATTGAGGGCGTAGTTTTAGGAATTACAATTCGTGAGCGTGATAATACTGATATTTGCAAAATTTCCGCGCGTTCAAATCCGCCAGTTTCGGCTTCTGACTTTTGCACGCTTTTTGGTGGCGGCGGTCACGAAAGAGCGGCAGGTTGCGAAATAAACGAGCCGAAAGAAAAAGCGTTTGAAATGTTAAAAAATGCGGCAGAAAAAATGTTTGAAGAATTAGGTATAAAATAAAAAATGAACGGTTTTGTTTTAATTAATAAGCCGTGCGGAATGACCTCTTTTAAAGTAACAAGCGCCATAAAGCGCAAAACAGGCGAAAAGCGTTGCGGTCACGCAGGAACGCTCGACCCAATTGCAACAGGCGTTTTGCCTGTTATGATAGGCAGGGCGACAAGGCTTATTGATTTGATTGACGACAACAAAAAAGCTTACAAGGCAGAAGTAGTTTTCGGGCTTACTACCGACACTCTCGATTGCGAGGGCGAGGTTTTGTCTGACCAGCCTGTTTGCCTTACAAAAGGCCAAATTGAAACTGCCTTAAAAGATTTTGAGGGCGAAATTACCCAAATTCCGCCTATGTATTCGGCGTTAAAAAAAGACGGCGTTAAACTTTACGAATTGGCAAGAAAAGGCGTTGAAATTGAGCGAAAAGAAAGAAAAGTAACCGTTTTTTCAGTAAAACTTTTATCGTTTGACGGTGTTGATACCGCAAATATTGAGGTTGTTTGCTCGAAGGGTACATATATTCGCACTATTATTGATGACATTGGTATGAAACTCGGTTGCGGTGCGTTTATGAGCAAACTTCAAAGAACTTGTGGCAGCGGTTTTTCTATTGAACAATGCGTTTCTTTGCAAGATTTTTTAGATAGCGATATTGAAAAAAGTGTGTTACCGCCCGATAAAGCGGTTGAAAGCTATCCTGCGGTTTTTGTTACCGTAAAACAGTCTGTAAGGTTTCAAAACGGCAACGAACTTGATTTAAAAAGATTAAAAATTACCGAAAATTCGCAGTATTTTAGGGTGTATTTCGGTAAAAAGTTTTTAGGTTTAGGCGAGATTAAAAACTCCTCCTTAAAGCCTAAATGTGTTTTTTAAGTTGGAATTGATATGAAAATTATTAACAGTATTGAGAATTTTGAAGAAAAATTGAATACTTCTGTTGCGCTCGGCACTTTTGACGGGGTTCATTTAGCGCACAAAGCGGTAATTGAAGAGGCGGTAAACAGCGAGTTTACTCCCGCAGTTTTCACCTTTAATCAATCGCCAAGCGGTGTGATAGGCGGAAATAAAGTTTCTTCTATTTCGCCGAAAAGCGTTAAATTTAAACTTATTGAAAATTTGGGTGTGAAATATTGTTTTAGCCTCGATTTTTTGCAGTTTAAAGATATGACTCCGCCTGAATTTATATTATTTTTGAAAGAAAAATTAGGTGTTAAAAAAATCACTTGCGGTTTTAATTTTCGATTTGGAATGGGTGCAAAAGGCAATCCGCAGGTGTTAAAAGAACTTTGCAAAAAGTTTGATATTGAATTAAAAGTAATTGCGCCGGTGCTAATTGAGGGCGAGCCTGTTTCATCAACGAGAATAAGAGCGTTAATCGAGCAGGGCGAAATGCCGAAAGCAAAAGAACTTTTGGGTCACGATTTTTGTTACGATTTTTTAGTTGAACAAGGCAAAATGCTTGGCAGAGATTTGGGTATTCCTACAATTAATCAAATTTTTCCGAACAATTTTATTGTTCCGAAATTTGGCGTTTACGCTTCAAAAATTGTAGTTGAGAATAAAGTTTATAAAGGAATTACCAATATAGGAACAAAGCCGACAGTCGGCGGCGAAACAGTTTCTTCTGAAACTAATATTTTTGATTTTTCGGGCGACCTTTACGGGCAAAACATTGAAGTTTCACCGAAATTTTTTATTCGCCCAGAAAGAAAATTTGCCGATATTGAGGAACTTAAAAGGGCAATTTTAAACGATATTGAATATGTAAAAGATATGGTATATTAATTTTTTTAAGGAGGCAAAGATGGATTTATTTGAGAGAATAAGGCTGTTAAGCGAAACAAATTCATTGCCTCACGCTGTAATTTTTGAGGGAGAGCGGGCAAAAGAATTTTCAGAATTTTTTGCAAAAACAGCGGTTTGCGAGGGCGAAAACAAACCTTGTGGCGTTTGTCGCCATTGCATAAAAGCTCAAAAAGGCGTTCACCCTGATATTATTAATCTTGAGCCCGAGGGCAAAACAAAAAATTACAAAGTTGATTTTGTAAGAAACATAAAATCAGACTCTTATGTTTTGCCGAATGAGGCTGACGCTAAAGTTTATATATTTAACGATGCGGAAAATATTTCGACAGTTTCGCAAAATGCACTTTTAAAAGTTTTGGAAGAACCGCCGAAAAGCGTTGTTTTTGTTATTAATTGCAAAGAAAAAACAAACTTGCTTGATACGGTAATTTCAAGAGCGACTGTTTTTATTTGTGAAGATGAAGAGTTAGAAAAAATAAGCGAAGAAACTTTTAATATAATTAAAACCGCTGTACTGCAAAGCGAATATGATTTATTAAGTTTGCTACACTCTTATTCGAGCGATAAACAAGAGCTTTTAAGAATTTGCGATGAACTTGTTTTTTCGCTTCGACTGCTTTATAGGGCAAAGGTAAAAGAAAGCGATTTTGAAGAATACAGCGAAGTTTTAGACAAATTAACATTAAACAGAATATTAAATGCTATTGACATTTTAACTAATACAAAAAAAGATATTATGCAAAATAAAGCGGTAAAAATAGTTGTCGCAAGAACCTGCATAAAACTGAAAAACACACTCGGGAGGTAAAATATGGTTGAAATTATCGGCGTAAAATTCAGAGAGTCTGCCAAAGTTTATTATTTCGGAGCAAACGGTAAAAAAGCGCAATTAAATCAAAACGTTATTGTTGAAACCGCAAGGGGACTTGAATGTGCCAAAGTTGCAATTGCCAATAAAATGGTTGAAGAAGAGGAAATTGTTCAGCCACTTAAAAATATTATAAGAATTGCTACAAAGCAAGATTTAATTAAACAGCAAGAAAATTTCAAAAAAGAAGAAAAAGCGTTTGAAATTTGCGAAAAAAAGATTCAAGACCACGGTCTTGAAATGAAATTAACAAGAGTGGAATATACCTTTGACAACAGCAAAATTATATTCTTTTTCACCGCAGACGGCAGAGTTGATTTTAGAGAATTGGTTAAAGATTTAGCGGCTCAATTTCATTCAAGAATTGAACTTCGTCAAATAGGCGTTCGAGATGAAGCAAAAATGCTCGGCGGTGTCGGCATTTGCGGACAACCCTTTTGCTGTTCGAGATTTTTAGACGAGTTTCAACCTGTTTCAATTAAAATGGCGAAAGAGCAGAATTTGTCGCCAAATCCTCTTAAAATCTCGGGTTCTTGCGGTAGACTTATGTGCTGTTTGAAATATGAAAGCGATGTTTACGAGGAACTTAGAAAAAGCCTGCCTTATGTCGGCACAAAAGTTAAAACTGCTGACGGCGAGGGCGAAGTTGTTGAAGTTAATGTTTTAACAGGAAATGTTAAAGTTAAATTTGACGGCGAAATTGAAACTGCACCAAAAACTTATGACGCTTCAAAAGTTAAAGTTTTAAGAAGAAATAAAGATTAATTTTTTTATTAAAAGGTGAAAACTATGGGAATTAGTATTGCATCTTTAAAATGTGAGAACAAATTTGAAACCTTAGGCGTTGACAGAACTGCGCCTTCTTTTTCTTGGGTGTTAGAGTCGAGCGAAAACGGCTCGTATCAAACCGCTTATCAAATATTAGTTTTTGATGAGAATAATGAGAAAATATACGACTCAAACAAGGTTTTTTCTGATAAACAGTTTGGCGTTTGTGTTGATTTAAAAGGCTTAATTAAACCTTACAGTAAATATTTTTTCACCGTTTTCGTTTGGGACCAAAACGATGAAAAAGCCGAAAAGTCATCTTATTTTGTAACAGGTGTTTTTAAAGCGGGCGAGTGGAAAGGCGACTGGTTTAAAATCTGGTACAATTTCGGCAAAGTCGGCTATGTCAGAAAAGAGTTTGACTTAAAAAATGAAGAAATTGATTATGCTTATTGTTTTTTAGGCGCAACGGGCGATAAAGTTAATTCTATTGTTGCTTATTTAAACGGTGAGCGTATTGGCGAAAACTCTAATTTTCCCGGTGCTACCGAATATTTTAGAGCGTTTTACACTTGTGTTGATGTGAAAAATCTTATAAATACAGGCAAAAACACACTCGGTTTTTTAGTTTCAACCGCAGGCTCTGTTGTGCTTAAAATTAAGTATAGAACAGGCGAAATACAGTTTGTTAGCACTAAAAAGAATGATTGGAAATTTAACGATAACGGCGCTTATACATTAGGTTTTGACAACCCTATGTATAAAGGCAAAATGGAAAAGTTCGATAATAACAAACATTTTTCAGGCTTTTCAAAAAACGGCTTTGATGACAGCGAGTGGGGCTATTACCACGACCCGTTTGGAGTAATAAGTTTTGCACCGCTTTTTATCGAAAATCAATATTTTACCGCAAAGGATTACCAAGCCTATAAACCGATTGCGATAAAAAAGCTTGACGACTGCGTTCAAATCGATTTCGGCACAAATATGTCGGGAATTTTGGAATACGCTTTAAAAGGTAAAAAAGGGCAAAAAATCACTATTCGTTACGGCGAAAAGTTAAATAGCGAAACTAAAAGAATTGTTCTCGGCGAACAAGCGCCTGCCGTTTTCGAATATGTTTTTGCGAGCGATGAAGTCGAGCGTCACAGAACCGATTTTTTGATGATAGGTTTTAGGTATATTGAAATATTCGGCTACGACGGCGAAATAACAAAAGATGACTTTTTGGCGCATTTTGTTCATACTGACCTTGATTCAAGCAGTTGTTTTTGTTGTGACGATGAAGAGTTGAACAAAATTAATAAAGTTGCAAGGCAAGGGTTTTTATCAAATCTTGTTAATATTCCGACCGACTGTCCCGAAAGAGAGCGAAGAGGCTGGACTGCCGATGCTTTTGCGGTAGCCGAAGCAGAAATTTTAAACTTTGATATGTTGGGCTTTTATTATCAATGGTTTAAAAGTTATTATGATTGTCAGCGAAAATGCGGTTGGATTCCGGTTGAACTGCCTCGCTCTACCGATGACAGCGTTGATATTAACTGGCCTATGTCTTGTATTTTTATTCCTTATGAAGTTTTAGCGCAATACGGTGATATTCGTTTTTGCGAAGAAACTTATGAAATTTCAAAAGGCTATATCGATTTATTATTAAATCTTTGTGATGAAAACTATTATTTAAGCACTTCGTTTTACAGCTATAAAGACTGGGTTGCACCCGAAAAGGCTTCGCCAGAGTTTATTTCGGCAATATATTTTTACTGGGCAATTAATTGCTTTGCAAAAATTACTGAAGCGTTAAATAAAGACGCCAAAGAATATTATTCAATTGCCGAAAAAATAAAAGCGAATATTAATAATGATTTGTTACATATCAAAAACGACAGCGTTTATTATGATAACAATACTCAAAGTGCAAATGTTCATGCGCTCGCCTTTGGCGTTTGCCCTAAAAAATATCAACAAGCGGTTTTAAAATCTTTGGTTGATAATTTAATTGCAAAAGGCGCAAACACAACAGGTTTTATGGGCTCGGCTCAAATGCTAAAAGTGTTGGCTGAATTTGGCGAAAACGAACTTGCTTTTGACCTTATTAAAAACAAAAATATGGGTGGTTGGCTGTGGCTTATAAATGAGTGTGACGCAACTACATTCCCTGAAAACTACAACGGTGGTGGCTCGCAAAATCACGCATTTTTAGGTGCTTCGCCATCAGTATGGTTTTACAAATATCTTTGCGGAATAAAGTTAGTTGAAAACGGCTATAAAAAATTTGAAATTAGTCCATATTTACCAAACGGCATTAATTTTGCCAAGGCTGTAAAACAAACGATTTACGGCGATATAAAGGTAGAAATCAAGCGTGAAAACAATATAAAAATTAATATCAATGTTCCCGTAAACACGACTTCGATTTTAAAGTTTTGCGGTAAAGAGATTGATTTAACTTCGGGAAAACACGAAATTATTTTTTAAAAACAGTTGAAAAACTAAAAAATATATGTTACAATAAATAAAAAACGGAGGTGTATGTTACGATGGCATATAAAATTTCTGATGAATGTATCGCTTGTGGTGCTTGCGCAGGTACATGTCCTGTTGGCGCTATTTCAGAAGGCGAAGGTAAATACGAAATTAATGCTGATGAGTGCATCAGTTGCGGTGCTTGCGCAGCAGGATGTCCTGTTGAAGCAATCGCTGAATAATTAATTTTACAATGTGATTTAAAAGCGGGGCAAGGGTAATTTGTCTCGCTTTTAAAATTATTTAGAGGTTTTATGATTAAAAAAGAATTTTTAGGAATTTATAATATATTTTGCAGCGAAATTCACCGTTTCGGAACCGATGCGGTTTTGCTTGAATATTTTGCGCAAACCAAAAAAGCAAAAAACGCTTGCGACCTTGGAACAGGTTGCGGAATAATTCCGTTTTTAATGTTGCAAAATAATGAAAATATAAAAGTTACCGCTGTTGATATTCAAAAAGATGCAATTGATTTAGTAAAAAAAGCGGTAGCGGAAAACGGCGCCGAAAACAGCATTTTTCCGATTAATTGCGATTTAAAAGCAATTCCAAATGAGTTTAGGTGCAAATTTGATTTGGTTACAATAAATCCGCCTTATAAGCGCAAAGGCGCAGGCAAAATCACAGGAATAAACGGAATTGATATTGCACGAAATGAGATTGAGTGTGATTTAAAAGATATTTGTGTTTGCGCCGAAAAAATATTAATTCCAAACGGCAAATTCTGCATTTGCCAGCGCCCCGAGCGGTTTGGCGAAGTTATTTTTGAAATGAAAAAGGCAGGAATTGAGCCGAAAACTATTCGTTTTGTAAAAAATAAAACGGCTGATAAACCTATGCTTGTTTTAATAAGCGGAATTAAAGGCGCAAATGTCGGAAATGAAATTTTGCCCGACCTTGTTTTAAAAAATGATGATAACAGCGATACTTTTGAAGTAGAAAACATTTACAAAATTATGAGAGGAAAAATAAATGGCTAAACTTTATGTTGTCGGCACGCCGATAGGCAACTTGTCAGATATGTCCGAAAGGGCGGTAAACACATTAAAAGAAGCGGATTTTATTGCCGCTGAAGATACCAGAGTAACGCTCAAACTGTTAAATAAATTCAAAATTAAAAACAGCCTTGTTTCTTATCACGAGCATAACAGGGGCATTGCCGGTGAGCAAATTGTAAACCGCATTTTAAACGGCGAGAATTGCGCACTTGTTACCGATGCGGGCATGCCTGCAATTTCAGACCCCGGCGAAGAACTTGTAAAACTTTGCCGAGAAAAAGGCGTTAGCGTTGAGTCGGTTCCCGGTCCTACCGCCTTTGCAACCGCAATGGCAATTTCGGGAATGAGCTCTACAAGGTTTACTTTTGAAGGCTTTTTATCAGTTACAAAACGCAACCGCAAAGAGCATTTAAACTCGCTAAAAGATGAAGAGCGAACAATGATTTTTTACGAAGCACCTCATAAATTAATCTATACTTTAAAAGATATGTTGGCGATTTTTGGTGACCGAGAAATTGCTGTTTGCCGTGAACTTACCAAAATTCACGAGCAGGTTATTAACACCACTTTGCAAAAAGCGGTTGAAAAATATGAAAACGAGTCGCCAAAAGGCGAATTTGTGCTTGTTATAAAGGGAAAAGAAAAATCAAATGAGAAAGAGTTTACCTTTGAACAAGCGGTTGAAATAGCAAAAGATTATCATAAAAACGGCGAGCCTTTATCAGCGGCGGCAAAACTTGCCGCGAGCGAAACAGGTTACAAAAAAAGCGAAATTTACAAGGAACTTTGCAAATGAAAAGAACGATAATTTTAGTTTTTATTCTCATTTTTTCGCTTTCTTCTTGTACGGGATTTGAAAGCGTTGAAGAATATAACAAAAGAAATACAACTAAAAAATCAAACATAACAGCAACTGTTTCAATTGATTGTAAAGATGTTTTAAAAAACATAAAAACGCTTGATAAAGCGGTTAAAAAAATAATTCCAAAAAACGCTTATTTTTTGAAAAATTATAAAGCGAGCGTTGAAAAAGGCGATACCGCCTATTCGCTTATTTTAAAAGTTGCGAAAAATAATAATATTCAAATCGACTGCCTTTCACCGCAGGAAAGTTCTTATAACACCGCCTATGTTAAGGGAATAGGCAACCTTTATGAAAAAGATTGCGGTAAAAACTCTGGCTGGATTTTTTATGTTAATGGTGTTTCCTCGCAAGTCGGCTGTTCAGATTATTATGTTAAAGATAAAGATGTAATCGAATTTACATATATTTGCGATATTAATAAAATTTATCAAAAGGAAGAAAAATGAGAGATTTAGAAAAATTCCACCCCGCAGCATTAGGCGTATATTTTGTTTGTGTTTTAGGAATTTTAATGTTTTTAAACAACCCTGTAATAATTGTTATTTCTCTTTTTAGCGGGGCTTTTTTAGTGTTGCTTTTGAAAAAGTTTGAACTAAAAAGCCTTGTTTTTTTAACTTCTTTATTACTTTTAATCTGCATTTCAAATCCGCTTGTTTCGCACAAAGGCGCAACACCGCTGTTTTATTTTAATTCAAGCCCAATAACCTTGCAATCGGTAGTTTACGGGCTGTTTTTTGCGCTTATGTTAATAGCGGTAATAATTTGGTGCAAAATTTTAAACTTTGTTTTAGGTGGCGACAGTTTTATTTACCTTTTTTCAAAACCATTGCCAAAAACAGCGTTAATTTTAAAACTTTCTTTGCGGTTTATTCCGCTTTTTAAACAACAGTATCACAAAACAAAAAACTCGGTTAAAGTTTTAGGCCTTTACAACGGCAACAAAAAAATAAAATCAGAAATTCGTGTTATTAATGCGGTAATAGCGTTTATGGTTGAAAATTCAATTGAAACCGCAAGGGCTATGAACGCAAGGAGCTATAACAACAAATACCGTTCAAGATACAGGTTTAAAAAATTCGGCGTTTATGATTTTTGCTTTTTAGTGTTAACGCTCATTCTTGCAACTTTAACGGTAGTTTTTAAGCAAAAATTCTATTTTTACCCTAATTTTTCTGAAGTTAGTTTTTCGCTCGGCTATTTAACCTTTTTTGTTTTAGCGTTTATGCCGATATTTATAGTTTTGAAAGGAGAGTTAAAATGGAAATTCTTAATATCAAAGATTTAAGCTTTTCTTACCCGAAACAAGACGAAAAAGCGATTGAAATTGCCGATTTTTCCGTAAACCAAGGCGATTTTGTTTTGCTTTGCGGAAAATCCGGTTGCGGTAAAACTACACTTTTAAAACTGCTAAAAAAAGAAATTTCACCTTTTGGCACACTTAAAGGAAAAATAGATTTAAACACAGAAAATATAGGTTTTGTTTTTCAAAATCCCGAAGAACAAATAATATCAGAAAATGTGAAAAGCGAATTTGCTTTCGGCTTGGAAAACCTTAAACTTTCGACCGATGAAATTTCGCTTCGCATAGCGGAAACCGCTTCTTATCTTGGAATATCTTATTTAATTAACAAAAAAACCGCCGAACTTTCGGGCGGTGAAAAGCAACTTGTAAATCTTGGAGCGGTTCTTGCAATGCGCCCCGAACTTTTACTGTTCGACGAGCCTACCGCTTTTTTAGACCCGATTTGCGCAAAAAAATTTATCGATTTAATTTTTAGAATAAACAGAGAACTCGGCATAACCGTTATAATTGCCGAACACTCGCTAAATGAACTTTTTTCACTTTCAAGCAGAGTTTGCTTTTTAGAAAAAGGTAAAATTGCTTGTTATGACACGCCTCAAAAAACAGCAAAATTTTTGAAAAATAACGAATTTGAAAAAGCGTTGCCGACTTCGGCGAGAATTTTTAATATGCTTGATTTTGAAGGTGAGCCACCTTTAAATATAAGTGAAGCGAAAAAGTTTATTGAAGAAAATTTTAAGCCCGATAGATTTGAGTTTGAGATTGAAAAATTTAAAGATAATGCGCTCGAAGTTAAAAATGTTTGGTTTAGATATGAAAAAAATTCGCCCGATATTTTAAAAGGTGTGAATTTTGAGTTAAAACAAGGTGAAATTTTAAGCATTTTAGGCGGTAACGGCAGCGGAAAAACTACGCTTTTAAACTTGCTTAGTAAACTTTTAAAAGCTTACAGCGGTAAAATTTTAGTTTTTGGTAAAGATATTAAAAAATTCGGCGGAAATTCGCTTTACAGCGAAAATCTTTCGTATTTGCCACAAAACCCGACAAGCGTTTTTGTATCTCAAACCGTTTTAGAAGATTTTAGAGAAATCGAAAAAGATGAAAATGTTATTAAAAGCATCGCTTCAAAATTCGGTGTTTTGCACCTACTTGCTCGTCACCCGTTTGATTTAAGCGGTGGTGAAATGCAAAAATGTGCGCTGATAAAAGTTTTGTTTAAAAAGCCAAAAATTTTGCTTTTAGACGAGCCTACAAAATCGCTCGATGCGGTCTTTGAAAACGACCTTGCCGACATTTTAAAGATGCTGAAAAGCGAGGGCGTTTCTATTATTGTTGTTACTCATAATGTTGAGTTTGCGGCGACAATTTCCGATAGGTGCGCGCTTTTGTTTGACGGCGAGTTGACAGCAATTTGCGAAAAACACAAATTTTTCTCGCAAAATCAATATTTTACAACCGCAAGTTCAAGAATTGCTAAAAGCGTTTTTGAAAATGCCGTTTTGCAAAAGGAGGTAGTTGCCCTTTGTCAAAAACAAAAAGGTTAATTATTTCGCTTTCGCTGGTTGTGGTTTGCGTTTTGCTGGTAATTGTAGGCGTGTTAGTTTTTGATGAAAAAAATCAGGCGTTTATTTCAATCGGGTTTATAATAATTGCGCTTGCGATTATGTTTTTGTCGTTTGAGCAAAAAGAAAAAACCTCAATTTACATTTCGCTTGTAGCAACCATGACCGCTTTTGCGGTAGTCGGCAGAATTATTTTTTCGGTAATTCCCGGTTTTAAACCCGTTAGTGCAATAATTATTTTAACAGGCGTATATCTCGGCTATCAAGCAGGTTTTTTGTGCGGAGCGCTCTCGGCGGTAATTTCAAATTTTTATTTTGGTCAGGGCGGTTGGACCCCTTTTCAAATGCTCGGTTGGGGGCTTATAGGGCTGTTTTCGGGTCTTTTGGCAAAACATTTGAAAAACACTCTTTTAATGGCGGTTTATTCAGCATTTTGCGGTCTTTTGTATTCGGCAATAATGGAAATTTGGAATGTAATTTTTGTTGATAATTATTTTAACTTCGCAAGATTTTCTTTAACTTTTTCTCTTGCGTTGCCGTCAACTGTGGAATATGCCGTGTCAAATGTGATTTTTATAATTCTTTTAAACAAACCTTTTGGCAGCGTTTTAAAACGAATTACAACAAAATATCAACTAAAATAAAAAAATCTCTTCTTTTTTAAGAAGAGATTTTTTATCTTTTTGTTTTTTATGCAACCGCTGAAGTTCCTTGTGTTGCGGTTGTTGTAAATTTAATTTTGTCTGCGCTGTAATAGTCAATTGCAGAATCATTTTTCTCAATTTTCATTTCTTTATAAGCTTTTTCAAGAGTATTTTTGTTGTAAATATCTTTGGTTAAAACTTTTACAGCCGATTCGTTGTAATACTCTTTTAAAGAAGTGCCTGAAGAATTTTTATCTTTCAAAATATCTTGTTTTAAATATAAATAGTAAGCAGAATCACCTTTAATTATTTTGGTTTCGCCTGCTTTTAATCTTTTGATTTCATCATAATTTTCGCTTGCTTCATCGCTGTCGTTAAGCGCTTTATTAGCGGTTTTGCTCATTAAAACGCTCTCATAGTTAGACTCAGAAGAGTTTTGGTCGTTTGAGCCGAAAGCCGATTGGTAATTCGAATAAACTGCTGCGAAATCAGTACCTTTTTTAAGTTGTTTTTGATAATCTTTTAAAGATTTTTCATAAGTTTTCTTTGTTGCGTCTTCAGCCGAAGAAACATCAATTGTAATAACATCAACAGCACAGAAATTATCTTTTAAGCATTTTGTAATTTTGCTGTCGGCAGGGCGAAGTGTGCCTGCAAGTTTTTTAATAGCTTCATCAACCTTTTTAGCGGTTGTGGTTTCAATTGTTGTAACAGTTTCGCCTTTTTTGGTAGCGGCAGTAGTTGTAGTAGTGGTTGTTGTTTCTTCTTGTGGCTCTTCAATATAATAGTCGTAAACCATTTCTTCTTTATATTGAGTGTTCATAATAAAATCTTTAAATGTGTTGTAAGAAACGCCGTTTTTCTCGTATAAATAAGTTTCCCAATACGATTTAAGACCTTGTTGCTCGAAATAAGAAACAACTTCGTCAGATACAGTTTCGCCTTGTTTTTCAAACTGAACTTCTACAAAAGCATATTTTTTTGCAAGCTTTTCAGCCTCATTTGCAGTCCAAGTATTATAATCTTTACCTTCATATTTTAATTCGGTATAATTATCATACTTTTTCTTGTCTTTTTTAGCTTGCGCTTCTGCTTTTTCTTTAAATTCTTGGTCGGCTTGCATTAAAAAGCACATATAAAGTGAAGTTTTAATGTTTACTGTTTTACCGCCATATTTGATTACAAAAGCATTTTCGCTTGGGTTTGTTCTGCAGGCTGCCATACAGCCAAGTGCAAAAACAACAGTAAGAATTAATGCTAAAACTCTTTTAAAATTCATTTTTAATTATCTCCGTTCTCATTGGATTTTTACATTTACTAAAATATTATACTACATTTTTTTAAAAATGTAAATAAAAAAATACAAAAATAAAATTTTATATTTTATATTTTTAAAATATCTTGAAAAAAACTATAAATTATGCTACAATTAACTAAACAAGGTAAAGGATTTTTTTATGAATATTATACTAATTGGTATGCCCGGTTGCGGAAAAAGCACCTGTGGCGTTTTGGTGGCAAAACAACTTTGTAAATCATTTTTAGATACAGACCTTTTAATTCAAGAAAACGAGGGTATGAAACTTTCGCAAATTTTAGAGAAAAAGGGAATTGAATATTTTGAAAAAGCTGAAAGAGATTCGGTTTTAACGTTATATACAAGAAATTGCATAATTGCAACCGGCGGAAGTATGGTTTGTTATGACGATGCTATGCAAAAACTAAAAAAAGAAGGCATTGTTATTTATCTTGAATTAAGTTATAAAAATATGATGAAAAGAATTCGCAATTTTAAAACGAGGGGCGTTGTTTTAAAAGAGGGTTATACCCCGAAAGATATGTATAATGAGCGAATTGCACTTTACAAAAAATATGCTGACATTACTATCGATTGTAACAAAAATACTATTGATAATACTGTAACTCGCATTATTGAGGAAATTGATAAATATGAAAAACAACAAGAGGATTAAAAGTTTAATAGCGACAGTTTTAGTTTTAATTATCTGCTTTTCTTTTAATGCAAACGCTGAAGAAAAAGAACAATTTAAATCGGTAGATGTTGATGAAAAGCAGTTTTTGGCTACAAATGTTTCTTATTCTTCTGCATTTGAGCAAGCTTTGGTTTCGGCTATTGCAAATTTTGAAAGCAAAATTGATGTTTCAAAATATAATATAAAAAGCAGTAAAATAGGCTTGATTTTATATGATATAAGCAATAAATACCCTGAATATTTTTATTATGATATGGGTGAAACTTATTATTCGGTAACTTCTTTTAATACTATTGAAACGTTGCTTATTAATTATTATTATTCAAAAACCGAGTGTCAAAATATGGTTGCGCAGGTTGAAAGGGCTATAAAAAAACCGCTTTCGCAAATGAAAAAACTTAATAGCGATGAAGAAAAGTTTTTATTTGCTCACGACTATATAGCAACTCACAACTCTTATGATGAAGACGGCCTTTCGGGCAATGTGAATTTGGTTGATGACAATTCTTTTACCGCTTACGGCTGTTTAGTACTTAACAAAAGCGTTTGTCAGGGAATGAGCGATGCGTTTATTTTGCTTTGTAAAAAAGCGGGGCTGACTGCTTATTTCGTTTCGAGCGACCCTTTGTGCCACGCTTGGAATTTGGTAAAAATAGGCGATGAATATTATCACCTTGATATCACTTGGGACAGCAACTCTTCTGAAGCAGGATTTAATTTTTTAGATTTAAACGGCTTTGTTTCACATAGTTACTTTTTAAAAAGTGATGATGAATTTATTAATTTAGAACATTCTAATTCAGGCAGAGTTGATTGGGACGCAGCTTTTCAGGCAAATGATAGTGAAAAATATAATAACTATTATTGGAAAAATGTAAATTCTTGCATTTTCCCAATAGGCGACTATTTATATTATGTTAAAGACGGAGAACTAATTAAACAACACCGTGAAAATGGTAATAAACAAACAGTTTATACTGTGCCAAGCGGAAATGACAATTGGTATTCAGACTATGCGTTGCTCGCATATGATTATAACACAAATTATTTGTTTATAAATGAGTATGACGGAATTTATGCTTTTGATACTAAAACAAACGATGTTTTCAAAGTTTTTGAAAATAATGAAAATGATTTAATTCTTGGTATTGCTTTTTACGGCGATGAACTTAAATACGATGTATCAAACGGCGTTAAAAAACCTGTAACCAAAACAGCGAAAATTGTTTTTCCGCAAGAGAAAATAGTGTTGGGCGATATTAATAATTCAGGCGAATTTGATTTAAGCGATATTTTAGATTTAAAACTCGCCCTTGCAGACTCTTTTGAGGGACTAAATAAGTATTTTGCCGATATGAACGCTGACGGCGAAATAAATACAATTGATTTATTATTAATGAGAAAACAATATGTTGAGTAGACATTGTTTTAATTCTTAGAGGTGAGAATTATGACAAAGAGGGTAGTAACAATTATTTTGACAGTAACTTTATTACTGGCTTTAGTTTTAGTTGCGCCTAATACTGTAAATGCTCAGCAAAATGAATATTTTCCTGCTTCTTGGCAGGCTGCCGAAAGAAAAATTCTTGAGGCTTGGGATAATTATGAAACCGAAGCGGATATTTCGGAATGTGGCGTACTTTTGGAAGATAAAGATGTATTCTGCGAAAGAGTTTCAAGCAGAAACCCTGAATATTTCTATGTAACTTGTTATAACGTAGGTTACAATAGCGACAGTAATGTTATTGTTTGTGTTTATTTTGAATATTTTTACAGGGAAGATGAAATTCCGGCAATGCAAGCTCGCTTTGAGCAAAAAGCACAATCGGTGTTAAATTCAATTCCGAGTTATTTAGCAAATAAAGATAAATTGCTTTTCTTATATGATTATTTAGCGGTAAATAACAATTATGACTTTGCAGTTTTTACCGACTATACCGAAAACTTAAAACCTGAAATAAGAACTGCTTACGGTTGTTTAATTAATAATCTTTCGGTTTGCGAGGGCATTTCGCAAGCATTTTTGTATTTTTGCAAAAAGCTTAATATTGAGGCATACGCAGTCGGCAGCGATGAAATGAATCACGAGTGGAATATGGTAAAACTGGGTAATAATTATTACCATATTGATATTACTTATGCTTCACCGGGCTTTGAAAAAAATGAAAAGAAAGAGCAATTTCAACCATACGGCTATGTGAATCACGATTACTTTTTAATAAGTGACAGTCAAATAAAAGCGCTTTATCACTATGGTTGGGAAAATATTTTTGCCGCAACTGACAGCAAAACTTATACAAACGCTTATTGGAAAAATGCTTTTGGCCAAGTAGGCTTTGTAAACGGTTATGCTTATTTTATTAAAAATGCAAAGTTAAGAAATTATAATTTAAGCACGAATATTTCTACTGATTTATATTCAGTTCCAAAATGCTATTTTAAGAGCAAAGACGGGTACAAGAGAATTTGGGAACCATATAATAACGGAAAAGGTTTTCATACAAATTTCGCTTTTGATTATGACCGTAATAATCTTTATTTTGCAATGGGCAATTCCGCTTATTCTTATAATATTGATACAAAATCAATCGTTTCGGTTTATTCGTTGCCGAAAACAGGTTATATTCTCTCGCTATGCTACAAAAGTGGAAAACTGTATATGACCACTAACGATATTAACTCAAAAATTCAAACAGATACATATTATTTTGGAACAAAAACTTTAAGTGCAAGTAGTTTGCCGAGCTATACAGATACAACTGTAACTTTGTCGGGCGATGTTAATTCAAGCGGAAAAATTGATATTTCCGATGTTTTGGCATTAAAAAAATATCTTGCAAAATCAAAACTCAAAATTTCAACTGCTAACGCTGATGTTAATAAAGATGATAAAATTGATTTGCTTGATTTGGCAAGGTTAAAAGTTATCTATATAAATATTGAATAACGGAGAATTTAATTGTGGAATTTTTAATTAAAAATAACAAAGAGAATTTAAAACTATGTGGCAGAACGGCGTTTTTAAACGACGTTCTGTATCTTGATTTTACGGCGAGCGGTTTTGAATTTTGTGCAGATTTTAAAAACAGCGATGTTGCTATTGATGTAAAAATCAAAGCCGAAAACGGACTGATTGGCGTTATTATCGATAACGATTATGATAATATGCAAGATATTCCTGTTTTTTCGGGTGAACAAAAAATCACCGTTGCCAAAAACTTAAACGGCAAACACACTCTTAAAATTTTAAAACTTCTTGAATATAAAAAAGGCTATTATGCAGTAAAATCTTTGATTTTTGACGGCAAAATGTTAGAAAAACCACAAGAAAAACCGCTTAAATTCGAGTTTTACGGCGATTCTTTAACTTGTGGTTACGGCAATTTGTCAACCAATCGTGAAAGCCCCAATCCTTTCGGTCTTTTGGAACACGGCTATCGCACTTGGGCGGCGCTTCTTTGCGAAAAAATGAACGCCGAAATGTCAGCGGTTTCGTCATCTGGCCAAGGCGTTTTAACCGATTGTTCAGGAAACCCCGAAGGCACAATTTTTAAATATTTTGATATGGCTGTGCCGTCATTTTCGGTTAAATGGGATTTTAAGAATTATCAGCCCGATGTTATTTTTATTTACATTGGCGCAAACGATATGAATTATTGGCGAATGAACGAGGGCGCAGAACCTGTTTGGCCTGATTTTTATAAAAAATCAAAAGAATTGCTTGAAAGCATAAAAAAAGAATGTCCGAGTAGCAAAATCGTTTACTTGCAAGGGCATGACGGTGGTAATAAATATTATGACGGCATTAAAAAAGAATATGAAAAATTAGCGTCAGAATATGAAAATGTTTATTATTGTGGCTCACTAACTTCTAACCAATTAGGTGGCGACTGGCACCCGAGTGTTGACGACCATAAAATGATTTTTGAACAGCTTTATAAATATGTGAAAGAAAATATAAAATTATAAAAAGGAGGTTTTTATAATGAGTAAAGCAATTGTAACTTATTTTTCGGCAAGCGGTGTTACAGCTAAAAAAGCAAGCGAACTTGCTAATATGTTTAGTGCAGATTTGTTTGAAATTGCGCCAAAACAAAAATATTCTTTGGCCGACCTTGATTGGCGTGACGGCAATTCTCGTAGTTCGCTTGAAATGAAAGATAAAAATTCACGCCCTGAAATGTTAGAAAATGCGGATTTATCGGCTTATGATACTGTTTTTATCGGGTTTCCAATTTGGTGGTACACCGCTCCGCATATTATAAATACATTTATCGAAAGCAACGATTTTTCGGGCAAAAAAGTTATTGTTTTCGCTACTTCCGGTAGCACAGGCGTTGAAAAATCGCTAAAAGATTTACAAGAAAAATATCCCGAAATAAAAATTGTCGGCGGACAATTAATTAACGGCAGTTTTTCGGCAAGTGATTTTGATTTTTAAGGAGATTTTTTATGTTAGGAAATTTTAGTTATTGTAACCCCACAAAGCTTTATTTTGGCAGCAATTCGCTCGAAAATTTAAGCACAGAACTTGAAAAATATGGCGAAAGCGTTGTTTTAATTTATGGTGGCGGTTCAATTAAAAAGAACGGAATTTATGACGAAGTTATAAAAATTTTGAATAAATGCGGTAAAAAAGTCGCTGAAATTGCAGGCGTTATGCCAAACCCGACTCTTGAAAAACTTTATGAGGGTATTGAAATCGCAAGAAAAGCAAAAGCTGATTTACTTTTGGCTGTCGGCGGCGGTTCGGTTTGCGACTATGCAAAAGCGGTTTCGGTTTCGGTTAATTGCGATGAAGACCCTTGGGAAAAATATTATTTAAAATTTGAAGAGCCGACTTGTAAAACTCTTCCGGTAGGTTGTGTACTTACAATGGTTGGAACAGGTTCTGAAATGAACGCAGGCTCGGTTATTACCAATAGCAAAGAGAAGTTAAAAATCGGCCATGTTTTTGCCGATGAAAAAATTATTCCACGATTTTCAATTTTAAATCCTAAATATACCATGACTTTACCGCACTATCAAATGGTTGCAGGAATTTATGATATTTTTAATCATATTTGCGAGCAATATTTTTCTGGTGAAGATGATAACACTTCCGATTATATTGCAGAGGGGCTTATGCGTTCGTTGATTGTATCGAGCAAAATTGCAAATGTTGACCCAAAAAATTATGAGGCAAGAAGCAATATAATGTGGACTGCAACTTGGGCTCTTAACACATTAATTCAAATGGGCAAAGCGGGCGATTGGGAAGTGCATATGCTCGGTCAGGCGGTCGGCGCAGTAACTGACGCTACCCACGGTATGACACTCGCTGCCGTATCGCTTCCTTATTATCGACATATATTGCCTTACGGACTTCAAAAATTCAAAAGATTTGCTATTAATGTTTGGGGCGTTAATGCTGACGAAAAAACAGATGAGCAAATAGCAAACGAGGGACTTTGCGAGATGGAAAAATGGATGAAAGAACTCGGTCTTGCAATGAATATTTCCGAACTTGGCGCTACAAATGAAAATTTAAAAGATATTGTTAAAGCGACTTTAATTTTAGAAGATGGTTACAAAACATTAACCGTTCAAGAAGTTGAAGAAATTTTAAAAAGAAGTATGTAATAAACAAAAATAAAAATTCCGTAGATTTTTCTACGGAATTTTTTTATCTTTATAAATCTTTTTCGTGTAAAACTACGCCGTCTTTTTGCAGTTTTTCTTGCAACTTTTCAACCGACAAGTTTTTAAAATCATCGCTCATAGCGGCGGCGGTGCCTGCCGCTTGTCCCGAAACTGCGCAAACAGGAATAACACGGGTTATATCCCACATAGGCTCGGTTACCGAAATACATCTGCCTGCGGTTATTAAGTTTTTAACTGTTGTTCCGTAAAGGCAAGAGAAAGGAAGTTCATAACAAGGTCCGGCTTTGCGCCAATCGCTGAACATTCCAACGCTGTCTGAAAATTCTTTGTGCATTTCGGTATCGTCAATTTCATAATCCGAAACAATACGCCTTGTCATTCTGATTTGCGGAATTGTCGCAATTGTTCCTAAATTATAGCCTTTTGAAATACCGCCTTTTTTCAAATAGTCGTCAAGCGAAAGCGCGTGAGCGGTAACAACCTGTTCGGTAAGTTCTTCTTTATCAAGTCCCGAATATCTTTTCAAACTCTTTTCAAGCCTTTTTTGCTCTTCGGTTTTAAATTTATCGGGAATATCAGCCCAGCCCAACATATTAAGTTTGTATTCATCATTTTCGTGATAATAATACCAGCCTGCAAGCACATTGCCTTGCTTGAAAGTTTCGGTTTTCTCGCCCGATAATTTGCAAATATCGGCGTCACCTGTTGAATCAACAACGCTTTTGCAAGAAATAGCCTGTCTGCCTGACTTGCTTTCGATTATAAGATATTTAATCTTTTCATCTTCAACCAAAACATCGCAAACGCTTGTTCCGTAAAGAATTTCAACGCCCTCTTCAAGCAACAATTTTTCAAGCAAAATGCCGTAAAGATTTGCGTTAAACTGCACTTCAAAACGGCGATTTTTCTTTTCCTCTAAAGTGCCGTTTTCAAGCCAAGGTTTCGGATATTTGTCTTCATAACCGTGTTTCATACAAAGGTGTAAAAGTTCTTCGGCAATTGAGAAAGAAACCTGTTTTCCCTCGCCGTCACAAAGCGGTAAATAAATTGTAATAAGACCGAGAGTTGCAAGTCCGCCTACTAAAAACTGCTTTTCAATAAGCAAAACTTTTGCACCGTTTCTTTTTGCTGCTAAAGCCGCTGCAACGCCGGCAATACCGCCACCGGCTACAACAACGTCATATTTGCCTGTTACTTCTAATTGCTTTGCTTTTTCATTAACAAATTCCATAAAAATCCTCACTTTAAATAATCTTCAATTGCAGTTAAATCAAGTTTATCATAATTCTTCAAAAATTTGTAAGCCTCTTGCGCTATCGCTTTGCAACCGCCTTGGTCGTCAGACTCAATATTAAGCGGCATAATAGGGTCGTGCACCGAAAGACGAAGCAAAAACCAGCCGTTGTTAATTGAAATTCTAATACCTTCGTGGTTGTCGGGAGCAATGTCAAAATTGTTTTTCTCGCCGTAAGCAAAAAGGTCGTCAATAACCTTTTGACCGTATGCTTTAAAATCATCTTCATTAATTTTAAAGCGAAGTTCAACTAAATCTTTCGGCTCTTTAAGCGCCGAAATCAAATCGTCAATCGATTTGCCCTCTTTGCGAAGTTTAGCCGCTTTAATAATAATTTTTGTAATAAGGTAAGCGCCGTCATCAAGAAAATAATTCTCTTTAAAAGCGGCGTGTCCCGAAGTTTCAATTGCAAGCGGTGCGCTGATTCCCTCATTTTCAAGGCGAACAGCCTCATCAATTACGTTTTTATAACCTCTTTTAAAGCGCAGATGTTTACCGCCTAAATTTTCTTCAATAAATTCTTTCAAACCACTTGAAGTTACCGAGTCGGTAACAACAGTACCGCCTTTGTTATTCTCAAGCGCAATAGCGGCAGCGAGCGCAACAATACGGTTGCGGTTAATCTCTTTACCGTCAGATGAAACGCAAGAAGCCCTGTCAACATCGGTATCAAAAATTACGCCAAGGTCAGCGCCGTTTTTAACAGTAGCGTCTGAAATTGCTTTCATAGCAACCTTGTTTTCGGGGTTTGGAATGTGGTTAGGGAACATTCCGTCAGGCTCCAAAAACTGACTGCCTTCTATGTCAGCGCCGAGCGGTTTTAAAACATCATAAGCATAAAATCCGCCTGCGCCGTTGCCTGCGTCAACAATTATTTTTAAATTTTCAAGCGGTTTTTCTTCGCCTGTTTCTTCAATAATTTTATCACGAAGAATTTTGGAATATTCGCTCATAAAGTCGATTTTTTCTACGCTGCCGACAGCGTTTTCAACCTGCTCGCCGTTTTGAGCGAAGAGGAGCATTTGATCAATATCATCGCCCGAAACACCACCGTTTCGAGTGAAAAATTTAAGACCGTTTCGGTTAAAAGGGTGGTGAGAAGCGGTAATTTGAACAGCCGCATCGCAACCTTTAACAACCGTTGTCATAAACATTGAAGGAGTGCTTGCAAGCGAGCAGTCAAGCACCTTTACGCCTTTTGAAACAAGCACTTCAATAACATCATTTTTAATTCTATTAGCAGAAATTCTCGAATCGTGACCGATTGAAACAGTAATTTCGCTTGCTTTTTTGTTCTGCTTTTTGCAAAACCAAACCAAAAAACCGTTAGCCATCGCCTTAATAACATCATCGGTGAGGTTAATGTGTTCACCCTCAACACCCTCGGCCGCAATACCGCGAATATCAGTTCCGCTTTTAAACTTTTTATAATCTATCATATTATCTCCTAAAAATTTCATTAATTATATTCAGTATAACACATAATAATTAAAAAATAAAGAGATAATTATAAAAATAGAGTAATTTTTACTACTCTATTACTGTTACTCTGTCATTAAGTTTGTTTTCTAAATAGTTTTGGTAATATATTTCTTTTCTTGTTCGCTCTGCTAAGTAATTGTTTATTTCAGAATTTTTTTCTATATTGTTAAGTAATTCATTATGCTTTTCTAACTCACTCTTAATGCTTTCGCTATTTTTTAATATATTACTTGTGTTTTTTGCAATTTGACAAGTGTTTTCAGCGATTATTTTACAACTATCGTTTATTTCTTTTAATTCGTGATATATCATAGAGTTTTGATCGACTATTTTTTCAAGTAAAGTTATTATTTTGTTTAGTGATGCTTGAATTTGATCATATCTTAATTCTTTTCTAATTAAATAATATAGACCATCAGCACCTTCAAGTTTAGTTGATATTCCCAATCTTATAAAATCATACATATACCCAATTGGTATTAAATTTCTGTAGTTTTCATCAATTCCAACAGTGTTGTAAAAACTATTTAATTTTTCAAACGAAACACTTTGTTTTCTTCTTAATCTTTCTATATTATATTCTAAAACCTGTATTTCTTTTTCCTCATTAGATAATCGTAATTTATCTTTTTTTACTTTATTCTCATATAAAATATATTCTCGCTTATACGCTTGCTCAAGTTTTTTGTTATTATATGAGGTTTTAAGTGAATTTGCAATAAAACATATTATTGTTCCAACTAATGCTCCAACTGGGATACCAATTACTACTGAAAATATCGCTGCAAATATAATAACTACTACTTGTTCTAAGAATCCCATTGACGATAGTGTGCCTACACCTGTAGTTAATGTTATTATAAAACATATTATTGGACCAATAATTGAAAAAACGGAAGTAAAATCTTTGATTTTTAAAGATTTGCTATATTTTAATAAATTTGGCTTTTCTATATGTAAAGGAATGCCTAATTTGCTTATTCTTTCATCTAATTCTTGAATTGTTACTTCCATTTTATAATTATTCTTCTCCATGTCATACAATAATTCCAAATCTTCTTTTTTAATGTCTTTCATTTTAATATTCTCCTTTGTTGGTTAATAGTATGTTTAACCTAAAATAGATTAAACATACTAATATTATAACCTGTTTTAGGTTAAATGTCAATACTCTAAAACAGGTTAGAGTAAAATATAAGAGAATTAAAAAGGAGGTAGTTATATTGTATTCAAGGATCAGAGATTTACGAGAAGATAAAGATTTAACACAAAAGCAGATTGCAAGCATTCTTAAAATGTCGCAAACAGGTTATTCTAAATATGAAACAGGTGAGAACGATATTCCTACCGCTGTACTTATTCGGCTTTCAAGATATTATGATACAAGTATTGATTATTTGCTCGGTGAAACCGATGAAATAAAACCTTATTTAAAAAATTATAATAAATAATAATTTACTGCAGGGGAGTGAAATGCACTCCCGTTTTTATTTATACAAACATTATCGGGATGTTAGGGATGTCATCCCCTACAACAAACCTAAAAGAAACGGTGTAGGGGGTCGGGTTCCCACACGACCCGTTAAAGTCTGATAAAATTATCTAAAAAAGTCATTCCGAGTGCAACGAGGAATCCCATCGATGAGATTCTTCACTTTCGTTCAGAATGACCTTGTGAAAAGATTGTACAAAAATATACTGTCTCTGTCAAAGAAAAAGGGGACCGTTTTAGCGGTGGAAGGGTTGTAGCACCTCATTTGAGTTTTACTTTGCAAAACCCACTTTCTCCTCGAGGATAAGGCTTTTTGGTTTGTGCGAATTTAAAGGTTTTTGTAGGGCGGTGCCGTAGGATACGCCGATTAAGTTTGTGCAGAATTTGGCGGCGGGAGCAAGCCCCCGCCCTACAATGTAATTTATATATTTAATGAAAAATGCCTCAAGGTCGAAAAAACTTCAACCCTGAGGCATTATTATTTTAAAGTTTCATCAAACTTTTCGCCGAAGAGAATGCCCGTCGGGGCTCCCGAACGCCCGAAGAGAAGCGTGTCGAGGCACTCGACTATTTCACAAATCCTACTTTTCTTTTTACTTTTGAAAGGGTTTTGCGGGCGATATAAGCCGCCTCTTGCGCGCCCTCGTGATACATATTTTCAAGAGCTGCCTTATCGCTCATAAGTTCATTGTATCTTGCCTGCACAGGACGAAGTTCCTCAATAACCGCCTCGGCAACAGCGACTTTAAAATCGCCGTAACCTTTGCCGTCAAACTGTTTTTCTATACTTTCAACACTCTCGCCTGTAACCGCTGAATAAATAGTAATAAGGTTATTAATGCCCGCTTTTTCTGTCTTATCACCAAAATATATTTTCGCCTCGGAATCGGTTACCGCTCGCTTGAATTTTCTCATAATTGTATCAGGGTCATCTAAAATTTTAATATAAGCGTTTTCGTTTGAGTCTGATTTGCCCATTTTTTCAAGCGGATTTTGCAAACTCATAATTTTAGCACCGACTTTCGGAATAATAGGCTCTGGAATTTTAAAAGTATCGCCGTAAATTCCGTTAAAACGGTTTGCAACCGTTCTGCAAAGTTCAACATGCTGTTTTTGGTCAATTCCGACAGGAACAACATCTGCCTGATACAAAAGAATATCGGCATTCATAAGCGAGGGGTAAGAAAAAAGTCCTAAATTCACATTGTCGGGCGCTTTTTTCGACTTATCTTTAAACTGTGTCATTCTCTGCATTTCACCATACATTGAATAGCAAGAAAGAATCCAAGAAAGTTCGGCGTGAGCAGGAACGGTCGACTGAATAAACATCAAACTCTTTTTCGGGTCAAGCCCGATTGCGTTCAAAATTGCATAAGCCTGCAAAGTTTGTTGTCTTAACGCTTTTGGCTCAAGGCGAATTGTTATTGCGTGCAAGTCGGCAACCGCAAAAATCGAATTATATTCATCTTGCAAATTCACCCAATTGCGAAGCGCACCGAGATAGTTGCCGAGCGTGAAATGACCTGTCGGCTTTATCATACTTAACATCGTTTTTTTATCTTGTGAAAATTCCATTTTTATATCTCCTTAACTAATTCGCCGAGTTTTTGCATACCCGTTATCAACTGTTCTTCAGTCGGGGTAGAGTAGTTTGTTCTAAATTCGTGGCACTCTTCATTTTCATCAATCAAAAATGCGCTGCCCGGCACTAAAGCTACTTGTTTTTCTTTTATTGCCCTTGTGCAAAAGTCCATCATATCGACATTTTTCGGCAGTTTACACCAAATGAACAAACCGCCCTCAACTTTGTTGTAAGTTATTTTGCCGTCAAACTCTTCGTCCATCAATTTCATCATAAGATTTGCTTTTTTGCGGTAAATTTCTCTTATTTTTTGCAAATGTTTTTCAAAATCAACCGTGTTCATAAACTCATTTGTAATCATTTGAGTAAGCGCGGTTGTGTGAACATCGCTTGTTTGCTTGCAAACGGTAAGTTTTGCGATAACCTGCTTGTTCGCTATAGCGTAGCCGACACGCATACCCGGTGACAAAACCTTTGAAAAAGAGCCGGCATAAACTACTAAACCTTCATTGTCAAGCGACTTAATATTCGGTATATTTTCGCCAGCGAAACGGATTTCACCGTAGGGGTTATCTTCTAAAATTAAAACGCCGTATTTTTTAGCAAGCGAGTAAACCTCTTTGCGTTTTTCATAAGACATTGTAACGCCCGAGGGGTTTTGAAAATTCGGTATAGTATAAATAAATTTTGCGTTTTTGTTCTCTTTCAACGCTTTTTCAAGCGATAAAATATTCATTCCGTCATTGTCAACTTCAACGCCTACAAGATTTGCGCCGTAAGAGCGAAAAGCGTTAAGCGAGCCTATAAAAGTAGGCTTTTCGCAAATAATTGTGTCGCCTTTTTCAACAAACGCTTTTGTCATTAAGTCCATAACCTGTTGTGCGCCCGAAGTGATAATCAATTCATCATCATCTGAAAATGAATTCCACTTTTCGCTCATATACTTTTTCATAGTATCTCTAAGCGGAGCATATCCTTCGGTAATAGAATACTGCAAAGCAGCAACAGGATTGTTTTTTAGAATTTTTTTGGTGATTTTTTCAATATCTTTTATCGGAAAAGCTTCGGGTGAAGGGTTGCCTGCGGCAAACGAAATCATACCCGGAACGCCTGAATATTTCAAAATCTCTCTAATAGCGCTTGGCGCTAAAGAGGCAATGCTTTGAGTAAAATTATAGTTCATTTTTTCTCTCCTAAACCTAATTATAATAATTATATCATAAAAAGTGTTATTTTACCATAGAAAAAAAGGAATTTTTTTAAAAATAAAAAAGCGGTTGAAATTCAACCGCTTTTAAACAAAAATTAATTATTCAGCTTCGCTGTAAACGCTTACTCTTTTTCTGCCGGCGCCGAAAGTTTCAAATTTTACTTTACCGTCAACTTTAGCGAATAAAGTATCGTCAGAACCTTTACCTACATTTGTGCCTGGGTGAAAATGAGTACCTCTTTGGCGAACTAAAATATTGCCTGCTAAAACGAACTGACCGTCTGCTCTTTTAAGACCGAGTCTTTTAGATTCAGAATCACGACCGTTTTTAGTAGAACCAACACCTTTTTTGTGTGCAAATAATTCAATATTAACTCTAATCATCAGTGTATACCTCCGTTTATAATTTCAATTCTTCCCGAATATTCTTTGTTCAATTCATTCATATGAAATAAAAGACTTTCAATTGCCAAATCGCTTTTTTCATCGGGATTTTTAATTTCTAATTTCAAATACCCGTCTTGCACTTCGGCAGTCGCCTTTTTTTTAAGAATTTCGGTAATGGTGTTTGCAGTCATAATAACTGCGCTTGATACTGCGGAACAAACCAATTTGCCTTTAAAATCATCGGCGTTTTCGGTTGAATGACCGCTAACTTCAAAACCTGTAAAATGTTCTTTTGATTTAAAGAGAACAAATTTAGTCATAATTATTCTGCTGCTGTTTCAGCATTTTCCTCAGAACCGCCAAACGCTTTGTTAACAGTAGCTTTTGTGCCGATAGCAACAATTTCTACTTTAGTATATGGCTGTCTGTGACCGAGTTTTCTTTTTTCGTTTTTCTTAGGTTTGTAGGTGAAAACTGTAAGTTTTTTACCTTTACCTTGTTTTAATACCTTTGCGCCTACTACAGAAGTGGTGTAAGGTGTGCCTACTTTGGCGCCTCTTTTGCCGTTATCTACATACAAAACTTTGTCAAAGATAACATTTTCGCCTTCGGCTGTTTCGATTTTTTCGATATACACTACATCGCCTTTTTCGACTTTGTACTGTTTACCGCCTGTTTCAAAAATTGCGTACATAATTTTTCTTTCCTTTGTTTAGACTCGCTATTTAAAGGGCGCGGTGAAACCGACTTTAATATAAGCCCTCAATATGCGGCTCTACTATTCTATCACATAAAAACGCAATTGTCAAGCATTTTTATGCTATTTTAAAGTATTTGTAATTATAATTGCCGCAATCAGCAAAATTGCTACTGCATAATAGGCGGGATTTACTTTTTTTAAAAAATCTTTTATTTTTTTCATAAAAAATTAACTCCTTTACACTTATTATAGCGCAAAGGAGTTAATAAGAAGTTTCAATAATATGAATATTTATTTAACTTCTTTAATTTTTTCAAAAGAGTTAAGGCTTACTATTTTTAAATGTCCGTTATCGCTTATAAAGAAATAATCGTCAATATAAAGCCCTCTAAAACCATAGTAACTGTCTAATTTTATTTTTGTTTTTATTTTGAATTCGTTGTTTTCAAATTTAAAAATATAGTAATATGATACATCTTCGTCTTCGTCTTCAAATTCCCAAACATCACACGGAAAAGCGATAAGATTTTTGCGTTTATCTACTAAAATTGTGTGATGGTTGTAGCTGACATCTGAATAATCTGCATCAAGTTTTTTAGTTACAATTTCTTTTAAATTCTCTTTGTTTGAAATATCATACATAGCGATTTTTACGCTTTCATCGTCTGTTTCGCCAAGCCCGAACAGTTTATCTTTGCCAAACGGGTGCAAGTAATCCGAAAATCCCGGCATTTTTAATTCGCTAACAATTTTCGGCTTTTTCGGGTTTGAAAGGTCAGCGCAAAACAGCGGGTCGGTGTTGCGATAGGTTACAAAATAAGCGTAATCTCCTAAAAATCTTGCCGAATAAATTTTTTCGTTTTTGGCAAGGTTTTTAACAGAGCCGACTGTTTTTAACTTGTCGTCAAGCACAAATAAATGGTTGAAAGTTTTTCCTTTTTCCTGCGTTGTAACTAATCGCAAATAGCCGTCTTTTTCGTCCATTGAAAATTCGTTTAAAATTCTGCCGTCTATTTTTTCGCTTGCAACAAATTTAATAATGCCGTTTTTAATTGAAAATTTTGTTATTTTGGTTTTGTTTGTGTATTCCTTGTGTTTATGGACATATTTGTATTTTACTTCTGTAAAATATGCGTTATCGTTTGATACACAGTTTAGTTTTGCATCGCCGAAAAACGATTTATCGTCAATTTTTGAATTATTATCTAAATTATAAGATGCTATAATTGAATATGTTGTACATTCAAAACTATCAGATAATCTTATACAACCCGAATTTTGATAAGAATACTTTTTGCCGTCATAAAAAATCGGCAAATAGCGTGATTTTTCTTTCTTTTCAATTTTCTTTTCACCGTAAATATCGGGGGTAAAATAAGAACTTAAATAAAGGGTGTTGCCGACTATTCTTGAAGTGCTAAAATAACCGCTTTGAATAAATTTAGTTTCAAGTTCTGCATTTTTTGGATTTTTAATATTATAGACTAAAATATTGGTATATTCTTGTTCGTTTTCCTTTTTGCAATAATTACATTTGCAAGAAGTATACGGCAAATTTTTGCAGTCGCTAAACAAAACAACAAGTTTGTTTTTATATAAATAAATTCCGTCAATCTCGTTATAATTGTTGTATTTGCTTAAATCAAGCGTTTTAATCTTTTTAGTGTTTTTGCCGTTTGCTTTGTAAATATTTATAAAGCTTTCATCTACTTGATAAATATAATCGCCGTCTGTTTTTAAAAGGTCATCTTCATCAATATTTTCAACAACTGTGTTGGTTTTTGAAAAATCTTTTGAAGAGCCTACCGACTTTGCGCTCGAGCCCATAAAATCATAATATGAAGATGAATATTTTGCATTTTTTTCTTTAATATGTTTTGGCGCATTGTTGATTATTTTATATATTTCATCGTAGTTTTTTTGGCTTTTCTTGTTTGAAACTGTGGCAGGGTAAGAAATTTTATCGTCAATTTTGTCGTTGTTTGCAAAAATACCTATTGCCAAAACAATTGCAAGGCAAGCAGCAATTGCCGAAATTATTTTAGGATAAAGCGGTTTAACTTTTTCTTGGCTTATTTTTGAAAGTATTTTTTCTTTTGTTTGCTCGTTTGGAGAAAGTTTATCTAAATCGTTTTTTAACTTATCTTTAAACATTAAAAATCTTCTCCTTTCAAAGTTTGTTTTAAAGACTCTCTGCCACGAAAAAGCCAGGTTTTAACCGTTGCTGATTTTGATTTGCAAATTTTTGCAATTTCATCAACCGAGTAACCCTCGTAATAGTGCAAATGAATTGCAGTTCGGTATTTTTCGGGCAGTTTTAAAACTTCGTAATAAACTTGAGATTCTTCATTCATTTCTATGTAAAAATTTTCGTCAAGTGCTTGAGTTTTGCTTTCCCAAGGTGAGCGCAAAAAAGAATTTGCACAGTTTATTGTAACTCGAAGCAACCAAGCTTTTAAATGTTCCTCATCATAAAACTTCGGGTTTTTATGAACATATTTCATAAAAACATCTTGCAAAATATCGTCAGCGTTTTCGCGCGAGGCGGTTTTAGAAAGTGCTAAACGCCACACCATATCGGAATACTTATTAAAAGCCTGTTCGCTCGACATTGTATAATTTTTCTCATTACCGGTAACAAAAAAGAACATAGCTTTTCTCCTTTCACTAATAAAACGCTTTAAATATTTAAAAGGTTTCATTTATTTTACTATTTTTTTAAAAAAATTACAAGTAAAATAAAAGCCTTTTCCATTGGAAAAGGCTTTAAAATAATTATTCGTATCTGTCAAACTGTTTGCTTTCAAAGTCGTTTGCGCTGTTTTGGCAATCGTGTTTATTGTTTTGATTTTGCTTTTTGTCTTGTGGTTGACAGCGAGGTGTTTTTTGAGGTTTTTTGTTTTGTTTCTGATTATCCATAGTTTTTCTCCTTGAAATTCAAATTTATATAGCATTTTTTATAATACTATGTTATTATTATTTCATAGGAATATTTATTTATTCATAATGTTTGTACTTTTTTTGGTACAACAAAAAATGTATAATGAAAAAAATAAAATTTTTGAGGTAAAAAAAGTGTTAAAACTTATTGTTTCAAGAGCAGGTTACGGAAAAACAACCTATATTCAAAAAAGCATAAAAGAACTTGTAAATGAGAATAAAAAAGCGATTTTAATTATTCCTGAACAAATCTCTTTTGAAAGCGAAAGAGATATTTTAAAAGCGGTCGGACCGAGCAATTTGCAAAGTGTCGGCGTTATGAGTTTTACCCGCCTTTGCTCGTTGTTTTTTGCGCAATTCGGCGGCAGAGAAAAGCCTTATATTGACGCTGTCGGCAAAACTGCTTTAATGGAGCAAACGCTTAAAAAGTTGATGCCGAGTTTAAAATTGTTTAAAAAATCTGCGCTCACACCGCAGTTTTGCGATTTGATGATTGAGCTTGATTCTAACTGCAAAAAAAATTCGGTTTATGCTGAAAATCTTTTGACTTTAAGCGAAAAAAACGAGGGAATTTTAAAGCAAAAACTTTTTGAAACCTCGCTTATTTTATCGGAATATCAAAAAGAATTAAACAAAGATTATTTTGACCCTCTTGACGATTTAAGTTATGTTACCGACCGTGTCGGTGATACTGATTTTTTCGAAGGTAAAACAGTTTTTATCGACTCTTTTACAGGGTTTACCGCACAGCAACTTGAACTTATTAAAAAAATCATTAAACTTTCAAAAAACACCTTTATTTCGTTTGATTTTGACGGCGTTTATTCGCAAAATGATTTTTCTTTATTTTCAAATATTTCAAAAATTGCGCTCTCGCTTAAAAAATATGCCGCTCAAAATGGGGTAGAAGTCGGCGAAGATATTGTATTTTGCGAAAATTTACGCTCGCAGGTTGCGGAACTTGATTTTTTGGAAAAAAATATTTTTTCGGGCGAGAATAATGAGTTTGATGAAAAACCTGAAAATATTTTTATCACCAAAACCAAAAATATTTATGACGAATCGGAATATGTCGCTAAAAAAATATTGGAATTAGTTAAGAATTCCGATTTGCGTTTTCGTGAAATTTCGGTTATTTCGCGTGATGCAAATGAATATAACAAGATTGTTGACGAAGTTTTTGAAAAATATAATATTCCTTTGTTTGTCGATTGCAGGCAAACCGTTGAAAATTTCAGCTTGTTCAAATTAGTTTCTTATTCGCTTTTAGCGGTAATTAACAATTTTGATTTTGACAGCGTTATGTCGCTTTTAAAAACGGGAATTTTAGGCGTTAGCGATGAAGATGCTTCGCTTTTTGAAATGTATTGCATTGTTTGGCGAATAAACGGCAAAGAGTTTTTAGAAGAATTTAATTTGCCGGTTGAAACTTTTTTAAACGCTGATGATAAAGAATATTGCGAGACGGCAAAAAAGAGAATTGAAAATGTTAGAAAAAAATTAATTACTCCTTTGCAAACATTTAAAAAAGAAAAAGGAAAAAGCGCAAAAAGCATTTGCTTTGCGATTTTTAACCTTATAAAAAATTATGAATGTGGTTTAAATTTAAAGCAAAAAGCAGAGTTTTTAGAAGAAAAAGGCTATATTCGTCTTTCTGAAAACACCGCAAGAAGTTACGATATTTTAATACATGTTTTAGACCAACTTTATCTTTCGCTTTCGACAAGTGAGATTGATTTAAAGCGATTTTTTGAAATTTTTAGCTCTATTACAAAAAATCTTGATATCGGCTCTTTGCCACAGGGGCTTGATGCGGTTGCGGTCGGTTCGGCCGAGCGAATGCGTCCGAAAGAGCCGAAAGTTACATTTATTATCGGTGCAAATGAAGGCGTTTTCCCTTCTGCTAAATCGGGTAGCGGTTTGTTTACTGATGATGAATTAAAAACGCTTAAAAATGACGGAATTAATCTGCCGTTTTATGACCTTGACACAGCGGTAGACGAGCAGTATTTAGCCTATCTTGCACTTTGCAGTCCAAGCGAAAAACTGTTTGTTTCTTATGTAGCTTTTTCGCTTGAAGGCGAGCAAAGCGCACAATCGGTAATTGTTGACGACATTTTAAAACTTTTCCCGAAAATAGAAGAAAAAGTTTTTGATAACAGCGAAATTGTTAATATTAACGATGCTTTAAAACTTTACGCAAAATCAAAAGGCGGGGCAAAAGAGGTTGAAAAATATTTTGAAAACCATTTTGACAGCCGTTTTGAACGAGTAAAAAAATCGGTTGAAAGAAAAGATGAGCATTTAAGCGCCGATATCGCAAAATCGCTTTACGGTAAAAGAATTTACGCTTCGGCATCAAAAATCGAAACATTTAACAAATGCCATTTTTCATATTTTTGCAAATACGGCTTAAAACTTTCGCCCGTCAAAACGGCACAAATTGACAATTTGCGAAGAGGCTCAATTGTGCATTATGTTCTTGAAAAAATGGTTGAAAAATACAGCACCGAGGAGTTTTCAAAACTCACAAAAACCCAAGTAAAAAGCGAAGTTACATTTTATTTTGAAGATTATTTGAAAAATGTTATTTCTAATAAAAAACAAAATTCAACCGAAAGCTATAAAACCGCAAAATTAAAAGAAATGATAATAAATGTGGTTTATTATGTTTTCAAAGAGTTGAAGCAATCTGACTTTGAAAATGTCGCTACCGAACTTGAAATTGGCAATGAAGAAAAGGGCATAAAACCGCTTAAAGTTGATTTTGGTGACGGCGAATTAATTTTAAACGGCGTTATTGACAGGGTTGACATCGCCGAAAAAAGCGATAAAAAATATTTAAGAATTATCGATTACAAAACAGGTAAAGAGCAATTGGATTTGTCTTATGTTTTGCAAGGCAGAAAGTTGCAAATGCCGTTGTATATGAAAGCGGCTATTGAAAACGGCAAACAAAAATTCGGCGAGTGTTTGCCGGCAGGAATGTTTTATTTCCCTGCAAGAGATGAAACAGTAAGCGCAAATGGTTACTTGTCTGAAGAAAAAGCCGAATTAGAATTGCAAAAAAAATATAAGTTAAACGGTGTTTTGCTTGATGACCCCGTTTCTTGTGATGCGCTTGAACCTGAACGGGAAGGAATTTTCTCACCTGTAAAATACACTAAAAACGGTATTTCAAAAAACACACCGCTTTACACAAAAGGTCAATTTGATATTCTTTCTAAATATATTGACTATATTTTAAAGAAAAATGCAAATGAAATTTTAAGCGGTGATATTTCAATAAATCCCGTTGATGTGTCAAGTAATGACAAAGCATGTAAGTATTGTGATTATTATGACATTTGCAAGTTTAAAGGCGAGCCTTTACAGGCGGAACAATTGCAATCGACACAAGTCTTTGAAAAAATGCAAGAGATTGTTGAAAAAGGAGGCGAGCAATAATGGATTTTACAAATGAACAAAATAATGCTTTAAAAGCAAAAGGCAGAGTTTTGGTTTCGGCAGCGGCAGGTAGCGGAAAAACCGCTGTTTTGGTTGAAAAATGCGTAAGAATGATTTGTGATGAAAAAAATCCTGTATCGGTTGATAAAATTATTGTAGCCACTTTTACCGTTGCGGCAGCAAGCGAAATGAAAACTCGTATTTTAAAGGAATTAAATAAAAAAATCAAAAATAATCCCGAAAATGTTTATTTAAGAAAACAAAAACTGTTGTTGCCGTCTGCTAAAATCGGTACAATCGACAGTTTGTGCATTTCACTTGCCCGTGAATATTTTTACAAGCTTAATATTTCGCCGGACTTCAAAATTGCCGATGAATCGGTTTTAAACAAAATTAAAAATTCGGTTGCCGATGAACTTATTAACAGGCATTTAAAAGAAAACGATTTAGAGTTTAAAAATCTTGTTGCAATTTTCGGCAATGAGCGCGGTTGCGATTTACTTAAAGAAAACATTTTTAGCTTATACGACTATTTAAGCGCGCTCGCTTTTCCCGATGAGTTTTGCAAAAGGGCTATAGAAATTTATCAAAACTTCGGCAAAAAAAGTCGTGTTCTTGATTATGCTTATGACTATTACAGCGATTTGTTTGTAAACAAATTTTCAATTATCAAACAATCCATAAAAGATATGCAGCAAGATGCACTTCTTGCCGAAAAATACGGACCTGCTTTTGAAGAAGTTGCGGCAAAAATTAAAAAAGTGTTGGATTTAATTAACGCCAAAAATTATGACGGCATTTATCAGTTTTTGGAGTATTATTCCAACGCCCCTTTGCAAAGTGCAAGAGTTGAAGATAAAGCGTTTAGAGATAGAATTAAGAAAACAAAAGACGATGCGGAAAAAGCTTTTCAAGAATTAAAAAAGTTTTTCAACAGCGATATGGAATATTTAAAACTTGAAAACTATTTTACACAACCGCACGTTGAAAAGTTTATTTCGCTTACAAAAGAGTTTTCCGATGCATTTTATCAAGAAAAGCATCAAAAAAATTGTTTTTCTTTTGCCGATATTGAATTTTTGATTTTAAATCTTCTTGTTAAAAAGAAAAACGGAAAAAAGGTTTATACCGACACCGCAAAAGAGCTTTCTCAAAGATACTATACGATTTTGGCAGATGAATATCAAGATACAAACGATTTGCAAAACACTATTTTTGAAGCAATTTCAAACGGCGGTAAAAATCTTTTTATGGTCGGCGATGTTAAACAAAGTATTTACGGTTTTAGAAACGCCAACCCCAAAAATTTCTTAAAGTTTCGTGATGAATTGCCTGCTTTTGAAGAAAACAGCGAAAGTTCAAAGGTAATTATGTCGGGTAACTTTAGAAGTAGCGACGATGTTTGCGACTTTGTAAATGCGTTGTTTTACAGCCTTTTTTCAAAAAAATGCGGTGGTTTAAATTATCTCGATGATGATAAATTAGTGCAAAAAGCTCAGTTTTGCGAAGTTAATTCGCCGAGAGTTTCGCTTGATTTAGTTGAAAAAAGTTGCGATGATTATTCTTTAATTGAACACCAAATTTATCATATTGCAAAAATAATTAAAGAAAAAGTTGAGGGCGAGCCTTGCATTTCCGATGAAGATTCAAAAACGCTAAGAAAAGCGGAATATAAAGATTTTTGCGTTTTGTTGCGAAGCAGAACACATTTGAAAAAATTTGAAACAGTATTTAAAAGTCTTTCAATTCCTGTTTGGGTTGATGACAATGAAGGACTGCTTTTGCAACCCGAAATAATTAACATTTTCGCATTTTTACAGGTAATTGATAATCCTTTTGCCGATATTCCGTTAATTACTCTAATGCTTTCGGATATTTACGGTTTTTCTGCCGATGAGGTTGCGCAAATTCGTGCTGAAAACAAAAAAATTGAGTTTTACAGAGCGTTGCTTGCAGCCGGTCAAAAAAGCGAAAAATTAGAAAACTTTTTAAATGAAATTGAAGAGTTTAGAAGACTTTCAATAAACTGTTCGGTATCAGATTTAATTAATAAAATTCTAATAAAAACAGGCTATGAAAACACCGTTTTTTCTTATGAAAACGGCGAAGAGGCTTACAACAATTTGATTTTGTTTAAAAACATTGCCAACAATTTTGAAGCAAACAATTCAAACGGACTTAATGCTTTTGTAAACTACATTAATTATCAAAAAAACAATAACGGCGGATTTAATAAATCTTCCGATTCGGGCGAGAATGATAATGTTGTAAAAATTATGACAATTCACCGCTCAAAAGGGTTGCAGTTTCCTGTTTGTATTGTTGCTAATCTTGATAAAAAGTTCAACCACGACCACCTTAAATCCGATTTGATTATTTCCGATAAAATTGGTATAGGATTAAAATATATTGACAGCGACAGCAGAGCAAAAATTCCTTCTATAATCAAAAAAATTGCGAATATAGAAAAAACTAATTCTAACATTTCTGAAGAATTAAGAGTGCTTTATGTTGCGCTAACAAGAGCGAAAGATTTTCTTTATATGGTCGGTTACAAAGAAGATTCGCAAAAAAGTTTGGATTCTATAATATCAAATGTAACTTGGGACACTCATAATAAAATTAATCCTTATTATGTTCAAAATTGCACCTGTTTTCTTGATATGATTATTCCGGTTGCCTTTTTGCACCCAGACGGCAGAGAATTAAGAAATAATTGCACTTATAATGTTACGCCTTTCGATTTTAAAGGAAAACTGCAAACAAGAATTATAAAAGATGTTAATTTTGAGGTTGAACAAGTGAAAGCCGAGCAAGAAGAAAAGGCTTTTGACGAAAATTTATATCAAAAAATCGCTAAAAACCTTGAATTTTCTTATAAATATAAAGATTTGAACAAAATTTTTGTAAAACAAAGCGCTTCGGCGCTGGCTCATAAAGAGTTTTCAGCCGATTATGACTATTCAACCGAGCCTGTATTCCTGCGCAATCAGCGACTTTCAGCCGCCGACAAAGGCACGGCAATGCACAAATTTATGCAGTTTTGCGATTTTGCCACCGCAAAAAATGATATTCTTGCAGAAACAAAACGCCTTGTTAAGCAAGGCAAATTGACTGCCGATGAAGAAAAATCTTTAAAAATTGACAGCCTAAAAGCTTTTTTGAACTCGCCACTTTGCGAAAAAGTTATTAAAAGCGAAGCAGTTTTCAAAGAGCAGGGCTTTATGGTTGAAATTCCCGCAAATGAAATTTATGACGATTTAAGCGAGCAGTTTGAGGGCGAAAATGTAATAATTCAAGGCTTTTGCGACCTTTGTTTTGCTGACGGCAACGGCATTTTTATAGTAGATTACAAAACCGACCGTGCAAATCAAGAAGAACTTGTAAAACGCTATAAAAAGCAGTTAGATATTTACGAAAAAGCACTAAAATTAACCTTTAATAAAGAAATTACAGGCAAGGCAATTTACTCGTTTTATTTAAACAAAGTTATAATGCTCTAAAAATAATTTCGAAAAAATAAAAAATAATACTTGTAATTTTAAAGGTTTTGTGGTAAAATTACTTTGTTAATTATCTAAAATAATATGGAGGTCAAAACAAAATGGCTTGGTATTCTTATGTTATTGGCGCATTTTTAATACTTTTTGCATTAATTATTATTGCAGTAATCCTTCTTCAAGAGGGTAGAAGAAAAGGTATTTCAGGCGTTATTTCCGGCGGTGCCGACACTTTCCTTTCAAAAGGTAAAGCAAGAGCGGTTGACGCAGTGCTTGCTCGCTGGACAAAATGGGTTGCTATTCTTTTTGGTTTAATCGTAGTAGCCGCATTTGTAATTGGTTTAGTTTTATAATTTAACAATAAACAACAAAAGCCCGATTTTTTCGGGCTTTTTTGTTTTGCTACAAAACAAAAACACCGCAGAGAATGCGGTGTTTTAATATACTTAAAACTAAACTTATGCGAGTTCAGCGAAGTATTTGATTGTTCTAACCATTTGTGATGTGTATGAATTTTCGTTATCATACCAAGAAACAACCTGTACTTCATATAAATCATCAGCGATTTTTGATACCATTGTTTGAGTAGCATCAAATAATGAACCAAATCTCATACCGATAACATCAGAAGAAACGATAGGATCTTCGTTGTAACCAAAGCTTTCAGAAGCAGCAGCTTTCATAGCAGCGTTGATGCCTTCAACTGTAACGTCAGCGCCTTTAACAACTGCTGTTAAAATTGTAGTAGAACCTGTAGGAACAGGAACTCTTTGAGCAGAACCGATAAGTTTGCCGTTGAGTTCAGGAATAACAAGGCCGATTGCTTTAGCAGCACCTGTTGAGTTAGGTACGATGTTAGCAGCACCTGCTCTTGCTCTTCTGAGGTCGCCTTTTCTGTGAGGACCATCAAGAATCATTTGGTCGCCTGTGTAAGCGTGGATTGTTGACATAATACCGCTTTGAATTGGCGCATATTTGTTAAGAGCGTCAGCCATAGGAGCGAGACAGTTTGTAGTACAAGAAGCAGCAGAGATAATGTTATCTTCAGCAGTTAATGTACCTTCGTTTACTGAGAAAACGATTGTTTTGAGGTCGTTACCTGCAGGAGCAGAAATAACAACTTTTTTAGCACCAGCATCAATGTGAGCCTGTGATTTTGCTTTTGAGCAATAGAAACCTGTACATTCAAGTACAACATCTACGCCGAGTTCGCCCCAAGGGAGTTCAGCAGCGTTTGGTTTTGCATAAATAGTAATTTTTTTGCCGTCAACTGTGATTGAGTCTTCGCCAGCTTCAACTGTGTGAAGGTTCTCACCGATTTTACCACAGTAACCGCCTTGCGCTGTATCATATTTTAAGAGATCAGCGAGCATTTTAGGGTCTGTTAAGTCGTTGATTGCAACAACTTCGTAGCCTTCTGCACCGAACATTTGTCTGAATGCGAGACGACCGATACGGCCGAAACCGTTAATAGCAACTTTTACTGACATAGTTTATTTTCCTCCTAATAATTAGATGTCTTATATATTTTATACCATAAACGGTAAAATTTCAAGTCTTTTTGTTAAAATTTTAACTTGTTTTTTTAAAAAAGGTAAAAAAACGCCTTAAAAATTATATTTTAACCCTCAAAATCAATAGGCAAAACCTTTTCAAACATAGCAATATGCTTTTTGGTAATAGCCTTATCTTCGTGAACCGAGCCGAAAAACCACTTTTTAAAAGTAACGCCCCTGTTAATTTCCTCTAAATAACCGTTTAATTTATTAACATATTCGGTTTTTCCTGCACGAAGTTGAATTGATTTTTTAATAACACTCGGCGGCTCGTGGGTTATAATATAATCAACCTCTAACCCTTTTTCATCAAGATTTTCAGCGCCCTCTCTCATTTGTTCGGGGGTGGGCAACTCGTCTTTAAACCAACTGTTCGAGTCAATTCTTAAATCTTTATCAGAGCTTTCACCACCGCCGAATGTAAAAATTTTGTACCCGTCAATTTCAAAAACCTGCCCTCTGCAAAGGTGAAAAAGGTTACCGCTTATTCTGTGAACAAGCCCGCCTTTAAAAACAGTTTGTCTGCAAGCGTTAATTTTATCATAATTATCATGAGGTCCGTCAACAAAACCGATATTATATTTTCGAGAACCGAGCCACTTTAAAAAACTTTTTTCGGCTTTGGTGTCGTCCCAAACAAAACCGAAATCGCCACAAACAATTAAAGTGTCGCCGGCTTTTAATTTTTTAATCTCTTTTGTGTTAAAACGCATTTGGTCGCCGTGCATATCGCCGGTAACATAAACCATTTTTAAAAAACCTCCTTTATTTTTTAAATTTCCTATTTAAAAATTATAATATTTATGATATAATAACCTTATTATATAATATTTTTAAAATTATTTCTACATATATTTTAAATTTTTTAAGGAGATTTGTAAAAAAATGAAAAAGTTAGCAAGTTTTTTGCTTGTGTTTTGCATTACTTTATCAAGTATTTGTTTTTCGGCAAGCGCTTCTTATAAAACGCAGGGCTTTTCGGTAAAATCTGAAGCGGCGGCGCTTATCAGCCTTGATACTGACGATATTTTATATGAGAAAAATATTGACCAAAAACGCTATCCTGCGTCAATTACCAAAATTATGACAGCGGTTATTTTAATGGATAACTGTACAAATTTAGACGATAAAGCGACTGTTACCAAAAACAATATTGAAAGCCTTTTCGGCTCTGACTTAACAACAGGCGGCTTAGTTGCCGATGAGGTTGTCTCGCTTAGGGTTTGTCTTAATCTTTTAATGGTATGCTCGGCGGCAGATGCGGCAAATGTTATTGTCGATTATGTTGAAAAGCAAACCGGTAAAGATTTTGTTACGCTTATGAATCAAAAAGCAAAAAGCCTTAAAATGAACAAAACTCATTTTGTAAACGCAACCGGACTTCACGATGAAAACCATTATACAACGGTTCGTGATTTGCTTAAACTTTGTAAATATGCAGTAAAATTGCCTAATTTTCTTGATATAACTTCGCAGGCAACTTATTATGCACCCGAAACCAATAAGCATAAAAAGAGAATGGTTGTTACAACAAACTTTTTAATTAACCCAGCTACTACAATGTATTATTCTTATGTTAAAGGAATAAAAACCGGTTTTACTACACCCGCAGGCAGATGTGTCGCTTCAACCGCTTCAAAAGACGGTTACAATTATATGTGCATTGTAATGGGTGGCGACAACCAAAAAAGAACTGAGTTTTCCGACTCAAAAAATCTTTATAAATGGGCTTTTGAAAATTTTGAATACAGAACGGTAGCCGATACCGAAAATATAGTAGATGAAATGGAAGTTGAACTTTCGAGCGAAACCGATTATATTCAACTTTACCCCGAAAAAAACGTTACGGTAATAATGCCGAAAGATATTGATAACGAAAGCATTATTTATGATGTTGTGCTAAAAGATAATTCGGTATGGGCACCGGTTGAAAAAGGGCAGGTTTTAGGCTATGTTAGCATAAAATGTGCCGGTAGCGAAATTGCGAAAGTAAACCTTGTAAACAAAGAAAAAATCAACCGCAGTTTGTGGCTTTATATTTTAAAAATAGGTAAAAATATTATAACTTCACCATTTTTCTTAATTTTACTTGCAGCGTTTGTTTTAATAGTAATTTTGCTTATAATTTTCGGAACAATAAGCCGTTCACGCAGAAGAAAAAGATTAAAACGAGTAAGAAAAATTAAAAGAATGTAATTTTAATAAAGGAGAATTTTTTATGGAAGCTAAATTTGAAAAATTATTGAAAATATTAGAAGAAGATGCAAGATACTCTTCGTCAGATATTGCCTCAATGTTAGGCGAAAGCGAGGAAAAAGTCGCTGAATTAATTAAAGAGGCGGAAAAAGAAAAAATTATTTGCGGTTATAAAGCGATTGTCGATTGGGACAAAGTGAATGATATTCATGTTACCGCTTTGATTGAGTTAAAAGTTATTCCGCAAAAGAATTTGGGATTTGAAGAAATTGCCGAAAACATAATGCAAATGGACGAGGTTGAGTCGGTTTATCTTATGTCGGGCGGTTATGACCTTTGCGTTACAGTTAAAGGCCGTTCTTTTAAAGAGGTTGCGCTTTTTGTTGCAAAACGCCTTGCCGTTATGGACAATATTGAATCAACCGCAACACATTTTGTGCTTCGCAGATATAAAGAAGTTGGCGTAAAGCTTATTGAAAGCGATAAAGACGACAGGGGGACATATTCGTTTTGATTAACTATGAAGAAATACTTAATTCCTCGGTAGTTGATATTAAACCTTCGGGTATTAGAAAGTTTTTTGATATTGCCGAACAAATGGAAAATGTAATTTCTCTCGGTGTCGGCGAACCTGATTTTAAAACCCCTTGGCATATTAGACAAGCAGGTATTGATGCACTCGAAAAATCAAAAACGAGATATACCAGCAACAGAGGTTTAATTGAACTTCGCAGAGAAATTTCAAGTTATTATAAAAGAAAACTTAATTTAGATTATTCACCCGAAAGCGAGGTTTTGGTAACCGTTGGCGGTTCCGAAGCGATTGACCTTGCAATTCGTGCGTTAATAAACGAGGGCGACGAGGTTATTATTCCCGAACCATCGTTTGTTTGCTATGTTCCTATTGTAAAAATGGCAGGTGGCGTGCCTGTAATTATTAACACAAAAGCGGAAAATGAATTTAGATTGACCGCCGAAGAGTTAAAAGGCGCAATCACCGAAAAAACCAAAATGCTTATTTTGCCATTCCCTAATAACCCAACAGGCGCAATTATGGAAAGGGAAGACCTTGAAAAAATTGCCGAAATTTTAAAAGGAACAAATATAATAATTTTATCTGATGAAATTTATTCCGAACTTACATACGGCAATTCTCATACTTCAATTGCACAAATAGGCGAAATGCAAGAGAGAACTGTTTTAATTTCAGGTTTTTCAAAAGCCTATTCTATGACTGGTTGGCGTTTGGGTTATATTCTATGTCCTGCACCTCTTTGCAAACAAATGACTAAAATTCATCAGTTTTGCATTATGAGTTCGCCGACCGTTTCGCAATATGCCGCTATTGAGGCACTTAAAAACGGTGATGATGATATTGCTTCTATGCGTGCGGAATACGATGTAAGAAGAACTTATGTTGTTAATGAATTTCGCAAAATGGGGCTTTCTGTTTTTGAGCCCAAGGGCGCATTTTATGTGTTCCCATGCATAAAATCAAGCGGAATGACAAGCGATGAATTTTGTGAGCGTCTTTTAAAAGAAAAGAAAGTCGCAACTGTTCCGGGCAATGCATTCGGCGAGTGTGGCGAAGGATTTATAAGAGTTTCTTATTGCAACAGTTTAGGAAATTTAAAAATCGCTCTTTCAAAAATAAAAGAGTTTTTAAAGGAGAATAAAAATGGCTGATTCGGTAACGCTTAAAGCGTATGCGAAAATCAACTTAAATCTCGACATTACAGGCAAAACCGAAGATTTTCATACCGTTGAAATGGTTTTGCAGGCAATTGATATTTATGATACTGTTTCGGTGTCGGTTGCTGATGAAATTTCGGTAAAATGTTCCGATGAAAATTTGCCAAGCGGTGAAGAAAATATCGCATTTTCGGCGGCAAAAGAGTTTTTTGATTACGCTGTAATTAAAGGCGGAGCGGAAATAAAGATTAAAAAGCGTATTCCTGCGGCTGCGGGACTCGGCGGTGGCTCTTCTGATGCGGCTGCGGTTATAACCGCGCTTAATATTGTTTATGAAACTCATCTCGATGACGACCAGTTAATGTCAATTTGCGAAAAAGTCGGTGCCGATGTGCCTTTCTTTATCAACGGCGCAACTCAATTAGCCGAAGGCAAGGGAACAATTTTGACCCCGTTGCCCGATTTGCCTGAATGTGCGTTTTTAATAATTAAAAACGGCAACAAAAATTCAACCGGCGAAATGTATTCAAGGTTCGACTCTTTGGGCGAAATAAATCACCCGAAAACTGAAGACTTGGTTGAGGCGATTTGCGAGGGCGACATTTACGAGGTAGCCAAAAACTGCGAAAATGTTTTTGAAAATCTTTATGATGATGCTTTTTTAAGCGTTAAGCAAAAGTTAGTTGAAAATGGGGCATTGTGCGCTTCACTTTCAGGTAGCGGTCCGAGCATTTTCGGGCTGTTTGAAGATAAAGAAACCGCTAAAGACGCCAAAGATGTTTTGAAAGAAGAATATGAAAACATTATTATTTGCGAGCCTGTTAATTGCGGTTTTGAAGAATAAATTATAAAGCAAAAAGCGAAACGGTTTTTTCCGTTTCGCTTTTAAATTTCAATGCAACCGCCAATATCGCAAAGAGGCGTGTCAAAATATTTGTAAACTACATTGTTTTGCTTTAAAAATTCATCAATTAAACTAAAATCAGGGTGAGCGGCAATATCACCAAAAAAGTATAAAGTATCGCCTGAAAATCCGCTTGCACCGCCGATAAATCCGTAGTCGTAATCTTTGATTTTTATGTAACCTTCACGAATTTTTAAAACAGATTTGTTGTAGCAAATAAGCGCCTTTTCAATGCCTTTATCCGATGTGATAAAGGCATTTTCATTAAGCGCTAAAACCGAACAAGCCGCATAACCTTGATTAACATTTATTATAGTTTTATTTTTTTCTTTTAAAAAATTTAGAATTTCTTTAGCTATAGTTTTTCCGTTTAAAATCACTGTGTTTTCAACTGCTTTTGCGTTAAATAAAACGTCATAAGGATATTCTTTTTTTAATTCCTGTCTTACAAAAATAACCTCATAACCTTTTGTTTTAAAAACATTTTCAAGTGGCGAGTTTTTCGGCAAAAAGGCCGTGTTATCGCACACAAACAAATTCATATCAGGGTGATAAGCGACCGCTTCGCCCAAATTCTTGTTTTCACTAATTAATATTGAATTATTGAATTTTTCAGCAAAAAACTTATCGCCGAAAATTACATTTTTATTCATATCTTAAAGCCTCGCAAGGATTCATTTTTGCCGCTTTTACAGCAGGGTAAATTCCAAAAATTCCGCCTGTTAAAAATGCGCCTGACATCGCAATAATTATATTTTTAAAAGAAAGCATTGCGCCAAGGTTTAACAGTTCGTTGCCTAAAAAAATAATTGCTACACCCAGCACACTACCGATTATACTTCCGATTAAGCAAATAGTCAACGCCTCAAACAAAAATTCCGCCAAAATATTAAAAAACGATGCGCCTACCGCCTTTTTTATGCCAATTTCTCTTGTTCGTTCGTTAACCGAAACCAGCATTACCGTTAAAATTCCGAGTGCGCAAACCAATAAAGAAATTATGCCAACTACCGCAAAAACCGCCGAAACGGTGTTCAGTAAATTTGTAAGCGCCATTCGTGAAGTGGCCAAATTTCCGCTTGAAACGCTGTCTTTTATTCCTTTTTCATTGTCGATTATTTTTTTTATTTCTTTTGCAACAAAATTCGGTGAATAATTGTTATCAATTTTTGCCGCTATTTGATAAAGCGTGTTTGTGGAAAGTTCAAGTTGCATTGTGGTGTAGGGAATATAGCAAAAACAAGGCAACGCCGTGCCCATAATGCTTTGCAAAATTCCGCTGTCCGACTTTGCAATACCGCCAATTTTAAAATTTTTGAAAGTGCCGTTAATAAGAATTGAAATGTTTTTACCTACAGAATTTTCTCTGCCGAAAAGTTTTTTTGAAGTCGATTTATCAATTAAACAAATATTGTTTTTTGAACTAATATCATATTCGCTAAACGCCTTGCCGTAAAGAATATCAACCGAAATTACCTGCTTTGCGTTGCTGTCAATTCCCCAAAGAATAATGTTTTGCGTTTTAAATCCGTTTGAAATTTCCGCTTTGTTTGTTAAAATTGGTGCTACCGATTTAACACCTTTTTGTTTAGTGACAGTTTTTAAGTCTTCGTTGGTAATGTTAGCACCTTTTGCCGAAAAAGTTATTCCGTTAAGTCCCAAAGAATCGAGTTCGCCGTTTACTTTTTTTATACCCATATCGCTGATTGTATTTATAAGAATAACGCTCGCAACTCCGATACAAACGCCTAAAATTGTGAGAATTGTTCTAAATTTTTTTGCAAAAATGCTTTTAAACGAGAGTTTAAATAAATCAAACATTTTTTATTACAACATCTTCTTTCTTACCTTTTAACTTTTCGGGGTTTAAAACAATATATTCGTTTTCTTTTAAATTTGTTTTAACAACGGTGCCTTTGTTTGTCATTTCGCCTGTTTTAATATAAGCTTTTTCAGCTACATTTTTGTTTAGCTTATAAATATATTCACCACCGCTGTCTTGCAAAATGCTGTAAGAGGGAATAATGATTTTTTGTTTTAGTTTTTTTACAGTTATATCAGCTTTAATATTAAAGCCCGATTTCAGCCTCTTATCTCTCTTTTTTATTTTTGCTCTTGCATTAACATAAGCAATTGAATTTTCACCGCTTTCAACTTCGCCTATTTGCGTTATTTTTCCTTTATAAGTTTTGTTGCCGAAAGCGCTACCGCTCACAGTTAAATTTTGCCCCTTTTTAATTTTTGAAAAAACATCTTCGCTAATAAAAAGATTTGCAAAAACTTTTTCGCCTTGTCGCAAAATTTTTCCTTTAACCGCAACGGTTAAGTTGGTATTTTGCTTTTTTACCTTAAAATATTTCACGCTCGGCAACGAAGCATACATAAATTCGGGAGCCAAAACCGCCGTTATTAGAATAATAGCTGATATTATAAAAAGAAATGAATATTTTTTCATTTAAAACTCTCCTAAAAAAATCATCTATAAAATATTTTGACTTTATTTTTAACATTAATACAATAATTTTTTTGAATATTAAAGGAAAAATTTTTAATAATAGTTTGTAGGTGAATTTTATGTCGATTATTCCTTGTTCTTTAAACTGCAAATTTCAATTAAACGGCATTTGCGAATTAAAAATTCCGTCAGCGGTAAGTTTGAAAAATGAAAAATGCCCTCATTTTGTTGAAAAGGGGCAAAGAATAAAAAAGAAAAATAAATTTTTCATCGCAAAATTCGATTAAAAGCCGTAAAAACAGTTCTAAATTTTTCAAAATTTTTGAAATTTGGGCAAAAACTTCTAATAAACGCCAACTAATAAGCGACAATTTTTGCAAAGCAAAAAACATATAATTTTATTTGCAAAAATTTTTTAGGGAGTTTTGTTATGCGAACGGCAATTAAAAAAATTCAGGTTTTAAAATCAAACGACATTAAAAGAACAATAGTTTTAGAACTGCTTTGTGCGCTTTTCGGCTTTTTACTGTCAAGAACGGTAGTTTTCGGCTCTTTTATGCCTTTTGGCTACGCTTTTGTTTCGTCATTGTCGGTTTATCAAATTTTTGCAGGACTTTTCGGCTGCATAATCGGCTCAATTTCGCCCGCAAATTCGGGCTTTTCGGCATATTACATAGGACTTTGTGTTTTAGCGGCGGCAATAAAATTTATTTCGCTAAATATTTATGAAAAGAAAAATTCGCTGTTTTTCTCAACTTTTACCTGTCTTGTTTGTAGCGTTTTTGGTGCGGTGGCGTTGTTCGTTTCGATAAAACTTAATATGCAATATTATATTAGAATTTTGGGTGAAACTCTGCTCTCAATTTCGGCTACTTATTTTTTTAACAGCGCCTTGCCTGTGTTAAACAGTTCAAAACCGCTCTCTAAAATGTCGAGTGTTAAAATCTGCTCGGTTATTATGTCGGTTTCAATTATTCTAATGTCGCTTAACGACTACACAATTCTTTTTTCTTCGCCCTCAAGAATGTTTGCGGTTATGATAATTCTTCTTTCCGCACGTTTCGGCTCGGTGAATACCGCAACAATTTGCTCGGTATCTTTGGGCTTTGCAATGAGTTTTACAAGCGATAATCTTTACTTTTTAATCGGCGCTTATGCTTTCGGCGGAATGCTCGCAGGTGTTGCCGGAAGAGCGGGAAAAATTCCTTGCGTTTTAGGTTTTTTTCTCGGTGCAACCTGCGTTTTAATCGGCTTTTATCAAAACAGTTCGCTTTTGAGCGCCTACACAGAATTTGCAATCGGCTCAATGCTGTTTTTAGCAATTCCCAAAAGTTTTGACAAAGCGTTTTTAGATATTTTTTTACCACCGCCGAGTTTGCCGAGAATAGACTCTATGCGCAAAAATATTGTTCAAAGGCTGAAATTTGCCTCAAATGCAATGCACGAAGTTTCACGAAATGTAAATGAAATAGGGCAAAAACTTGATAAAAGAGCCGAACCTTCGGTTTATGATTTATTCGCCCAAATGCAAAAAGAATGTTGCGCTGATTGTGGCTTGAACTTTCATTGTTACGCTCACCGAAAAAAAGAAACTTATTGTGCATTTTTAGAAATGACAAAAACATTTAAGAAAAACGGATTTTTATTAGAAAATGTTATTCCGCAAGATTTAAAAAAGCGTTGTTTAAAGCCGAACGAGGTAACAAAAACGCTTTGCAAAAAATATAAACAGTTTAACAACGCAGTTTGCGAAAACGAAAGGGTAACGCAAATTAGAAATGTTATTTCAAGCCAAATGGACGGGCTTTCAGATATGCTTTACGATTTGGCGGCAGAGTTTAACGAAACACAGCGGTTCGACACCGAAACCGCCTCAAGAGTAGACACTTTGTTGCGCTCGCTCGGTATCGCCTCAACCGATGTTTCCTGTAAATTTGACAACGAAAGAAATTTAAGCGTTGAGATTATCGCAAAACGACAAAAAAACAGCGTGCCGAAGTTAGAACTTGTAAACAGACTTTCGCAACTTTGTGCCGTTCGGTTTGATACGCCTTGCATTACCAACGGCACCGATATTACAATGATTAACCTTGCCGAAAAGAAAAACTTTCGGGTGAATTTGGGCGTTTGTCAGATAAACTGCAAAGGGCAAAAACTTTCGGGCGATACTTACACTTCGTTTTCGGACGGCAAGGGTAAATTTATTATGATTTTGTCAGACGGAATGGGCTCGGGAACATCGGCGGCGATTGATTCTTCTTTTGCCGCAAATTTAATGGAAAAACTTATTAAGGCAGGGTTCGGTTTTGAATGTGCGTTAAAGTTGGTTAATTCGGCTATGATTTTTAAATCGGGCGATGAAAGCACCGCAACGCTTGATATCGCAACGGTAGATTTATATTCCGGTCAGGTTGATTTTTATAAGGCAGGAGCCGCCGAAACTTATGTTTTAAAAGGAAAAAAGATAGGTGTCGCTTCGTGCAACGCCTATCCTACGGGAATTTTAGAAAATATTAAGTTTGATAAAAGCAGTACCATTTTGCAAAAGGGCGATATTCTTGTAATGTGCTCAGACGGAGTTTTTCAAGAAGATGACCCTTGGATTGAAAATGAAATTTTAAACTGCCGAAAATCAACAGCGCAGGGAATTGCCGATAAATTGGCAACGCTTGCAAAAATGCGCCGTGAAAATAAACATTCTGACGATATAACGGTAATGGTGGCGGTAATTGAAGAAGAATATTAAAAAATATTTCTTAAAACGCCAAAAACAAACCACAAAACAGCCAACAAAATTATAACTTTATAATCAGAAAATTTTTTAAAAACTGTTTGTGCGCCTTTTATTTCAAAAACATAAGCCAAATTCGCAAAAACAATAAGAGCTACAACATAAAACGCAAGCAAAAAGAAAAATTGATTATAATTAAAAGCTTCTGAAAATTTACCGTTAAAAGTGGCATAAACCGCCCTTGTTCCGCCACAACTTGGACAAAGAATTCCATAGCGTCTAAAATGGCAGTTAGGAATATTTTTTATCATTAATTCAGCAATAAATTTACCGCAAAAAGCAAAAATAACTAATAATAAATCGAAAAATAATACAATAAATTTTGGCTTTTTAAATAGTGTTTTCATAAGTGTTTTATAAAAAAGCAACTGTTATAAAAACAGTTGCTTTTCATTTTAAAAATTAAAGTCGAAATTGCTTCCGCTGTTAAAACTGTTAGAACCGTAAGAGCCTATGCCACTTGCAATTCCGGCGATTACTAAAACATAGAATACAACGCAAAAAGCTAAACCGATTGCCGAACAAATAATTCCTGCAACTGCCATACCGTTTTTAGCATTAGCTTGTTTTGCTTTGTTGTTGCTGATTATGCTTAAAATCAAACCTATAATACCGCAAGGAAGCGATATGTAAAACAAGCAGAAGAAAACAACTGAAATAATACCTAAAACCATTCCTGCAATGCCCATTCCTTTGCCGGGTACTGTAGCTTCAGCAGGTTGTTGTACTGGCTGTTGTACAGGGGGTTGAACAGGTTGTTGAGCAGGTTGTTGAACTTCAACAGTAGGCTCAGCAGGTTGTTCAGGTTGAGCAGTAGATTCAACTAATGGATTTCCACAGCTTTCGCAAAAACGTGCGCTGTCGTCATTAGGTTTTCCGCATTTAGTACAAAACATAATAAAATATTCCTCCAAAAATTATTTATAAAAAGCAAATTTGCCTATTACCGGCAACTGTTTTTCAACGCCTTTTACAGCGTTTACAATACCAAGAACCATAAGAACAATTAAAGCAGCGCTTATTGCGAGCCATACAATTGCGTTCAAAAGCGTACCGGCTGTTGACATACCAATGTAATAACCAAAATAATGTACACCGAAAATTGCTTTGAAAATTGCAGATAAAATTGCGCCTACAATATTTAAAGCAACACTTGTTATAGTAAGAATGATACCCTGACCTACATGAAATCTTACTTTAGGGTCGTTCTTTTCAGGGTTTACAAGCATTCCGACAAGCCATAAAATACCGATATAAGCAAGTATTTTGTAAATTTTTGAGTTATCAGACTTAGCCGGTGCTTTAGGGGCTTGAACAGGCTGTTGAGGTTGAGCCTCATTTGCTTGTTGTTTAGTCAAAGCATTTCCGCAACTTTTGCAAAAAGCCGCGTTGTCATCATTTTGACTTCCGCATTTTGGACAAAACATATTTTTAACCTTCTTTCGTATATTTTGTATAATATATTATAATTGATATACTATTTTTTGTCAAGTATTAAATAAAAATGTAAATTTTAGCATAATAGAGAAATAAATTAATAAAAAATACTTGACATTTTAACTTTTGTGTTATATACTAATATTACAAAGTGAGAAATATATCGTTTTGTATTGGTTTGAGGTGAAAAATTATGTATAAAGAGAGAGAAAAAAGGGAATATTTAGAGCCAGAAATTATGGTTATCAAATTCGGTACCGAAGATATCATGACTGAGTCTAACGACCCATATGTTGATGACCCATTTGACGACTAATTTTTGCTTTCTTTTGACAGAGTGACTTGATTTGTCGCTCTGTTTGTGTTTATATAAGGTAGTTTTTATGGATAGTGTTATTAAAATTCCCCCGCTTAATTGGTTTGAGTCAAACCCTTGGGCAAAAATCGGAAATCAGTTTACAGGTTCGCTCGGCGCAACAAATATTCAAAACAATGCGTTTTTGTTTAGAATAAATTATTATCGTAAAGATGAAGGCAATTTTTTGATAGCAGAGTGTTACGACAGCATTACCCAACTTGATGAATCTGTAACCGATTATGAAAACAAGCAGTTTGAGGGAAGCGAACAAGGTAGAGAAGAAATGATAAATTGGCTTGAAAGCGAATATAACAAATTTGTTTCAAGCGGAAAAGCAAATTTAAAAATCGAATATTAAAACGCCTGAAAAAACAGGCGTTTTTTTAATTAATAAAACCGAAAATATTTGACTTTTTATATATAAAGTAATAAAATATAATTATAACTTATAATGGAGAGAAATATGGATATTTTAAAAGTTTTACAAGATGAATTTAATTTAAAAGGTTTTCAGGTTGAAAACACCGTTAAACTTATTGATGACGGCAACACAATTCCTTTTATTGCCCGTTATCGTAAAGAAATGACAGGTGCGCTTGACGACCAAACTTTGCGAAAACTTAACGAGCGATTGACTTATCTTCGCAATATGGACGAGCAAAGAGAAAAAATAATTTCTACCATTGAAGAGCAGGGCAAAATGACCGATGAATTAAAAGAGTCGATTTTGAACGCCGAAACACTAACCGAACTTGAAGATATTTACCGCCCTTACCGCCCGAAAAGAAAAACAAGGGCTTCGGTTGCTAAAGAAAAAGGGCTTGAACCGCTCGCCGAGTTTATTTATTCGGGAGATTGTGACTTATCTGCCGTAACCGAAAAAGCGAAAGAGTTTATATCAGAAGAAAAAGGCGTTGAAAATGTAGATGAAGCCTTGCAGGGCGCAAAAGATATTATTGCCGAAAATATTTCCGATGACGCTGATATAAGAAAAAAACTTCGTGCGGTATTCTCTTACAATGCGATAATTTGCTCAAAAGCCGCTAAAGAGGATTTAGGGGTTTATGAAATATACGGCGACTTTTCAGAAAATGTAAGAAAAATTCCGGGTCACAGAGTTTTGGCTATAAACCGTGGCGAAAAAGAGAGATTTTTAAAGGTTAATATTGAATTTGATGAGGAAAATGCACTTGATATTGTAAAACTTAATCATATAAATAACGACAGTTTTTGTGGTGAACTTGTTTTGCAAGCCGCACAAGACGCTTATACAAGATTGATTTTCCCCGCAATTTCACGAGAATTAAGAAACGATTTAACCGAAAAAGCTTCTGCTTCTGCAATTAAAGTTTTTTCGCTTAACCTTCGTCAACTTTTAATGCAACCGCCTGTTAAAAATAAAGTTACAATAGGACTTGACCCAGGTTATAGAACAGGTTGTAAAGTTGCGGTTGTTGACGGCACGGGCAAGGTTTTAGATACAGGCGTAATTTACCCTGTACCCCCTCACCAAAAATTAGAAGAGGCTAAAAAAATAATTAAAGATTTTGTTAAAAAATATAATGTCGATTGCTTTGCAATCGGCAACGGCACCGCCTCTCACGAAACAGAGGAATTTGCCGCTAATGTTATTAAAGAAATTGACAGCAATGTTTCTTATATGGTCGTATCAGAAGCAGGCGCTTCGGTTTATTCTGCCTCACCGCTTGCAGCAAAAGAATTTCCTGATTATGATGTTTCTTTGCGCTCGGCGGTGTCAATCGCAAGGCGACTTCAAGACCCGTTGGCTGAGCTTGTTAAAATTGACCCTAAGGCAATCGGCGTAGGTCAATATCAGCACGATATGCCACAAGCACAACTTTCTGATGCGCTCGACGGCGTTGTTGAAAGTTGTGTAAACGAGGTAGGTGTTGACCTTAACACCGCATCTGCACCGCTCCTTTCAAGAATTGCGGGTATTAACGCTACCGTTGCAAACAACATTGTTTTATATCGTGAGGAAAACGGCGTTTACACTTCGAGAACCGCGCTTAAAAAAGTGCCAAAATTAGGACCGAAAGCGTTTGAACAATGCGCAGGATTTTTGCGTGTTGACGGCAAAGAAGCGCTTGATAACACCGCTGTTCACCCCGAAAGTTACAAGGCCGCAGGCGAATTATTAAGCCTTTGCGGTTACACTAAAGATGATGTAAAACAAGGCAAAATTGTTGATTTGGCTGAAAAAATTAAATCGCTTGGCGAAACACAAATTGCTGAAAAACTCGGTATCGGCTTGCCGACTTTGAAAGATATTGCGTCTTACCTTTCAAAACCGGGCCGTGACCCTCGTGACGACTTGCCAAAACCTACATTTAGAACCGATGTTATTTCAATGGAAAGTTTAAAAGAGGGAATGGAACTTAAAGGAACCGTTAGAAATATTATCGATTTCGGCGCTTTTGTTGATATCGGCGTTCATCAAGACGGACTTGTTCACATTTCGCAAATAAGCGATAAATATATTAAACACCCAAGCGAAGTTTTAAAAGTCGGCGATATTGTTAATGTTAAAATATTGTCGGTTGATATTGCTAAAAAACGAATTTCACTCACAATGAAAGGTGTAAACTGATGGATTGCGAAAACTGCGCTTATTATGATTTTGACGACGAGGCACAAGAATATTTTTGTACCGCTCTTTTAGATGAAGACGAGGTTTACAGAATATCGCAAAACAAAAAATGCCCTTATTTTCGTGATGGTGACGAATATAAAATTGTTAGAAAGCAGAATTAGTTTATGAAAGATATTTTTATACCCGAATTTTGCGAAAAAATAATAGAGTGTTTGAACGCCCAAGGGTTTGAAGCTTATTTGGTGGGCGGTTGTGTTCGTGACAGCCTAATGGGCAAAACACCGCACGATTATGATATTGCAACAAATGCTACGCCAAGCGAGATGAAAAAGGCATTTTGCGACTTAAAAGTCGTTTCAACAGGCGAAAAACACGGCACTTTAACCGTAATTGTTGATAACAATGCGGTTGAGGTTACGACTTATCGTATTGACGGCGATTATTGTGATAACCGCCGACCGCAATTTGTTGAATTTACGAGAAATATTGAAGAAGATTTATCTCGAAGAGATTTTACTGTTAATGCGTTGGCTTACAATAAAAAAAGCGGTTTAATTGACCTTTTTTGCGGTGAAAATGATATTAAAAATAAGATTATAAAATGCGTTGGCGAGCCTGATAAAAGGTTTTTAGAAGATTCGCTTCGCATTTTGCGCGCTTTGCGGTTCGCTTCTTGTTTAGGCTTTGAAATTGAAAAAAACACCGCAAAAAGCATAATAAAAAACAAAGATTTGCTTAAAAACATTTCAGCAGAGCGAATTTTTTTAGAGTTTAAACAACTGCTACAAGGTGAAAACGCCGAAAAAATTCTTATTGATTTTAAAGAAGTTTTTGCGGTGTTTATTCCCGAAATTCGCCCTTGTTTTGACTTTGACCAAAAAACAAAATATCATCAATATGATGTTTACACCCATATTGTAAAAACTGTTAGCGCTTGCGAGAGTGATGAAATTTTGCGTCTTGCCTGCTTTTTTCACGATATTGAAAAGCCGAGCGTGTTTTTTACAGATGAAAACGGGGTAGGGCATTTTTACGGCCACCCAAAACCCTCTGCCGAAACGACAAGAGCGGTTTTAAAGCGACTTAAAGCAGATAACAAAACTATTGAAACAGTTGTAGATTTAGTTTTATATCACGACCGCCAAATAGCAACAAGCGAAAAATCAGTCAAAAGGTTTTTAAGCAAAACTTCGCCCGAATTTTTTAAACATTTAATTAAAATAAAAAGGGCAGACTCGCTCGCTCACGCAAAAGAATATCAAAATAAAGAGGAATATTATAATTCTTTATTGCAAATTCTTGAAAAAATAGAAAAAGAAGAGCAATGTTTTAAAATTAAAGATTTAAAAATAAACGGAAATGATTTAATTAATTTAGGCTTTTGCGGCGAAAAAATAGGAATTGTTTTAAAAAAACTTCTTGCCGGAGTTATTGATGAAAAAGTTAAAAACGAAAAACAAGAACTTTTAAGTTACATAAAAAAGGAGATAGTTTAAATTGAATTATGATGCAGTGCTTTTGCCGTTGGCGATAATTTTATTGCTGTCAAAATTTTTATCAAAATTGGGCGCAAAATTCGGGCTTCCAAATGTTGTAGGAATGCTTTTAGCCGGTGTTTTAATTGGCTTTGTTCAATATATTCCAAACCAGCAAATAATAACCGCTCCGGCTATGGAGGGGTTGGGCTTTTTAGCAAAAATCGGCGTAATTTTAATTATGTTTTCGGCAGGACTTTGCACCGATTTAGAAAGCATTAAAGAAGTCGGCAAACCGGCTGTGTTTATAACACTTGCAGGCGTAATTGTGCCAATGGGGTTAGGCCTTTTGGTAGCCTTAAGTTTTTCAATGTCGGGCAATTTTTTGACCGATTTGTTCTACGGTGTAATTTTAACCGCAACCAGCGTTTCGGTTACTGTGGCAACGCTAAAAGAACTCGGTAAACTCAACAGCAAAGTCGGCAATACCATTATAACCGCCGCAATTTTAGACGATATTATCGGCGTTGTGGTTTTGTCGGTTGCAGTGTCGCTTAATTCAAACAAAAGCGGTAACGCTGATTTTGTTAAAGTTATCTTTTTAACGCTTGCGTTTTTCGTTTGTGCCGTTATTTTCGGCTTTATTATTAAAAAGATTTTTATTTGGCTTTCAAACACTTTTCCGCATCACCGTTTAATACCAATTTATTCGCTGGCGGTTTGTTTCTTTTTCTCCTACGCTTCGGAACGCTTTTTCGGTGTTGCCGATATAACAGGCGCATTTGTCGCAGGACTTGTTTTATCGGGTAGCAAAGAAACTCACTATGTTGACCGCCGTTCCGATATTATGACTTATATGATTTTTTCGCCGGTTTTCTTTGCAAATATCGGCATTACAACAAAATTTAGCGGAATAAATTCAAATATAATTTTGTTCGGCACATTGTTCATTTTAGCAGGTATTTTAGGCAAAATAATAGGTTGCGCAGGTACTTCGCTTATTTGCAAATTCGGTGCAAGAGATTCGCTTAAAGTCGGTGTCGGAATGATGGCAAGGGCGGAAGTAGCATTAGTTTGCGCTCAAAAAGGCGTTGATGCAGGCATAATAAAATCTGATATTATGCCGTTTATTCTAATAATGATAATTCTTTCAAGTTTCGCAACGCCGATTATTTTAAAAGCGCTTTATAAAAAGGAAACTGTAAAATGATTTGCAATATTTGTCCGAGAAAGTGTAATGTTGACCGTGAAAAAACACAGGGCTTTTGCGGTGTAAACGAAAAAATTAAAATTTCAAGAGCGGCTCTTCATTTTTATGAAGAGCCTTGTATTTCAGGCAAAAGCGGTTCGGGAACGGTGTTTTTTTCGGGTTGCAATTTAAAATGCGTTTATTGCCAAAACAAAATTATCTCAAGCGGTTTTGGCAAAGAAATAAGCGAAGAGCGCCTTGAAAAAATCTTTTTTGAGTTAAAAGAGCAGGGCGCAAATAACATAAACCTTGTAACGCCCGACCATTTTGTAAAGAAAACTATTCCCGTTTTAAGAAGTGCAAAAGAAAACGGGCTTGACTTGCCGATTGTTTACAACACAAGCGGTTATTGCGATGAAAATGTAATTAAAGAATTAAAAGGGCTTGTTGATATTTATTTGACCGATTTTAAATATTTTAACAATGAAACGGCGAAAAAATATTCCAAAGTCAGCGATTATACCGCTGTCGCTAAAAAAGCGCTTAAAGCGATGGTGAATAATGTCGGCGCCCCGAAATATTTTGAAAATGGACTTTTAAAAAGCGGTGTAATTGTGCGTCATTTGTGCTTGCCTAACTTTTTAGATGAAAGCAAAGATATTTTAGATTATCTTTATAAAACTTACAAAAACGACATAATTATAAGTATAATGAATCAGTTTACGCCGATAAATATTGAAAACTACCCTGAAATTAACCGAAAACTTACTGAAAAAGAGTATCAAAATATTGTAGATTACGCAAATTTAATCGGAATAAGCAACGCTTATATTCAAGAGGGCGATACAGCGAAAGAGTCGTTTATTCCCTCATTTTACGAATTAAAAGGCGTTTAATTGTTGACTATTTTGCTGTTTTACAGTATAATAATTATAAATAATTTGAAATGAGGATTATTAAGGAATGAAAAATGTAATCATTATCGGCGCAGGCCCCGCAGGACTTAGCGCAGGTTATGAGTTATTAGAAAAATCAAAAGATTATAATGTTGTAATTTTGGAGGCTTCGCAAGAAATCGGCGGAATTTCAAAAACCGTTTATTACAACGGCAACAGAATGGATATAGGCGGTCACCGCTTTTTCTCAAAAGATGAAAAAGTAATTGAGTTTTGGGAAAAAATTATGCCTCTTCAAGGCAAACCCTCTTATGACGACTTAAAACTCGGCAGAGAGAAAAAGTTTTCAAAAGGCGGTCCCGACCCTGAACAAGTTGACCGTGTAATGCTTGTTCGTGACCGAATTTCACGAATTTATTATAAAAACACATTTTTTGATTACCCCGTTTCGCTTTCGCTTAATACACTTAAGGGAATGGGCTTTGTTACAACTGTTAAAGCAGGTTGTTCTTATTTGAAATCTTGTGTTAAAAAATTGCCCGAAACATCGCTTGAAAACTTTTATATCAATCGTTTCGGCAAAGTGCTTTATTCAATGTTTTTTGAAGGGTATACCGAAAAACTTTGGGGCAGACACCCGAGAGATATTTCGGCAGATTGGGGCTCGCAAAGAGTAAAAGGTCTTTCAATTACAGGCGTAATTAAAAACGCTTTTTCAAAACTTTTCTCATCTGAAAACAATGAAAATGTTGAAACTTCGCTTATTGAAAGTTTTCATTATCCTAAATTCGGCCCCGGTCAGTTTTGGGAAACTGTCGCAAATATTTTTACCCAAAAAGGCGGTAAAATTTTAAAGGGCAGTCAAGTCGAAAAATTATTGCTTGACGATAAAGGCAATGTAAAATCGGTTGTTTTCTCATCAATGGGTAAAACAATGAAAATTGACGCTGATATTTTTATTTCTTCAATGCCGGTTCAAGATTTAATTGCAGGAATTGAAGATGAAAACTTACCGAGCGAAGTTAAAAATGCTGCAAAAACCCTGCCTTACAGAGATTTTGTAACAGTAGGTTTGCTTGTTAACAAACTTAAACTTGAAAACAAAACAGATTATAAAACTTTATCAAATATTATTCCTGATTGTTGGATTTATGTTCAAGATACCAATGTAAAATTGGGAAGAATTCAAATTTTCAACAACTGGTCGCCTTATATGGCTCAAAACCCTGAAAACAGCGTGTGGATTGGGCTTGAATATTTCTGCAAAGAGGGCGATGATTTTTGGAATATGCAAGACGGCGAGTGCATTAAATTTGCAATTGATGAACTTGTTAAAATGGGCATTATTGATGAAAACGATGTTATTGACGCTCATAGAGAAAAGGTTAAAAAAGCATACCCTGCTTATTTTGACGGCTATAAATATATGGAATATATTGTTGATTATTTGAGCGGTTTTGATAATCTTTACTGTATCGGCAGAAACGGCCAGCACCGCTATAACAATATGGATCACTCAATGGTTACCGCTTTTGAAACGGTTGATAACATTTTAAGCGGTAAAAAAGATAAGTCGAACATTTGGAATGTTAATACCGAAAAGGAATATCACGAAGAAAAATAACTTTTAAGCAGAAGGAAACTTCTGCTTAAATTTTGTAAAACGGAGAAAAACTATGTCAAGAAAATTAAAGGGTAATTTGTTTTTGTTGACTGCCGCATTTTTTTGGGGCAGCACCTTTGTTGCGCAAGAAATTGCCGCAAAAACATACCATATCGGCGCTTACACTTACCAGTCTGTAAGAATGTTTGTCGGCACAGTCGTTTTGTTACCTTTAATTTTTGTAATGACCTATTTTTCAAAGAAAAACGGCACTTACAAAAAAGCGACTAAAAAAGATAAAAAATTGCTTTTTTTAGGCGGTTTAATTTGCGGAAGCGTGCTTTGCATTGCCGCTTGTTTCCAACAAGTCGCAATTGCCGACAAAGGCACAAATTCGGGCAAAATCGCTTTTATTACCGCAACTTACATTCTAATTGTGCCGATAATTTACTTTTTCTTTGGCAATAAAATTAAACTAAAAGTAATAATCGCTGCGCTGTTGGGCGTTGTCGGGCTATATTTTATCAGCGTCAGCGCCGATGATTTTTCGGTTTCAAAGGGCGACTTTTTGGGAATGGTTTGCGCCTTGTTTTTTTCGGTTCACATTCTTGTAATCGACTATTTCGGGCCGAAAGTTGACGGTATAAAACTTTCGGTTTTGCAGTTTTTAGTTTGCGGAATTGAAGCGGCAATACCGGCAATTTTGTTTGATAAACCTGATATTTCGGTGATTTTATCGTGCTGGGGACCGATTTTATATGCAGGCGTTTTTTCCTGTGGCGTGGCTTATACTTGCCAAATTTTAGGCCAGCAAAACGCAAACCCCACAATCGCATCGCTTATTATGAGTTTAGAAGCGGTTTTCGGCATATTAACGGGGGTTGTGGTTTTAGGCACTATTCCAAGTGTCAGAGAAACAATCGGTTGTATAATAATGTTTATAGCGATAATAATTTCGCAATTTCCAAATAAGCAGAAAAAATTAAATTAGAACATATAAAAAACTGTCGTACATAATGTACGACAGTTTTTATTTTTACAATATCAAGGTGCATCAATTTCACCTAAATAAAAAGCTTCTTTATAATAAGTTACCTCATCTTTAATTATTTGGGTTAAAATTGGGTTTTCGCAACAAATTTTCTTTAACTCTTTTCTAAAAGCAATTTCATCAAAAACAGGGGAGTTAAGAATAGAATTTAGACTTTCATATTTTTCTAAATCCAAAGTAGAAGTGCACCATTTAAAGCGCACTTTATCGCCAAAAACTTTTTGAAAATACTTAATCGCCCTACTGCCGTGTGTGCAGGAGGTTACAATTATTGCTGATTTTATTTTCAAACCTGTTTCTATTTCCTCATTTTCAAAAACATTTTTGCAAAACAAAGCGTTTTGTGGCGTGGTTTTTGACAAAGTTTCAGTTAAAATATCTTCAGGTTTTACACCTATGCTTTTTAAAAACTTTTCGGTTAATAAAGATGAGTGTTTTTGATAATTCTCATCAAATACATTTGGCACAAAAGTTTCTGCGCCCCAATCAGCTTCTGTAAGGTCCGACCAATTTTGATTTATCGGCTTATTGTCAAAAAATTCTTCTAATGAATTAGGGTGGAAAAAGCAGTTCACATCTCTTTGTGAGTGAATGCCACCTGAAAAAACTATTTTTTTAACAATTCCCGCTTTATACAATTCAAAGGTTTTAATCGCTCTTGCTTTGGTGGTTTGCAGTTCAGAGTTTCCGAGAACAATGGCTATATCAGCGATATTTTCACCTTTATTTTCAACCTTAGTTAAATCGGTTATAGTATTGCCGATTATAAAATCAACAAGGTCTATTTTATCAATATCATCTAATGATTTTTTAAGTATATCAAACCATATTTTAGCCATTTTATTTTACCTATCAGTTATTTTACAATTGAATGACCGCAGTTTTTGCAAGTATTTTCTTTCTGACTGTTAAGCGTACCGCAAACTATGCAAATATTCTTATCATTAGGTTTTAAATTCAGTTTTTTGTTAAAAGCAAATCCGCTGTAATGCTCAACCTCATCGCCTATTTTGTAATAATCAATTAACGATGAAACAACATATTTTTTTACACCAAATGATGCCATAGGGATTCCTTCATCTTGATGAGTTTTTTCGATTTTTGGCTTTGCATCATATTCAACTTTTATGCCGTCCTCGGTTTCAATTGAAATGGTTTGCCAACAATCCATATGTTCGTTATCACGATGGTCTTGAATATCGCCAATTCCCGTAACATAACTTACAGGTATTTGAGAACTTTTATTAAGAGATTCGTTGTAATTTACAGATATGACCTTGCCACTAAAAGTTTTGTCAAAAAGAAAATTAACAGGTTTAAAAACAAATAGCGGAATTATTGCCACAACTGCTAAAATCAAATAAAAAACCGTATTATACATAAACATATTGCATATAAACAGAGCAACAATCAAAGCCACAAATAATAATTCATATATTGCTGTAAAAACAATCGGAATAATTATTCCTTTTCGACGATATTTTACTAAATCAGGGTATTTGCTAATATCATTTTTCATTGAAAATCTCCTAAATTTTTAAAAGAAACTCATTTGGTTTGATTTTGGTAAAAAGTCGAGCGTGCCCATATCAACAAGTGCCTGCAAAACAGTTTTTGTGATACCAGCCTCTTCCTGAATTTCCTCTTGCGAGAGAAATCCGCCTTTTGCCGCTGCTTCTTCCAATGCTATGGCGGCGTTTTCGCCAACTCCGTTGATTGAGGCGAAAGGAAGCCTTATTTTACCGTCTTCAATAACATAAGTTTTGGCTTTCGATTTGTAAAAATCAACCGGCAAAAACTCAATACCGCGGCAGAAAATTTCAACCAAAACCTGCAAAGTTGAAATCATACCCGTTTCTTTCGGGGTAGCCTCTTTGCCTTTGCCCTCTATTTCGGCAATTTTTGCTTTAACGCCGTCAATTCCCTTTAAAATTATTTCGGCGTCCATATCTTCACCGCGAACGGTGAAATAAGAAGCGTAATATTCAACCGGTTTATAAACTTTATACCAAGCGAGCCTTAGCGCCGAAATCATATAAGCGGCAGCGTGCGCTTTCGGGAACATATATTTAATCTTTTCGCAAGATGAAATATACCATTCGGGAACATTGCAAGCGCGCATATCATCTTTCATTGCTTCCCAGTCTTCAGGCGAAATTTTGCCTTTTGAAATAAGACCTTTTCTTACCGTTTCGGTAATTTTAAACGCTCTGCCCTCGTCCATTCCTTTATGAATTAAATAAACCATAATGTTATCACGAGTACCAATAACTTCTGAAATGGTGCAAGTGCCGTTTTTAATAAGTTCTTGCGCATTTCCAAGCCATACATCAGTACCATGAGAAAGACCCGAAATTTGCAAAAGGTCAGAGAAAGTTTTTGGTTGTGTTTCAACCAACATTCCTCTAACAAAAGGCGTGCCGAGTTCGGGTAGGGTAAAAGTACCCGTCAGCGAGCCAATTTGTTCGGGCGTTACGCCGAGCGCTTTTGTAGAAGTGAATAAACTCATAACCTTTTCATCACTCATAGGCACATTCATAACAGGTATGCCTGTGTTCACTTCAAGATAGTGATAAATGGTTGGCACATCATGACCGAGCATATCGAGTTTTAAAATAGTATCGTGAATAGAATGAAAATCAAAATGAGTTGTAACAATGCCCGAATTCATATCGTCAGCAGGGTGCTGAACAGGGCAAAAATCGTAAATATCTTTATCGGCAGGAACAACAACCATACCGGCAGGGTGCTGACCGGTTGTACGCTTGATTCCCGTACAGCCGATAGTAAGCCTGTCAATCTCTGCTTTTGAGAGATTAAGTGCTCGCTCATCGGCATATTTTTTAACAAAACCAAAAGCGGTTTTGTCGGCAACTGTGCCGATTGTGCCTGCTTTAAACACATTTTTTTCGCCGAAAAGGCGTTCAACAAATTTGTGCGACTGCGCCTGATATTCGCCAGAAAAGTTAAGGTCAATATCAGGTACTTTATCGCCTTTAAAACCTAAAAATGTTTCAAATGGAATATCGTGGCCGTCACGGTTTAACTCTTCACCGCAATTAGGGCATTTCTTTTCGGGCAGGTCAAATCCCGAGCCGTAAGAGCCGTCTGTAATAAATTCGGAATATTTGCATTTTGGGCAAACATAGTGCGGTGCAAGCGGATTAACTTCAGAAATACCTGCGGCGGTAGCGACAAACGATGAGCCTACCGAGCCACGAGAGCCTACCAAATAGCCGTGGTCGTTTGAATCGTAAACCGATTTTTGCGCCGCAACATACATAATTGAAAATCCGTTTTTAATAATCGAATTAAGTTCTTTATCAAGCCTTTTTTTAACAATTTCGGGCAAAGGGTCGCCATACATTTCTTTTGCTCGTTTGTTGCAAATATCAATAAGAATTTCGTCAGAGCCCTCAATTGTAGGCGGAAAATTGCCTTCGGGAACAGGGCGAATAACCTCAATCATATCAGCGATTTTGTTAGGATTTTCAATAACAATTTTTTTAGCGACTGAGTCACCTAAAAATGCGAAATCTTCAAGCATTTCATCGGTGGTTTTAAAATAAAGTGTCGCTTGGTCGTCAGCATCTGAAAAACCTTTACCAGCCATTAGAATTGCCCTGAATTTTGAATCTTCGGGGTTTAAAAAGTGAACATCGCCTGTAGCAACAACCGGCTTTTTAAGCTTTTCACCGATTCTAATAATAGTTTTGTTGTTTTCGTTTAAATCAACTTCGCTGTTTACGGTGCCGTTTTTAACCATAAAATCGTTGTTGCCGTTCGGTTGAACTTCAAGGTAATCGTAATAAGAGGCAATTTCAAGCAAATCGCCCCATTGCTTTTTCTGTAAAACAGCTCTGTAAAGTTCGCCTGCTTCGCAAGCAGAACCTATTATAAGCCCCTCTCTGTGTTCGTTTAAATATGATTTTAAAACGCAGGGGAAAGAACCGCCTCGACCTTTATAAAAAGTGTTTAAGTGCGAGTGCGATATTATTTTGTAAAGATTTTTAAGCCCCGTAGTGTTTTTTGCAAGAATTATCATATGATAACGCTTTAAATTTTTCCAGTTTCCGCCTGCAAGAGCAGCGTTAATTCCGTTTGTATCAACACATTCTTTATCTTCAAGTCTAAAAGCAAATTCAGCAAAAATAAGCCCTAAAACTCTTGCATCGTCACACGCTCTGTGGTGGTTAAAATCGGGGAGTTTTAACGCTTTTGCAACAGTATCAAGTTTGTGATTTTTAATGTTAGGCAAAAGCGAGCGTGCCATAGGAACGGTATCAATATATGTAGGAATATATTTAATATTGCTTCTTTGTGTTGCCGCATTTATAAACGACATATCAAAGTCAGCGTTGTGAGCGACTAAAATATTCTCACCGCAGAAGTTCATAAACATTTCAAGCGCCGTTTTTTCATCGGGCGCATCTTTTACCATTTCATCGTTAATGCCCGTAAGTTCGGTAATTTTTTGCGGAATAGGCATTTTCGGGTTTACAAAAGTATCAAATTCTTCAACAATTTCACCGTTTTTAAGTCTTACCGCACCAATTTCAGTAAGGCGGTCGGTAGAGGGGCTAAGTCCTGTGGTCTCAACATCAAAAACAATAAATTCGCCTTTTAAATTTTCGTTTTTATCGCCTTTAACCGCACTAATAAAATCGTTTACAAAATAAGCCTCAACACCGTAAATAATCTTAAAATCAGGGTCGTTTTTGCGTATTTTTTCAACCGCATTCATAGCGGCAGGGAACGACTGCACAACGCCGTGGTCGGTAATAGCAATAGCTTTGTGCCCCCATTTATAAGCGGTGTTAATTAAGTCTTCCGCTGGGGTCATACCGTCCATAGTCGACATATTTGTATGAAGATGAAGTTCAACTCTTTTTTCCTTTGCCTCATCTTTTCGGTGATAGCGGTCTACTATACAAACGCAGTTTGGGTATAAAACCTTTTCTCTTTCAAAATCATCATATTCAATTTTTCCCGAAACATAAGCGGTTTTGCCACTTACTTGTGCTAAATTGTCTTTTTCTTCTTGTGTAAGAGCATAAGGCATTTTTACAATGTAAGAGCCTGTGTAATCGGTAATGCAAAAAGAAACTCTAAATTTGTTGCCTCTTTTTGTATCTCGCTCTTCAAATTTAAAAACATCACCGCAAACAGTAGCGCTTTCTACCTCCCAATTCAAATTGCGAATAGGGGTAGGGGCGGCGCCGTTCATAAATTTACCGTAGATTAGTTTTTTGGTTTCGGGGTAAAATTTTATTGATGTAACATCTTCAAAAATGCTTTGTTTTCTTTCGGCTTCTATTTCTCTTTGTTTTTGCTTTTGTTCTTTCATAAAGTCAGCGGCTTGTTTTGCTGTTTGCTCGTTGTCCTCATAATCAATTTCAAGCATGCCTGAAAACTCAACATCAACAAAAACATTAAAATGGTCGCTAATGTAATCTTTAATTTTCTTTTTTGTACCTAAATTTTGTAAAATTTCAAAACCGCCGTGTTTTAATTCAACTTTTAAAGTCTTGCCGTCAAAATCAAATTCGGCATCGTTAAAAAAGCCGTTAAGCGAGGAATATTTTTTCTTTATATCACAAAAAATATCGGGGAAAAATTCAGGTTTTAACTCTAAATTTTTATAGCAAAAATCAAGGTGTATAGCATTTAGCCCCATACCTTTTTTAATTTGTTCCGATATTGCGTTTTTCTCGTTTACCGTAATGTATCTTTCACACTCGCCTTGACATTTTAAATATCTGCTTTCGCGGTTAATTCCGCAATAAGTAAGAATAATATCGCCGTAGTTTTCTTTTGTTTTGCTGTCAAGAACATTTGCAAAAACTTCGGTCAGTTGTTTGTTCATAAGGTTTTACATTCCTTCAATTTCTTTAATTAATTCATTAAATAAATCTTTTTCAGGCACTTTTTTTAGTATTTCGCCTTTTTTAAAAATAACACCGCAGTTATCACCGCCGGCAATGCCAATATCAGCCTCTTTCGCTTCGCCCGGACCGTTTACAACACAGCCCATAACCGCAACGGTTATATCTTTATTAACATTTTCAAGCGCTTTTTCGGTTTTGTTTGCAAGCGAGATTAAATCAATCTTTGTTCGCCCGCAAGTCGGACACGAAACAATATTAACGCCGCCTTTTTTAAGCCCTACCGCTTTTAAAATATCATTTGCGGCTTTAATTTCTTCTATCGGGTTGTCGGTAAGCGAAACCCTTATCGTATCGCCTATGCCGCAAAGAAGCAAACCACCGATACCTGCGGCAGATTTTATTACGCCTTTATATTTTGTGCCGGCTTCGGTAACACCTAAATGCAACGGATATTTTACTTTTTGCGCCGCCGCTTTATAAGCGTCATACATAAGTTTAACATTTGAGGCTTTCATTGAAATAACAATGTTGTCAAAATCAAACTTTTCAAGCAAAGCGGTGTGATAAAGCGCACTTTCAACCAAAGCGTCAGCAGTAACAAAGCCGTATTTTTGCAAAATGCTTTTTTCAACTGAGCCTGAATTTACACCTACTCGAATAGGAATGTTTTTTTGGTTGCATTTGTTAGCAACCTGTTTTACTCTGTCTTCATCGCCAATGTTGCCGGGGTTAATTCTTATTTTATCAACGCCTGCTTCGGCACATTCAAGCGCAATGCGATAATCAAAATGAATATCGGCTACAACAGGAATATGTAAATTCTCTTTTAAAGCGTAAATCAGTTCAACCGCTTTTAAATCGGGAACAGCAGTACGAATAATATCGCAACCTGCTTTTTCAAGTTCAATCGCTTGGCTTACATTGCCTTTTACATCGTTTGCCGGCACATTAAGCATTGATTGAACAGCGATAGGATTAGAATTTCCTATCGCAACATTTCCAATATTGACCTGTTTTGTGTAATCAGCCATATTAAATCACCTTTTTAAAAAATCCAAGCCCATAAATCTTTAAATACAAGTAAAACCATAAAAGCAAGCAAAATCGCCATACCTATAGCGTGAACAGCCGCTTCGTTTTTTACAGGTTTTTTTCTAATCCATTCAACTAAAATAAATAAAATTCTTGAGCCGTCAAGCGCAGGAATAGGCAGTAAATTAAACACGCCCAAATTTATTGTAATAAGTCCCAAAATACGAAGAAGCGGTAAAAAACCGTCAACTAAACCGTTTTTAGCGGTTGAAGTTACCGCTTGCGAAACTACTTGCGTAACTCCCACAGGGCCCGAAACATCGTTTAACCCGAATTTTCCTGTAATCAAATCGCCCAGCGACATAAAAACAATTCGGGAATAAGAAAGCGTTCTGTAAAAGCCCTCTTTCACACAGTTTGCAAAGTTAGCCTTTGCGCCTAAAAACTTAAAATCAATTGTAAGAAAAGTTTTGCCCTTTTCTTGCATTTGTGGGAATTCAACGCCTTTTAACTCTTTTTTCTCACCGTTTCTTATAACAGTTATATCAACTTTATTGCTTTGCGAAGTGCCGAGCATATAAGAAATTTCTTCAACCGAAAAAATTCTTCTGCCGTTCATTTTGTAAATTTCATCTTTTTCTTTTAAACCGCCGTTTTTGTTTGTGGTTGCGTTTTCATCAAACCCTGCAACACAGGTTGTGGCAATTAAATTATCTTTTTGAACAGCGCCCGAAATCGACACCAAACTAACCAATAAAATAAATCCTAAAATTATGTTAAAAACAGCGCCTGCGGCAACAACAATAATTTTTTTAATAGGTTTTGCTTTGTAAAAGGCTCTTTCATCATCGCTTTCGCCGTTTTCGCCCTCCATAGCGCAGTAACCGCCGAACGGCAAAATTCTAACAGCATAAAGCGTTTCGCCTTTTTTCTTTTTAAAAATTGCAGGACCGAATCCGATAGCGAATTCGTTTACCTTTATTTTAAAAATTTTTGCAAAAAGAAAATGACCGAATTCGTGAATAAAAATTATCAGTCCGAAAATAATTATCGCAACTAAAATCGGCCAAACCGTGTTCCAAATGTTCATAAAAACCTCTTATAAGTATTTTTGTTTTACTGCTTCTCTTGCAGCGTTATCAGCCTCTAAAACCTCTTCAACACTATTATATGCGGTCTTTTTTTGATTATTTAATGCGTCGCAAGCGATTTTTTCAATATCTAAAAAGCCGATTTTGTTTTGCAAAAACAGACTAACCGCAACTTCATTAGCCGCATTAACAGCGGTAGTAGCAAGTCCGCCTTTTGCAATTGCTTTTTTGCAAATATCAAGACAAGCAAAAGCCGAAGTGTCAGGCTTATAAAACGAAAGCGTGTGAATTTTTGCCAAATCGAGTTGTTTAACGGGCGAGGGGTAGCGGTTGGGGTAGGTAAGCGCATATTGAATAGGTATTCGCATATCAGCAACGCCAAGTTGCGCAATAACCGAATTATCTTTATATTCAATAAGCGAGTGAACAATGCTTTCACGGTGAACCAAAACATCAACATTTTCGGGTTTTACACCGAAAAGATGCACCGCTTCTATTAGTTCAAATCCTTTGTTCATCATTGTAGCACAGTCAATGGTAATTTTTTGTCCCATATCCCAATTAGGGTGCTTTAAAGCGTCAGCGGCAGTAACATTTTTTAATTGCTCTCTTGTAAAGCCGAAAAACGGACCGCCCGAGGCGGTTAAAATCAATCGTTTAAGTGCATTGTTTGGCGCTTTGCCTTGCAAACATTGAAAAATCGCCGAGTGTTCCGAATCAACCGGCAAAATATCAACGCCGTTTTCTTTAGCGAGTTTCATTACAAGGTCGCCGCCTGCAACCAAGGTTTCTTTGTTTGCAAGCGCTATTGTTTTTTTCGCTTTAATAGCAGAAATTGTAGGAACAAGACCTGCCATTCCTACAAATGAGTTTAAAACCGTATCTGCATTTTTATGAGTTGCCGCTTCTAAAACTCCGCTGTTTCCTGAAAGAATTTTTGTTTTTGTGTCCGCAACTCTCAATTTTAAATCCGCCGCCGCTTTTTCATCAGATAAAACGGCTATTTGCGGATTAAATTCTCTAATTTGTTCTTCAATTTTTTTAACGCTTTTGTTCGCAACAAGGCAAACAATTTCGTAATTGTTCATTCTTGCAACGTCAAGCGTTTGCGTACCGATTGAGCCGGTTGAGCCTAAAACGGAAAGTTTCATTAATTCCTCCAAATTATTTGTGAACTATCATAGGTATGTAAAGCAATACAAGATAAATAAACGGCGCTACAAAAATTACCGAATCAAATCTGTCTAAAATACCGCCGTGACCGGGAATAAGTTTTCCGTAGTCTTTAATGTTGCAATTGCGTTTAATAAACGAGAAGAATAAATCGCCAACAAGTCCTATAACAGGGCAGAGAAGTGAAACTAAAATTAACCAGCCGAACTGAATGTAAGATTTAGAATCAAGTACCGCACCCGACCAAACTGCGCCTAAAATAAGCATAAGAATTAAAATAAATCCCATACTGCCAAAAACGCCTTCAAGCGATTTTTTCGGGCTTACAACAGGCGAGATTTTATGTTTGCCGATTTTACTGCCTACAAAGTAAGCGCCGGTATCGCCAAACCATGCACCGCCTAAAGCAAACAACAAGAAGAATAAACTGTCGGAAGAAGTGTACATATAAGATTTTGTGGAATAAAGTTCGTTAATATAAACCAAACTTGACATTCCAAAAGATATTAACAAAGTAATTCCTACCGAATAAACAGATTTATAAACCGTGTTTCCTTCAGATTTTGAAAGCACAATAACAACGCAGGCAAAAACATAAATTGCGGTTACCAAAAGCCCTGTTGGCATAAAGTCGAAAAGCGGTATAAACGCTGAAACTGCGCCGTAAACACAGCCTAAAACAATAAGGCTGAAATTGTCAACCAATTTAGTAGCAACCTGCGACTCAATAATCGCAACCGCTGTAATTAATGCTATAAAAATATTGAAAACTACGGTTGTGCGCAAAATTATTGCTAAAATTACAATCAGCGCACCGACTGTTCCGGAAATAATTCTCGTTTTCATCTTCTTTTCCTCTCAATTTTATATTCCGCCGAAGCGTCTGTTTCTTTGCTGAAAATCAATAATTGCTCTATCAAGGTCTTTTGGCTTAAAATCAGGCCACAAAACATCTGAATACCAAAACTCGCTGTAAGCCGATTGCCAAATCAAAAAATTAGAAATTCTAAATTCACCGCTCGGACGAATAATAATATCAGGGTCAGGCTGAAAAGCGGTATAAATATTATCGCTTATCATTTTTTCGTTAATTTCATCAGGCGAAATTTCGCCGTTTTTAACCTTTTTAGCAATTTTTTTAGCGGCATAAACAATTTCATCACGCCCGCCATAGTTAAGCGCAATGTTAAGATTTAAGCCTGTAGCCTGTTTAGAGCCTTCTTCAGCATCAACAATAAGTTGTTTTAACTCGTCTGAAAGTGGACTTAAATCACCAATAAATTTAACTTTTATGTTTTCATCTTTAAAATTTTTCGCATCAACAAGATAGTCTTTGAGCAATTTCATAATTGCTTCAACTTCATCTTTCGGGCGTTTCCAATTTTCAGTCGAAAAAGCATAAACTGTTAAATATTCAATACCGATTTTGTTGCAGTATCTCGCAATGCTTTTAAAAGTTCTTGCGCCTACGGTATGACCTGCGGTTCTCGGCAATTTGCGTTTTTTCGCCCATCTGCCGTTGCCGTCCATAATTATGCCGATATGCTTTGGCAGTCGCTCAAAGTCAATCGAAATGCTTTTTTTAAACATAGTTTTATACCGACATAATCTCTTTTTCTTTTGCTTCGGCTAACGAGTCAGCCTCTTTGCAGAATTTATCAGTAAGGTCTTGCACCTTTTTCTCAAGATGTTTCTCATCATCTTCAGTTATTTCACCGTTCTTTTTCTGCGCTTTAATTTTTTCAATAGCATCTCTTCTTGAAGAACGAATCGAAACTTTGGTTTCTTCGGCATATTTTTTAATATCTTTACAAAGTTCTTTTCTGCGTTCCTCTGTAAGCGGTGGGAAGTTCAAACGAATTGATTTACCGTCGTTTGCAGGGTTAATGCCGATATCAGACGCTTGAATAGCCTTTTCAATTTCTTTTAACGAGGTAATGTCCCAAGGGGTAATCATCAATGTGCGAGGTTCGGGAACCGAAACTGCCGCCATTTGAGCAACCGGAGTTGCAGCACCGTAATAATCAACTGTAACTTTGTTTAAAACTGCAGGGTTTGCTCTGCCTGCTCTTACCGATTGATATTCTCTGTCAAGAGCCTCAACCGATTTATTCATTTTAGTTTCGCATTTTGTCAAAATCTCACTCATAATTATATTCACCTTTCAAATAATTTATTTTACGATTGTTCCTATATCTTCACCGCAAAGCGCTTTAACAATGTTGTCGGGGTCTTCAAGCGAAAAGACGAGAATCGGCATATCATTGTCCATACTCAACGAAGCGGCTGTGCTGTCCATAACTTTAAGGCCTTTGTCAAGCACTTCCATTTGGCTGATTTTTGTATAGCGTTTTGCGTCAGGGTTTAATTTCGGGTCAGAGTCATAAACTCCGTCAACATTAGTTGCTTTAAAAATAATATCGGCATCAATTTCAACTGCTCGAAGTGTTGCGCCTGTATCAGTAGAGAAAAACGGATTTCCCGTACCGCAACCGAAAATCACAACTCTGCCTTTTTCAAGGTGTCTTATAGCACGGTTGCGAATATAAGGTTCGGCAATTTTGCTCATTTCAATAGCGGTTTGAACACGAACATCAACGCCTAACTGTTCGAGCGCATCAGCCAAAGCGAGCGCATTAATCACCGTTGCGAGCATTCCCATATGGTCGGCTCTTGTTCTGTCCATTTTACCGCTGCTTCTTCCACGCCAAAAGTTACCGCCGCCTACAACAATTCCAACTTGTGTTCCAAGGTCAACGCATTTTTTAACACTTGCGCAAATTTCAAGAACTTTATCAAAATCAAGTCCGGTACCTTTTGTGCCGGCGAGCGCTTCGCCAGAAAGTTTAAGCAAAATTCTTTTATAAACAGGTTCCATTTTATTATACCTCACTAATATTTAATTTCTAATATATATAATACTATATATACGCAATAAAGTAAAGTGAAAATTTAAACAAAAATATTTTTTCCCTAATTTATTAAAAAACACTTGACTTTTGGCGAATTTATAAATATAATATATTCGTTGACTAAAATGTGCTGCTATGGCTCAGTCGGCAGAGCACATCCTTGGTAAGGATGAGGTCACCGGTTCAAATCCGGTTAGCAGCTCCATAAAGAAAACCGCTTAAACCCTTTATTTACAAGGGTTTAGGCGGTTTTTTGTTTTTTGCGGTTTTATATTCTTATATCTCGTAAGTGCTTATAAATTTTCTCTGTTCGTACCGTATAGCGTACCGTAAATTAAATAAGTCTTATTGCTGCTTTAAGTGTTTCTTGTGATTCGTGAATATAAATATTTGCGGTTGTTTCGTATTTTGAGTGGCCTATCAGTTTTTGCAGTTGTTCCGGTTCAACACCGGCGTTTTTACAAAGAGTAGCAAAAGTATGTCTTGTACAATGTGGTGTTAAGCGTGGGTTTTTATATTCTAATTTGCCGGTGGCGTTATTTTTTTGTGGCTGGTCTATTATTCCGAGTTCTGACAAAGCAGGGTAAAACTTACGCTTGCGAAAATTTGATGAATCATCATTAAACAAATAGTCGGTTGTGCTACTGTTATAAAAATACTTTACAAAATCTATTATTTTATCGCTTATGGGTACAAAGCGATTTTTGCCGGCTTGAGTTTTATTACCGCCTATGATATAGCCTTCATCTAAATTAACATTTTCTTTCTTAATGCTAAAAAGTTCATTAATACGAAAGCCGGTATAACATAGAATTAGTATTATTTGAATATTACGGTCAGCGGAATTTTGCCATAATAGGTTTAATTCTTTTTCGCTGAATACTTCTCTTTCTTTAGTTTTACCTTTTGGCAAGGTGATAAACTGAGCATAATTTTTGTTGATGACATCATTCATCATAGCATATTTACAAAGTTGCGAGCAAAGTTGCTTTATTTTTTCACATTGTGAACGAGAATATTTTTCGGAACATTGATTAACACAATTTTGATAATCTTTTGTTTTAAGCAGCCGCATTTTAGAAGAATAGAGGTCTGATAAGTATTTATAAGCGGTAGTGTAACCTTGAATACCGCTTTTTGTCAGCGTTGTAAAATGCTCTTTACTCCACTTTTCGTAGATTTCAGACAAAGTGCAGTTGTATAAATCGGTAATTCTATCTTCATTGAACGAGTCAAGCGCCTGTTGTGCTTCTTTATAGGTGGGAAAGCAACCTATATAATTACTCTTTGTTCCCATTTTAGAATTTGGCGAATATGCAACATAATGATTATGAGTATAATCGCTTCGATAACGGATTGTTCCGGTGCCTTTAACTCTTCGTGGTTTCTTGCTTTTTGCCGCACCAATTGCAAAACAAAGAGCTGTCATCTATTTCTTTTTTACATTTTTTGCAAAGCATTTTTTTCACCTACTTACTTTAATCTTTTAATATAAGTAATATATTCAAATTTTAAATCTAATTTAATGTTTTGTTTTTCAAAAAACTGTTTTGTTGTTTCTGATAAAATTACAGCAAGTTGTTCAGAAGTCATTTTATTATAATTCGGATAACTTAAAACAATATCAATTAGTTTGTTGTAACATTTTACGCAAAATCTATTATATTTTTTTAAATTTGTTGTTTCATTGAGATTACTTATTACCGCGCTTGCAGTACCTACGGTGAAGTCGTTAGCCCAAAAGTACATTATTTCATAACAAACAAGTATAAATGCAATGTGTTCATTTGAACAATTAAACTTATTTTCAATATGTTTATTATAAATGTTTATAAATTCATTTTTTATTTGTTCCGCAATTTTCAGACCTTTGGTTTTATCTGATTCAGACAATGATTGTTTATCTACAAGTAAATCATTTTTATTAAGATAATAATATATGTTTAAAAACCTAATATACTCTTGTTTAGTGATTTTTTTAGGCTTTCCTTTGTTTGCACAAATTTTGCAGTAGTTTCCTTGAGTTGCAAAATCGAACTTTTCTATTGTAGCGTTGCAACAAAACGGTTTTCTATGTATTTTTTTGCCTCTTTGCGTGATAAATACTGTGTATTCGCCGTATTTGCCGATTTTAGGGTAATTTGGAATTGGCAAATTGTTGTTATCAAATTCAATATCAACATTAGTGTTGTTTACAAGATTAAATAATTCTGACTTTGATTTATTGATATAGAACAAGTATTTTAGGATTTCTCTTTTCTTTAACAACTTCAACTTTAAATCGCGTTTGCGTTGCAATTCTTTCTGTTCAAAATCGCGCTGTTTTTGTTCTTCAATATATTTTATCTCTTCTTTTTTGTTTCGGTGTTTACAAATAAAATACCAAATAACTAATAATATCAAAAGAAAAGAAACTAAACTTATTAAGGCATATGAATAATATTTTAATGATAAAAATGCCGATACTGCCCAAGTTATTATAAAGCAGAATATTCCAATGATAATAGTCGGATTATCAATACCATTTGCAAACTTTTTAAAAAGTTTATATTTTAATGATTCTAAAATTTCACTTATCAATCCATAAACAAACCAGCCTAAAAAAAGAGTTATTAAAGGCGCGTATACTACAAAAATCCATAATGCGGGATTACGAGGTTCTTCATTTGACTCATAGTCTTCATCATCATATGAATTATTATAATATATTTCTGATTTTGTTGTGGCTTTTTGTGATTTTTTATAATTTTTAGATTTGTTATCTTTTGAATTTGAACTACTGTTGTTTTTGTTTTTTTTAGTCTTAACATCATAATCATACGGACAAATTCCATTTTCGTGTTGATGAGCAGGGTAGCCGTGATGATAATGATATTCGCCGGTACTTCGGTCATAGTGACCGCCGTTTGAATCGGTTCTGCCTTTATGTGCCGACACAGTCAGCGGAAGAAAAAATAAAAGCAAAAATAATATCAATATTATTTTTTTCATTAAATACCCCTTTTTTATAAAAATTTCTTTTTATGCTTCAGCCAGTTTAGCCGAGTTAGTTTTTATATATTGCCCTGACAATGTCAGCGCTTCTGCCTGTGATAACAAAATATATTGCCCCTCTTCGTTGAGTTCACGAAAAGATTTTAATAGTTTTTGTTCGTCAGCGGTTAGTTCCTCTTTTATAGAGGGACTTTTTTTATTTGTGTCATTTCCGATTAAATAATCAATCGAAACATTAAAATAATCTGCGATTTTAGTGAGGGTATTAAATTCGGGCTTGTTGGTACCGTTTTCCCACATACCGACAGTTGATTGAGATACTCCGATTATATTTGCTAATTTTTGTTGTGATATTTTGTTGTTTTCTCTTAATTCTTTTAACCTTATTCTAAACATTTTTTCGCCACCTTTTTTGTTTATAATATCATTAAAAATGATACAATTCAATATTTTTTAAAAAAATATCATTTAAAATGTTGACAAATCATTAAAAATGTGATATATTCTAAATATAATCATTTAAAATGATTAAAATTGAGGTGAAAAAATGACTAATATAAAAAAACTTAGAGAAAAAAGCGGTTTAAGTCAAATTGAACTTTCAAAGTTGCTTAATGTTGGACAATCGGCTGTTTCAATGTGGGAGAACGGAACGAATGTTCCAAAAACGGAAATGTTACCTAAATTAGCAAAAATATTTGGCTGTACAATTGATGAACTTTTTAAATAAGACAAGGTGAGTGGAGTGAGGCATTAAAAATGATTACTGTAATTAAGCCTGAAAGGGCAAGCGAGATTTTAAAAGAAAACGGTTACACTTCGGCTTCACCGGTAAAAATCCGGCAAGGGCTTATTCAAGGGATTTTTCCTTTCGGTCAGGCAATTCAGATGAGAAGTGAAACGGTTTATGACATTTATTTGGAATTGCTTTTGAAGTGGATTGAGGAAAGGTCAGATAAAGAAAAATAAAGGAAGTGGAAGTAATGATTGAATTGTTGGTTTTGTTTGTAATTGAGATTTGTGCGGCTGCGGTGATTATTTCGGTGATTGTCGGAGTCGGAGCGATAGCGTTACTTATTTTTCGGGCTTATTTTCGCCGAAAGGGTGAAAAACAAAGGCGCGGAAAAATAAATAACAATTTTAAAGAGCAAATGCGGGTCCTTAGAGAACCGCAGGTTTACAAAGAGGAATATAAATATGAAGTGCAACGAATGCGCCAAGGGGTTTAATCAGCCTTTGGCTGAACAAACGCTTTGTTGTTGCAAAGACAACAAAGATTGTTATTTAAAATATGTGGACAAGGTTTGTAAACATTTTAAAAAAAGGAGCAATACAAAATGGTAGTAAAATTTAGAAAACAAATTGACTGTAACCTCGAACACGAGTTTAGAGATGTTCAGCAATTGCGTTTTGAAAATGGGCGTTTAAGTTTTAGTGACCCGAGAGGTAACGAAATAGGCTCTGAAATTATTTTAGATGAATGCAAAAGTTTTTTTGCTACGGATTTAGAAATTGGAGTTGAAAGACAAGAGAATTATCACAACGCATTTTCGGGAGTAGTAGACAAAAACGGTGAGAAAATTTACGAAGGCGACAAGGTAAGAGGCATTTTTTATCAGCAAATGCCGGTTGAGGCGGTTTGCAGATTTTGCGCCGAAAAAGGTGCTTTCGGGCTTGAATGGAAAAGAGGAAATGTGACACAATTTAATCCGTTCGCTTGTATGTGCAATGTGGAGTATGAGGTGATACCGGGTGAAGCTTGACAGACAAAAACTTTGTTTAAATATGCCGGCGTTTTTGGTAGACACAAACGCGAGTTTCGGTCAAGACTGTATTGATATTGAGCAAATCATTATTAAAGGCGTTTTTGTGAAAGATAATGAAGTGAAAATTATATTCACGCGTTTTAACGCCGATAAGATGTCAGAACGCACGGATTATGAAAGTTTTGAAAATGTTTTTACCAGTGTTGGTGGTGCTATAATGCGAGCAAAGAGAATTTTAAGAGAAACAAAAGAAACAAATAAAAGGATTATTTTAAGAAATATTGATTATCAATTTTTTGAGGGTGAAAAAGATGAAACTTAATTGGGTAAATCAAGGCAAAAACGAAACTATTACATTTAAAAATATTTCAAGAATTAAAGTACAAAATAATACACTTTATGTACCCGAAGAAGAAAGCATTGGTAATGATTTCAAATGCTTTAAGTTTGCGCTTGCTATAAGCGAGTGCAAATGTATTGTTATTGAAGATGATTAAAGAAAAGATTTTTCCTTTGACTCTGATTGTTTTAGATTTTCTTGCTGCCATACCTTATGTTTATGTAGGCGACCCTAAAAAAGCAGTTTATTGGATTGCTGCCGGTGTGCTTAATATTTGTGTTACATTTTAAAAAATTTTGGTTGCGCCACACAACTTTTTGAAGGAGCGTGTAAAGATGAATGATTTTACTCCGAGCATTTGCAGAAAATGCCGAAAATTTAAAAAGTGCAAAGTTACAATTAGTTCAAACGGGTATTCCTATTGCGGTAAGTGGAACGATTGGTTCCACGAGCATTGGTCGGCTATCAGAAAGGCGGCGGTAAGATGAAATTACACGAGATAAAGATTGAAGAGCGATATGCTCGAGAAAAACTCGATAAGATAAAATCGTTTGAAATTCGCAAAAATGACCGTGAATATGAAATAGGCGATTTGGTGGTATATAAAGTAGTACCGGATATTGAGGGGTTTTGCGATTTTAAAGTGATAGGCAAATTGGAAAAGAAAGTTTTTAGAATTGTAAACATTACAGATTTTGCGCAAACTGACAATTATATTGTTTGGCAGGAAAAGGAGTTGAAATAATGAGCGTAAAAGAACTTATAAAACAACTTAAAAAGTTTAACAAAAATGCTGAAGTTAAAATAAGTTTTAACAACGGTAAAGAATTTGATGAATTTCTTATCGGGTATTCGTTCTATTTTAAAACTACCAAGCAAAGCAGAATTAGAGATTGGTTAAAGAAATTTTGGGTTTTATATTTGATTTCATTGAAAATCTCTGACTCAAAAAGAAAATGTGATGAAGTTTGTATTGATGTACAAAAAGAGAGATGAGAAAATATGCAAAGTATTTTTGTTTCTTATAATGTAAAGAATTATCGGGCGAACAAATACAAAATTAACATAATGCACCCTGTAATTAATGAATTGTATCGTGCTTATAAATCGCAAAAGGGTATTCCTTATTTTGCGCCGATTTCAGATAAGCAAAGAAAAGAGTTTGAAAATATTGTTTTGCGCTCTGATATTAACGACAATGACGATATTGAAGAGGCTAAAAAGAAGTTTGAAAGCGCAAAGAGTCAGAAAAAAAGCGGGTATAGTTCTTCTGATGTTCAAAAACTTATAAATAAATTAAACAGAATTTAGGCGGTTACAAATCACACAAATCAAAAATACATTTTAAATTTCTACTATTGTAGATAAACTTTTTCCTATGACCGTTTAAAGATAGGGCAGGAAAAATTTTGTAGTGTAAAAAAGGTAATCAACAAAAAAGGCTGACCTGCCCCAGCCTTGTCCGATTTTAGCCTCTGACTTTCTGCCATTAGTCAGCGGTTTAAAATATATTTGCTTTAAGGGCGGAAAGCAAATAAAAAGACAATTAAATAACAAGGTATTTCCTGTATAAATTTTGGCTATATGCGGATAAACCGCCCTTATCCGCAAACACACAAGAAAGGTGAAATATGGATAACTTTATAATAGTTGCGATAATGGTAGTTGCCGGTGTTGTGATAGGTTACAATATCGGAACGATTAGACAAAAAAAGAAAGACTGCGAGCGAGTAAAGTTTGCCGAAAATAAAGTTCGGCGTATGCAACAAATTATGAGAGATGAGAAAATAAACAATCCTATGGATTTTAGAGAGAGGGATTAAAAGTGGCAAGGCGTGGGAACGGGTATGTATGCTATTGCAAATATTGCGGTGATGAGTTTACTTCTTGGGATTTTTTGCAAGAAGTTTGCAAAAAGCAAAAGTGCCGAAAATTATATAAAAAATCACTTCGGGCAAATTCTGCACGGGTGAGTATTGAGCAAGTTGTGCGACTCTCTTACAGAGAGGGCGTTCATTACGGGCAGATGAGTCTGTTTGTTGATGAAGGGATTAAAACTTGGTGAAAAATATGAAAACAAAAATTGTTATTACTTTTGATGATGACGGTATGTGCTATATAAAAACTACAGGTTTAACGCTGAAAGATTTATATGATACAGTAAGGTGCATTTCAAAATATGCGTTTGAAGTTTGTGAGACAGATTTTCAAAGGAAAACTATAATAAACGCAGTAGAAAACTCAAAAAAAGAAATAATGAATAATTAGGACAATAACAAAGGCGGTTTTTTTCAACTTCTAACATTTAATAATTTTTTTACGGACTGAATTTTCATAATCATAGTTTACTTCCTTTTTAAATATTTTTTTCCGCCTTTGTTATTAATATATTGTTTTGCACGGGGTTTTTTTCCCCGTGCAAAGCAAAAACATATTAGATTTATTAAAATTAATAAACCTAAATTATTGATTTTAATAAGTTTGATAGTTTTAGAACCTATACAATATAATACACAAAAAATATAAGGCAACGGCGGTTGCCTTGACGGGCTTGTATTGTGTATTATCTTTAGGACAAAATTTTGAAAAAATTCAAAAAATTTGGCTTTTGCCGGTTAAGAGGATAGGGCTACGCTGAGGAGCGACCCGAGCGCTTAAACGGATTTTAGCATAAACGGTGTAAAGACGGCGGGTAAGGTGATAATTTTATTCGCCGTCAGCCGAAACAATACCGTTTATGGAAAACAAGAAAGCGAAAAACCTTGGGGGTTTGGGGGCAAAGCCCTCAAGAGAAAAAACAAAGGAGAAAGAAAAAATGGGAAAAAGAGTGATTTCACGCCGAGCAGAATATAACTACGGCAATTACAAAGAAATTGCTGTTTTCCCTGTGTATAGCGGCAGCGGTAGAAGATACAGAGAAGAAAAACGCGCTGTCAGCCGAAAAGCGCAAAAAGAGTTGAACCGAAAAAACCGCATTAAAAAGATTTTTAGATTGCTTAACGGCAACTTTTCGCATAAAGATTATTTTTTGACGCTCACTTATGACAAAAAGAGTGTTCCGAAAGATGTAACGCAAGCGCAAAAGGATTACAGAGAGTTTATCCGCGCACTACGCAGACTATATTCAGCGCAAAACAAGCCGTTAAAATATATGGCTTGGATTGAAAAGGGTGTTGAGAAAGGCAGACTTCATCATCACCTTGTTATTTCGGGCGGTGTAAGTAGAGAAAAAATTGAGGATTTGTTTAAAAAGGGGTTTGCTGACTGCAAAAGACTGCGCCCCAAAAATGACGACTTAATGGGACTTGCGGAATATTTTGCGAAAGACCCGAAAGGCAAGAGGACATTTACCTGCTCGAAAAACCTTGACAGGACTTGTTTAATGCCTGTCGTTCGCGATAATTGTGTTGCAAAACACAAAATCAAAAAAATTATTGAGAATTACGAGGACAAGGAAATGTTCGAGAGAATGTATCCCGGTTATGAACTTATTAGGTGCGAAACACGACTTAACGAGTATTCTCGCGCTGTAAGTGTTGAAATAATACTACGCAAAAAAGGCTGTTATGGCTACAATACTTACTTATCAGACTGATTTTTCAATCGGTCATTTTCAGAGGAGTTTTTTGTATGAATTTTGAGCAAAAAAAGGCTAAACTAAAACGATACCGCAAATTAACGCAAAAAAGAGTTAATTTAAAGCAGGATTTAGAGGAGTTCGAGATAAGGGCTTTAACTCGAGCGACTCATATTACGCCGCCGAGCGCTGATGATGTGGTGCGTTCGGGTGGACAAAGCATTACTAAAGCCGAAAAATATGCCGAGCGTGAAGAGGATTATAAATTACTTCGGGCGGAGTATGACAAGATAAGCCGTGAGTGTTCAAAAATTTTGCGTGCGATTTTTAACATTTCGGATTTAGATTTGCAAAATGTGGTTTACGCTTATTATGTGCTTGGAATGAGTTTTAAAGAAATTTCTTATTCGCAGCATATTTCGGAAGTTACGGCTAAAAGGTGGAGAGATAAGGGCGTTAATATTTTAAATTTTAAAAAATGATACTCGGTGATACTCAAAGATACTTTTTTGTGTGTTACAATAAGAGTGTGAAAAAAGCGGTAAACGAACCTAAAAGCGTTTGTTTATCGCTTTTTGTAATAAAAGGCGAGGTGTAAAGGTGAAAAAAGTTAACCTTACCGAGAAAAAAGAAAAGTTTATTTTCGCTTATGCGCGTCAAGAGCATAAAAACGCTACCGCCGCCGCAAGACAAGCGGGTTACAGCGAAAAGACGGCAAAGCAAAAAGCGAGTGCTTTACTCAAAGATGAGGTAGTAGCCTCGTGCGTGCGTGTGTGCGAACAATTTATGCGCGAGCAAAAATGCGAGAATGAGGTAAACTCGGATTTTGTGTTGCAAAAGCGCATTAAAATTCTTGAAAGTTGTTTGCAGGTAGTGCCGAAAAAGGTTTGGGACTACGAAAAAAGAGAGTATACCGACAACGGCAAGGTAATAGTTGACCCGAGAGCCGCCTGTATGGTGCTTTCGGACATTGAAAAGAGTTTGCCGGAAGAGTCGGCCGACAAACATTCGCAAGAGGTTTTAGATAAACTTTTTGAAATTTTATCAAAATAATGCTAAAAGGTCACAAGGCAATAGGCTTTGTGATTTTTTAATACAGAAAAATCAAATAGAAAGGAGCGTTTTTGGTGAGTGAAAATCTTAATGTTGCAATGAGTGAAAACGGTGAGGGTACGGCTGAAAACGGTGAGGCTTTGCAGGACACAGCAAACGAGGGCACACGAACAAGCGACGAGGGCGAAAACGATACACAAGAAACGCTAAAAACAGGTGAATCGGACGGCGAGGATACGGCCGAAGAGTCAGACGGCGTGGATACGGCCGAAGAGTCAGACGGCGAAGAGGGCGAGCCGGTCAGCGAAGAAGTATTTAACTTCGATGACGGCACACAGGTTAAAAAATCGCAAGTGCAGGCTATTATTCGAGAAAATCAAAAGTATCAAGATATGGCAGAAAATATTGAACTGCTTGAGATGATAGCCGCTTCTTCACAACGAAGTGACGGGACTGAATACGAAAATGTAACAGAGTTTGTTCAGTCGCTGAAAGAAGCGATTGACAACAATTTGTACGAAGAATGTTTAGACCTTGCTGACGGTAACGAAGAAGTAGCCGATGAACTGTTTGAGAGTCGCAAAGCAAAGCGTGATAAGCGGTGGAATGATATTAAGTTGGACCGTGAGTCGCAAAACGCTAAAAAAGCGCAGGAAACTACCCAGCGTGTAGCAAGCGAGTTTGAGGCTTTACAAAAAGAGTTTCCCGAGTATAAAGACTATTTGGGACTTGAAAAGGAAGTTAAAGACTATGCAATGCAAAACAATGTTTCTTTGCTTACGGCAAAACTTCTGATTGACAGAAGAAATGCTAATGCTACGCAAAAACAGCTTAACAAACAAGCCGAAAATAAAAAGGCTTCGCTCGGTTCTAAACAAAGCGACAAAATTGACGGCGAAGGTTTGTTAATAGAGGCAATGCGACAAGGCTTTCAGAATTGATTTGAAAATTTAAAATAAACAAAAATTCAAATTAAGAAAAGAGGTTTTAAGTTATGCCAATGAACGATTTAGAGTTTAGAACTCAAATGACAGGCGAAATTGACAAAGTTATTAAACATAAAAGCGTAACCGCATTTATGGAAGATAACGGTTTTAAAGCAAAATTTGTAGGAACAAAAGAAGTTAAAATTCCCGATGTTGATATGTTAGCACTCGGCGATTATGACAGAGAGGCAGGCTTTGCAAAAGGCAGCGTTACTGTTAAAAACACCGTGTATTCGTTGACTCAAGACAGAGGTAGAGAATTTAACATTGACCGTGAGGACGATGACGAAACCGGCGTTGCAAATTTAACCGGTGAAGTTGTTTCGGAGTTTAACCGCACTAAAGTTGTACCGGAAATTGACGGTTATTCGATTTCTAAAGTTGCAGCAGTAGCGGCAGCACAAGAAAACATTATTACAACCGAAGATTACCCGATTGCAACTAAACCTTATGAGGCGTTTGACGAATTGTTTACAAAAGTAAACGAAATTACCGGTGGCGGTATGGAATTAGTAGCACTTGTGTCTTATGACTATTGGGCAGCGCTTAAAAAATCACCCGAAATTAAAGCAATTATTAATCAGGGTGAATTTAAAAACGGTGAAGTTACCCGAATCGTTAAGAAAATTGACAATGTGTCGATTATTCCTGTTCCGACTGAAAGTATGTACACCGTTTACGAAACTCTTGACGGTAAAGCAGACACAGAAGGTTATGCCGGCGGTTTAGTTCCGGGTTCGGGCGCTAAAAAAATTAAAATGTTAATGCTCTCAAAAGACACCGCAAGAAGAGTAAGAAAACTTGAAAAAGTTAAAATCTTTACTCCGGACGAAAACCAAGATATGGACGCTTGGAAAATTCAAGAGCGTTTATATTATGATGTGCTTGTTAAAAAATCACGCAGGGTAATTCCTCACGCGTTGATTGAAGACGGCGCAACTCCGTCAGCGTAAAAATTTTTTGAGGTGAAAAACATATGTTTTTGATGAAAAACGCAGAGGGTAACCTAATTAAGAAAGTTGCAAATGAAAGAAAAAAAGAAGAACTTGAAGAATTAGGTTATTCGGTAATTGCCGAAAAAAGCGATGTCAGCGAGAAAAAAGATGTTCCCGTTGAAAAAGAAAAGGCTAAATCTAAAAAAGCGCCTGTAAAAAAAGCAAGCGCTAAAAAAGATATTCCTGTTGACTAAATAATAGGGCGGATTATTCCGCCCTTTATTTGTCGTTTTAAAAGTTGTGATTTTAAAGGTTTTAAAGTTAGAATTTTTTAAACGAGGCGGTGAAGAACGATAAAGATTGAAAAATTGAGCGAAAAGCAGAAGAAAGTTTTAAAATATCCGTTTTTAAGAAGTGAAGAAAATCTGATTTGTGACGGTGCGGTGCGTTCGGGTAAGACTGTTACAATGCTTATTTCTTTTTTTCTGTGGAGTATGCGTGAATTTAGCAACAACAAGTTTGCTATTTGTGGTAAGACGGTTCAATCAGTCGAGAGAAATATTATTGCGATTATACCCGAGATTGAGATTTTAACTGAATTTTACAAGTTTTCTTATAAGTCGAGCAAGCATATTTTAGAGGTCAGCGGTTACGGCAAGAAAAATTATTATTACATTTTCGGTGGCAAAGATAACAGTTCTTATGCTTTAATTCAAGGTATGACGCTTTCGGGATTGTTTTTTGACGAAGTAGCATTACAGCCCGAAAATTTTGTTGAGCAGGCTATTGCAAGAACGATTACTATAAGAAACTCAAAAAAGTTTTTTAACTGTAACCCCGAGCACCCGGAGCATTGGTTTTATAAAAATTATATTCTTGATTCAGACGGCGAGAATGTTAAAAACTCTTATCATTTACATTTTTTGATGAGCGATAACCCGATTTTGAGTGATGATGACATTGAGAAAATGAAAAATCGGTGGTCGGGAGTGTTTCATCAGCGGTATATTGAAGGAAAATGGGTAGTTGCTGAAGGACTTGTGTACCCCGATTTTGATAATATTGTAGAATTTCAAGAGTTTTTTGATACAATTCACAGAAAATATTACATTTTAGGTGAAGACGGCGAAAAGTATTACGGAAAATATTACTTATCTGTCGACTATGGAACAGCAAACCCTTTTTCTTGCGGGCTTTGGTTTGTAACAAAAACTTTCTGTGTGAGAGTTAAAGAGTATTATTACAACTCAAGAGAAAAACAAAAACAAAAGACGGATAAACAATATTTAGATGATTTACAAGAATTTATCGGAAAAAGACCGATTGAAAGAGTAGTTGTTGACCCTTCAGCGCTTTCGTTCATTAACGAACTTCGGCAAGCAGGCTTTTTAGTAATTTCGGCAAAGAATGATGTAATTGACGGAATAAGGACTGTTGACAGGTTTTTGCAGACAAAAGAGGTTCTGATAAATAAAAAGTGTGAGGACTCTATTAGAGAATTTGGGCTTTATTCTTGGGACGATAAGCAGACGGCGGACAAGGTAGTTAAAGACTATGACCACGCTATGGACGATATAAGATATTTTTGTTACACGATTTTAAGATATTTACCGCCTTTTAGCGGTAGCGGTGAAACAAAAATTACAAATACAACGGTTATTTCTGATGATTGGATTTAAGGAGAGATAAAAATGAAAATTAGGGCGAGAGAAATTTTTGAAACGGCGAAAGATGACCTATGTTACAGCGAGGTCGGGAGCGTAAGCGAGATTGATGTTGTTGATAAGACGGCGGTAAGGATTATTAATAACATTTACAGAGAGATTTTTTACAAACTTTATTCTTCGGGGTATAAACCGATTACAACGCTTGATGATTTTATTGATTTGCCGGAAGACATTATTTTTAATTGCTTTATAAACGGTGTGGCGAGCAAACTTGCTTTTGATTATGGTGACGGCAATTTACAAGCGTATTTCGGCTCGCTTTATAATCAAGGATTGAATTTGTTTAACACAATTACACAAATTGAAGATGTGTTGCCGAGCGATTACGAGAATTGAGGTAAAAAAATGATAGGTTGGATTTTATTTTTTGGACTGTTGACTTTTAATTTTGGTTTTGTAGCAGGTGCGCTTTTTGCGAGTCGAAAAAAAATAACGCAAGAACAAGAAAAACGCTTTGGCGATGTACCTTTGGAAAATGACGAAAACAGCAAAGAGTCACGAGAACAAAAAAGAATTTTTGAAGATATTAAGTTTATGATAAATTTTAACGGTGAGAATGAGGGTGAGAACGATGAGTGAGAAAAACAAAGTTTTGCAAACTGCTGAAAGCATTTGGGAGCAACATAAGAATTTTACAGATTATAAAGCGAAAATCGGGCGTAAAGGACTTTATGAGCAAACGGAGAGGAACGAAAAGTTTTATGTCGGCGACCAATGGCTCGGAAACGAAACGAAGTCGAAATTACCGCTGATTGTTATTAATGTGATTAATAGAATAGGCGAATATAAATTGTCGCAACTGCTTTCAAATCCGTTAACGGCAAATTTTTCGGCTGACGGGATTTCTTCTTATGTAGATGATGATAGAGCAACTAAAAATGATAATGTAATTTCTGATTTACAAGCAGGTAAAACAGAAAGTTTTGAAGCGTTATCGGAAGATGAAAAAATGATTTTAACTTTTTCTGCATTAACTGATTATTTTAATGCGACTTGCGAAAGGTTGAAATTTGATAATCTTTGTCAGAACGCAACTAAAAATGCTTATGTCAGCGGAACGGGTGCGATTTACACCTATTGGGACGATGAGGTTGACACGGGATTGTTTGCCGACACAGAAAAAAAGACGGCGATTAAAGGTGATATTGTATCGGAAGTAATAAATGCCGAAGAGCAACTCGATTTTGAAAACCCTGCGCAAAAAGATATTGACAAGCAGGATTATATTATAATTTCGCAAAAGATGACGGTTGAAAAGGCAAAAAGGATTGCAAAGCAAAACGGACTGCAAGACTCTGAAATAGAAAAAATCAAAGAGGACTCTTCGGACGCTAAATATTCTTATGAGCGTGATAAAGATTTAGATGATACTGTAAAACGAGTTACAGTTTTGACAAAATTGTTCAAAGAGTATAACGATGACGGTACTGATTTTACGCTTAAAGCGGTGATGAGTACCAAAGATGTTATTATTCGCGAAGAGTGGGAAACGGGACTTAAAAAATACCCTGTTGCGATTTTCTCGTGGATTGACAGAGAAAAGTCGATTTTCGGCGACTCGGAAGTTACTTATTTGATACCAAATCAAATTGCTATTAACAGAATGATTACGGCGGCGGTTTGGTCTTCAATGCTTAACGGTATGCCGATTATGCTTGTAAACAAAAATTTAGTTAAGGGCGCGGTTACAAATCAACCCGGTCAGATATGGGAGTTTAACGGTTCGGAAGATATGAGAAATGCTGCCGGATATATTAACCCGCCGCAGACTTCACCGGCGCTTTCTTCAAACGCAATGGACATTATTAACAATACATTGCAACACGCAGGCGCTAACGATGCCGCACTCGGTAATTTAAGAAGTGATAATGCAACGGCGATTGTAACGCTACAAGAGGCGGCTAACGCTCCTATGCAACCGCTTAAAAACAGATATTATCAGTTTGTAGAAGATTTGGTTAGAATATGGGCGGAGTTTTGGATTAAAAACTATGGGGAAAGAAAATTAAAAATATCAGATAAAAACGGTAACTGGTATTTGCCTTTTGACGGTGAAAAATACAAAAACATAGTTCTTTCGGTTAGGATTGATGTTGGTGCTTCGACAATGTGGACTTCGGCGCGCTCGACTGAAATATTAGAAAATTGGCACAAAGCGGGAGATATTACATTTTTGCAAGAGTTGGAGCGGTTCCCGAGTGGTGTAGTTAATGATTTGAGCGGTCTTATTAAAGAGGCGAAAAAAGCGCAAATGGAGCAACAACAACTTATTGAACAACAACAAGAAAGCGAAAATAACATTGAAAAAATGGGCGAAGATACTTTTTATGACGAGTTAGACGATGAAGAGGCGCAGGCTTATGACGATATGGATTATGCCGAGCGCCAAAATTTGATTGAGAATGCGAAAGCAGCGGTGGCAGGTGAAGAATAATGATTATGCCTTTGATGAACGGCAATAAAACTAACAGGGTCAGCGTTCCTTATCTTTCGGGCGGAATTAATCCCGGTAGTGTAGGTGAGGCGGTAGCCGATAATCAACTGACGGATTGTTTGAATGTGTGGTTTCAGGGCGGTGAGGTAATTACCCGACCTAAACTTGATTTGGTTTTGGCACCCGAGTATAAGTTTGATTTTGACAATTCTTGCGAAGTTGAAACTTTTATTAACGGCAAGAAAGCAAAAATGATTGCGCAAACTGCTTTTGCTCAAGGTGATTATAGTACAGTCGGCGGTAATACAGCGGTAACAATTAAAACTTTGTTGATTTCTGCGGACTGTTCAATTACTAAAACAAATATTAATACAATTACTTTAGGTGCAAGTTATAGAAATTACCACATTATAGACATTTGTCATTATGCCGGAACGCCTAAAAAAGAAAATTCGATTGGTGTTTACACAATTATTAAATATATGAGTCAAGTTGCCGGTGAAGCTAAAAGATATAAATATATTGAATGGCTTTATTCCGGTTCAGCGCTTTATTTTGAAGAGTTTGAACCTTATGCTCCGCAGGTACTGATTAACGGCGTAGGCAATTTAAATCCGCTTTTGCCGAGAACTGCAGAAGCGGAACAACCTGTAGCAACTTTGCTTGAGGGATTTAACCTTTTAGGCTCTAAATATAAAGCAACTTTTACTTCTGATTCGATTTCAAATGCTTTTTATGTTCCGATGAGTCACTACAGAATAAGAGGAACGGTGAGTGTTAATGTTGATATTTCTAATATGAGCGTAAAAGGACGAGTGTATTGGAGCGAAGGACAATGCGGTGTGCTTTATAATGGTGGCGGTTTTTTTGAGTATAATAGCACCACTCAAACTTATGATAAGATTGATGATAAATTAACTTTTACTTTTAATACGACTTGTCATTCTAATGAACATAATTTGGGTGAGACAATTGAAGTAGTAGATGATGAAATTTTATCAGACGAGATTTATTTTATTGACGGGTTTGCACCACTTTATAATTCTGACGGCAAGAAAAAGGTTAACAGATATTATTATCGTTGTATGTTTAGAGGTAAATTAAACATTTTTACAGGTAAAATTACTTTTCCAATGCTTGAAAATTCTGCAAGGTATTTATATAAGTATGACAGTGGAAATACTACAGACCATTTTTACGGTGATACGATAGAAAATTCAACGGCGGTTTATGGCGTTAACGGAAAAGATGAAAAAGGTAAAGACTATGGTCTTAATATTCAAAATGCTAAACTTTGTTGCATTGACACCGAAAAAGAAGGCGAAGAAAAATTTGATATACTTTATGAACGCATAGTAAAATATAAAATCAATAATGTTGATTACGAAATGCCGAGATTTTATGTGCATAACAATGAGGATTATAGTTTTGTTTTTCCTTCAAATGGTAGTATTAGGAACAATATTGAAGTGGTAGTTGATATGCAAGACATTGAAATTAACACTTCAAAGATTACTGCTTGTAGTTTAAGTTGTTTGTATGGCGGAAGTGTAGGTAGCAATTACGGTACGCGTTCTTTTGTAGCCGGTGCAGATAATAAAATATATTTTTCGGATATTGATAATCCTTATTATTTTGATGAGAACTGCTATGTCGGAGTCGGACATAAGGGTGAAAAAATAACCGCTTTGGCTAAACAAAGCGGTTATTTGGTTATATTTAAAGAAAATTCTATTTATTTGAGTTACGAAGTTGAAGTAAGTCAAGAGGAATTGGCTCAAAAAGCGCAGGCACAGTCGATTGTAGATATTGTAGCGCAGTACAAGTATAAAATTATTACTGTTAATTCAGAGGTCGGGTGCGATTTGCCGAAGACGATTGTGCTTTGTATGAACAAATTAATTTTCGGCAATAAAAACGGAAATGTTTATGTTTTAAATTCGCTTTCTAATTATTCAGAAAGAAATATTTTCACGGTCAGCGGTTTAATTAAAGACAAATTACAGAATTTTGATACTGGAAATTGGCAAAATGCTTTTGCGCTTGATTACAAAGGGTATTATATTTTGTTTATTGATGACAAGGCTTTTTGTTTAAATTACAACAGAAATGCTTTTAAGTATGTAGGTTCTTACACAACAGACAGCAATGTAACTAAATACGGAATGTTCAGTTGGTGGATTTGGAAGTTTCCGCAGTTCTTAAGGTGTGGTATTTCAGATGACGGCAATATTCAGTTGGTTCTTTATAATCAAGAGGCTACGATTTTACAAGCAAATTTAACATTTAACACTTTATTGTCGTCACCCGAAACGGCCTGCGAAAGTTACATTGTTTCTAAATTTTTCGATTTTTCTTATCCCGATTTGTACAAGGGAATTGAAAAACTGATTTTAAATATTGGAAATGACTATGACAGCGAGATTTCGGTTGATTTATTGACTGACGGCGGTAGTGTTTACAAACTGCCTAATAGAATTATTAAAAACGGTGACAGAGGTACAGCCTCTTATCAGATAACAAAAACAGTAAGACCTAAAATAAGGCTTTGCAAAAAGTTCGGTTTTAAAATCGGCGCTAAAGGTCCTTTGGCGCTTGGTTCGGTGGTTATTAATTATAACTTGAAAGGAAGTGTTAAGAATGGCAATTAAACTTGATAATTATTACGATGACCAGTATGACAAGGGCGTAAAAAGGATAAGCGGACTTGCCAATACTCAAATTAAACAAGTTAATCAGAACTATGATGAACAAAATGCTACGGCCAGCGCGAACGCTGATAAACAGATTTTAGCCGGTTCTAACTCTTATGAGTCGGCTTATAATGACAACGCGGTTCAAAGGGCTATTAATGAAAGACAAATAAGAACTTCGTTTGCGAACGCAGGTCTTTCTGACTCGGGCTTGAATGCAACGCAATTAACTGCGGTTGAGTTGCAAAAAGCGAATGCAGATAACAAAGTTACTATGCAGAAAAACGCTTTTATAAGCAATATTCGCTCGCAGTTGCAAGAGACTATAAGACAGAACAATATTCAGCGTAATAACGAAATTAACACTATTAATAATCAAAAGACTGCCGATATTAATGCTTTGAGAAATGAGCAAGACAAAATGAAAAATGAAAAGGTCGAAGAAATAATTAAAAACATTGCTTCGATGACTGACCCGACACTTGCCGCCGGATATATTAAGACTGTATCTAAACAATATGGAATTGACCCAATGACTTTGGCGGCATATTCGCCTGTAGTTTCAAAGAAAAGTTATAAAAAGTATCTTGAAAGCGAAAGTTATTTTACAAACCGTGACGGTTACAAAGGCACACTTAATGCTGTTACAGGAATTGATACGACAACAGGCGTAGGAAAAACAAGTGCAGCGAAAACAATTTATTCTTCCGCTAAACAATATAAACTTGATGAAGGACAAATTAAAAAGCTTTGTAAAGCAGCAGGTATTTCATATAATGATTATCAGAAATATACTACAGACGATAAAAACATATTCAAACGAAAAGAAGGATATGAAACAACAATGTCTACTGTTGCCGGGCTCGATACTACAACTGCCTCAGGTCAGACGGTTGCAGCTAAACAGATTAAATCTGCCGAAAGTCAATTTAAACTTACTAAAACACAGGTTAAGAAACTTTGTGCGGCTGCAGGGATTTCCTATTCTGATTATCAGAAGTTCTTAAAAGACGGACAAATTTTTAAAAAGCGAGAAGACTCAAAAAAAGTTAGCGCCTCTACTACTAAAACTACAAGTAAAACCGGTGGTGGTAGGGGCGGTAAAAAACAAACGACAACCGGCTATAAGTTAGACAATAATACCGGCGGCGGTAAGAAAAAGACTGCTTCGGAAATTGTAAACGGTGTATTAAATAAAAAGGGTAAAAACGGCAAACGATATTCCGCTTTATATTTTAATACGGGTGACAATTATTTGAGAAAAGTAGCAGCAGGTGATTTATATAATCAAGGAAAAATCAGCAAACAAGAATATGACGCGTGCAAACAAGTTTGGAAATAGCAAAAAACTAAAATGAGGTAATGAAAATGGCAAAAAAGAAAAATAAAACAAGAAATTTTGATTTTTTAGCGGATTTAGCACCTGATAAGGAAAGAAGCGAAAAAGAATACAAAAAAACTTGGGGGAAGAAGGAACAAGCGAGGTCTGAAGGTAATAAGACACCGATTAAAATTACCAATACCGCTAATAATCTTGTAAACTCAACAAATAAAGAAAAACCAAAGTTAACAGTCCAAAGTTTTTTGCCGAATGCTCGGTTTAAAAAGGAAGAAAAGAGTGTAACTCAATCTGATTTAACACTACCGCAATACAATACTCCACAAATGAATTTTGCAAAAGGCGTTGCCGAGCAGAAAATTAAGAAAGACGAAAGAAAAAGTTTAAACTTTAATGAGCGGTATTCGGCTTTAGTTAGCGATTTAGATAATTTAACTGTAAAATCAGCCGATTATTTAAATAAAGGGTATGATAATGGCGGTTATGACTTAATTAAACAGTTTACTTTTTCAAAGTCTGAAGCAGATGATTTATATTCTGATTTAATTTCAAACAAAAACAATTATATCGCTTCAATGGGCGAAGAAAAATATAATCAGATTAAGCAAGTTTTAGAGCAAACTAAAAAAGGTATTACCTCAAACTTAAATTTAGTCAAGAATAAAAGTCAATTAGTTGATTCTTTTGACGAAAAAGCCGATTATAAAGATGATAATGCAAAGTCTAAGGCTTATGATAAGTTTGTTAGTGATACAAAAATGGCGGAGTTTTACGGCGAGGATTTAACCTTTGAAGAAGTTAAAAAGAAGTTAAACGATTTAAAGGCTAATAAAATGGCGGCGATAAAAGACCCGGATTATAAAGCTAAAATTAATTTTTTAGAGCATTATGCCGAAAACTACGGGTATAAAGATGAAAATTATTATAACAAAGCAATTGCCGAACTTGATAAAAAGATTGAAAAAATTGAAAAAGAATATGATAACGACCTTTCTTTTGTTGAAAAAGGGTTGGGCGCAATTGCAAACGCTACTGAAGGTAGGGGTTTTAACTATTATTCTCAAGATTCAGAGTATGCAACTCTTGACGCGCAAAGGCAAGCTTTAATTGACGCAAGAAACAATTATAAGTCAGAAAACTATTATTTTACAAAATACAGCAAATTAGAAAAAAACTCTGATTATTCTAAATTGGTTAAAGAAGGTAAAAAGAGTAAAGACGATATTTTAACAAAAGCTATGTCTGGTAAAGATGTATGGGAAAGCACACACGACGAGAACGGTAATGCTACTGACCAATATATTTGGGAAGATATGACCGAAGAAGCCGAATTGTACGGCGATTATCGTTTTTTAAACGAGCGTGAAAAAGACACATATTATTATTTATTGGCAAAGAAAGGAGAAAGTGCTGCCAAAAAGTATTTAGATGATGTTAATGATAAAATTAAAGCAACTCGAAAAACCGAATTAAACAAAAAACTACAAGCAGAAAAAGTTAAATATTGGGAAGAACAATCGGGATTTAAAAAAGGTTTGGCTTCGATAGCTTCAATTCCCGAAAATGTAATAGGCGGTATGGCAGGCGCAGTAGATTATGTAGGAACAAAATTGACTGGGTCAAAATTAAATCCTTATGACAGCGCTCACGATATGGCTAATGAGGCGCAGGCAATAAGACAAGGTGTTGCAAATAGCATTGACAGCGAAGAGTGGAAAAATGTTTACAATTTTTCTATGAGTATGGGCGATTTTGCGAGTGAACTGTTGTTGACAAAAGGTATAGGCAAGGCGGCAAATTTAGGTGCAAAAGGAACTTCGAGAGTAATGCAGGGTATTGTTTCTTCGGTTGCTTTTGATTCGGCGGTAACGCAAGCAAAGCAAAAAGGCGTTGACGATAACACGGCGCTTGTTCAAGGTTTGGCTTCGGGTGTTATAGAGGCGGTTACAGAAAAATACAGCATTGATTCACTTTTGAAAATTAAGCCCGGCGATAAACTTTATAAACAGATTTTAAAAAACTTTGCAATTGAGGGAAGTGAAGAAGTTGCTTCTAATATTGCAAATTTTGTTGTAGATAACTCTTTAAACGCTCATAAATCCGATTTTAATTTGGCGGTTGAGAGTTATAAAAAAGAGGGTTATTCTGAAGAAGAGGCTAAAAAGAAGGCTTGGTCTGACCAAGCAAATTCAATTGTTCAAGATTTTGTAGCCGGTGGTGCTATGGGTGCTATTGCCGGTGGTGCTACTGCTATTGGTGCTAATATCAACAATAAAAACTGGTTAAGAAATGAAAATGTACAACAATATTCTAAAAACTTGTTAAATTCTAATTTAGATATTAATGTTATTGAAAACGCAAAGAAGTTAGGTATTAACACTAATAAAGCGGAACAAGCAATTTCGCAGTTGCAGACGGTTGCCGAAATAAATGAAAAGACACCGAGCGAGAAAAATGCTAACGCTTATATGCAAGCATTTGAAGAGGCTAAAAACGAGATAGCAAAAGTAAGCCTTTATGTTGAGCAAAGCGGTGTTGACCCTGTAAGCGGTGAAAATAATGCTACTGAAAATAACGATAAGAGTTTTGTGCCAATTGAGAAGATACAGAATTTTGTAAGTGGTAAAAAAATGGGCGTTAAAAACAATGTTCAGACTGCTGCCGAAAATACTGCCGAGCAAAGTGCGGTTACCGAACCGAGCGCCGAGCAGAGTTCACAAGTTGCAAAAAAGACGGCGGATATTTCGGCTATGCCGATTGAAGTTAAGGAAGAATTGCGACTTCGGGTAGAGGACAAGAATTTTTTGTCGGTAGCAAATGAAATTCTTGCTACGGGCGAGCCGGTAAAAACACAAGGGCAAAATGTTTTGGCCAATAACGACAAAACAAAGGTGAGTGAGAATTTTTATCGTGATTTTGTCAGCGGTCGTGTTAAAGCGAGCGGGGCTGACAGTATAAAGATTAACAATAAGACTGTCAGCGGTGAAGATTTTGTAGACGAGATAAACCGCATTTTTGACGAGGGTATCGAGCAAAATATACCTGCTCACGAAATAAAGTCGGATATTTTTACTGCCGAGCAGATTAAGCGCATTTATGCGGCAGCGGTTGCTGACAGTTCGGAAGGTAGTGTTAGTTTTACAGAGGCTTTAAAAGATGTAAACAATAAAGAACATATTGAACATTTTGCAAAAGAAATTGAAAACGGTATTTCTACTGTTGACAAGCAGGAAGTTAAAGAAGTTGCAGAAAAACTTAATTTAACGGTTAAATTTGTTGATAAGATACCCGGACAGGGTTCTCATTCTTCTGGTATGTATGACAACGGTACTATTTATATTAGGAATAATGCTAATTACCCGGTACGGCAAGTTTTCCTTCACGAATTGACACACCATTTTGAGAGTTTGCAAAAAGGCAAGACAAGTAAAGAGTATAAAGAATTTCAGCAGACTGTTTTTGAAAGCAAAGCATTTAAAAAATGGGTTAAGACTTATTCATCAATTAAAGCGGAGCAAATTGAAGGCAGTTATAATTCTTTGGACGAATACCGCGAGGCTATGGCCGAACTTTACGAAACAAAAGACAAAAGTATAATTGATTGTGAAATTACTGCTACTTTTGTTGCGGATAATTTATTTAAAGAGGACTTCGGCGGTATTGGCCGTCTTGCAACTGAATTAAAAGGCACTAAAAAGCAAAGATTTGTTTCCTTTATAAAAAACATTTTCAAAAAGTTTAAAGGTGCTATTAGCGGTATTAATAAACTTGAAAAGAAATTTGAGAGTTTGTACGGTGCAGCACAAGAAAATGTAAGCGAAACCGGCAAGAAAAATATGTTTGCAGGTAAAAAGGCTTTAACTGCTGATACAATGAAGTTAGCAACTGCCGAGCAAATGGAAAAAGACGGTATTGACAGCGAAGAAATTCGTAAAACTACTGGTTGGTTTAAAGATGAAGGAAAATGGAAATTTGAAATTAACGATAAAGATATGACTGTTAATTTCAACGGTTTAAATTATAGGGATAAAAATTTAGCAAGGTTTAAAGAACTCGAAGAAAAGTTTATATATCAAACTATTACCGAAAAAGAACTGCAAGAACTGCAAGAGTTAGGAAAAACGCTTGATAGCAAGAAAAAGCCGACTAAATTAGGTGATATAGTTTCGCACCCTGAATTGTTTAAGGCTTATCCTGAACTTGCTGATTATGAAGTTGCTGATTTAAAATCAAGTAGAAAAGCAAAAGGGCAATTTGACAAATTTCTAAAAGGAATTGCTATTTTTGGCAGACAAAATATGTCAGAAGCAGAAGTAAAAAGAGTGCTTATTCACGAAATTCAACACGCTGTTCAAGATATAGAGGGATTTGAAAATGGAAGTAATCCTGAATATTTTTACAGACAAATGGAAAGTGAATATACTGAAAAATTAAAACAAGCCGAAAAAGAATTGATTGAAGCATTTAAAGACACTGACAAATTTTTGTATTATGATAATTTATTAGCACATTATAAAGATAAGGTTCAAACAATTTCGCCTAATTCAGATGATATGACCTTTTCTATGGCTAAGGCACTTGATAATGTTTTTAAAGATATTTCGGACGATGAAATAAAAGATAAGTTTTGGGATTATTCGGAAGCATACGAACAGTACAAAGACTTTTTGAGATTTGGAAAATCCGAAGCACACTTTAAATATTTAAACCAAAAAGGCGAAAAAGAAGCGTACGACACTGCTAATCGTATTGATTTTGATGATGAGCAAAGAAAAAACACCAAACCTGATATTATCAGTGGCGCTGTTTTTTACGGTGGTGACGGTGTTAGTTATGAAGTAAATGATAATTTTGCAAAAAATATTGATAGTTGGGCAGAAGATAAACAACCTGATAATGAAAGTTTTGTTTTAGGTAGCACTTCTGATGTATTACAAGGTTTAGGTGCAAGGGAAAATGATATTTATATTAACGGTGAAAAGATAAATACTATTTTAGATAAACACCCTGAAATGAGCCTTGATATAATTAAACGAATACCTGAAATACTGGAAAATCCTATTTTAGTGATTACAAGTAATAACAATATTAAAAACAATACAAGAATTGTTATGTTTGGCACTGTTAAGGCTGAAAATGGAAAACCTGTTTTAGCAGTAATTGATTTTATTCCTAATGAAAAACATATCACTATTAATGATATGCAAAAGGTTAATAGTGCATACAGTAAAACAAATTCAAAAAGAGCAATAACAAAATTTTTTGAAGAAAGCCAAGTGCTTTATACTTCAAAAAATAAAAAAATAACCGCTAATCTGCTAACCCGAACGGGCTTCTCTAAAATGCCCGCCGACTTGCTTCATAGTGGTTATATTGGTAGTATAACATATGGAAATGAAAAAGTCAATATAAAAGGTTTACCTTTTAAAGAAGTTTTTTCTTTTGATGATACTACTAATAATAATTATATGCAAACAAACAAAAATAATGCTAAATATTCACTTGAAAAGGGTGGGGATTATCTTGATGTTGATGAGAATGATGAAGTAACATATATTCCTAAAAAGGATATTGAAACTAAGAAGGAATACGGCGTTATTGACAAAAGGCAGCTTCAAGCAAAAACCGAAACGCTTTTAAAAGACTTTAACAGTGTATTGCCGGTAACTGATGTTGCAAACGAACTTTCAAGAATTTATCAGAACATACGCTATGTTGACCCGAACGGTAACAAAGCGGAAGGCAGAATAAAGGCACTTGCTGAAAATATTTATAATAATATAATCAGCGAAAATCAAAGCAATGCTGATAAAAAAGAGTTTGCTAATGAAGTCAGAGGTTACGGAATTAAGATAACTGATTTAATGCGTAAAGAGTTCGGCGGCGATTGGGCGGATTTTGTTCGCCGATATGGCCGAGTTTTCAACTTAACTAAAAACGGCAAGGGCGGTGTTGATGTCGCTTATGAAAATCTTGTTAAACAATTCGGTGTTGAAGATGATTTAGTCGGACCAAAAGAGCAACTGGAAGCAATTGCTGAATATTATGAGGCTTTAGGCTATGATACCTTTATTGAGGATAACAAGCAAGAAATTGTTGATGAAATTGTAAGACGAATTTACAACGATTATCTTTCACAAGATTTTATCAACAAAAAATCCGAAGAAGGCAAGGCACAAGAAAAGTATAAATTCAGCGATAATGAAGATTATATTGACAATTCCGAATTTGATAAAACTAAATACAAAGAGGAAATGCGCCGAGATATTAACCTTAAATCTAAAGAGTATGTTTCAAAGCAACAAGAACTTTTCAGAAGCGGTGAAATATCAGCAAGGCAATTTGCTAAAAGGTTAACGGACCATTTTGCAAGAGTTTCATTATCTGCTAAAATTAAACCGCTTGAAACTTATGTAAATCAAGAAGCTAAATTTAAAGAGCGGTTGCAAAGGGCGAGTGACAAAGCCGGTAAAAACATTAACGAATTAAAAACAATGTTAAATAATCCGAGCGAAGGCAAATACATTCCGCAAGAATTAGTCGGACTTGTTGAATCGGTTCTAAAAATGGGCGACAATATTAATTATGATGTTGCTGCTGAAATTAAACGGTACAGAGATGTTATAAAGTCAGCGGATATGGACGAGAGTATTAAAAAGTCTTTTGAAAATGCAGTTGACGAAATGGAAGAGCAACAAAAGAACGCTACTAACATAGGCGCGGTATTCTCGCAGATAAGTTCAACTTATAATTCTTATAAAAGTGGTGAGAGCAACAGCAAAGCGGGCGAGTTTGAGCAAAGTTTTTATTGTTATCACGAAGCAGTGGCTAACAAACTTAAACAGACAGCCGAAATGCTTTCAAATGCGGATATGGTACACTTGACTTTGCGACAGTCGGAAGCGCTCGCTGAAGGGCTTAATTGCTTAACGCATTTTGTTAAAAATTCGGTTTATGCTATCGGAATGACCGAAAAAACAAAGGCTTATGAATTGGGCTTGAAGTTTATTGATGAAATAAATGCCGCAGGACCGAAAGACAGCAGTTTTTCAAAGGCACTTAATTGGGAATTAAACGCAGATAGATTTTTCAGAAGATTATGCGGGTACAAAAAAGATAGTGCAGGCGAAAAAATCGCAAAAATGTTGAATGACGGTGAAATGCTTAAACAGGAAATAAGGTTTGAGTTAAAAAAAGTAACCGGCAGTTTAACAGCAGGTGAACTTTTCAAAAAAGCAAAAAATGAACAAAAATACAAGCCTGATGATTTAGTTGATGTCGGACTTTATGATTCAAACGGAAATAAAGTAAAAATTCCTAAATCGTTTATGCTGACTTTAGCTTTGGGTTTGCAGGACAGCGGTTGGAACGATTCGGCGATGTATGGCGGATTAAAGATACCAAACTTTAAAGAATATTACAGCGGTGAAAATACAAGCGAAGCGTTTGCCGGTAGTAAATCACAGCAAGCGTTTGTAGCAAATATTAACAGAACGCTTAGTATTATAAATAATCAATTAAGCGATTACGAAAAAATGGTAATAAAAACCGTTAAAGAGTTTTTCGGTAAAAAAACTTATGATTATTATGATTCGGTATATTCTGATGTTTTCGGTTATCATTTTAAGAAAGTAAAAAATTATATGCCGAAATATACCGACAGAAACTTTTTAGCAAATTCTTTTGAGTTTGAAAGTGAAAACAGTTCTCTTAAAAACCAAGGAAACACAAAAGAAAGAATACAAAATTCAAAACCGATTTATTTAATGGATATTTTTGATATTCTCAAAAAGGAAACGGAAAGGTGCGCGAACTATTGCGGTAAGTTAAAAGCGGAAATTACTTTAAAGCGTATTTTTAATACTACTGTTTTTAATTACAGCGATGAGAATTTTAATTTTAAAAAATTGAGTTCAGAAGAAATAAATCGTTATAATAAAACCGGTAAAACAGGTCATATAAAACACAGTAAAGAAAATTTGATTAAAAATGAAAAAAGCGCAGTTTTAAAAAACCTGCACGAAATTAAAGAATTTGTTTTAAGTTCTATTAAAAAGAGTAATAATCAGATTAGGGGTTACGGTATAGTAAATGACTTGTTAAGTAAAAAAATACTTGATTTCAGCAATAACAAGATTAATACTCAAGATTGGTTTTTGGAATTATCATCAGATGATTTAAACCACGCTTTTAAGGAACATAACAAGGCAAAAGAAAAAGGCGACCTTGATATGACCGCCGAAGAATTTTCAATTTTGCCGACTATGATAGACGGTAAAGCAGATGTTTTAGCAATTGAACCGCATAAAAACGATTTGAAAATTAAATTGGGAATTAAAGACGGAAACAACCGCTACATAATTGTTGAATTGGTTTCAAATGCTCGGCAGTCGCTAAGACTTAAAACCGCTTGGAAAGTTGAAGCAAAAAAATATGCCGAAATTGAAAGCAAGGCTACAAGTAAACATCTGAGGACGAAAAATCGCCAGCCCGAGTTCGATACAAGTAGCCTTGCTATAGACAGTATAACACAATCGAATGCAAATGTCAACACTTCGGTTAGAGATACAGTTGAACAAAATTATGGCAAGAGCGGAACGAAGTATATTGACGACCTTATGCAAGATTATATAGGTAAGCGACAAGAAAACTTCCCGATTATGCAAAAGTTAAGAGGAATTGCGTATGTTAAGTCATTGGCGGGTAATATAAGCGTTATAATGAAACAGGCGGCTTCATATCTGACAGCGGCGGCGGTTTTGGATTGGGATTGTCTTTTAAAAGCGCTTGTAACTAAAAACGGAAAGTTACATTTTCCTGTTTATCGTGCGGAAATTGAGAAAATAGCAAAATATACAAAAATTCTTGAGATAAGGCGCGAGGGTTATTATTCGCAAGAAGTTGTTGACCTTAAACAGACAGGTCTTGCAAATTTGAAATTATTAAAGCCGTTGTATGGCGGTATTGTAGGTATGGACCTTGCAACAGTTGGCAGACTTTGGCCGGCAAGCGAATTGCAAATTCAAAAAGATTTTCCGAATTTAAAGTATAATTCAGATGAGTTTTTGAAAAAGGTTGCCAAAAAGTATGAAGAAGTTATTTTTAAAACTCAACCGAACTATACTACAATGCAAAGAGCGGCTATTCAGAGAACGACAAATTCGCTTGTTAAATCAATAGTTACTTTTTCTACTCAGCCTTTGCAAAATTTAGGTATTCTTGTTGACTCAATAGAAAACTTAAAGGCACAGGAAAGATATTTTAAAACAGGTGAGGCAACAAAGAAAGATGTTAAACAAGCAAAAAGACAGGTAATAAAAGCGATTACGAGTTTATTAGTAGCGAGTTCGACAATTCCTATAATGGTTTTTGTTGCAAAAATGCTTACAGGCAGACCAAAAGATTATCTTGATGAATATGGCGATTTGACAGTAGAAAGTGTTTCAAAACAAATGGGGCTTGACTTTTTATCGACAAATGCCGGTATGGTAACATTCGGCAGCAACATTTATAATTTTATAAAATCCGCAGTTGAGGGAAAATCAAAATTTGGAATAACAGTATCTTTGTTAGGATTAGATATGATTAACGATACAATTGAAGATTTGCTCTCTTTAGCCGATAAGGATATGGACTTAAAAGAACTATTTGAAAAGTCGTTTAATGCGGTAATTGACATTGCTGAATATTTAGGTTTGCCTGCAACAAATATTAAAAATTCTCTTAGGGGCGTTTATAATTTATTTACTTCCAAACTTGATAAGGGGATTGTTTCTAAATGGCTTGCTATTGAAGAAAACAAAAAACCAAAACAAAGATATGCAAAAATGTATAGTTATTTAGAAAACGGCGAAATTGATAAGTTTAAAGAGTTGGAAAACAAGGCGAGAAAAGCAGGTTTGACAACTGAAAAAATAGTCAGCGGATTAAAAAAGATGTTTGCTGAAAAAAACAAAGATGAAATTGATGAAGCCGTTGAAGCGTTGCACGACAATAAAAAGAACAATTACAAAGAAATAAGAGCAGAACTTATTAAAAAGGTTTATTATGAAGATATTGTTACTGATGTTATCAACGAACAATACAATAAAAAGTATGGCGAGAATTTAACCGAAGAGGAAGAAAACAAAAAACAAGATTATAAATTGAAAAAAGTTCAAGAACTTCGTGAGGCGGTTAATTTTAAAAGTTTGAACACAGAGCAAAAAGCAGATGTTTATAAAACAATCAGGTCGGTTTCAGAAGCATATGCACGAGATAAAATCGGACAGGAAATTAAAAGAGATGACCTTAAACAAGCGATTGAGAATGATAAAGCAGGGCTTGTATCAATCGAGGACTTTATTATTTCAAAAGTAGTAACTAATAAAAAGTATGCTGATACTGACGGTGACGGAAGTGTTTCAAAACTTGAAACAAATGCTGCTATTGAAAAATCGGGTATTTCTTATTCCACAAAGAAAGTTTTGCAGGCTATGAATTTGTTAGGCGGTAAAAAAGTTGACTCTGATGATGACGGACTTAAAGACAGCAAATTCAGCGAGTTGAAACCAAAGGTTAAAAAGCAGTATATTGACGAGCACCGAAGCGATATTGATAAAATTGCCGACAAAATTGTTCAGAACAACAAAAAGGCGGCGGCGAAGGAAAAAATTAAAAAGCAAAAGGAAAAAATTAAAAAGCAACTCGAAAAGAAATTCGATTATTCCGAATTTAAAAAATCGGATAGAGAGAAAGCGCAGTCGGCGGTTAATGCTTTTGCTTCGGCTAAAGCAGGATTTGAAGTCACAGGCGATTGGAAGGCACAACAAGTTAAAGATTTTGTCGGTTACGATGAAAGCGGATTTATTGACATCGCTGATTATATTCGATTTAAAGTTGTTACGAGCGATAAAGATAAAAAAGATGACCAACTCAAAGCGATAATTCGCGCAAAAGGAATTGAAAAGTCGGTTAAACAGAAGTTGGCACTTTATGTTGCGGTTAGCGGCAGAAGTTTTGATACTGACGGTGACGGTAAGAAAGAAACTAAATTTGGTTCATTGCCGACAAGTCAGCAAGAGTATATTATTAAGAATAATACTAACAAGATTATTAATGATTCATTGCACGAAAGCACTATAACATTGCTTAAAAGTTTGTTTTAAGCGGTAAAACAGTAAAAAGCCGAGAGGGGTTTTCTCTTTCGGCTTTTAAAATACAATTTTTTAGGAAAGGTTTGATGTAAAAATGATTGAAAGAGAAATAAACTTTGTTGTAGGTCAAGACGGCAAAGTTACTTGTGACGGAAGTTTGCGACCGCAATTGGCAGGGGTGCAGGGCGACCGCAACGAATGTACGCTGAATTTTGATTTGACGGCGATTTATAACGGGAATTTTAATTATTTTATTGAATTTGTCAGCGGTTCGGGTGTGCCTTATATGTTGAGTACTGATAGCGAGGGCGTAAGTTGGAATTTGGCAAATCATACTTTGAGCGTTTTGCTCGGTGCTGAAATTACGGCTGACGGCGGACAAGTTGAGGTTAATATTGTTGAAGAAAAAATTGACAGCGAGAACGAAACGGCGATTGAGGGTAATACCTATACGACTTATATTTATTTTGAGCCGAAAAGCGGAGCAATTCAAAAGTTGAGAAATACGGCTTATGGAATTTTTTTCGATATTAAGATTAAAGTTGCGGAATTTACTTCTTCAATTACACAGGCGTTTAGCAATTTTACTTCTTCGATAAGTTCGGAAGTGAGTAATTTAGAAAACAGCGTTAACACGCTTGATGAGAAAAAGCAGGATAATTTGAACTTGGGAGACGGGCTTGAGTTTGTTGATGATTATGACGAGCAGGCTGAGCCGATTAAAGTTTTAAAAGCGAAAGTTGACGGTCATACTGTGATTTTTGACGGAGCCGGTGATTTGGCGGTCGATACTGATATTATTGCGACTAAGGCTTTTGTTAGGGCTGTTAATGATTTGGCAAACTATTATCTTAAATCAGAAACTTACACAAAAACAGAAGTTAATCAACTTATTGGGGCTATTCCAAAATTTAAAATTGAAGTAGTGAATCAGTTGCCGACTGCTGATATATCGACTGCTACTGTTTATCTTGTTAGGACAGGTGCGGAAAGTCAGAATTTATACACCGAATATATTTATGTAAATAATGCTTGGGAAAAGTTAGGCACGCAAACAGTTGATTTGACAGGTTATGCAACTCAAACTTGGGTTAATTCGCAGATAGCGGATTTTCTAACTGCCAATGAAATTAGTTATGCAATTAGCACGGCATTGAACAATTATTATAACAAGTCAGAGATAGACGGTTTGCTTGAAGGTAAGGTAAATATAGGCACTTTTAATGACCTTGCTGATGAAGTTGGTAATCTTGAGTATAACGATATATTTAATATTCGTGTTGAGTGGGATAGGCAATATATGTCACTTTTCGAACTAATAAGAATTAGCTTTCAGTATTATGACAGTGGCATATTGATTCAAGACACAGTGTCATACAATGTTAAGGATATAACGAACGGTAATGTTTATTTGTACAAAAACACCGGTGACTCGTGGCAGATAGCAGTTGGAACACCGCCGAGTTCAAGTAGTTATAACAGAACTCCTATGTTGATTGGTCATATAGCGACTAAAACAGTCAATGGTGAAAGCGTTAAATTGTTTTTCAGAAATGGTGACGATGAAACACAGTTTGATAAGCTGAATAGTGAAAAAGTTGATAAGCAGAATATGTCATTGTTATGTAGCCGTACTGTTATTGATACTGGCGAAACATTACCTTATTATTATACTTTTAGTCAAGATGATAACGGCAACGCCTTTAACTTGTCAATGGCACAGGTTGTAGTTTATGTGCCGAGTGGAGCTAATCAAGCCGGTTCGATTGGGTTTTATACAAATAGTAACAGGACAGGTCCAATTTATAAATATACTATTAATAATATAAGACAGGTTTCTGCAAATTCTTGGTTTGATATTAAAACAGAGATAAAAAATGGTTTTTGGACTTCCACTCCGAAGGGTACTTCGGCAGTTTACCTTTCAACAGGTGCTCCAAAAACGGAATTAACAGCAGGAAGTTACAAAATTAAATCAATTGATGTGACGGCTTGGGGAAGTAGCACAAAGGTTATTGATTGGGATGTAAATACAAACTACTGGAAAGAAGGTATTACAATCTCAACATCAGTTGCTGATTGTATTACAGTTACAAAAGCAAGCGGTCAAAACTTAATAGGTTCAAGTAATAATAACCTTGTAGGATATGATGGTCTTAGTTTTTCTGTAACACCAAATTCAGGTAATGAAAAAACAACGCTCGAAGTGCAAGTAGGCGATAAGACAGCAACATTCGCAATCGGCTCCGGAACAACAAATTGCACACTTAAATTCGCTGATTACGGAATTACCCCAAATTCATCTATGTATATTTACATAAGAGCAACAGGCGGAGATGCATCTAATTTAACTATAAGCGATATTTACGGTTACAAGGGAAGTAGTGTAATCCCAGTTGGTTCAGTAATCAAAATATATGGAATTAACGAGGTGACGGCATAATGATTATCAATGTAAATGGAATTGACCGAGAAGCAACCGAAGAAGAAATTGCAAGACTTCAACCGACAATTCAAGAGCAAATTGAAATGTTAAAACAACAACTTAAAGATACTGACTACAAGGCTATAAAATATGCAGAGGGTTTTATTTCTGATGAAGATTATGCCGAAACAAAAGCACTTCGTCAAAGTTGGCGAGACGAAATAAACAGGCTCGAAAGCGAAAGCGAGGAACAAGCCGATGATAACTGAAATTATTATTGCAATAATCTCGCTTATCGGCACTATGATAGGCACATACGGGGGTATCAGAGCGAGCAACAAGATGACTAACTACCGAATCGAGCAACTTGAAAAGAAAGTCGAAAAGCACAACAACATTGTTGAGCGAATGTATAAAATTGAGGAAAATCAAGCGGTGATTAACAACAATATGAAAGTTGCAAATCACCGTATAGACGATTTGGAAGAGGTGACAAAAAAATGAAAAATGCTTTTGTTAAGTTACTTAAAGTAAAATCGCTTGTAACAATAATTCTCACAGCGGTATTTGCTTATTTGTCGATTATAGGCACGATTAAAGGCGAACAATTCCTTGTAATTTTTACGACTGTTATAGCGTTCTACTTTGGAACACAAGCAAAAAAGAATGATGATAAGGAGTGATAGATATGTCAGTAAAAACATATAAAAAAGGTATAAATAAGCAATTAACTAAAAATTTGAATTTGTGTGAAATTCATTGTCACGGAAACGGTTGCTGCAACAAGACTTTGTTTGATACTGAACTCGCAAAAAAATTTCAAAAAATGCGTGATGTACTCGGTAAATTGAATGTTGAAAGCGGTTATAGATGTGAAGTGCATAACAAAGCGGTCGGCGGTGCGAACGGAAGCGGTCATTGCAAAGGAATGGCTCTTGATATTACTCACGCACAAAAAAGCAGTAAACAACTTGCTATTCTTGCCGAGTTGGTCGGTATAAAAAGAATTGGCATTTATGACAGCAAGGCGAAAATGGTACATATCGGAACAGGCACTAAATGCCACTGGCACAACACAGGCAATTATTTGCCGACTTCTCATAGTTTTTTAGGCGGTGAGTGGGCTAAGCCTAAGTTATCGGTTAGTCCTAAATCAAATAAAAAATACATACGCTGTATTCAAGGTTATTTGTTCGTCAGAGGCTACAAAGGCAAAAACGGCAAGGCTTTAACTATTGACGGTTCTTGGGGTGCAAACACGCAATTTGCGGTTGATAAGTTTAGAACCGATAACGGTTGGAAAAAAGCAAAATATCTTAAAGCAAAAGCAATAAAGACATTGTGTAAGTAAAAAAAGGCAGGCTCGAAAGAGCCTGTTTTTGCTTTAAGGAGTTTTAAAGAATGAAAAATATTTTTTATTTTAGAAAAATCTCTGCTATTGGCGGTACAGAGCAATTCTTATATGAAATTGCTAAAAAGTACAAAGATTATGATATAACGGTTTTTTATGATGAATGTGATTTTTCGCAATTGCAGCGACTTCAACAATTTGTTAGGTGCAGACAAAGAATACCCGGTAAAAAAGTTGAATGTGAAAAAGCATTTTTTAACTTCAACATTGATATGATTGATGATGTACAAGCAAAAGAATATATTTTTGTTTGTCACGCAAATTACGAAGAAATAGGGTACAAACCGCCTATTAAGCACCCTAAATTAAATAAAATAATTGGTGTTAGTCAATTCGCAACAGATAAAGCGAATGAGTATGCTAAAAAGTTGGGGTTGGACATTAAAGCCGAAAAATGCTATAATCCTTTAACGCTTGAGCCGAGAGAAAAAGTAATGCTGTTAGTAAGTGCTTGCAGACTTGATGATGTTGTTAAAGGCGGTGCAAGAACGCAAAAACTAATTTCAGCCCTTGATAAGTATTGCAAAGAGCATAACAGGCACTACTTATGGTTGATTTTTACGAATCATACAGAAATTCCGCTTAATTCGCCTAATGTGGTTTATATGCAACCGAGAGTTGATGTTCGCCCTTATATCGCTATGGCAGATTATGTTTTGCAACTTTCTAATGATATGGAAACATATTGTTATACAACTAATGAGGCTACGGGCTATGGCGTTCCGATAGTTACTACGCCTTTATCAGTGTATAATGAATTGCCGGTTACGGAAAATGAACGGATTGTTTTAGATTGGGATTGTTCCAATGTTGATGAAGTTGCAAGACTGATTTTTGAGAAAAAAGTAAAGCCGTTCAAATATGAAATTCCTAAAGATGATTGGTGTAAGTTGTTAGTTCCGGGAAAAAGTACATATCAGAAGGATTTAAAAACTATGGTAACGGTTAAACCGATTGTGCATTATTTCGATTTGGAACGCAACGAGGAAATGACAAGAGATAGCGAGCCTTTTAAAGTTAATAAGGTAAGGGCTGAATATTTGGTTGATTTGGGGTATGTTGAGATGATTTAAAGTTACAATAAAGTTACATTTACTATTTAAAGTGCCTAAAACAAGGCTTTTTGAATATGGTTGGTAAGGATGAGGTCACCGGTTCAAATCCGGTTAGCAGCTCCAAACAAAAAAGCAAGTCTTTCGACTTGCTTTTTTGCTTTTTAAAAGGATTTATTATTTAAGACGGATAATATGGATTTGGTTTGGAAAGAATAGAGAATATATCTATTATTACACCAATTACGAATAATCCGCCGGTAAATAAATAGATTATTCCCATACCGCCTTTTCCTTCGTAAAACTTATGAGCACCTATGAATCCTAAAAAGATACATAAGCATAAAGATACCCATTTGTTGCAGAGTTTTTTACCAATCATATTAGCGTTTACATTGTTGTTTTCATTGTTGATGACAATTTGAGGTTGAGATGCATTTTGAGATGAATTAATATCTTCAACCTGCCTACCACACGCTGTGCAGATTACGGCATCACTTGGTATTTTTTCTCCGCAATGTTTGCAAAATTTTGTGTCTGTTACTTCATTCATAATAAATTCTCCTTTGATTGACATTTAGTGAATGTCATATTTGCACTAATTATAACATATAATTTCTATATTGACAAGTACTAAATGTCAAAAAAGTGAGGAAATTTTATGTTTATCAATAAATCAAGTGATAACAAAAACAATATTTGCGGAAAAAATATTGCAAAATTCCGTAAAGAAATGAAAATTTCGCAAAGAGAATTAGCAGATCAATTGCAACTTGTTGGGCTTGATGTTGATAAAAACGCAATTCAAAGAATTGAATCACGACAAAGATTTGTAACAGATATTGAAATCATTGCAATAAGCAAAGTTTTAAAAAAATCATATGAAGAATTATTGAAAGATTAAAACCGCCGATAATTTCGGCGGTTTTTTGATATTATTTATTAACTTTTGGGTTATCAGTACGACTCAAAATATCGTCAATGCTAACATTATAAATATCTGCAATGCGAGTCAAAAACTTATCATTCAATTGCTGTGTGTCGGTTGAAAAAACTTGTTTTTAATTATTATTACTATTTCTGATCATTCTCAATCAAATATTTTATACTCTCAACGGCTACTTTTATTGCACGCTCGAGGTCGGTATTTTCTTTATTATCAATTCCGGCCGCCTCACGTTCCTGATTCCACATTATATGCAAAACCGAGCCACAACGCACTCCTAATGCTGAAGCGCAAACAAATAATGCCGCTGTTTCCATTTCGCTGGCTAACACATTAAGGCGTTTCCAAGCTTCCCACTTGTTTTTAAGTTCGTAACCAATCGGCATTTCATCGGGAAAATGTTGCCCGTAAAACGAATCTTTTGATTGAATTATGCCAATATGATAAGGCTTTTCAAGTTTTTTAGCCGATTGAGCCATAGCGTTTAGCACTTCATAATTTGCGCAGGCAGGGAACTCAACCGGCGCATATTGCCTGCTCGTACCCTCTTGCCTTACTGCCGCCGAAGCGATAACAACATCACCCGCTTGAACGCTCAAATCTATACCGCCTGCCGTGCCTACTCTTACAAAAGTATCAGCTCCGAGTGCTGTTAATTCTTCCATAGCGATAACTGCACTCGGACCGCCGATTCCGGTTGAGCAAACGCTAATCTTTTCACCGCAAAGACTGCCTGTATAAACTGTAAATTCACGATTTGAAGCTATTTTTTCAGGCGTTTCAAAATATGATGCAATTTTTTCGCAACGGTTTGGGTCGCCCGTTAAAATAACATATCGCCCAACATCGCCGAGTTTACATTGAATATGATATTGAAGTTTATTATTTTTCATAAAACACACTCCTAAAAATATGAGTTTTGCTGATTTTAGTTTATCATAAACAAATTTTTTTGTCAATTAAACAGCATATAAATAAACTGCCTTGATTATTTAAAAAATCAAGGCAGAATTTTACTTATTAATTTCAGGGTTATCTGTACGGCACAAAATATAATCAACGCTGACATTATGAATTTTTGAAATTTTTATAAGTATTTCAATCGGAACTGCATTTACACCGTTTTCATAGGCAGAATAAGTTCTTCTGTTGATAAATAACATATCGGCAACTTTTTGTTGAGTCCAATCTTTATCTTCTCTTAAATCTCTTATTCTTTTAAAAATCATAATATCACCGTAATAATTATATGTGGCATAAAATCTGCCGTTGACTTTTGGCAGAACATATGGCATAATTAATTTATACAGAGGTGATAATAATGAGATGCAAATTCTGTAAAGCGGAAATTAAATAGGGAGATTATTATTGTTCAAAATGTAATTTTCCTATTTTTAAAAGCGATGCCGATTTGTTAAAAGTAAACCCCGAAAAATACTTTAAAAAAGAAGATTTGTTTGGCGAAAGTGAATTTTATAAAGATTAAAACGCATTGAATTAATCAATGCGTTTTTTAATTCCGATTATTGTTAAAATAAGCAAATAAATAAGGCAAATTATTATAGAGGGGTTAAGATGAAAAAATATGACCGCAACTGCCGAAAAACAAAAACTTATCGCTATAAAAATAAAAGAAATTGCGTTGCAGATTTTTTCGACCTTTTCTAAAGGGTATTTTAAAAGCAGTTTTAAGCGAATTAAATCCATTCCGTCAAGCCCGCAAATAGGCGCAAGGTTAAAAACCATAAGAGCGAAATTTGCTGATGAAAAAAGCAAACTTATTTCATTTTCAAATCTATAATAGCAAAAAAATCCAATAATAAATGCTAAAAAATTAAAAAAACAACCGCCAATAGCCACTAAAAAATCATATTTATAACCCGAAAAACCTTTGCTTTTAATTATTATTCCGCCAAGTTGAAAATTCACCGTTTCAAGTTTCTTTTTAGTTAAAAACATAAAAAATAAATGCCCTGATTCGTGAATTAAAACTGAAAGCAGGCCTAACACCATAACGCCGGTTTTATCAACTAATAACACCACGCATAAAAAGGCGACAAACAGGGGAGAGATAAAAATTTTGCAACCTAAAATTTTAAATTCCATATTAAACAAAATCGGCAAATAATCTCGGGTTTAGTTTTACTCCGTTTACTTTCACTTCAAAATGCAAATGCGGTCCTGTCGAGTTGCCTGTTGAGCCGACTTTCGCAATTACTTCGCCTTTTTTCACAATTTGTCCGACTTTAGCGATAATTTTACTGCAATGCCCGTAAAGCGTAGTAACCCCCTGCGAGTGCCTGACCATAATGTATTTGCCGTAAGAAGTTTCGCCTTTTTCATCAACATATGCTACTGTTCCGTCAAGCGAACTTTTAATGTTTTCGCCTTGTTTAGCGCCTATATCAATTCCCGAGTGAAAGCGATATTCGCCTGAAATAGGGTGCACTCTGTAACAAAATTCCGAGGTTACAAAGCCGTTTACCGGCAAGCACATTGAGTTGGTTATGTTTGAAGAATTTACTGTTTTTACCTCTTGCGTTTTTAACTTTTTAGCGGTTTTTGTCGGCTTTTTATTTAGTTTTTGCGCTTTTAAAATTTTGGCGGTCTGCTTTGCCGAAAGCACTTGATTAATGTTTATCGGTTTATTAAAATTTTCATCGAAAACCGCTTTTGAATAAGCGTAAATTTCTCCGCCTAAAGCACTTGCAACCAAAACAAAAACAAGTGCTATAGTGCAAAAGAAAATTTGCGCTAAAAGAAAAGAAAAAGCCCTGTCTTTTGTCTTTTTCACAACGACTTTTTCTTCTTGCTCTTCGGCTTTTTCTTCTCTTTTTTCTATCTCAATCACGCAAAAAACCTCCGTGCATTTTTATAAAAATATATGCACGAAGGTTTAGTTTTTATGCTAATGTAATTTTCAAAAATACTTTTTTGCCTTTTTTAACAATAATATGACCTTTTTCAAAGTCAGCGGTTTTAACAGTCGCTTTCAAATCGGTAACTTTTTCGTTGTCAACCGAAACACCGCCTTGTTGAATAAGTCTTCTTGCTTCACCTTTTGAAGGGGTGAGTTTTGAAACGCAAAGCAGGTCGATTACGCCGATTTCACCGTTTTCCATATTATCGCTTGAAAGTTCAAAAGTCGGCATATTGCTGTTGTCGTTACCGCCTGCAAAAAGGGCTTTAGCGGCGGTTTGCGCTTTTTGCGCTTCTTCTTCGCCATGAACCAATTTTGTAAGTTCATAAGCCAAAATTTCTTTAGCGGTGTTAAGTTGCTGGCCTTCCCAAGAATCCATTTTATCAATTTCTTCTAAAGGTAAAAATGTCAACATTCTAATGCATTTTAAAACATCGGCATCGGCAACATTGCGCCAATATTGATAAAAGTCGTAAGGCGAAGTTTTTTCAGGGTCAAGCCAAACTGCGCCCGACTCGGTTTTACCCATTTTTTTACCCTCTGAATTTAAAAGCAGGGTAATGGTCATAGCGTAAGCGTCTTTACCTAATTTTTTTCTGATAAGTTCAGTTCCGCCCAACATATTTGACCATTGGTCGTCACCGCCGAATTGCATATTGCAACCGTATTCTTGATAGAGTTTATAAAAATCGTAACTCTGCATTATCATATAGTTAAATTCCAAGAACGACAAGCCTTTTTCCATTCTTTGCTTGTAACACTCTGCTCTTAACATATTGTTTACCGAAAAATGCGCGCCTACTTCTCTAAGCACATCAACATAATTAAGATTTAACAACCAATCGGCGTTGTTTACCATAAGCGCTTTACCGTCTGAAAAGTCGATAAATCTGCTCATTTGCTTTTTAAAGCAAGCAATATTATGGTCAATAACTTCTTTTGTAAGCATTTTTCGCATATCGCTTTTGCCCGAAGGGTCGCCTACCATACCTGTTCCGCCACCGAGCAGAGCAATAGGTTTGTTGCCTGCCATTTGAAGTCTTTTCATAAGGCAAAGTGCCATAAAATGACCTACATGAAGACTGTCGGCAGTAGGGTCAAAACCTATGTAAAAAGTGGCTTTGCCGTTGTTAATTAAGTCTTTTATTTCTTTTTCATCGGTTACTTGCGCAATAAGTCCGCGTTTAACCAATTCTTCGTAAATTTGCATTGTATCTTTCTCCTTTTTTCAACCTAAACAATATACCATAAATTACCGCTTTTGTCAATTGTTAAGCATTTCTTCAGCTGCTGCAAGCGAAGCGGGGGTAACAGCAGAGCCGATTATTCTTGCGAGTTCACGCTTTTTGCCCTCAAAATCGAGCGTGCGCACATTGGTAAACGCTCTACCGCCAGAAATTAATTTTTCTATTTTCAAGTGAGTGTCAGCCTTTGCGGCAATTTGCGCTAAATGAGTTACGCAAATAACCTGTTTACCGCTTGATACCGCTTTTAATTTATAAGCGACTTTTGCGGCGGCAGACCCCGAAATACCCGTATCAATCTCATCAAAAATTAAAGTCGGCACAATATCGGCATTGCTTAAAACATTCTTAATGCTAAGCATTATTCTCGACATTTCACCGCCCGAAGCGATTTTTGAAAGCGGTTTTAGGGGCTCACCTGGGTTGGTTGAAATTAAAAACTCAACCTTGTCGGCACCAAGCGAGGAATAAGGGCATTTTTCAATCGAAACATCAATTTTTACATCAGGCATATCAAGATATTTTAACTGCTCGCAAGTGTTTGCGGCAAAAAATTTAGCCGCTTTTTTTCTGCTTTCGGTCAAAATTCTGCCTTTTTCTTTAACTTCTTCAATTTGCTTTGGCAAAAGTTCTTGCTCTATTATCGCATTTTCGCCTAAAATCTCAAGTCCCGCAAGTTCGCTTTTCGCATTTTGCAAAAAATCGAGCATTTGCTGTTCGGTTTCTCCGTATTTTGACTTAAAAGAAATATAACTGTCAAGTCGGCTTTCAATTAATTCAAATTCGTTTTCATCAACCTGAAAATTTTCAAGATAATCTTCAATAGTTTGCTTAATATCTTCAATTTCATATCGAAGCGAATCCGCCTTGTCGGCAGTTTCGCTCAAATCTTTTGAAAACTCAGCAGTTTTTAAAATTTCATCTGCGGCGGCAGAGAATAAGTCGGCAGCACCTTGCGCCTCATCATTATCACCGCTTAAATATCTGTTTGCAAGGCTTAGCGAATCGGCAATTTTTTTAGCGTTTAAAAACTCTTCACGCTTTTGTTTTAACTCGTCAATTTCGCCAATTTTTATGTCAAAAGATTCAAGTTCGTTTATTTGATAACCTAAAATCTCTTTTCTACGTTCTGTTTCCTCTTTTTCCTGCTCGTGCTTTTTAACGCTTTTTCGGGTTTTAAGCATTTTTGAAAAAGCCTGCCTGTAATCCTCTAAAATATCGCTGTTTTTTGCGAGCAAATCAATATAAACATAGTGCATATCGGGGTTAAGCAACATTTGTGAGTCGTGCTGACCGTGAATATCAATCAAATAAGGCGCAATTTCTTTTAAAACAAAAGCAGGGGCGTTTTGCCCGTTTATTTTACAACTGCTTTTGGTTTCGCTTAATTTTTTGGTTATTATAATTGCGTTGTTTTCGGTTTTAATTCCGTAACCGTCAAGTATTTCTAAAACCTTTTTCGGAACATAAGAAAACACAGCGGTAACGCTTGCGTTATCGCAACCTGTTCTAATTAATTCTTTTGAAGTACGCTCACCCAAAACCGCATTGATTGAGTCGATTATAATAGATTTACCTGCGCCGGTCTCACCGGTAAGCACAGTAAACCCCTGCGAAAATTCAACATCTGTTTTTTCAATAACGGCTATGTTTTCAATATGCAAAGAATCAAGCATTTTTAAAATCCCTTACCTTAAAGAGTTTAATTTGTTAATAAGCGAAACGGCATCGCTTTCGCTTTTTGCTATAACAAGAATGGTGTCATCACCAGCAAGCGTGCCTAAAACTTCGGGAAAATCAATATTGTCAAGCACAGCGCAAGCGGCGTTTGCCATACCTGCGTAGCATTTAATTACAATGTCGTTCACCGCATGTGAAATTGAAATAACGCTTGAAGAAAAAATGTAATCGTGGTTAGATTTAACTCCTTTTTGTCCTCTTGAAGCGGTGTAATGCAAAACGCCGTTTTTATCGGTCGTTTTAATTAACCCCAATTCCTTAATATCTCTTGAAATAGTCGCCTGTGTGGCTTTAAAACCTGCTTTTATCAGCAAATCGGTAAGTTCTTCCTGTGTAGAAATCTTATTGTTTTGCACTAATTCAAGCATTTTTTGTTGTCTGATTTTTTTCATTTCATTTTCCTCAGTTTAAGAATTTTTTGTTAAGTTTATCTAAAAAGTTTTCGTGTTTAATTCTAATTAAATCGGCGCTTAAAGTGTCGGTTTTTTTTATTTTAACAATATCGTTATCTTTTAATTTTACCGAAGTTTCGCCGTCAATTGTCAAAAAACTTTCCGAATTTCTTTTATCAATAAATTTAATCTTAATTTCTTCGTTATCGTTAATAACAATAGGTCTGTCATAAAGCGAGTGAGAGCAAATATAAGTTATAACAATACCGTTTACACTCGGGTCCAAAATAGGACCGCCCGCCGAAAGCGAATAGGCGGTAGAGCCTGTCGGCGTTGAAACGATAATACCGTCTGAACTTGTTTTTGTTACCTCTTTTTGACCGATAAAAAGTGAAATATCAATCATTCTTGAAAGTGCGCCTTTTGAAACCACCGCATCGTTTACGCAGTAATATTTTTTATCGCCAAGCCCAACTTCAAGCACCGCACGCTTATCAATAAAATAATTACCTTTTGAAATTTCGCTAAGCAGTTCAATTTCATCACATTCAAGTCCGGCGGTGTAACCAAAATGTCCGCCGTTTATGCCAAGCACCGCCGTGTTGTACTTTGCGCAAATTTTAGCGGCGTGAATAATAGTGCCGTCACCGCCAAAAGCAATGCAAAAATCTGCGCCTTTTATTTCTTCTTCGTTTTCAAAAAACAAAAAATCAATGTTTTCTTCTTTAAGTTTTTTAAGAATTTTTTCTAACTTGTTTTCGTCAACCCCGTCGGGATTTTTGAAAATAATCGTTTTCATAATTTTTCTCCTTTTCAGGATAGGGTAATGTGCGACTGATTTATAAGTTCATCAGGCGTAATTTTTGCACAAAACTGCGCCTTATCGTCATTTTTTAAATGAATTAAATATTCAATGTTGCCTTGCGGTCCTTTAATCGGCGAAAATTCGAGATTAAGCACCGAAAAGCCTATTTCTAATGCAAAATTTTTAATTTTTTCAACAACTTCTAAATGAGTTGACGCCTCTCTTACAACGCCTTTTTTGCCGACTTTTTCTTTGCCGGCTTCAAACTGTGGCTTAATTAAGCAAACACATTCGCCATCTTGTTTTAAAAGCGATTTTAAAACAGGTAAAATTATTTTAAGCGAGATAAATGAAACATCAACCGAGGCAAAATCAAGCGAGTCTGGAATTTGCTCTTTGGTGCAATATCTGAAATTTGTTCGCTCTAAATTTACCACTCGCTCATCGGTGCGAAGTTTCCAAGCAAGTTGTCCGTAACCTACATCGATTGCATAAACCTTTTTAGCGCCGCTTTGTAGCATACAATCAGTAAATCCGCCTGTAGATGCGCCTATATCAGCGCAAATTTTATCTTCAAGGCTTATTGAAAAGTTGTTCATAGCCTTTTCAAGTTTCAGTCCGCCACGGCTTACATATTTCAGCGTTTCGCCACGCACTTCAACCTTTTGATTTTCTTTAACCGAAAAACCCGCTTTGTCAACTTTTTGATTATCAACAAAAACTATGCCCGACATAATAAGTGCTTTCGCTTTTTCGCGTGATTCGGCGAGATTATGGTTGAATAAATATACATCAAGCCTTTCAGCCATTTTATGCCTCTCCTTTAATTTTGTTAATAATGCCGTTTGCGTCAAGCGACAACTTTTCTAAAGCTTGCGCTACTGTGGAATGAGCAACAAATTTTTCAATAGCGGTAATGCTAAATACGCCCGAAAATCCTTTTTCAAAAATCTTTTCGGCAATCGTTTGTGCAAAACCGCCTGACTTCATTCCTTCTTCAAAAACATAAACCTTTTTTGCTTTTGCAATTTCCAAAATTGCGTTTTTGTCAATCGGTTTAATTTTATTAAAATGAACAATTTTTACATTAAGCGTTTCGTTTGCCTTTAAAACTTCGCCAATTTCTCTGCCATATGAAACAATCACCGTGTCTGATTTTTTGTTGCCTAAAACATAATAATCGGCAGGTTTAAGCTCGTTTTTCAGCATAACTTCGTTTCCTCTTGGGTAGCGAATTGCAACAACGCCGTTTTCGTTATAAATAGCTTTTTTCATATCAAAACGAAGCTCTGCGAAAGTGGCAGGGGAGTAGATTGTTACATTCGGAATTGCGTTTAAAAACGAAACGTCAAAAACGCCTTGGTGCGTTTCACCGTCAGCGCCTACAATGCCTGCTCGGTCAATTGCTAAAATTACCTTTAAATTTTGCAAAGCGGCGTCGTGAATAATCATATCGTAAGCACGCTGTAAAAATGTTGAATAAACCGCAAAAAACGGTATCATTCCGCCAGACGCCAAACCGCTTGCAAAAGTAACGGCGTGTCCTTCGGCAATACCTACATCGTAAAATCGTGACTTGAACTGTTTTGAAAATTCTTCAAGTCCGGTGCTTTCTTTCATAGCGGCGGTAATAGCGCAAATTCGCTTGTCGTTTTCGGCAAATCCTAATAAAGCCTTGCCAAATTCATCTGAAAAATTAGGTAAAGAGTCAGCGGTTTCGCCTGTTTCAATATCAAAAGAGCCTATTCCGTGAAAAACATTCGGCGTTTTTTCGGCAGGGTGGTAGCCTTTGCCCTTTACTGTGTTAATGTGCAGTAAAACAGGTTTTTGCTCGTTTTTAGCAAGTTTTATCATATAGTCAAGTTTTTTCAAATTGTGTCCGTCAATTGGTCCGAGATAAACAAACCCTAAATCTTCAAAAATAGTGCTTGTATAAAACATACCTTTAAGGGCTTTTTTAATTTTAACCGCAAAACGAACCAATTTTCTGCCTATAAAAGGAATGTGTCCCAAAACCTTTTCGGTACCCACTTTAAAGCGGTGATAAGAACTGCGTGAGCGCACTTTTGCAAGGTATCTCGACATTGCGCCGACATTTTTTGAAATTGACATTTTATTGTCGTTTAAAACTACAATTAAATTATCTTTTGAACGCCCAGCGTTGTTAAGACCCTCATAAATTAAACCGCCCGAAATTGCGCCGTCGCCTACAACCGCAACAACATAGCCGTTATCTTTCTTCTCACGCTTGGCTTCCGAAATACCAAAAGCTGCCGAAACGCTGTTGCTGGCGTGACCTGCAATAAATGCGTCATATTCGCTTTCATCAGGACGGGGAAATCCCGAAATACCGCCCATTTGGCGAAGCGTTTCCATTTTGTCAAGTCTGCCTGTAAGCATTTTGTGAATATAGCATTGATGCCCCACATCAAAAACAATTTTGTCTTTCGGCAGGTTAAAGTTTTTATGTAATGCAACGGTAAGTTCTACCGCACCGAGATTTGAAGCCAAATGACCGCCTGTTTTTGAAACGGTTTTTACAAGTTCTTCCCGAAGTTCTTTACAAAGTTGTTCAGTTTGTTTTTCGTCTAATTTTTTTATATCGTCAGGTTTTTTTATTGTATCAAGTAACATATATAAATCCTTCAATTAATAATATTCATATAATTATAGTTATTATACCACATTTATGCATAAATATACAACCCCTATTTTAAAAATATTCAGATTGAAAAGCGAGTTTAATTGTGATATAATGATTTGGAAACAAAAATTTTGAGGATTTTTTAAATATGAAAAAAGATTTTTTAAAAGGACTTCGCCACTCTTTGCCTATTGCAATAGGCTATTTTGCGGTGTCGTTCAGTTTCGGAATTTTAACTGCGAAATATTTAAAATACGGCTTTTCTGCTGTTTCTTCGGGAACAATGAGTTTAACCAATGTAACTTCGGCAGGGCAGTTTGCTGCCGTTACCGCAATTGTCGGCGGGGCAGGGCTTTTTGAAATGGCGATTTTACAATTTATAATAAACCTTCGCTATGCGCTTATGGGTTTTTCGCTTAACCAAAAATTGCCCGAAAATATGACTCTCTTTCAGCGTTCTGTTATCGCTTTCGGCAATACCGATGAAATTTTTGCAGTAGCGATTTCGGGCAAATATCCGCTCTCTTTTTCTTATTTGCTCGGTCTTGAATGGCTGCCGATTTTCGGGTGGACATTCGGCACGGTTACAGGCTTTTTGGCAGGTGAAATTTTACCAAAAACAATCACAACCGCGCTTGGTATTGCGCTTTACGGAATGTTAATTTCAATTGTAATGCCGGTTGCAAGAGAGGAAAAAAGCGTTAGAATAACAGTTTTAGTTTCGGTAGTGTTAAGTTGTCTTTTGTTTTATATTCCGCTGTTTAAAGTAATTAATTCGGGCTTTGCGGTGGTAATTTGCACAGTAATTTCATCAGCCCTTGGCGCTTATTTCTTTCCTGTAAAGGAGGAAGAAAATGAGGTATAATATTTACGTTTATATTCTTGTAATGGCGGCAGTAACTTATTTAATAAGAGCGTTACCGCTAACTGTTTTTAATAAAAAAATTAAAAATCAATACATTTTATCATTCTTGCATTATGTGCCTTACACTTGCCTTGGCGCTATGATTTTACCGGCTATTTTTTATTCAACAAGCAGTGTAATAAGCGCTTTTTGCGGTTTTTTGGTCGCTGTAATTTTAGGCTATTTTAAAAAAGGTCTTGTTACTGTCGCAGTTTTTGCTTCTGTTGCGGTTTTTGTAGCAGAAACAGTTTTAAAATTCGCATTTTAAATTCAAAAAATGCATATTTATTAATGAATATGCGTTTTTATCGCAAAAACACTTGCATTTATTAGTAGTTTGTGATAATATATTTATGTTATTTTATATAAAACTCTGGAGAAGTTTGCGTTTTTTGCAAGTGCCGAAGGTGTAAGGCGAAAGCCGATCTCTCAGGCAAAAGGACAGATGCTTTATTATTATTTTGGCTTTAAAAGAGTATTGTTAAACTGACAATGCTCTTTTTTATATTTTTAGAAAGGGTGAATTTATGAAAAGAAGTATAAGTTTGTTGTTTTTAGTGTTTATGCTTTTGTTTTCTTTTGTAGGGTGTTCAAGTAAAGAAGATAATGCTAATATTGCAAAACTTACTGCAACCGCAAAAGAGCAAAACGGCAAAATCACATATTCAATTGACGAATACGAAAACAAGTCTATCGGTAAAACAATGTATTTTGATGAAAACATTGAACTTATCGGCGATGTTGGCACTTTCGGTTCGGAATACACTTTGAAAATTTATGCCGATTTATCAAAACCTGAAAACTATTCGGGCGAAACAAGAACAATTAAAAGTGATGCTTTAAAAGAAAACGGCGAAAAAGAGGTTATTACAGAAGAAAGATTTGTTGTAACAAGCCTTAAAGTTGATTCTGCCGATATTGATTATGTTGTTTCGATAAATAACTATATCAACAATACTGTTTGGGGCTGGTTCGGCGTAATTTTGCTTGTCGGCACAGGCATTATTATGACAATTCTTACAAAAGTTTTTCAAATCTCGCATATCGGCCATTGGTTTAAACAAACTATCGGCAGCGTGTTTAAAAAACATGTTTCGGGTCACACGAAAGATAAAGGCTCGATTTCGCAGTTTCAGGCGCTTTGTACGGCTCTTGCCGCAACAATCGGCGTAGGCAACATTGCAGGCGTTGCCGCCGCAATTTGCACAGGCGGTCCGGGTGCTGTTTTCTGGATGTGGGTCGCTTCATTCTTTGGAATGATGACAAACTATTCCGAAAATGTTTTAGGCATTTTCTACCGTCGCAAAAATCCTAACGGCGAATGGTCGGGCGGTGCAATGTATTATTTGCGTGACGGTTTGGGCGCAAAGAAAAAATGCAAAACAATTGGTAAAATTTTAGCAGTAATTTTCTCTTGCTTTGCTTTGCTCGCTTCATTTGGCATAGGCAATATGGGACAGGTTAATAAAATAGTTATTAATTTTGCTGATGCGTTTCCGTCAAAAAGCCTTTCCGATATCAGCGTTTTAGGTATTTCGCTTTACAACATTGTTTTGGGCGGGGTGCTAATGCTAATAGCAGGACTTATTATTTTAGGCGGTATTAAAAGAATTGCGAATTTCGCCGAAAAAATTGTGCCTATTATGGTAGTTTTGTTTATAATAGGCTCGCTTGTTATTATCGGCGTAAACTATCAGCATATCGGCTCGGCGTTCGCTTCAATTTTTAAAGGCGCATTTAATCCTACTTGGAAAACTGTAACAGGCGGCGCAGGCGGTTTTGTTTTGTCGGTTGTTATAAAACAAGGCTTTAAAAGAGGCGTTTTCTCAAACGAGGCAGGTCTTGGCTCATCGGTTATGGTACACTCAAACTCAAATGTAAAAGAACCTGTAAAACAGGGAATGTGGGGGATTTTTGAAGTTTTTGCCGATACAATGGTAGTTTGCACAATGACCGCTTTGGTAATTTTAACCTCGGGCGTAATCGACCTTAACACAGGCGCGCTTGCCGAAGGCACTTCGGGCGATGCAACTTTGGTTGCAAAAGCGTTTGACAAAGTGTTTACTTTCGGCGGAATAGGTTTCGGCAGTAAATTTATTGCGCTTGCAATTTTGCTTTTCGCTTTTACAACCGTTCTGGGCTGGTCGCACTACGGCACAAAAGCGTGGGAGTATTTGTTTGGCACAAAATCAACCGTTTTTTATAGAATAGTATTTGTTATTATGATTATGAGCGGTGCAGTTATGACATCTTCGCTCGCTTGGGACATTTCAGATACATTCAACGGTTTAATGATGATTCCAAACTTAATTGGTGTGCTTTCGCTTTCGGCTTTGGTTACAAAAATCACCAAAAACTATGTCGACAGAAAACTCAAAAAGAAACAGGGTATAAAACCTATGCTTTCTTTTGATAACGATATTCAAAATGAGCAAGAGGCCAAAATTAAGGCTGACGGCGAACTTTAAAAAGAAAGGTTTGATTTTAAAATGACTTTGGAACTTTTGGCATTTATTCTTTATTTTTGCTTAATGCTCGGAATCGGCATTTTCTTCTTTGTAAAATCAAAAGGAGCAGGCGGCGATAAAGAATATTTCTTGGGCGGCAGACAAATGGGTCCTTATGTTACCGCAATGAGCGCGCAGGCTTCTGACATGTCCGGCTGGCTTTTAATGGGCTTTCCCGGTAGTATTTTAGCGTTCGGTTTCGGTAAGGTTTGGATTGGTATCGGTCTTATGTTAGGCACAATTTGCAACTGGCTTTTTGTTGCAAAAAGACTTCGTCGTTTTTCTGCGGCGGCTAAAGACTCAATCACATTACCGCAATATTTATCTAACAGATTTGCTACCAAAAATCCCGCTTTGCAAATAATTTGCGCGTTGATTTTCTTGGTATTCTTTACAGTTTATGTTGCTTCAAGTTTTGTTGCCGGCGCAACAGTTTTTTCAGAAATTATTCCGCAGTTAAAAGACAACGAATCGCTCGCAATGATTATTTTTGTGGCAATTATTATTTGCTACACATTTTTAGGCGGATTTAAAGCGGTTTGCTGGACCGACTTTTTCCAAGGACTTATGATGTTAATTGCAATTCTTGCGGTGCCGATTGTTATTCTCGCAACAAAAGATTTGAACTTTGACGCATTAACTCAAGTGTTCTCTTATACAGATGGCGCAACAAAAGAAACTGTAGAATGTGCTTTTAATTCCGACTTATTCTCGGCTTCTTGGCAAGATGTTGTTTCGGGACTTGCTTGGGGACTCGGCTACTTCGGTATGCCTCATATTTTGGTTAGATTTATGTCTATCAAAAGCGCAAAAATGGTTAAAAAATCTGCAACAGTCGCTATTATTTGGGTGATTTTATCGCTCGGTGCGGCAATTGTTATTGCTTACCTTGGCAGAATGTTAATTGCAGACCAATTGTTACCGCTCGGCTTGCAGAAAAATGTGTTTATAAAACTCGTTCAAGAACTCTTCCCACCGTTCTTGGTAGGAATTTTGCTTTCGGCAATTATTGCGGCGGCAATGTCAACTGCCGACAGCCAGTTGCTTGTTGCTTCTTCCTCGTTCACATCTGATATTTACAAACCTATTTTCAGAAAAAATGCCTCTGATAAAGAGGTTTCTTGGATAGGAAGAATAGTTGTTTTAATAATCGCAGTTGTCGCTTATTTCATCGCAAGCAGTAAATCGGCAGGCGCTCAAAGCATTATGAATATGGTTGAAAACGCTTGGGGCGGTTTCGGTTCGGCATTCGGTGGCGTAATTATTCTTTCGCTTTTCTGGAAACGCTTAACCTACAAAGGCGCAATCGCAGCGGTTGCAGGCGGTGCAATAGTAGATGTTGTTTGGCTTATTTTCTTAACCGAGTCAACAGGCGTTTACGAATTGTTGCCGGGCTTTGTTGCAGGTTTAGTTTTAGCGGTTATAGTTTCGCTTATTGATAAAAAACCTTCAAAAGAGGTTGAAGAAATTTTTGAAACCGCAACTGACAAAAGCATAGAAATATAAAAAGTATTTTAAAAATAAGAAAAGGATTTGCAAATAAACTTGCAAATCCTTTTTTCGTGCTTTTAATTGAAAATTTGAAAAAATACTAAAAAAGACGATATGTTGTTCAAGACTGGGAATAGCAAAAAATGCGACACCCAGCAACATATCGTCTTCTGTTTATAGTTTACTTATTAAATCACAAAATGTCAATACTAAATTTTCGATTGATGATGAATTTGTTTCATAACAACCTTATTTTTTTCTAACAAGTTTTACGGTTTTGGCAGCGGCAAAAAGAACTGAAAAATCAAAGAACCAAAGAATAGAAAATTCGCCCCAATTAAATCCGCAATAATACCAGCCTAAGCACCAAGCAATGCTAATTAACACGGGCAAATAAGAAATTACTATTTCTAAAACAAACGCAGGTTTATGTAATGTTTTTTTGTCGGTTAATATTTTCCCTAAAATCACGCCTGCTATTATAAACATAAGCACGACTGCCAATTCGGAAAAAATAAAATAACTAAAATCAAATTTTGTTCTATACAAATTAACTAAATACTTTTTTAGCCAAGTTAAAAGTATAACCGAAACATATGCAAAAAGCATTAAAAAACAATTGTTATATTCATTAATTTTTTTAAAATTCATTGTTTGTCTCCTCCAACATTTTTGTTAACGGTTGGTTATCTAAACTCAATTGCATAAATAAACAATACAATTTTCATCTGTTGATTTGATTATAAAAACTTCAAATATAATACTTGTCTTTGTGGTTGCACCGCCGTCTTTATACTTGTAAGTTCCAAACTTTTTATAAGCTGTGGCAACTTTGTCTTTGTTCATATCCCACCAGTCAACAACAAACTGAATGTTAGGTATTTTTTCCTCATCAGCGAATTTTGTATAATGCTTCAAGCTATTAACAAATTTTTCTTTATCTTCCGTTTTAATCGAAAGTTTTATAGGACATATTAAACGGTTTTTGCAATCTTTATCATATTCATAACTATATTTGAGCAAACGAAAAACTTTTGGAATTTTTATGCCATAAATTTGTTCAATCATTTCTTTTGTTAACTTTTTCATCGTTGTAGTTTCGGTTTCTTCGGTTTTGCGTAGTGTTTTTACTGTTTTTTCTATTTTGTTTGCTGTTGTTTGAGTGGTTGTATCATAGTATGTTCTGCTGGCATTTAAAGCATAAATTGTAACTGTTAAATTATTTTTTGCTAATTCAATAAAGCCGTCAATTCCTGATTGGTCAACAATAAATTTTCTAAATGTATATTTCGTTTCGGACTCTTTTTTGAAATCTTTTTCTGATAAATTATAAACTTCAATTGCCTTTTTCTTAATTTTTGAAATTAAATTCTGTTTTTGATTTTTTAGTGGTATTTTATAAGTCACTTGTTGCAAAATATCGGCGCCAAAAATATAATTAGTTTTGCTTTCAATGCCAAAAATACGCTCTTTGTAAACATAATTACGCTGTGCAGCAACTTCAAAATAATCTTTTTTAATGGGCTTTCCTTTTGATTTTTCAAAATCTAAATAGTTTTCTGCTATATAAACTTTTGAATCAAAAAGCACAGGAATTTTATTTTTTAAATTTGATTTTTTTGTAATTCTTGTAGTTTGAGTTTGTGTTTTTTCAGTTTTCTTATTTTCAGCACTTTTGTTATTACAACCCGAAAATAAAAGAATAATTATAATCGATAATATAAATATCTTTTTCATAAAACTTTCCTTTTTATGCAGAGTATTATTTAAAGCGTTTTATAATCTTTTTAACTAACATAACAATTAAAACAGTACATGCTGCTATACCTAAAACTGATAAAATATAAACAACTAATATTTCTGTGTTTTTTGAATTATTAACTGCTTCTGCGATTAATCTTTCCATTGCTTTTCTCCTTTAAAGCTCTTTTTGCTTTTCTCTCTTTCTTACTATCTTAACGACTTTGAAAACTATAAATGCGAAAAGTAATGCGCCGTCAATTATTAAAATATACTCAAAAGGCAGAGGATACCACTTCTTTTCCAAGTTTATAACCTTGCTTTTGCCGTTTTCGGTAACCTTGACTTTGCCGTAAAAATTATACTCATATTCGGCATCGCCTTTTTTAACAGTTTTGGAATTTTCAAAACCGTTTTTATCGCAATAATCTTTGTAATACATTTTAATTTCTTTGTAAGAGTCCTTGTCTTCTTTCAAAGAATCGGCATTGATTTTATAATTATCATAAGAGCAGAGATTCTGCCTATAATCACCAATAATTATAAGATTTTCACCTTCAACTTTGAATCTAAACTTATCTTCGATTTGTAAAAATGCAACACATTTTCCATTGTTTTTAAACATAAAAATTCCGTGTTTAGCGCCAATAAGAATATTGCCGTTTTCAGCCAATTCAATATTTTTAACTAAATACATAGGGGCCATGCTTCGTTCTTTGGGAATTGAATAAGCTTCATAATCCCATTTGCAAAAGAACTCATCAAATTCTTGATAAACACCTATTACGCTCATTACTACAATTAGTAAAGCCACCAAAACAATTGTTATTCTTTTAAATTTCATAATTTTTTCCTATATAAAATAATTGTTACGCCGTAAATATGATAACCTATGCTATCTAATTTCCGCCAAACAAACGATTTATATAAATTGACCATTTAAAATTTCGTTAAGTAACAACCGATTTTAGTGGCTCTAAAATGATTATTCTCACAAAACTTTAAATAGTCTTGGTTTTGTTGTTTGTGCGCCGAAATCCAACAAACCTATATTTGTTTTTAAGTAGTTTTATTTTACCATTTTTAATTTACCGTGTCAATATAAATAATCAAGTTTGTCTACATTCAATCAAAATCAAACAATAATTTGCACGAAGTAAAAATAATAAAAGAAGCAGACTCGTCTTCAATGACTGCACCGCAATTAAGCGTAGATACAGTGAACGAATCTGCTTCTGACTGTATTGTAACAAATGATAACAGTATTGTCAAGAGTGATAACTATGATATTCTTTATGCAACGAAAAAACGAGCATAAAAAAGGAAGAGGCTGGCACTATGCCCGCCGGTTTGGTTAAAAATAACCGTCCGGCAACCTCTTCTACAATTAGCATAACCGATATGCTTGAAATTGTCAAGAAAAATATTTTGGTAACTTCTGTTTTGTCAAAAGATGATTTCACTAAACTTTAGTCACGCCTCAGGGGTGAAGTTTGATAAAACTAAAAATCACTATGTAGGGGTCGGATTCCTATACGTCCCGCCGAAGTCTGATATAAACATATAAATACCTTGTAGGGCAGGGGCTTGCTCCTGCCGTCAAAAACAATAAATTTTCATCAAATTTTAACTAAACGC
>CACXOM010000006.1 GCA_902769255.1 Oscillospiraceae bacterium
CTGACTCCGCTTGAAAAACGAAATCAGTTTATTGCTTAAAATTTAATTTTCTACCAATTAGGTTGTTTTTGTACTGTCTGCACAATCTGGGGCAGGTCAGAATTGCGAGTGGTTTTTATTTTGCAAAATATATTCAAGATGGCCGTCCCTGTTAAGGGAAGGGGGACCACGCCCCAGTGGTGGAAGGGTTGAAGTCGAGAGGCTCGACACCCTCCTCTTCGGCATTAAAGTTTGATTTTTCTTAAAGTTTCGTCTCGACTCAGGGTTGAAAGTTTAATGAAATCATATAAATATCTTGTAGGGCGGGAGCAAAGCCCCTGCCCTACAAGGTTAATTTTAAATTTGTGCAAAACAAATCAATTCGTTATTAAACTATTGACACATTGAGGGTTCGGTGATATAATTCAATAAAAATTAATGTGAAGTGATTTAAAATGATAGATTATAAATATTACCCTGGCAAAAAAAGGCATATTGCTACATTTAGTTATGACGATGCTCCCCCTGAAGATTATAAATTAGTAGAACTTTTTAACAAATACGGCATTAAAGCGACATTTAACCTAATTGGCAACAATTTGGCGAGCGCCGATTACGGCGTTATGGAGGCAGACGCAAAAGAGCTTTACAAAGGGCACGAATGCGCAGTTCATACCGAAACACACCCTTGGCTTGAAAAATGCGCACCCACAACTTTAATCAACGAAATTTTAGAAAACCGCAAGCGAATTGAAAAAATTGTAGGCTATGCCGTTCGTGGAATGGCCTACCCTTACGGTACTTATGATGATAATGTAATAACAACCGCACAAGCGCTCGGCATTGTTTATTCAAGAACCGCAGGCGAAACTGGCGGATATAATCTGCCAGAAAATTGGTTTAAATGGGTTGGAACCTGCCACCACAAAAACTCGCCAAAATATGTTGACTCATTTATTGAAACGCTTGATAACATTTGGGTTTCAAGATGTCTTTATATTTGGGGACATTCTTTTGAATTTACACAGCCTAATACCGACAAAGGTTTTGACTTTTTTGAAGAGCAGTTAAAAAAACTTGCAGAGCATAAAGATAAAATCTGGTTTGCGACAAATATTGAAATTTACGATTATGTTCACGCGCAAAAGGCGTTGCAGGTTGCCGCTGACGAAAGTTTTGTTTACAACCCCACTCAAATTGATGTGGTAATAGCGAAAGATAATGAAATTTGCACCGTTCCCGCCGGCAAAACAATATATTTTTAAACAAAAGCCTTCCTTAAAAGGAAGGCTTTTTTGTTTTTATTTTATTTCTTGTTCTGTTTCATCAAATAATTCGCTGTCGAAAAACTCCCTTACGGTAATTTCAAGACCATCACAAATCTTTTTAATAGAAACAACTCCCGGATTTTTACTTTTTTCATTAAGTATACTGTAAACAGTAGACGGAGCAACGCCAGAAATATTTGCCAAACAGTTTATAGCAATATTTCGCTGTTTACACAGTTCGATTATTCTTGTTGCAACTGCTTGTTTTGTATTCATAAGCAAAACCTCTAATAATCTATGGTATACTTATTTTATTAAAAAATGCGACAAATCGTGTACGATATATCGCAATTTTGCAAAAAATGTGTTATAATATACGATATATCGTAAAAAGAGGTTTAAAATTATGTTTACAGTATCATTATTTGGAAGTCAGAGCATAGATTTCAATACGAAAAACAAATTAAAAAAGATTATTCTCGATATTATAAAAAAGCAAAACACAGAGTTTCTTATAACTAACGATAATGATTTTAATAACTGTGCTTTTCAAATATTAAAAGATATAGAAAACGGTTCAAATTATTATAATTTTTTCATTACTTTTGTTTCAAGTGAAAAAAATGAAAATTATAACAACGATTTTGCAGTTTTTTATTATGATAAAAACGATATTTTTGAAAAAGATAGAAAACTGAAAAGAGCTATTAACATAATCAACAGGTCAGATATTTGCATTTTTTGTATAAATGATGATATTTATGTGCAAAAGGCATTAGACTACGCTGACGATATCAATAAATCCTATATAATTCTTTCAGAGTGGACTTAAAAAAGCCTTCCTTAAAAGGAAGGCTTTTTTGTTTTTATTTTATGCAGAATTCACACCTCATCCGAGTTGCTACGCAACCCACCTTCTCCTCAAGGAGAAGGCTTGCGGGATGTCAAGGATGCCATCCCCTACATCGTAACTTAAATTTTTATCTATCTTTGTAGGGGTAGGATTCCTATACGACCCAAATGGCCGTCCCTGCTAAGGGAAGGGGGATCGCTTGCGGTGGAAGGGTTGTGGTTTGCTGAAAACATATAATTTTTGACGGCGGCACTTGCGGCACCGCCCTACAAGGTTAATTCTAATTTCGTGTGATTTTTGTTTTTATTCAAGGTTTAAGTGGTTTTTTAGGATTGCTTTGTTAATAAAGAAGTATGCTAATGAGAGCAAAGCGGAAATTACAATTACCACAAGCATATAAGTATAGAAAACGGTTGTCGGTTCGGGTGTCACGCTGCTATCTATTATAGAATCAAAAAAGCAAAATGATACAATTATCAAAACCGCCGAAATTATTGTTGAAGCTATGGTATTTACCGCAAAATACATTCCTACAGAGGCAAAAATTTTATGCTTTTTAGCAATTTGATTTCCAAGCGTTATTGCAAGGAATAGCAACAAAATATTCTGCGCTATCGAACATAAAATCACAAAAACAGTCTCAACAGGTATTATAATGTAATCGGCTACGGTTAAAACCGAATTATGCCAATAAGCATTCCAAATATCGCCAAAGAATTTCAGTGCATCTGTGTTTACAAAGGCACGTGAAGTGCCGAAAATCAAGAAAACAAAAATGCCGATAATAGCGAAAACTCCTGTAATTAAAGCCCAAACGCCTGATGAAATAAGTTTGCTTAAAAGAATGTTTCCTGTTTTAACAGGCAGGGTGAAAGTCAAATAACCCTCATCTTTAAACAAATTCTTATAATATCGTGATAAAATTAAGAACCACGCTATAAAAGCTGCTGCTGCGAGCGCTAAAAAGCAAAATCCGATTAAAATAGTTAAAGCTGTTCCTAAAACTGCGTTTAATGCATCTTCTAAATTTTTACTGCTTTCTTCAAACCAATAAAACAATTTCATTATAAAAGAGGTGAAAACCGAAAGCGCAACTACGCCGAAACACAAAGGTAAAAGTGTCTTTTTAAGCGCTTTAAAGTCATATTTAATAAGTTTTCCTAACATTTGAATACCTCCCTGAAATATTCGTCAACGCTGACGCCTTTTTCTTCTCGCAAGCTGTCAACGCCCGACTGCATAACTATTTCGCCGTTTTTAATGAAAATGAACTCATCAAGCACTTTTTCCACATCTGCAATTAAATGGGTTGAAATTAACACGGTAGAATCCGGCGCATAATTTGAAACAATAGTATTTAAAATGTAATCTCTCGTTGCAGGGTCAACGCCTCCGATTGGCTCGTCAAGCAAATAAAGTTTTGCTTTGCGTGACATAACAAGCACCAACTGCACCTTTTCTTTCATACCTTTTGAAAGGTTTTTATATTTGCGGTTTAAGTCGATATCAAGATTTTCAAGCATTTTTAAAGCAACTTCTTTATCAAAATCTTGATAAAAATCGCTAAATAAATCAAGCGTTTCATAAACTTTCATTGTGTCGTCAAGATAATTTTTTTCGGGCAGATAAGAAACATACGCTTTAGTTTTTTCGCTAACTGCTTCGCCGTCTATTAAAACTTCGCCCTTATCTGCTTTTAACAACCCTGCAACAATTTTAATAAAAGTTGTTTTTCCGCTTCCGTTTGGACCTAAAAGTCCGATAATTTTTCCTTTTTCGAGTTTTAAATCTACTCCGTTTAACGCTTTTACACAGGAATAGTTTTTTTCTAACTCGTTACAAACTAAAATTTCGCTCATAAATTCCCTCCTAATTTTGCCAGTTTTCTTCTAAAAATTTAATTACTTCTTCTTTTTCAAGATTTAGAGCCTTAATTTCGTTTAAATAATTTAAAGTAATGCTTTTTACCTTTTGATTTAAACTTTTTTCAATTACCGAACTGTCTTCGGTAACTGTTCTGCCTACTGCACGTTGAACACAAATAAGCCCTCTTGCTTCAAGCTCTTGCATAGCACGTTGCATTGTATTTGGATTAACGCTCGCCTGTACCGCAAAATCTCTTACACTCGGCAGACTTTCACCCGATTTATATTCGCCCGATAAAATCATCATCTCAATTTTATCAGCAATTTGAATGTAAATAGGCTTGTTGTTATCGAAATTCCAACTCAAAGAATGCACCTCCTTATGCTTTTGTACCGCTGTACTAACTACATAATACACTAATACGCAGAATTTGTCAAGACTTTTTTCAAAAAAATATTGAAAAAATTTTTAAGTTATGCTATATTAATAAAAACTTAAAATTGTATTAGGATGAATTTTATGAATAAAAAGCAATTATCAGAACTTTTAAATTCCTTAACATTAAAGCAGAAAATAGGTCAACTTTTTCAGTCGCCCGGTGTTGCCTACAACGATGATGCAACCGCTACCGGTGTCACTTACTTACCTTGGCTTAATTCGGATACAGTTGAAAATGCCGGCTCAACGCTTAATATTTTTGATAATAAAAAACTTCGTCAAATTCAAAAAAATCATTTAAAGAAAAATCCTGTTCCCCTGCTTTTTATGGCAGATATTATTAACGGTTACAGGTTGGTTTTCCCTTCTTCAATAGCGCAGGGTTGTTCTTTTAACCCTGATTTAGCACAAAAGGCTGCGAAAATTACTGCTTATGAAGCGTCAAAATGCGGTGTAAGCGTAACCTTTTCACCTATGATTGATGTCGCCCGTGACGCTCGTTGGGGTAGAATTTCCGAAGGATACGGCGAAACTGCTTTGTTAAATAAAGACTTTGGCGTTGCTAATGTAAAAGGCTATCAGGGCGATGATTTATCGAGTGATGATACTATTGCCGCTTGTGTAAAGCATTTTGCCGCTTACGGTGCAACTTATGACGGCAGAGATTATAATGAAGCGCAAATTTCGCAAAACACGCTAAAAAGCGTTTATTTACCGCCTTTTGAGGCTTGCATTAAAGCAGGTGCCAGACTTATTATGCCTTCTTTTAACACTATAAACGGTATTCCTTGCACTGCAAACAAAAAACTTCTTAAAGATACTTTAAGAGATAAATGGAAGTTTGACGGTGTTGTTATTTCGGATTACGGCGCAATTAAGGAAACCGCTGATATTGGCGGCGCAAAAGATTACGCAGAAACCGCAAAAATGTCACTTGAATGCGGCGTTGATATTGATATGGTAAGCGAATCTTATTACTTTAACTTGGAAAAATTGGTTGAAAACGGCGAAGTTGATGAAAAACTCATTGACCAAGCGGTAATGAGGGTGTTGATGCTCAAAAATGATTTGGGAATTTTAGATGACCCTTATAAATACATAAAAGAAGAGTTTGATAATTTCGATTTCAGCAGTGAACAACACGAGGATTTTGCAAAAGATTTTGTTTGTCAGTCAAGCGTTCTTTTGAAAAACGAGGGCGAATTACCGCTTAACAAAAAAGACGACATTGCGTTTATAGGACCTTTTTCAGTTATTAACGAACTTATGACAAACTGGTCGAGAGTAACGCCTCACCGTGACAAAGGCATTTCAATTGAGCAGGCGTTAGCCCAAAAATTCGGCAAAAATAAATTTAGTTGTATAAAGGGTAGCAAATTTGCACAGCCCGAAATCAGAAGTGTAAAACTTGAAAAATTTGAAAATGCTTCACCCTCACAGGAAGAATTGATTAAACAGGCAGTTTCAAAAGCAAAAGAATCTAAAAAAGTTGTTCTGTTTCTCGGCGAACACAAAGACTTATTCGGTGAAGCCACTTCTCGCTCAGATATTTCTTTACCTAAACCGCAAAAAGAGTTGTTTGATGCAGTTTATGAGGTGAATAAAAACATAACCGTTGTGCTTTTTGCAGGCAGACCGCTTGAAATAAAAGATATTTCTCAAAAGTCGAAAGCATTGCTTTATGTTTGGTTTCCCGGCACTTACGGGGCCGAAGCGATAGTTGATATGCTTTTCGGCGATGCAGTTCCTTCGGGCAAACTTGATATGACTTTACCGCAATGCATCGGTCAAGTGCCGATTTTTTGCGAAAAACCGGTGCCCAGCCATTACAGCGCAAGTATTGAGGGCGGAATTAAACACGCTTACTCATGCCGTTGGATTGATGTTACAAATTATCCGCTTTATCCGTTTGGCTACGGCTTATCTTATACTGAATTTGAATATTCCGATATAAAAATTTCCGCCGATACTATGACAAGAGACGAAAAAATTACCGTTTCGGTAGATGTTACAAACAAGGGCGGGGTCGACGCTTATGAAACCGTTCAGATGTATATTAGAGATGTTGTAACACCGTATCTTTCGACTCCGCTAAAAACTTTAAAGGCTTATAAAAAAGTGTTTATTAAGCAGGGCGAAACAGCAAAAGTTTGCTTTGAAATTAATGAAGAAATGCTTAAATATTACAATATTGACAACGAATATATAAGCGAAAACGGCGAATTTAAAGTATTTGTCGGAGCAAACAGCGCAGAAGACAATTTTGTTAAATTTACGCTTAAATAATTTTCTTATAGTTTAAAATTAAACTGATTTCTCTGTTAAAGTGAAGTCAGTTTTTGTTTTGCCAATCGCCACTTTGTGAAAAGATTAACAAAAACTTCGGCTTTTTGATAATTAATCTATTTTTTTATACAAAAATAAGTAAAATAATAATATTTTACTTGAAAAAAACGCCGTTTTAATATACAATATATATTAGGTCATTATGGTGCTTTTGCACCGGGCAATTTTACTAATTCATAATGAAAGGAACTTACCAAAAAATGATGACACTTAACAAAAAAACAGTAGATGATATTAATGCAAAAGGAAAAAGAGTTTTAGTTCGTTGCGACTTTAATGTTCCGCTTAAAGACGGAGTTATTACCGATGAAAACAGAATTGTTGCCGCACTTCCTACAATTAAAAAATTAATTGCTGACGGCGGTAAAGTTATTCTTTGCTCTCACCTCGGCAAACCCAAGGGCGAACCTAAACCCGAACTATCTTTGGCTCCTGTTGCTAAAAGACTTTCAGAACATTTAGGTAAAGAGGTTGTTTTTGCCGCTGATGATAATGTTGTCGGCGAAAACGCTAAAAAAGCAGTTGCCGAAATGCAAGACGGCGATGTTGTTCTTTTAGAAAACACCCGTTACAGAGCAGAAGAAACCAAAAACGGCGAAGCGTTTTCAAAAGAACTCGGCTCTTTGGCTGACATTTATGTTAATGACGCTTTCGGTACCGCTCACAGAGCACATTGCTCAACAGTAGGCGTTACTGAGTATGTTGAACAATCTGTTGTAGGCTACCTTATTGAAAAAGAAATCAAATTCTTAGGCGATGCAGTTGAAAACCCTGTAAGACCTTTTGTTACAATTTTAGGTGGCGCAAAAGTTTCTGACAAACTTAAAGTTATTGAAAACCTTTTAAACAAGGCTGACACACTTATTATCGGCGGTGGTATGGCTTTCACTTTCTTAAAAGCAAAAGGCTATTCGGTAGGTACTTCACTTGTTGACGAAGAAAAAATTGATTATTGTAAAGAAATGCTTAAAAAAGCCGAAGAAAAAGGCGTTAAAATTTTACTTCCTGTTGACAACACCTGCACAAAAGAGTTCCCAGACCCGATTGATAAAGAAGTTGAAACAGTTAACTGCACCGATAACGAAATTCCTGACGATATGATGGGTCTTGATATCGGTACTGAATCTGCACAAATTTTTGCAAATGAAGTTAAAAACGCAAAAACTGTTGTTTGGAACGGACCTATGGGCGTTTCTGAAAATCCTTGCTTTGCAAACGGTACAATTTCAGTTGCAAAAGCATTGGCTGAAACTGACGCTACAACAATTATCGGCGGCGGCGACTCGGCTGCAGCAGTAAACAACTTGGGATTTGGCGATAAAATGAGCCATATTTCAACAGGCGGCGGCGCTTCGCTTGAATTCTTAGAGGGTAAAGACCTTCCGGGCATTATGGCTGCTGACGATAAATAATTTTTTAAAAAACATTTTGGCGGGAGTATTTTTAAACTCCCGCCGTTTAAAAGTAAAAAACAATATTCGGAGGAAAAAGAAATGAACAAGTCAAAAAGAAATGCAGTTATCGCAGGTAACTGGAAAATGAACAATACTCCTGAGCAAACTACCGCTCTTATTAACGAAATGAAACCTTTAGTTGCAAACGCTGATTGCGATGTTGTACTTTGCGTACCTTTTGTTGACATTGTCGCAGCAGTTGAAGCTGCAAAAGGCTCAAACATTAAAATAGGCGCAGAAAATGTACATTTTGAAGCAAAAGGCGCATTTACAGGCGAAGTTTCTGCTGAAATGCTCACCGCTTGCAATGTTGAATATGTTATTACAGGCCACTCTGAAAGAAGACAATATTTCGGTGAAACAAACGAAACAGTTAACCTTCGTTCACTCGCTGCTTTAAACGCTGGTCTTAAAACAATTATTTGTGTTGGCGAAACTTTAGAGCAAAGAAAACAAGGCGTTACAAAAGAAATTCTTTCAATGCAAACAAAAATTGCTTTAAAAGATGTAACTGCAGAACAACTTAAAAATGTTATTATCGCTTATGAGCCTGTTTGGGCAATCGGCACAGGCGAAACTGCTACTGCTGAACAAGCAGACGAAGGCAACAAATTTGTTCGTGATGCTATTGCTGATGTTTACGGTGCTGATGTTGCCGAAACTGTTACAATTCAATACGGTGGTTCAATGAACGCAGGCAACGCTGAAGAATTGCTTTCAAAAGAAAATGTTGACGGCGGTCTTATCGGCGGTGCTTCTTTAAAAGCAAAAGATTTTTCAATTATTGTTGCTGCTGCAAGCAAATAATTTTTTAATAAGAAAGGATTTTCTAAAATGAAAAAACCCGTTGCATTAATAATTATGGACGGTTTCGGTTGGGTGCCTGAACAACCCCGTGGCAACGCTATTATTGCCGCTAAAAAACCGAATATCGAGCGTTTGATGAAAGACTATCCTTACACCACAATCGGCGCTTCAGGTATGGACGTTGGTTTGCCGAACGGTCAAATGGGTAACTCTGAAGTCGGCCACACAAATATGGGTGCCGGCAGAATTGTTTACCAGCAATTAACTCTTATTACAAAATCAATTGAAGACGGCGAAATGCTTAAAAACGAAGTGCTTGTTAAAAATATGAAAGCCGCAATTGATAACAACAAAGCCGTTCACTTAATGGGTCTTGTAGGTACAGGCGGCGTTCACTCGCACGCTGACCATTGGTTTGGCGTTATGGATATGGCTAAAAAAATGGGCGTTACAAAACTCTATTTACATTGCATTACAGACGGCAGAGATACTGACCCGCATGACGGCAAAGGCTTTATTGCCGACTTGCAAAATAAAATTGATGAAATAGGTCTTGGCGAAATCGCTACTGTTACCGGCCGTTACTATGCAATGGACCGTGACAACAACTGGGACAGAGAGAAAAAGGCTTATGACGCTTTTGTTTTCGGCGAGGGCGACCACGCTAAAAACTGGCAAGAGGCGGTTGAAAATTCTTATGCCAACGATGTTACCGATGAATTTATTGTTCCTTGCGTAACAAGCGAAAACGGCAGAGTTGAAGAAGACGACACCGTTATCTTTATGAATTTCCGTCCCGACCGAGCAAGACAAATGACAAGAATTTTCGCTGATGACAAATTTGACGGATTCGAGCGTAAATATTTCCATGTAAACTATGTTTGTATGGCGCAATATGATGCAACAATGCCTAATGTTGAGGTTGCTTATCCACCTGTTGACCTTAAAAATGTTTTAGGCGAATATCTTTCAAAAAACGGCAAAACTCAACTTAGAATTGCCGAAACCGAGAAATATGCTCATGTAACTTTCTTTTTCAACGGCGGTGTTGAAGCGCCTTACGAGGGTGAAGACAGATGTGTAATTCCAAGTCCTAAAGTTGCTACATACGATTTACAACCTGAAATGAGCGCTTACCCTGTTGCTGATGAATGTGTAAAACGCATTGAAAGCGGAAAATATGATGTTATTATTCTTAACTTCGCAAACTGCGATATGGTAGGCCACACAGGCGTGTTTGAAGCCGCTGTTAAAGCAGTTGAAGCGGTTGATGAATGTGTCGGCAAAGTTACCGATGCGATTTTAAAAGCTGGCGGTGCGGTACTTCTTACCGCTGACCACGGCAACGCCGACAAAATGCTTGTTGATGACGGCGATGACCCGTTCACCGCTCACACAACAAACCCCGTTCCGTTAGTAGCAATCGGAACAGGCGCAAAATCGCTTAAAGAGGGTGGCGTTTTGGCTGATTTAATTCCGACTATGCTCGATGTTATGAATATGCCAAAACCAGCCGAAATGACAGGCCATTCATTACTTGAAAAATAATAAACAAAAATTTAACCGCTTGAATTGATTTTCAAGCGGTTTTTTGTTATAATATAAAAAAAGAATTGTTATGGGGTTGATTTTATGAAAAAGTTAATTTGTTTTTTGTTAGCGTTTTTATTTATTTTTTCGGCTAATACTGCATCTTACGCTAAAGAAAACGAAAAAATTACCGTAAAACAGGTTACTTCGCTTAAAGTTAAAAACTCAAAAGGCAAAAAAACCGCTTTAAAATGGAAAAAGGTTTCGGGTGCAAAATATCAGGTTTTTAGGTCGACAAAGAAAAAAGCAAAATTTAAAAAAATTGCAACTGTTAAAAAGAACAAATATACCGATAAACTGAAAAAATTTAAGACTTATTACTACAAAGTAAGGGCTTTTAAAAAGGTTGATGACAATAAATATTACGGCAAATTCAGCAAAGTTTTAAAAGTTGTTAAACTTAAAAAATTAGAGAAAAAACTGCGTAAAAAACTTAAAAAATTCAGCGGAAAATGGAGCGTTTTTGTAAAAGACCTTAAAACTAACGATAATTTTACGATAAACGATACCTCTTTTCGCTCGGCAAGCGTTATAAAAGCGTTTGCTATGGCTTCGCTTTTTAACAGAATTAAAAAAGGCAAAGTGAAATATAAAGGCTCAGTTAAAAGCAATATGAAACAGATGATTACGGTAAGCTCCAACGAGGGATTTAACCAAATTGTAAAATTTCACTCCCCTTCGCACAACTTTTTGAGCGGTGCGAAAGAGGCGAACAAATACATTAAAAACAACGGCTACAAAAACACCTATATTTCAAATGTTATTCGCCCTTGTTCATCAACCTATCAAAGTTTGGGCGGATTAAATACTGTAGGTGCAAAAGACTGCGGAACACTACTTGAACGCATTTACAAAGGCGATTGTGTCAGCAAAAAATATTCAAAAGAAATGTTAAGACTACTTAAAAAACAGACTTTTAGAAACAAAATTCCCGCAGGCGTGCCGAAAGGCGTTACCGTTGCGAACAAAACGGGCGAAAACTCTTATACCGAGCATGATATTGCGATTGTTTACGGCAAAAAAACGACTTATATTTTATGCGTTTTGTCGACCATTAGCAACAAAGAAAAGGCTCGTAGCAATATTCGAGGAATTTCAAAACAGGTTTATAATTATTTAAACAAATAGAGGAGACTGTAAAAAATGAAACTGATTTTTATTCGTCATGGCGACCCCGATTATTCGATTGATTCGCTGACCGAAAAAGGCAAAGTAGAAGCCGAATTAGTCGGCGAAAGACTAAAAAATTTGCCTTGTGACGCCGTTTTTTGCTCACCTTTGGGCAGGGCGAAAGATACAATGAAACCTTACCTTGAAAAAACAGGCAAAGGTTTTAAAATTTACGATTGGTTGCAAGAATTTGCCTATGACGAAGTTAAATTTGTCAGCCCAGAAACAAACAATAAAAAGTTTATTTGGGATTTTAAACCTGAATTTTTAGACCGCTACCCCGATTTTTTTGACAAAGATAAGTGGAAAGAGTTGGAATTTATCAAAAACAGCAATGTGCCGAAAGCGACAAAAGCGGTTTTTGACGGCTTTGACAATTTGTTAAAAGAGTTCGGCTATGAGCGACAAGGTACATATTACAAAGTTACAAAAGAAAACCACAAAACGCTGATGTTTTTCTGCCATTTCGGCGTTGAAGCGTTGATTTTATCGCACCTTTTCAACTGCTCGCCGAGCGTTGTTTCGCACAATTTCATCGCATTGCCGACTTCGGTTACAACACTTATTACCGAAGAGCGAAACAAAGGCGAAGCGTATTTTAGGTGCCAGCAGTTCGGCGATATTTCTCACCTTTATAAAGCCGGCGAAGAGCCTGCTTTTGCAGGAAGATTTTGCGAGTGTTATTCTGATGACACCCGCCACGAAAACGGCGAATAAAACACAAAAAACTCTCGGTTTAAAACCGAGAGTTTTATTTTTTTACAATCGTTTTAGCCGATTATTTCTCTTATAATTTTTTGCGCTGCTTTGGCATCTGCTTTACCTTTAGTTTCTTTCATAACACCGCCGATTAACGCGCCGATTGCCGCACCTTTACCGCCTTTAATATCTTCAACTGCTTTCGGGTTTGCCAAAACAACTTTTTCGCAAATTGCTCTTAATTCACCCTCATCAACACCGCCCATTTGACTTTCATCAATATAATCGGTCGGTTTTCCGCCGTTTTGAAGCATTTTTTCAAGCGTATCTTTCGCAAGGTTGTTGTTAATTTTACCGTCTTCAATAAGTTTAACAAGTTCTGTCATACTTTCGCTGCTGACTTTAATATCAAATTTTTCTCTTTCGTCATCAGTCGAAAGTGTACGATAAATTGTTGAAATAATGAAATTTGAAACGGTTTTCGGTTTATTAACTTTTTCGGCAACCGCATCAAAAAATTCCGAAACTTTGCGATATTTTACAAGAATTTTAGCGTCGGTTTCGTTAATGCCGAAATCGGCAATATATCTTGCTTTTTTGCTGTCGGGCAATTCCGGCAAAGTCGCTCTTATTTCTTCAATTTCCTCATCAGTTGTATGAATTGTAACAAGGTCAGGCTCTCTAAAATAGCGGTAGTCGTGAGCGTCTTCTTTCGAGCGCATACCCTCTGTTTCGCCTGTTCCTGTGTTAAAACGGCGAGTTTCTTGAATAACTTCTTCGCCTGATTCAATAAGGTCAACCTGACGGTCAAACTCATATTCCATAGCCTGACGCATAAAGGTAAACGAGTTCATATTTTTAATTTCGGTACGAGTGCCCAAAGTATCAACATCTTTCGGTTTTACCGAAACATTTACATCGCAACGAAGCGAGCCTTCTTGCATTTTGCAGTCGGAAACGCCGATTGATTTCATAATAAGTTGCAATTTTTCGACATATTCAATTGCCTCGTCAATTGAGCGAATATCAGGCTCGGTTACAATCTCGATAAGCGGAACACCGCCACGGTTATAGTCAACAAATGTGTCGCCACGCTCGTGAACTAATTTGCCTGCATCTTCTTCAATGTGAATACGCAAAATGCGGATTTTTTTGCCCGAATCTAACTGAATATAGCCGTTTGAGCAAAGCGGTTTATCATATTGCGAAACCTGATAAGCCTTTGACAAATCGGGATAGCAATAGTTTTTTCTGTCCATTTTTGCAATGTTGTTAATGGTGCAATTTGTTGCAAGACCTGCTTTAATTGCATAGTTTACAACCTGTTTGTTAAGGCGTGGCATAGTGCCCGGCAAACCTATACAAATAGGGCAACAATGGGTGTTCGGCTCACCGCCGAATTCGGTTGAGCAAGAGCAGAAAATTTTAGTTTTGGTCGATAATTCAACATGGGTTTCAAGTCCCGAAACTAATTCGTATTCTTTCATTAAAACTCAACCCCCATTTCTGTATTTTTAAAGAAATCAGTCGCCTGCTCAAATTTGTAAGCGACATTTAAAATTTTAGCCTCACAGAACGAATTGCCGATAATTTGCATGCCGATAGGAAGTCCCTCATTATCTTCACCGCAAGGAATTGAAACACCGGGAAGTCCAGCAATGTTTACCGGAACGGTACAAATATCGGTTTGGTAAGTTTCAACTGCATTTTGCGAAGAAAAGCCTTTTTTAAACGCTGTCATAGGAACAGTCGGCGCTAAAATTACATCGCATTTTGCAAAAGCCTCTTTAAACGCTTTTACAATTGCGCCACGCATATTTTGCGCTTTTTTATAATAAGCATCATAATAACCCGACGACAAAACATAAGTGCCGAGCAAAATTCTTCTTTGCACCTCTTTGCCGAAACCTTCGGAACGGGTTTTGCACATCATATCGTGAATGCCGTTGTAGCTTTCTGTGCGGTAGCCGTAACGAATAGAATCGTATCTGCCAAGGTTTGAAGAAGCCTCGGCACAAGCGAGAATATAGTAAACCGGCAATGCGTATTTCAAAATAGGCAATTCAAATTCGACAATTTCTGCGCCTAATTTTTTATATTCTTCAATAGCGTTATCAAGAGCATTTTTTACATCGGGGCGAAGTCCCTCATAATATTCTTTCGGAACGCCGATTTTAACGCCTGTAATATCGTTATCTAACTTGTCGGCGCAAGTCTCAACTGCGCCCGAACAAGTAGAGTCGTAATAATCTTTACTTGAAATTGCATCAAAAACAATTGCCGCATCTTCAACGCTTTTGGTAATAGGACCGATTTGGTCAAAAGAAGAAGCGTAAGCGATAAGGCCGTAACGAGATACTGCGCCGTAGGTTGGTTTAAGTCCTACAACACCGCAAAAAGATGCCGGCTGGCGAATTGAACCGCCTGTATCAGAACCCAAACCGTAAGCGGCAATATTACCTGCAACTGCGCTTGCTACACCGCCCGAAGAACCGCCTGCAACATGGTCGGTATTGTGCGGATTTGCGGCACCGCCGAAATAAGAAGTTTCGCAAGAAGAACCCATTGCGAATTCGTCCATATTGGTTTTGCCGAGCATTACTGCGCCTGCGTTTTTCAACTTTTCCCAAACATAAGCGTCATAAATCGGTTTGTAGCCGGTAAGAATTTTTGAACAACAGGTAGTTTCGATACCGTTTGTTGAAATATTGTCTTTCAAAGTCATAGGAATACCCTCTAAAAGACCTATTTTCTCACCGTTTTTTATCTTTTCGTCAACGGCACTCGCTTGTTGTAACGCTTCATCTTCGGTTAAAAGCACATAAGCGTTTAAACTCTCGTTGTTTTTCTTAATTTCATCAATATATTTTTTAGTTAAATCAACACAGGTAATTTCACCCTGAAGAAGCATATTATGCAATTTTTTAATTGTAGAATTTTTCATAATTTATGCTCCTTAAACCTTTTTCTTAACGGGGAAATAGCCGTTTTCGCCACCGTCAACATTTTTGAGTATTTCCGACTGCGAATAACTTTCAACTACTTCGTCGTTTCTAAAAACATTAGAGAGATTATTAATATTGTCAAACTCTTCAACCTCGCCATCATACTCGTTAATTGTATCGGCAAATTTAATAATATTCATCATTTCTTCGGTCAAACTGTCAATTTCATTTTCGTCAATATGAAGTTTTGACAACAAAGCAATATCCATAATTTCTTGTTTGTCTATCATATCAATCTCTCCTTTTTTTATTTTTGCAATTTTTATCTTAATTTAATGTGGATTTCACGGAGTTGTTGTTCAGTAACCTCGTTAGGTGCTCCCATCATAGTATCTTGCGCATTTGAATTCATTGGGAATGCGATAACTTCACGAATATTTTCTTCGTCGGTGAGCAACATAATCATTCTGTCAACGCCCGGTGCCATACCTGCGTGAGGCGGTGCACCATATTGGAAAGCAGTATAAAGGCTGCGGAATTTTTCTTTTAATGTTTCTTCGGAATAACCTGCAATTTCAAACGCTTTTTTCATAATCTCGATATCGTGGTTACGAACTGCGCCCGAAGATAACTCAACGCCGTTGCAAACAATATCATACTGATAAGCGTTAATGTCGCAAGGGTTTTTAGTGTTCAACGCTTCAAGACCGCCTTGTGGCATTGAAAACGGGTTGTGAGTGAAAATAATTTTACCCTCATCATCTTCCTCAAACATTGGAAAATCAACAATATAGCAAAGTTCAAAAGTATCTTTCAAAAGTTCCAAACGCTTGCCGAGTTCCGCTCTGATTTGACCTGCCAAAAGCGGGGCTACAGACGGAGCATCTGCAATAAAGAACAAAACATCATCAACTTTTAAGTTTGCACGATTTCTCAACTCTTCACGCTGTTCGGAGGTTAAAAATTTATCAATAGGTCCTTTGTAAGAGCCGTCTTCCAAAACGGTAATGTAACCTAAACCTTTCATACCGATACTCTCGGCAAATTTAAGCATTTTTTCAAAGAAACCTTTTGAGCATTTGCCTGCAGGTGCGTTAATGCCTCTTACGCATTGATTTCTAAAAGGTTTAAAATCGCTTTCTACAAACATATCGGAAAGTTCGATAATTTCGAGCGGATTGCGAAGGTCCGGTTTATCGGTTCCGTATTTTACCATTGCTTCTGCATAAGGAATTCGCTTAAACGGTGCCGGTGACACCTCTTTATTACCGAATTTTTTAAATGTATCATACAAAACTTCTTCGGCAACGGCAAAAACATCTTCCTGTGTTGCAAAAGCCATTTCAAAGTCTAACTGATAAAACTCGCCCGGGCTTCTATCGGCTCTTGCGTCTTCATCTCTAAAACAAGGCGCAATTTGAAAATATTTATCAAATCCCGAAACCATAAGCAACTGTTTAAACAACTGCGGAGCCTGTGGCAAAGCGTAAAATTTACCTTTATGCTTTCTTGATGGAATAAGGTAATCTCTTGCGCCCTCAGGCGAAGAAGCCGAAAGAATAGGAGTTTGAATTTCCAAAAATCCCATTTCGGTCATTTTATTTCTAAGGTGAGAAATAATTTGCGAACGAAGCACAATATTATTATGCACCTTTTTATTTCTAAGGTCTAAATAGCGATATTGCAAGCGAACATCTTCAGCGGTTTTAGTAGAAGTTGCAACCTCAAAAGGAAGATTGTTTTTCGCTTTGCCGAGCACTTTAAAAGTTTCGGCTTTAACCTCAACTGTACCTGTTGCGATTTTCGGGTTAAAAGTTTCTTCATCTCTTTTCAAAACTTCGCCCGAAATTGTAACGGTTGACTCTTTAGCCACGCCTTTAATCATTTCTTCGTCTTTTATAACAACCTGTGTAACACCGGTTTCATCTCGAAGGTCAACAAACAAAATTCCGCCGTGGTCACGAATATTCTCAACCCAGCCTGCTACACGAACTTTTTCGCCGATATTGTTTTCACGAAGTTCACCGCAAGTATGAGTTCTGTATTCATTCTGAAATTTCATAGTTTTATTCTTTCTCTCCTTTATCTAAAATTACCCCTGTTATGCTAAACAGGAACACACATAAAAACATAGTTTGAACGCCGACAATTTGACAATCGGCAATGCCGTCTACAAGCAATACTGCAAGCCCTGAAATTGCTATAATAAAAACGGGGTTAAAAAGTTTTTTACCGTTATTTTTAAAACATTCTAAAAGCCTTTTTACAACTGCTATTACAAGCAGTAACGAGCCGAAAATGCCGTAATTATAAAGGCAATCGAGCAAAATGTTATGAGCGTGCAAATGCCAGCCTAAACCTTTTAAATTATCAAAAGAGGTTTCAAAATTAGCAAAATCAAAACTAAATTCGCCGTTGTTTTTTAATCCCTCATCAATGCTGTTTTTTAAAAAACCTAACATTCCTCTGCCAAAAAGCGGTTTTTCAACAATTCCTTTTAAGGCAGTATTCCAATAATCATATCGGTCGGTGATTGATTTTGTAAAACTGTTCATTCCGAGTTTTTCGGCAAAACCATAATCTTTCAAAAAATAAACTAAAACCGCAAAAACAACTGCAAATGTAGCAAAAACGCCGAGTGTTTTGTAGTGTTTTGAGCCAAAAAGCATTATAAGCACAGCAACGCCGATACCAAGCCAAGGCATTTTTGAAGCGGTTAAAAACATTCCGAAAAGATTTATAAAAATAATTATGCTGCAAAAAGCGATGTTTTTCTTTTCAAACAAAATGCGGTAAAGGCAAATTATTATTACAAACGATATAAAAATGCAATAGTAATTAGCGTTTAAAAAAGTCGAAGCGCTTCTGCCTTTTATTGCGGAAAGGTCAAAAACTTTTTGCAAAAGTGCAACTGCTACCGCAAAAGGACTGTAAAGAAGCAAAATGCTAAAAATATCGTTAATTTTTTGCAAATCGGCTTTTTGCCTGAATTTCAGCATTATATAAAGTGTTGCCGAAAAATAAAGTGTTGCCGCAATGCCGAAATAGTTTAAATAAACCGCTGACAAAACAAAACTAAAAAGCGCAAACAAAAAACCGAATATATTGTTTTTTACAAGAACTTTTTGTTTGTTTTTTGAAGTTAAAAAATATACCGCAACGCACAAAACACCCAAAACGCAAAGCACCGCATTAACCAGCGCCAAAAGCATTAGCAAAATGCAGGCTTTGGTTTCGTTGTCATAGTTTAAAATTCTTTTAAAATAAGATTTCGCAAATTCCACAAAATCACCGCTTAACAATTTTTAGCGAGGTCTTTTTGAATGAGGTCTTTTACCTCTTTTTCTGTCTTTATTATCATCGCCGTCATCTTCAGGCACTAAACCGTTAACCTCAATAAGCGCATCTCTGCGTGAAAGGTTAAGTCTGCCTTGGTCGTCGATTTCGGTTACTTTAACAATAACTTGGTCGCCTACTTGAACGGCATCTTCAACTTTTTCGGTGCGTTTAACATCGAGTTGAGAAATATGAACAAGTCCCTCTTTGCCCGGAGCAATTTCAACAAATGCGCCAAAGTTCATAAGACGGGTTACAACACCGTTGTAAACTGCACCGACTTCAGGGTCGTTAGCAATTGTTTCAATAATAGCAATTGCTCTTTTTGCATTGTCATAATCAACAGATGAAACGAATACTTTACCGTCTTCTTCAATGTTGATTGTGCAATCGCACTCTTCTTGTAATTTTTGAATAACTTTACCCTGTTTGCCGATAACATCGCCGATTTTTTCAGGGTTAATTGTTGTAATAAGCATTTTCGGAGCATATTTTGAAAGTTCTTTTCTCGGCTCGGCAATTGCTTTCAACATAACTTCATCAAGAATATAATTTCTTGCTTTATGAGTTTTTTCAAACGCTTCTTTAATGATTTCAGGTGTAAGACCGTGAACTTTTAAGTCCATTTGAATAGCGGTAATACCTTTTTTGGTACCTGCTACTTTAAAGTCCATATCGCCATAGAAATCTTCAAGACCTTGAATGTCAACCATTGTCATAAAGTCGCCGTAAACGCCCTCATCGCCTGTGATAAGACCGCAAGAAATACCTGCAACAGGTGCTTTAATAGGAACGCCGGCAGCCATAAGTGCGAGTGTTGAACCGCAAATTGAGCCTTGTGATGTTGAGCCGTTTGAAGAAAGCACTTCAGATACAACACGAATTGAATAAGGGAATTCTTCGATTGAAGGAATAACCGGAACAAGTGCTTTTTCAGCCAAAGCGCCGTGACCGATTTCTCTTCTGCCCGGACCTCTTGAAGGTTTGGTTTCACCAACTGAATATGAAGGGAAGTTGTAGTGGTGAATATATCTTTTTTCGGTATTTTCGTCAAGTCCGTCAAGTTGTTGAGCGTCGCTTACAGTACCAAGGGTAGCAACCGATAAAACTTGTGTTTGACCACGAGTAAACATACCCGAACCGTGAACTCTCGGTAATAAATCGATTTGAGCGTTAAGCGGACGAATTTCATCAATACCTCTGCCGTCAACTCGTTTGTGTTCGTCTTTCAACCAAGAACGAACAACATGTTTTTGAATTAAATATAAAATTTCGTCTAACTTAGCCTCGTTACCCTCAAACTGTTCATCATATTTTTCGTGAATTAAGTCTGAAATAGGTAAAATTGCTGCGTCACGAACATTTTTATCATCAGTATCTAATGCCTTTTTAACATCTTCGATAACTAAATCTTCAATTTCTTGGAACAAAACAGGGTCAGGATTTGAAGATTCAAATTCAAATTTAGGTTTGCCGATTTCTTTAACAATTCCGTTAATAAATTCTACTACTTCTTGGTTTGCTTTATGACCTGCCATAATAGCGTCAAACATTGTTTCATCGTCAATTTCGTTACCGCCTGCTTCAATCATAGCAACCAAATCAGCAGTTGAAGCAACTGTTAAGTTAAGTTCTGTTTTTGCTCTTTGTTCAAGAGTCGGGTTAATAACAATTTTGCCCTCAACAAGACCAACATTAACGCCCGAGATTGGACCGTCCCAAGGAATATCAGAAATTGCAATTGCAGCCGAAACACCAATCATTGCGGTAATTTCAGGCGAGCAGTCAGGGTCAACGCTCATAACAGTAGCAACTACCGAGCAGTCGTTTCTCATATCTTTCGGGAAGAGCGGACGAATAGGTCTGTCGATACATCTTGAAGTTAAAATAGCGTGTTCGCTCGGTCTTGCCTCTCTTCTTTGGAAAGAACCTGGAATTTTACCTACCGAATAAAGTTTTTCCTCATAATCAACTGAAAGCGGGAAAAAGTCAACGCCCTCTCTCGGCTTTGCCGAAGCAGTAACATTACAAAGAACAACTGTTTCGCCATATGATGCCATAACAGAAGCGTTAGCCAAACCGCACATTTTACCTGTTTCAAGTTTAAGCGGTCTGCCTGCGAGTGTGGTTTCATAAACCTTGTAATTTTCAAACATAAGTTTGTCTTCCTTTCTTTGAGGGAAAACCAATATTTTTAGCAATAAACACATTGCTTTTCAGAACAAAAAAACAATCTGTTCACTGCTAAATATTATACTGATTTTTGCCCTCGTTTTTTTAAAATTTTATTAAAAAATCGACAAAAGTCGACTTTAAAGCCTGCCTTAAAAAAACACCAAAAGCAGGAGGGAAAGCCCCACCTGCTTCTAATAAAACCTTATTTACGAATACCGAGTTTCTTAATAATTGCTCTGTATCTTTCGATATCGTTTTTCTGTAAATACGCTAAAAGGTTTCTGCGGTGACCAACCATTTTAAGCATACCTCTGCGTGAGTGGTGGTCTTTCTTGTGAATTTTCAAATGCTCTGTTAATTCTCTGATTCTGTAAGTGAGAACAGCAATTTGAACTTCTGGCGAGCCTGTGTCGCCCTCGTGAGCGGCATACTCTTTAATAATTTCTTGTTTTTGTTCTTTGGTCATTTTAAATGAACCTCACCTTCATAAATTTTTGTCGAAAATCCGAGAAAAGCGGTCAATTAGGTGAATGATACCAGCCTCTAAGATTTCGTACTGATATATAATACCACAAAACTTACGATTTGTAAAGAGTTTTTTGAGATTTTTGAGTTAAAATTTTCTGCTCATTGCTTTATATTCAAATCCTACAGGATTGCCAAATAAATCTTCAAATTCATTTTCGTTTTTTTGAAATAATTTAAACAGCAAAATCAATAATTCAAATGCTATAAACATTATACCGATTGTCCTAATAAAATTCCCTATTTTAAAAAACATATTACCCTCTCCTTTTTTCAAAGATTATACATTATATTTCGTGTAAAGTCAATAAAAACATTTATATTATGTTATCATTTTTATAACGACATTAAAGAGGTATAAAAATGTATTATAAGCGTTTGCGTGATATGCGTGAAGACCACGATTTAACTCAAAAACAAGTCGCCGAAATTTTAGAAACTACTCAGCAGGTTTACAGCGAATATGAAAAAGGTATTCGTGAAATACCTTTACGCCGTATTATTTTGCTTGCGAAATATTATGATTGCAGTATAGATTATTTAGTCGGTTTGTCTGATGAACAAAACACAAAATAATAACCAATAAAACAAACGGCAGAGTTTAAACTCTGCCGTTTGTTGTTTTTTCATTTCTTATCAAAAGCGGGGTTGAATGCGTAAAAGTTTTTAGAATCGAGTTTTTCCTGCGTTTTGCGCAACGCCTCGCCAAAGCGCTGATAATGCACAATTTCTCTCTCACGCAAAAACTTTATCGGGTCTCTGACATCGTTGTCATCGATAAGTCGCAACAAGTTGTCATAAGAAAGCCTTGCTTTTTGCTCCGCCGCCAAATCTTCGTGCAAATCGGCTAAAACATCGCCGGTTGAGGCGATTGTGTCTGCTGAAAAAGGCGTGCCCGAAGCCGCCTGCGGATAAATTCCTGCTGTATGGTCGACAAAATAAGTGTCAAAACCGTCTGCTTTGATTTGCTCTATGCTCATATTTTTTGTAAGTTGATAAAGTATTGCCGAAATCATTTCCTCGTGCCCCAATTCTTCGGTGCCGATGTCGGTTAAAATCGCCTTTACCTCGTTATAAGGCATTGCAAATCTTTGCGATAAATAGCGTGAAGCCGCTCCCTTTTCGCCGTGCGGACCTCCAAGTTGCGTGACTATGATTTTTGCGAGCGCAGGGCTTGGATTTTTTATTTTTACAGGATATTGAAGTTGTTTTTGATAACTAAACATTTACTGTTGCACCTCCCAAGGAAAAGCCGAAGTCGCCCATTCCCACTTTGTGTCTTTTTCGCCGTCTTTAATATTTATGCTTCCATATTTTTGCTGGTATTCTTCCATCGCTTTTTCGCACATTTCTTTTACTCTTTTAAAAAATTTCAAAGCCTCTTTATCGTTCGGGTGAGTGTCTAAAAACAAAGAGGCGTCAACCATAGCAAAATGGTACATTTGTACCTTGTTCATCAATTTTTCTTGCTCGCTCATTTAAAAACCCTTCTTGCTAAAAAAGGTTTGTCGAGTTGCGAAAAAATTGTTCCTCGCTCAAAAGCGACATCTGCGCTGTAAATGTCTTGCCAACTTTGCTGCGGCACATAAGCCATTGCAAGAGGCAGCAAGTCTACACATTCGGCGTTAAATTTTTCATCTAACGGCACAGCGACAGTTTTGAAAAAATCTTCGCTCATAATAAAACTCCTTTTCTTTAATTGAAAGGCTTGCCTTTCATTTTATTTTATGAAACAACAATGTTTTTGTTAATAAAATATTAACCTTTTAATTGTTGACAAAGCATTATAAATATGTTAGTATGAACATAACCAATTTTTAAGGAGAAAATTTAATTATGGGAAATAAAAAGAAGAACTATAAACTCGTTTGGGCTGATGAGTTTGACGCTCCCGAAATTAACAAAGACTATTGGGGATTTGAAAAAGGCTATGTTCGTAACGGCGAACTCCAACTTTATACCGATAACCCCGAAAACGCTTATATTGAAAACGGCTGTCTTGTAATTGAAGCAATTAAAACAGGCGACCCCGACTGCCCTTATACTTCGGCTTCGCTTAACACTCACGGTAAAGTAACTTTTACACACGGTAGACTTGAAATGAGAGCAAAATTGCCTTACGGCACAGGAATTTGGCCTGCTTTTTGGACTCTTGGTGAAGATATTGCCGAAAATCCTTGGCCTGCTTGTGGCGAAATCGACATTATGGAATTAGTCGGTGGCGACAACAAAACTTTTGCTACCTGCCCGTTTAACGACCATCACGGCGACCATGTTGTTCAGGCTACAATTCATTTTGAAGGCGAGCCCGAAGGTCACATTTTACCTCGTGCTTATGAACTTATGGAAGGCGATTTTAAAGATGATTTCCATGTTTTCGGCGTTGATTGGGACGAAAACTGCGCTAAATTTTATATTGACGGCGTTTATTACAACAAATGCGATATTTCAAATATTGACGCATTTGATAATCCGCAATATGTTTTGCTTAATATCGCAGTAGGCGGCGGCTGGCCCGGCGACCCTGACGAAAACACAGTTTTCCCACAAAAATATTACATAGATTATGTAAGATATTATCAAGAAGAAAAATAACAAAACTTTTTAAAAAGAGCGTTTTAAAAAACGCTCTTTTTTGTTTGAAAAAATATTATATAAATTTTAATTAGTATCAACCCCTATAAATAGTGCAATTTGCACATTTTCGTTAATAAAAACACAATATAATGTTGTTTTTATGCTTGACTATATCTAAATATAGTGTTATAATATTTCTTGCAAAGCGTTTTAAAAATATTTTTTATTTTTGCTATTGACATTTTGTAAAAAGTTTGTTAAAATATTAACAAACATATTTTTGCGTTTTACTTTTTTATAATTAAAGGTTTTTAAAATAAATTTGCAAGGAGAACTAAAATGTTGGATTTTAAACAATGGAACGGATTTAAAGGCGAGCATTGGCGTGAAGAGATTAATACTCGTGATTTTATTCAAAATAACTATACGCCTTATTTCGGTGACGAAAGTTTTCTTGCAGGACCAACCGCGGCTACAAACAAGCTTTGGGAAGAATTACAGGATTTGCAAAAGCAAGAGCGTGCCAAAGGCGGCGTTTTGGATATGGATACCGATATTGTTTCGGGCATAACCTCGCACGAGCCGGGCTATCTTGATAAAGATTTAGAGAAAATTGTCGGTTTGCAGACCGACAAGCCTTTAAAACGCGCATTTATGCCTTACGGCGGTATAAGAATGGCGGAAGAGGCGGTAAAAACTTACGGCTATACCCCAAATCCAAAACTGCACAAAATTTTCACACAATATCACAAAACTCACAATCAGGGTGTTTTTGACGCTTATACCCCTGAAATGCGTTTGGCGAGAAAAAATAAAATTATTACAGGTTTGCCTGACACTTACGGCAGAGGCAGAATTGTAGGCGACTACCGCAGAATTGCACTTTACGGTATTGACACCTTGGTTAAATCAAAACAATATGATTTAGCGCATTGTGGCAACGGCAAAATGCGTGACGATGTTATTCGTCGCAGAGAAGAAATTGCAATGCAAATTAAAGCGCTTGAAGAAATTAAAGAAATGGCGCTTTCTTACGGATTTGATATTTCCGAGCCTGCTAAAAATGCAAGCGAGGCTTGCCAATGGCTTTATTTCGGCTATTTAGCAGCAATAAAAACACAAAACGGCGCCGCAATGAGTGTCGGCAGAATTTCTACATTTTTGGATATTTATATTCAGCGTGACCTTGACAACGGCACATTAAACGAGTCGCAGGCGCAAGAGCTTATCGACCATATGGTAATGAAGTTCAGAATGGTAAAATTCGCGCGTATTCCTTCTTACAACGAATTGTTCTCAGGCGACCCTGTTTGGGCAACTTTAAGCGTTGCAGGTAAAGGCGATGACGGTCGCTCAATGGTTACCAAAAACGATTTCAGATTTTTGCACACACTCGAAAATATGGGACCTTCACCCGAGCCTAACCTTACCGTGCTTTACACAAACAAACTGCCCGAACCTTTCAAAAAATATGCGGCAGAAATTTCTATTACAACAAGTTCAATTCAATATGAAAATGATGATGTTATGCGTCCGGTTTGGGGCGACGACTATTCGATTTGCTGTTGTGTTTCGGCTACTCAAACAGGCAAAGAAATGCAGTTTTTCGGCGCTCGTGCTAACCTTGCAAAATGCTTGATGTACGCTATTAACGGCGGTGTTGACGGCGTTTCAAAAATGCAAGTAGGCCCGAAATATACACCTATTACTTCGGAATATCTTGATTTTGACGATGTTATGAAAAAATATGACGATATGATGAGTTGGCTTGCAAGTATTTATGTTCACACATTAAACCTAATTCATTATATGCATGATAAATATAACTATGAAGCGGCTGAAATGGCGCTTATTGACTCGAATGTTCGCAGAACTTTTGCAACGGGTATTGCAGGTTTTTCACATGTTGTTGACTCGCTTTCCGCTATTAAATATGCGAAAGTTAAAACAATTCGTGATGAAGACGGAATTGTTGTTGATTTTGAAACAACAGGCGACTTCCCTCGCTACGGTAACGATGACGACAGAGCCGATGAAATTGCGCTTTGGTTGTTAAACACATTTTTGCAAAAAATCAAGCAATGCCACACCTACCGTGATTCCGAGCCGACAACTTCGATTTTAACAATCACTTCAAATGTTGTTTACGGCAAAGCGACTTCTGCATTGCCTGACGGCAGAAAAGCCGGCGAGCCTTTGGCTCCGGGTGCTAACCCTTCTTACGGTGCAGAGCAAAACGGTCTTTTGGCTTCGCTCAACTCTGTTGCAAAACTGCCTTATGAATGGGCGCTTGACGGTATTTCAAATACCCAAACCATTCACCCTGACGCTTTGGGTCACGACTTAACCGAGCGCAAAAACAACCTTGTTAATGTGCTTGACGGTTATTTTGTAAAAGGCGCTCATCATTTAAATGTTAATGTTTTCGGCAAAGAGAAACTTATTGACGCTATGGAGCACCCTGAAAAACCCGAATATGCTAACTTTACAATTCGTGTTTCGGGCTATGCCGTTAAATTTATTGATTTAACAAAAGAACAACAGTTAGATGTAATTTCGAGAACTTGCCACAGTTCTATGTAAAAAACGGGAGCGACATGCTCCCATTTTTTATAAACACTAATTTTAACAGGTGAAAAAATATGGCTATAAAAGGAAAAATTCATTCAACCGAAAGTTTCGGTGCCGCTGACGGACCGGGAATTCGATTTATAGTGTTTTTTAAAGGCTGTAATATGCGTTGTAAATATTGCCACAACCCTGACACTTGGTACGGCAGTGAATTTAAAGAGGTTGACTCTGACGAGTTGATTAACACCGCACTTCGCTACAAAAGTTATTGGGGCGAAAACGGCGGTATTACCGCAAGCGGCGGCGAACCGCTTTTGCAAATTGACTTTTTGTGCGAACTGTTTAGAAAAGCGAAACAAAAAGGTATTCATACAACACTCGACACCGCAGGGCAACCCTTTTCTTACGACAAAGCCTTTTTAGAAAAGTTTGATGAACTTATGAAATATTGCGACCTTGTTATGCTTGATATAAAAGAGTTTAACCCCTCTCGCCACCAAGAATTAACAGGGCAAAAAAATGATAACATTTTAAAAATGGCAAAATATCTTTCTAACATGGGCAAGCCTATGTGGATAAGGTATGTTTTAGTGCCTGAAAATACAGATTTTGACGAAGATTTAACCGCTCTTTCAGCGTTTTTAAAAAGTCTTAAAACCGTTGAAAAAGTTGAGGTTTTGCCCTACCACACATTAGGCGTTTTCAAGTGGGAAAATTTAGGGCTTGATTATAAGCTAAAAGAAATAAATCCGCCGAGAGATGAACGAATAGAAAACGCAAAAAAGATATTAGGCGCAAAATAAAAAGCAACCGTTTTGGTTGCTTTTTTGTTATTTAGATATATAAATCATCGTCATCATTTTTAGGTTTTGGCGGTTGATTATTCTGCTTTTTAAACGAAGAAATATCAACAACCGTTGTTTTTTCAAGATTTTCATCACGCTTATTTTGGCGGTCAAATCTTGCTGAAGTATCTAATTTAGGATTGCTGTTTTGTTTATTAGCTTGTTTTCTAAACTGGTTATTGTTAGGCGGTGTAGGTCTTCTTCTCATATTACCGCCTTTTTTTCCGTACTTTTTTCTGTAACGAACATTAACAGCAATCAAAGCGATAATACAACCTATTGCTACAATAATTGAAATCCATTTAAGCGGACGATATTTTTTACCGTAGTCCGAAATACCTTTTTTGGCAAGTGTTGTAGCTTCAGTCACTTCTTCAGTAGTTTCCTCAAGCTCTTCAGTTGTAAAAGCTTCAGTTTGCTCTTCAGTTGTAGCTTCGCTAACGGCAGCTGCTGCCGAAGCATTTGTGGTTTGAACAGCAGTAGTAGTCTGTGCAGTCGCTTTAGTTTGTGCCAAAGTTGTAGTTGTTGTTTTAGTAGTAGGGTCTTTTCGAGTACCTTTAGTTGTTTTGGCAGTAGTATTTTTGGTAGTTACAATTGTTTTTGATGGCGAATTTTTGGTAGTAGTCACAGCGGTTGTAGCTTTAGTAGCAACGGTTTCTTTTTCAGTTTTTTCGGTAGTTGCCGAAGCTAAAACAAATGAAAAAATGCTAAACGCCAAAACAATTAACAAAGCCGCAGAAATAAGTCTGTAATTTCTCATAAAATACACCTTTTAATAAGCCTTTCCCCAATAAACAAGTTTTTTGGCAGGTTTGCCGCAACAAACACATTTATCGGAAATTTTTTCATCTGTAAAAGGAATACATCTTGAACCTACGCCGGTAATTTCTTTTACTTTATCTTCACATTCTTCGCTTTCGCACCACATTGCTTTTACAAAGCCGTCACCGTTTTTCTCTAAAACTTCTTTGATTTCGTCCATTGTGGTACAAGCATATGTTCTTTTTTCACGGTTTTCAAGTGCTTTTTCATAAATGCCTTTGTGAACCGCTTTTAATTTTTCATCAATCTTTTGTGCTAAATCGTCAAGCGAAACAACCTCTTTTTCGCCGTTGTGACGGGTAACCAAAACGCAAGCGTTATTTTCAATATCTCTCGGTCCGATTTCAAGACGAAGCGGAACACCTTTCATTTCATATTCGGCAAATTTCCAGCCTGGCGAATTGTCGCTGTCGTCAATTTTTGCTCTAAAACCTAATTCTTTAATTTTTTCGCAAATTTCGGTTGCTTTTTCAACAACACCCTCTTTATGAGCGGCGATTGGAATAACAACAACCTGTGTTGGTGCTACCGCCGGCGGTAAAACAAGACCGTTATTATCGCCGTGAGTCATAATAATTGCACCGATTAAACGAGTTGTAACACCCCAAGAGGTTTGGTGCGGATAGACTTTTTTATTATCTTTATCAGAAAACTGAATGTCAAACGCTTTTGCAAAGCCATCACCAAAATAGTGCGAAGTGCCGGCTTGCAAAGCCTTGCCGTCGTGCATTAAAGCCTCGATTGCATAGGTTGAAACTGCGCCTGCGAATTTGTCAGACTCGGTTTTTTTGCCTTTTACAACCGGCATTGCGAGAATCTGCTCGCAAAAATCGGCATAAACATTAAGCATTTTTTCTGTTTCTTCAATCGCCTCTTCGGCAGTTGCATGAATTGTATGACCCTCTTGCCACAAAAATTCACGAGAACGCAGGAAAGGACGGGTAGTTTTTTCCCAACGAACAACCGAAACCCATTGGTTATAAAGTTTTGGCAAATCACGATAAGAATGAACAATATTTTTGTAATGCTCGCAGAAAAGTGTTTCAGAAGTCGGGCGAACGCAAAGGCGTTCTTCTAACTGCTCAGTTCCTCCGTGAGTTACCCAAGCAACTTCGGGAGCAAAACCTTCAACATGGTCTTTTTCCTTTTGCAAAAGTGATTCCGGAATAAACATAGGCATACAAACATTTTCATGCCCTGTTTTTTTAAATCTTGAATCGAGTTCTTTTTGAATATTCTCCCAAATTGCGTAACCGTAAGGGCGAATTACCATACAACCCTTTACGCTGGTATATTCGATTAATTCCGCTTTTTTGCAAATGTCAGTATACCATTTGGCAAAATCCTCGTCCATTGAGGTAATTTGGTCAACTTTCATTTTATTTCCTGCCATTGTGCGACCTCCGTAATTTTTAAAACTATATCTAAATTATTATATTATAAAATTCGCCTGATTTCAACATTTTTTGCAAATTTTAAAAAATCTCTTGTTTTTTATCTCTTGTCATAAGATTTTTAACTGTTTCTTTTACATTCATATTTTCATATAAAACTTTGTAACACTCGTTTACAATCGGCATTTCAACGCCGTATTTTTCCGAAAGCTTTTTAGCGGCGGCGCAAGCAAAATAGCCCTCAACCGTGCCGACTTTTTCTTTTGCACTCGCTACATCTTCGCCTTCGCCTACTAATTTGCCGAAACTGCGGTTTCTTGAATGAGCCGAAGTACAAGTTACAACCAAATCGCCTATTCCCGAAAGTCCTGCAAAAGTTTGCGCTTTTGCACCCAAGGCAACGCCTAATTTCGACATTTCGTGAATTCCTCTTGTTATTAAAGCGGCAATTGTGTTGTCGCCAAGTTTCAAACCTACGATAATTCCTGCGGCAACTGCTATAATATTTTTAAGTGCTGCGCCTGTTTCAACGCCGATTACATCGGTATTGGTGTAAATTCTGAAATAATCGTTTGACAAAGCGTTTTGAACTGTTGTAGCAGCGTTTACATCTTCACTTGCCGAAACAATTGATGTAGGAATTTTTCTGCCGACTTCTTCTGCGTGAGAAGGTCCCGAAAGTGCCACAACAGGATTATTAGGCAAACTTTCTTTTATAATTTGCGAAAATCTTTTTAAAGTGGTTTTTTCAAAACCCTTTGCAACCGACACAACAATAGTATTCTCACTTATGTAGTTTTTAAGCATTTCGGCGGTTTCCTTTACCGCAAACGAGGGTGTTGCGATAATAACAATATCGCTTCCTTTTATATCTTCACAATCCGAAGTTAAAGCAATTTCGCTTGGCAATTTAACACCTTTTAACAGCGGATTTTCGCCTGTTTTTTTAATGTTTTCTATCTCACTTGGAAATTTACCCCAAATAACAGTTTTGTGAGAACAGTCGTTGCTTAAAATTGCAAGCGCAGTTCCCCAACCGCCTGAACCTAAAACAGTAATTTTCATAAAAATCAACCCTCTTTTTTTACTGAAAATTTCTTTTCTTCGCCTTTTATCAGTCTTTTAATGTTTTCGTGGTGTTTTAAAATAACCATTAAAGACATTACCGCCATTAAACAAGTGGCAACTAACGCCTGATGAGAGCCGAACAAAACATATTCACTCGATTTATCAAAGAAAATATAAGAAAGCGGAATTGCCACTAAAACCGCAATAATTGATGAAATTGAAACGATTTTTGAAGCAAAAACGCTGATTAAAAACGTAATAAACGCAAATAATGCAGTAAACGGTGAAAAAGCAGCGGCAGAGCCGACAATGGTTGAAACGCCTTTTCCGCCTTTAAAACCGAAATAAATCGGGAACATATGCCCTAAAAGGCAAAAAACGCCCATTAAAAACGCTACAATATCGGGATTTAAGTAGTTTTCGGCACCCGAAAAAGAATTTTTGCTATCGAAAATTTTAACTAAAAGCGAGGCTAATTCTAAAAACAAATATTTGCCCAAAAGCACCGAAACAGTACCTTTTAAAAAGTCGCCCAAAAATGTAAAAATGCCGAGTTTTTTGCCTGCGGTTCTCATAACGTTTGTCATACCCGCATTGCCCGAGCCGTGCTCACGAACATCGGTATGAGCAAATTTTTTGGTAAAAATAATTGCAAAATTAACGCTACAAATTAAATAAGATATAATGCAGAAAATTAAAACCGATATAAAAATTGCAATTTTTCCGCTTAACATCAAAATTTTTCTCCCCGTTCTCTGACGATTATTTTAATCGGCGTACCCTCTAAGCCGAAAGTCTGCCTTATTTGATTTTCTATGTACCTTTGATAAGAAAAATGGAACAAATCTTTATTGTTGCAAAAGCAAACAAAAGTCGGCGGTGCCGAAGTCGGCTGTGTCATATAATAAATTTTAAGTCTTTTACCTTTGTCTGAAGGCGGTTGCACCCTTGCGGTAGCCTCTGCCAAAAGTTCGTTAAGTCGACCTGTCGAAATTCGCATATTGTTTTGAGTGTAAACATATTTGATTTTCTCCATAAGTCCGTCTAAACGCTGACCTGTAAGCGCTGAAATAAAAATTATCGGCGCATAAGACATAAACGAAAAATCAACCATTAAATCTTTACGGTAATTGTCCATAGTTTTGCCGTCTTTTTCGATTAAATCCCACTTGTTAACGGCGATAATGCAGGCTTTTCCGCCCTCAAGCGCAATTGAGGCAACTTTTGAGTCCTGCTCGGTAAAGCCCTCTGACGCATCAATCATAATAACGCAAACATCTGCTCGCTCAACCGCCATTTTCGCACGAATTACCGAATATTTTTCGATTTTTTCATCAACTCGTGATTTTCGGCGAAGTCCTGCGGTATCAATAAAATTAAATTTGCCGTATTTATTTTCAACAGTAAAATCAATCGCATCGCGGGTAGTGCCGGCAATGTCGGAAACAATTGCGCGCTCATCGCCCGCAATTTTGTTAATAAGCGATGACTTACCTGCGTTTGGTTTGCCTATAATAGCAACATTTATCGGCTTTTCGCCGTCTGTTTCCTCTTCATCTTCAAAAATTAAATGTTCGAAGGCGGCATCTAAAAGGTCGCCTGTGCCGTGGCCGTGAACCGAAGAAACGGCAACAGGGTCGCCAAGTCCCAAATTATAAAACTCGTAAAATTCGGGTGGTGCCTCGCCTATTTTATCACATTTATTAACGCAAAGCACAACCGGTTTGCCTGATTTTTGAAGCATTGAGGCAACCTCTGAATCAGCAGAAGTTACGCCTGATTTTAAATCTACCACAAAAATTATGGCCTGCGCCATATCGATAGCGAGATTTGCCTGCGCTCTCATTTGCGATAAAATAACATCGTCAGTTTTCGGCTCAATACCGCCTGTGTCGATAAGCGTTACCGTTTTGCCACGCCAGTCGCAATCGCCGAAAATTCTGTCCCTTGTAACACCGGGAGTATCGTCGACAATTGAAAGGCGCTGACCTATTAATTTATTAAAAAGTGTGGATTTGCCGACATTAGGTCGTCCCACAACTGCAATTATCGGTTTCATAAAAATTTCTCCTGTTTTATTCGTTGTCAAACAACGCTTCTAAAAGCGCCATACCGTCACAATCGGTAATTTTTATTTTAACGCCGAGTTCTTTTTCAATTTCTTTTGGGCTTAAATCATCTAAAAAAACATCGCCCTCAGAGCGCAACATTGCGCTCGAAATAAGCAGTTTTCCGAGATTTTCTCTGCCCTTTAAATTTTTAATTAAATCGGACCCTGTTATTAGTCCTGTGGTGGTAATAAGCGGACCAAAAAAGTAATTTTCTATCGGTATTACCTCACAATTAATATTATGCCACTTTTCACTCGCATAATCAACAAGTTTTTTTATTAATTTATAAGCGCCCTTGCCTGTTGGAATTGTAAGTTTTTCGCCTTTTGGCGTTTCGCCCTCATACATTTTGCAGGCGGTTTTAAACTGCGAAAGCATTAAAGCGCTCATTCCTACGCCGTTTTCAAGTTGCAACATTTCGCCGTAATAACTCTCATCGGGCATTTCAATTTCAGCCAAATTGTAAAACTCATCAGAGGGGTAAAAAAGCCTGTCGCCGTATTTTTCAACGCATTTATCGCCAATTTCATTCATAATGTCAATTACCGCTTTTGCGGTTTGTTTGTTAAAAGGCTCTAATTTTTCAAGCCCTTCTCTGTGTTTTGTAAGCCCGACGGGAACAGCCGCTACTGATTCAACATTCGGGTAGAGTTTTTCAAGGTCTAAAAGAGTTTTTCGAAGTTCTTCACCATCGTTGTAATTCGGCACCAAAACCAACTGACAGTTTATTTTAATGCCGTTTTCGCAAAGGCGGTACATATGGCGAAGCGCATCGCCTGCAAAGCGGTTTTTCATCATTTTACAGCGAAGTTTGGGGTTAGTTGTATGCACCGAAATATTAATAGGGGTGATTTTCATTTTAATAATTCGGTCAATTTCTTCATCGGTAACGTTAGTAAGCGTTATATAATTGCCGAAAAGAAACGAAAGGCGCGCATCGTCATCTTTAAAATAAAGCGTTTCTCTCATATTCGGCGGCATTTGGTCAATAAAGCAAAAAATACACCCGTTTCTACAAGAGCGTTGCTTATCCATCAAATAAGTTTCAAAAGAAAGACCAATATCGTCATATTCTTCTTTTTTTATTTTCACATTACGGCGTTTGCCGTTTTCTTTTTCAATAACAAGTTTAATTTTTTTCTCGGTGCAGTAAAAACGGTAATCGAGAATATCGGTTATATTATTTTTGTTGATTGAAATTAAAATATCGCCTTTTTTTATGCCTTTTTTATCGGCAATTGAGCCTTTTTCAACCGATTCGATTTTAACCATTTTTTCACCGCCTTTTGAAAAAATTTCTTCTAAGAAAAAGGGGAAGGAAATTTTTACAAAAATCTCCTTCCCTGATAATGACCTGAAATTAGTCCTCTTTAACCTCTACAACCTGTCTGCCGTTGTAGTAACCGCAAGCCTTACACATTCTGTGTGCTCTTGTGTATTCGCCGCATCTCGGACATTTTGTGAGTTCCGGAGCACTCATTTTCCAAACGCTTGAACGTCTTTTATCTCTTCTTGTTGAAGAAACTCTTCTCTTTGGTACTGCCATTTTGGCACCTCCTTATTACAAATAGGATATATGGAACTAATCATAAAATTCGGACAATTTTGCCCAACGCTCGTCAACCTCGGGTTTACAAATACATTCTTCTGTATTTAAGTTTTTTCCGCATTTTGGGCACAAACCTTTGCAATCCTCTTTACAAAGGAACAAAAAAGGCAAGCCCAAAATAATATCGGAACGAATTAAATCTTCAAGGTCGAGTTCCATATTCTCTGACACGATGAAATCTGATTCATCTTCATCTGCCGAGGAGTTTACGATAATATGATCAATTGGAATTTCAAAGGTTTTTTCGGTTATTGCACAACACCTGTCGCACGGCGCTTTGTAAACAAACGAAGCAGTCGCTTCAAGTCTTACAACTTCGGCACGCATAAACACCGAGCCTACAACGCTTATTGGCGAGCTAATTGGATTAATACCGCTGACTTCTAAATCTGAAAAATCAAATTTTTCATCAATCGGTATACTCTGTGTTTTGCCTGAAAAAACGCTTCTTAAATCAATGCTCATATTTCGCCTCCCAGCCAGAAAGGCATAATAATGCCATCATTAAGGTCACGAAGTAATTATATATCTTTAAACCGATTTTGTCAAGATATTTTTGAATAAAAAACGCTAAACAGATAATTTTTTAATTTTAATTAAAAAACAGCAGTAACACCTATTGTGCAATTTGCATAAAATAGTAATAGTTTGTTTATGCAAGTTCAACAAACATTTTGCTTGACAAACGGGTTGAAAAAGAGTATTATATAGGCGGAAACAAAAAAGTTTCCAAAAAAATCTAAAAGGAGGCAGTAATATGAGAACAGAAATGAACTTATATCAGTTAAAGGCTAACGAATTTATCGAAGCTGTTGAAAACTGCAAAGGAAATGTGTTTCTTGAAACAGACGAAGGCGACATCATTAATCTCAAATCAAGGTTGCTTTTATTGTCTGCGTTAGGTAAGATGATAAACGGGCAAATTGAAAAGACTACTGTCAGATGTGAGCTTCCTGAGGATGAAACAAAATTGTTTAGATTTGCTTTATATGGCGAAAAAGTTCAAAAAGAGCAAAACTAATCCTTTAAAAGTTAAAATAATTGATATATAAAACTAAAGAAAACTCTGCAAAAGCAGAGTTTTTTTATTTGTAGTTTTTAAAAAGCTTTTCAACTTCTTGTTTTAGGCCTAAATTTTCGCCTTTTTCAAGGTTTTTATCTTCTTTTATTATTTTTCTTGCAAGGCAAGAAGTTTGTTTTAGCACTTCTCTATCGGTTAAAATGCTTGCAATTTTTAGTAGCGGCAACCCGTGTTGGCGAGAGCCGAAAAAGTCGCCCGGTCCGCGAAGTCGCAAATCTTCATCGGCAATTTTAAAGCCGTCGGAAGTTTTGCACATTATTTCAAGCCTTTTTTGCGCTTCCGGCGTTTCAGAGTCAGAAATTAAAATGCAGGTCGCTTTGTCGTTTCCTCTGCCAACTCTGCCTCGCAATTGGTGAAGTTGCGAGAGCCCGAACCGCTCGGCATTTTCAATTACCATAATATTGGCATTCGGCACATCAACGCCGACTTCGATTACTGTTGTTGCGACAAGGAGATTTATTTCGCCATTTTTAAATTTTTGCATAACCGCTTCTTTTTCAGCAGGTTTCATTTTGCCGTGAAGCAAACCCAAACTGTAATCTTTAAAAAAGCCGTCTTTTAATTTTTCGTAAAACTTAATAGCAGAAGCGAGTTCAAGTTCGCTCTCCTCAATCATAGGGCAAACAATATAGCCCTGAAAACCGCTTTGCAAGTGTTTTTTAACATAATTGTAAGCCCTTTTTCTAATTTTTGAGCTTATCGCATAAGTTTCGGTTTTTAGCCTGCCTTTCGGCATTTCATCTAAAACACTTATATCAAGGTCGCCATACATAATAAGCGCAAGCGTTCTCGGAATAGGCGTTGCGCTCATAACGAGAGTATGCGGATTATCGCCTTTTTTTGACAACTGCGCACGCTGATTTACGCCGAAACGGTGTTGCTCATCGGTAATAACAAGCGCAACATTTTTAAACTCAACGCCCTCTTGAATTAATGCGTGAGTGCCTATTACAATATCGATTTCGCCTGCCGCCAACAACTCTTTTATTTTCTTTTTTTCGCTTTGCGGGGTCGAGCCTAAAAGCAAAGCAACGCTCAAATTTTTACCTTTCATCATTTTTAAAATTGATGAATAATGCTGTTGTGCTAAAATTTCGGTAGGCGCCATAAAGGCGGCTTGACAGCCGTTTTTTGCGGTGTTATATAAAAGCGCCGCCGCAACCGCCGTTTTGCCCGAGCCGACATCACCCTGCAAAAGCCTGTTCATCGGCGTTTTGCCTTGCATATCACGCACCGCCTCGCCAATTGCACGCTTTTGAGCGAGCGTTAATTCATAAGGCAAGATTTTTATAAATTCATCGGTATAATCTTTTTCAATTTTTACACCGAGCGTGTTTGTATTTCTTTTTCGCAGTTTTAAAAGTCCCAACTGCAATATTAAAAGTTCCTCGAAAATAAGCCTTTTTCGAGCAATTTCAATCGCTTTGTCGCTTTCTGGAAAATGTATATTTTCGATTGCATAACGCTTGTGGCAAAGGTTATATTCCTGTCTGATTTCAAATGGTATGGGGTCAAAAAGGTTTTCTTTAACAAGCGTAAGCGCGCGCTCGACTATTTTTTCTAAAAACTTCGAGTTTAACCCTTCGGTTGCGTGGTAAATCGGACGAATTTTATCGCTCGAAACCTCTTCAACATCGGGCGAAGACATTTCTTTTCTAAAAAAATTGCCCGAAACTTTGCCGAAAAACAGATATTCTTCGCCACGCTTTATTTTTTCGGCGGCATATTTTTGGTTAAACAGCGTTACAAACATATTAACTGCGCCGTCGGTTACGGTGAATTTAAACAATGTAAGCCCACGCCGAACCTGATAAGAAGAAACAGCGGTAGAAACAATGCCTTTTACACAACAGTTTTCGCCCAAAGGCGCTTCGCTTACGCTGTAACATTTGCTCCAATCTTCATAATGACGGGGGTAAAATTCAAGCAAATCATCTACCGAATAAATATCAAGTTTTTTCAAAAGTTCTATTCTTTTTTTGCCAAGTCCCGAAATATCTTCTAACTTTGCGTTTATATAAGGCATTTTTTCACCTCGCTTTTACAAAAACAGGCGACCTTAAAAGGCCGCCTGCAAAATAACTATTCTACCGAGATAATGTAATAATAAACAGGTTGACCGCCCGGAATTAAAGTAATTTCGGCATTAGGAATTTTAGCCTCAATTGCCGATTGAACTTTTTGAGCCTCTTCCTCGCTTACATCTTCACCGTAAATTAAAGTTACAAACTCGCTTTCTTTTTTGAAAAGTTGCTTTGTAAGTTTAACAACAGCACGCTCTAAATCCTGTTCAACAAATGAAAGTTTATTATTTTCAAGCGCTAAAATTTCGCCTGCTTTAATTTTATGACCTTCATAGTCGCTGTCTCTTGCGGCAAAGGTAACCGAACCTGTTCCAACATTATCAGCCGCAGCCTGCATATTGGCAGCATTGGTATCAGCATCAGCGTCAGGGTCAAAAACAAGCATTGCCGAAATGCCCATAGGAACTGATTTTGTTTGCAAAACTACAACTTTTCTTGTTGAAAAACGGGTAGTTTGTTCAGCCGCCATAATAATATTTTTATTATTAGGCAAAACAAAAACTGTTTTTGCAGGGGTAGTTTCAACCGCTCTTAAAATATCATCGGTTGACGGGTTCATTGTTTGACCGCCTGAAACCACTTTATCAGCGCCAAGGTCGCAAAACAGACTTTCAATGCCTGCGCCTGCCGCAACTGCAACAAAACCATATTCTTTTTCGGGTGCTACAGGTGTGTAGTCGCCTTTATCGTCAGACTGAACTGTATTTTCAATTTCAGCGTTTTTCTTCGCCTCTTCGTGTTGCTCACGCATATTTTCAATTTTCAAATTGGTGAGCGAGCCGTTTTCAAGACCTTTTTGCAACGCTTTGCCGGGGTTGTCGGTGTGAACGTGAACTTTAATAATGCTTTCATCGTCAACAACTACAACGCAGTCGCCTATTGTTTCTAAATAAGAGCGGAGTGAAAGCGCATCGTCTTTTTTATCTTTTTCTTTTTTAACAATAAACTCTGTGCAATATGTAAAGGTGATTTCGCCTTCCCATTCGGCAGCAGCGTTAGTAGCGGTTTTTTCGGCAGGTTTTTCAGCCACATCAGCGCTTTGAATAATCTCGCCGTTTTTAAATACGCTTAACATTCCTTCAAAAATTTTAACTAAACCTGCGCCGCCTGCGTCAACAACGCCGGCTTTTTTAAGAACAGGTAAAATTTCAGGAGTTTTTGCGAGCGCCTCTTTTGCGCCCTCATAAGCGATTTCAAAAACCTCAACAAAATCGGTTTTGCCTTCGTTTACCGCTATTTCCGCTTTTTCCTGCGCTTCACGAATTACTGTTAAAATAGTACCTTCGGTAGGTTTCATAACTGCGCCGTAAGCAGATTTTACCGATTTTTTCAAAGCGGCAACTAATTGCTCACCATCAGCAGTTTCGCACTCTTTAAAGCCTTTTGAAAGACCTCTGAAAATCAGCGATAAAATAACGCCTGAATTACCTCTTGCGCCACGAAGTAATGCGCCCGAAACGGTTTTTGACATTTCCGAAAGAGGTAAAGAATTATCAGTAACATTAAGTTCTTTTTTCGCATTGCCGATTGTTAACGACATATTAGTACCCGTATCACCGTCGGGAACAGGGAAAACATTTAATTCATCAACTGAAACACGGTTATTAGCAATATTATTTGCGCCTGAAACAACCGCATTTTTAAACACTTCACCGGTAATCAACTTATAATCATTCCTTTCAAACTCAGTCATCTATGCTCATTCCGTCAACATGTACCGTAACTTTGTCAACCTGAATACCGGTTGCTTCTTCAACCGTGTATTTAACCTTATGAGCAATGCTTCTTGAAATTGCATTGATATTAACGCCGTACATAACGGTAATGTATAAATCGACAACGATTTTATCAATGCTGCCCGAAACGATTATTCCTGTATCAGGCAAAGTTTTTCTTGCAAGAAGATTTTTTACTTTTTGCTTTTTTGAGGCAACAAGTCCCGAAACGCCGTAGCAAGAAGCGAGCGCATTGCCGATAAACTGTGCAAAAAATTCATTTTCAATACTGATTTCACCGTATCTTGTTTCAAATCCAATCATAAGTAAAATTCCTTTCTTAAATATTCTATTTCAGATGTATGTTTTCAATATTATAATAAGGGTCGCTGATTGAAGAGGTAATTTCTGTTGAGAAATTACCGTAAATGCTTAATGTGCCGACTCTGAAAACCAAAGGAACAAAGGGCATTTCCTCTTTAAAAGTCGTAAGCATTTTTTCGGTTTCAGCACTTCCTTGTAAATACTTTTTATAAACGGTTAAAAACTTGTTTTTCTTACCTATTTTTTCTTTTTTCTCAATTAATGAAGTATAGTCAAAACTTTTATTAAGTCTTATTTCTGCAAGATAAAATTCATAATCCTTATTTTTAATTGCGTTTTTATAAGATTTTTTGCCTCTCGCGTCAGCTTTTACTTCAATTCCCGCTACTTTCATTTGCTTAATAAGCATTGAGGCGGTCATACTTTGCGTATTGTTATCTTTATTATAAAGCAAGGTTACAGTAATGTGGTCGCCGCCGGAATTTTTATAAAATCCTTGTGAGCCGAGCGTTTTATAGCCCGCTTTTATAAGATAATCTTTTGCTTTTTCATTTTCTGAAGAGCTGTTAAAAATATTATTCTGTTTATAAATTATTCTGTTTTTTTCATTATATATATTTATAGCCGGTTTTGACAAAGAATAATAGCAATTTTGCGAAATATCAGACCTTGAAACTGCACAAGAGACGGCTTTTCTGATATTTTTATTCTTTAAATAAGTGTTTTTGTGGTTAATTCCTAAATAAACAAGGTTTGTAAGCGTTATCGACTTTGTTCCGCTTTGTAAAGTCGGCATTTCTTTGGTTGAAAAACCGCTGTAATAAACATTTATCGAGTTAGAACGAATTAAATATTCAAGCGCATCAAAGTCGGGAATGTTTTTAAGATTTATTTTATATTTAGCCTTTTTACCAAAATAATATTCATTTGCTTTTAACGAAAATTTACCCTTGTTATCTAACAAAACATATCTGCCCGAGCCGACAGGCGGAATTTGCTTTCCGTCTGAATTGGTTTTTTTAACAGTACCGCTTTTTATAATCGGAAAATCAAGCACTCTTTCGATATTTTTATCGGCGTGGTTAAGCGTTAGGACTACTTCTTCTCCCGAAGAAGTGTAACTTTTCACATTTTCAAGTTGATTTACATAAGCGCCGTGTTTTGCGCTTTTGCATTTTTCAATCGAATAGATAACATCGCTCGCTTTAACATTTGAGCCATCGGAAAATCTGTAATAATTAAGCGAAATTCTAACAGTTGTACCCTCAACCGATATTTTGCTCGCTAACAACTTTTTCGGGTTTAAACTATTATCAAGCTTAACAAGCGAGTCAAAAAGCAACGGGCAAAGAGCCTGATTTCCCGAACTTTGCGCGCTGTAAGGGTCAAGACTGTCAGAATAGCAAAAGTAAAGCGTTAAATTTTTAGTTTTGCTTTTTTTAGCTGTTTTTTTATAGCTTTTTTCGCCGATTTTTGTTGTTTTTAAATCGGTATTTGAGGAGGAATTTTTTGTATTCTCTTGGTTTTTACAAGAAATGACGCTAAAAGCAAATATCAATGCAAGCGCAATAAGCAATGCTTTTTTCAAAAAATCCCTCCTTATTTGTTTTTCTTTAGTTAGTTTAGTATACCATAATTGCGATTATTTTTCAATAATCATTTTTCAAGTTCAGAAGTGCAATGAGGGCAACGTGTTGCCTTAATGTCAATTTCGCTTTGGCAATAAGGACAAACTTTTGTTGTAGGTGCTTCTTCTTCTTTTTTCTTTGCAAGTGCTTTAGCCTTATTTGCAGATTTAACAATAAGGAATACTACAAATGCAATGATAATGAAGTTAATAATTGCCGAAATAAATGCGCCGAAGTTCAAAGTTTGACCGCAAACTTTTACGGCAAGGCCGATATCTCCGCCGCCAATCATAGCAATAAGAGGGTTAATAAGGTTATCAATCAAAGCGTTTACAATTGCTGCAAAAGCACCGCCTATGATGATACCTACTGCGAGGTCGAGAACATTTCCTTTTGAAATGAACTCTTTAAATTCTGCTAAAAATTTCTTCATTGTTTTTTCTCCTTCATATTAAAATTTATGTTAAAGCATTCCGCTTTACATTTTTGATAAATTATAACACCTCATCCGTCACACTTCGTGTGCCACCTTCTCCTCAAGGAGAAGGCTTTTTTTACTTATCAATCATTGCCGAAAATCAAGTTGTATATTTCATCACAAACCGACCTAAAATTTGAATTGACTTCATAATTTGAAAATCTTTTCACTTTTAAACCGATAGATTTTAAATAATTATCTCTTTGAATATCTTTTTGCTCACCTTGTTTTTCATAATGCTGTGAGCCGTCAATTTCTATTACCAAATTCGCTTTCGCGCAATAAAAATCAACTACATATTCTCCTATAACTTTCTGCCTTTTTATTGTAACAGGCAAATTTTTCAAACAATCATACCACAAATGCCTTTCTTCTTTTGTCATATTATTGCGAAGCATTTTTGATATTCTTGTTAATTTTTTATTATACTTGTTGTTCATATTAAAAACCAAAGGCTTCTCCTTGAGGAGAGGCTCCGCCGCAGGCGGTGGTGAGGTGTTTAAGTTTTACATTTTTGAGCCTTTTGTGCCGCCGAACGACATATCGTTATCTAAAATATTTGTATCAAACGAAAAATGCAAATTCTCACGGGTTCTTGCACGCTTAAATCCGAGTTCTACCAATTTATCGAGCAATGTGCTGTATTTTACCCCTTTCGGCTCCCACAAATAAAACGAGAGCGAACCGGGAATGGTATTAATTTCATTTACATAAACTTTATCATCAGCGGTGTCATATAAAAAGTCAATTCTGACAACGCCGTTTGCGCCGAGCGCAACAAAAGTTTGTTTTGCATATTTTTCAACATCAGATTTGATTTTTTCAGAAATATCGGCAGGAATTTTGCGTGAAAGCGAAGCCATACCGCTACCCTTTGAACCGCCTGATTTTGAGCCTTTTGCACCTTTTGCGCCACCTTGATATTTGTCTTTATAAGACAAAATTTCATCAGACATAACCGGCTCTTCAATAACTGAAGTTTCGCAACTGTCAGTATCGCCTACAACCGAGCAATTAAGTTCTCTAAGCGATACTACCGCAGGTTCAACCAAAATTTTTGAAGCATAGTTCATAGCCTCTTTTACAGCCGAAATTAATTCATCTTTATCATTAGCCTTTGAAATGCCGACCGAAGAGCCTAAATTCGCAGGTTTAACAATTAAAGGATATGAAAACTGTTTTTCGATTTTTTCTATGTATTTATCGGAATTTGCCACATACTCTTTTGCGTAAAACTGAACGCAGTCAAGCACAGGAACATTTGCTTTTTGCAAAACATATTTAAACACCGCTTTGTCCATTCCGACAGCCGCCGAAAGCACATCACAACTGACATAAGGCACACCGAGCAGTTCAAACCAGCCTGTAAGCGAGCCGTCTTCGCAGTTTGTTCCGTGAACAATCGGAAAAGCAATGTCAATTGAGCACAAAACTTTTTTGAAAAGTCCTTTTTTGAGTTCAACAATATTAAAACTTTCTCCCTGTTTTACCATTGTAACATTTTTAGATTTTTCGAGCAAAGCGGGAATGTTTTTAAACTCTGAAATATTAAGCATTTCGGGCGAATGATACATTTCGCCGTTTTTTGTTATATAAATCGGAGTAATGTCGTATTTTTGCTTATCAATTGCGTTCATAGCCTGTACAGCAGAAATTACCGCAACTTCGTGTTCAACCGAACGACCTCCGAAAAATACACCGATATTAGTTTTCATATTTTATCTCCTTTTAAAATTAATCATTTACTGGTAATTATTTCGCATAATTATCGGGCAAATCGTTTTCAAAAATAACCACCGTGTTTTTGTCACACATAGGTTTAAAAATTTCAACCGCATCGGAAAAAGTTTTTGCGATATAAAGATTTTCTTGTGAAAAACCGCCCTCTAAAACGCCCTCTTTAATAGGAATTGAGCGTTTTTCGCCGACTAAAATTATTACATCGGCATTTTGCGCCGCCTCAAGCCCTAAAGCCTTGTTGCACTCATATTCTTTTTCACCGAGTTCAACAAGTCCCGGTGTTACAACAATTCGTTTCATAAGTGAAAACGAGCCTATAACTCTCATTGCTTCAAGGCAACCGCTCGGGTTTGCGTTGTAAGCGTCATCTATAAGCAAAGCGCCGTTTATAAACGGTTTTAACTCTAAACGGTGTTCTGTTGCGCTTAAATTTTCAACCGCATATTTAATATCGTTTTCGGGAATTTCTAAATCAATTGCGATTGCAACCGCCGAAAGAATGTTTAAAATATTATGCGAGCCTAAAAGCGAAGTTGTAAGCGTAAACTCTTTATCTTTATAACAAACAGTAAATTTCAAGCCGTTTTTAGAAGAAATTACATCTTTCGCAATTACATCAGCCTCACCGTTGTTAATCGCATAAGTTACGCTGTCATATTCACCGCTTTTTGCGTTTATATATTCGTTATCGACGTTTAAATAAACTTTTCCGCCCTTTTGTTTAACAAAATCGGCAAGTTCAAATTTGGTTTTTACAACATTTTCAATCGAGCCGAATGTGTTAAGATGTTGCGGTCCGACCGAGGTTATAACAGCGGTTTGCGGATTTGCAATTTCGCAAATTTCCTTAATGTCGCCTACCTTTTTTGCGCCCATTTCAACAACAAAAATTTCGTGTTGCGGTTTTAGGTGATTTCTCACCGTAATAACAACGCCCATTGGCGTGTTAAAACTGCCGGGGGTGATAAGTGTATTATATTTTTCAGACAAAATTCTGCCCAAAATATATTTGGTAGAAGTTTTGCCGTAAGAGCCAGTAAGACCGATAATTTTTAAATTCGGCATTGATTTTAAAATCTTTTTGGCATCGTTTATAAAATATCTTTTAATCGCCCTTTCAAATGGTGCGTTTATTAAATTGATAAGGCATACAAAAAACGGTGATAAAACGATTACGCTACAAGCGATTATAATCGTAACAAATGGACTAATTACACCGCAAAGCATTAAAACTACTAAAACGGCAAAAATCACAAATGCGCTTATGTAAAAACGCTTTATTCTCGAAGTGAAAACAATACCTTTTTTAGCGTGTTTTATTTTATAAATCGTATAATAAACTCTTATTGCCGAAAAAATGACGGTAACTATAAGCGTTAAAACGCTTAAATCAAAAATTGCAAAAATAGCAACCAAAGCACCGCAAATAATCGAAAAAACGGTTTTTAGCTTAAATTCGCCTTTTAAATAGTCGAAAAAGCGAGAGTTAAAATAGGAGTTAAGTTGTAAAAAATGAAGTTGCCGTGTGATAGTAACCATAGCAGTTAAAAACAGCAAAACGGCACAAATTTGTAAAATCATTTACTTTCCTCCCAAAAAACTCTTTAAAATTGCGTCTGTTCCGACAGGGTTTTCTATAAAATTCCAATGCGAAAGCCCCGGCATAACAACTAAACCGCAATCTTTAATTTCTTTTTCCATAACATTCGCCATCCAAAGCGGTGAGGCGGTGTCGTTTTCGCCCCAAATCAGCAAAGTTGAAGCGGTTATGTTATGCAATTTATCAGTAACATCGGAATTGATTAAATTAACCAAAGTTCTGCGCATAACAGGCGGCGCCGAATTGTAATCGGCAGAGCCAAAATGTTTGCGAAGTGCTTCGAGCGAATTTTCGGTATAATTCTTAATTAAGGGCAAAGTCAGCGCGCGTTTTGCGGTTTTAAAGGCGGTTTGGCGCATTTTTTGTTTAAAAGTTTTTTTGCCTTTTATGCCCGCTGCGCCAAAAAGCACAATTTTTTTCGGGTTGCAATAACCGTTTGCGCACATATTTAAAATAGTTCTGCCACCGTTTGAATGACCTATCATAATAGGGTTTTTAAGCCCCAATTTATCCATAAACTCTTTGGTGATTTTGCAGTAATCATCAGGAGTTAGTGGCTCATTTGGTAAATCAGATTTTCCGCAACCGGGCGCATCAAGCGAAATGCAACGAAAATTTTTAGACAGCGGTGCAATCATTCGCTTAAAAGAATCAAGCGAAGCACCCCAGCCGTGCAAAAACAAAATGTCCTCGCCCTGACCGCAAATTTCATAATTCAGTTTTATTCCGTTAACCTCTACGGTCATAATCTCCACCCTTTAAATAAAGTATTTGTCTGTTTCCCATTTTATAGGATTATTATCAATATACTCACGAGTATTATATAAATCCTCATCATTTCTGATAATGTGTTCATAAAAAGAGGTTTGAAAGACTTTTCTGCCAACAACTCTTTCGTTTTTATTTATTATTCTTGTTGTTATTGATTTATATGTACAAATCACATCATTTAGTGTAGGGAGGGGGCTTGCTCCCGCCGTTTCATTTAGTATTATTATAACATGAATATGATTTGGCATAATGCAATAATTATCTATTTCAACATTATCATATCTATTTTGCAATTCCAACAACTGTTGTTTTGCGATTTTTCCGTAATTTGATAATTCGACAAAAAATTCTTCATCGGCGGGAGCAAGCCCCCTCCCTACAATTTTTGAAAAAATGTTTTTCTTTTTATAAGAACAAATTGTAACAAAATAATAACCGCTCTCATTATAATCATATTCTTTTAATCGAATATGCTTTCTTTTTGGTAAAATTTGTTTTTTCATTCTATTTTTTTCTGTGTAATTGTTTCATTCTTTGTTCTTTTGAAAGAACCATTTTGCGAAGTCGAATTGACTCAGGTGTTACCTCAACCAATTCATCGTCTTTAATAAATTCAAGCGACCTTTCAAGCGAGAAAACTGAAGGCGGTGTTAAACGAAGCGCCTCGTCTGAGCCGGAAGCACGGGTGTTTGTAACATGTTTTTTCTTGCAAACATTGCAAACCAAATCTTCCGCTTTCGGATTTTCACCGACAATTTGACCTTCGTAAACATCAACGCCGGGTCCTACAAAAAGTCTGCCTCTGTCTTGTGTGTTAAACAAACCGTAAGACGATGTTACACCGGTTTCAAAAGACACAATCGAGCCGGTGTTTCTGCTTGGAATATCGCCTTTGTATTCCTCATAATTCGAGAAAACATGGTTCATAATACCGTTGCCGTTTGTGTCTGTCAAAAATTCGGAACGATAACTCATAAGACCTCTTGCCGGAATTTTAAATTCAAGGTGAGTCATTCCTGTTTCTCTTGTTCCCATATTAACAAGTTCCGCTTTTCTGTTGCCCAATTTTTCCATAACTGCGCCGACATAATTTTCGGGAACTTCAATCATAAGCAACTCAATAGGCTCTAAAAGTTTGCCGTCTTTATCTTTTTTATAAATAACCTGCGGACGAGATACTTGAAATTCATATCCCTGACGGCGCATAGTTTCAATCAAAATTGAAAGGTGCAACTCGCCTCTGCCCGAAACTTTAAAAGTATCGGCCGAATCGGTTTCTTCAACACGCATTGAAACGTTTGTTTCAACCTCTTTGAAAAGGCGGTCACGAAGATTTCTTGAAGTAACAAATTTACCCTCTTTACCTGCAAAAGGCGAATCGTTTACAATAAAATTCATTGCGATTGTTGGTTCATCAATCTTAACAAATTCCATTTTTTCAATATGTTCGGGGTCGCAAGCGGTTTCACCGATATTCAAATCATCAATACCCGAAACGCAAATAATATCACCTGCTACCGCCTCTTGCGTTTCAACACGGGCAAGTCCGTCAAAAGTGTAAAGACGGGAAATTTTAACATTTTCTTCAGTTCCGTCTTGCTTGCAAAGCACAACTTTATCATTAATATGCACCTTGCCTCGCTCAACCCTGCCTATGCCTATTCTGCCTACATAATCATCATAATCAATGTTAGAAAAAAGAATTTGCAAAGGACCTTCAGGGTCGTTGCTCGGAGCCGGAGCCTCATCAATAATCATATCTAAAAGCGGTCTTAAATCAGTACCTTTTTCGTTTGCGTCAAGCGAAGCGTAACCGTCACGAGCCGAAGCGTAAACAACGGGGAATTCCAATTGGTCGTCATCAGCGCCAAGTTCAATAAACAAATCAAGCACTTCATCAACAACTTCATCAGGTCTTGCGCCCTCACGGTCGATTTTGTTTAATACAACAATTGGTTTTTTGCCGAGCCCCAACGCTTTTTTAAGTACAAAACGAGTTTGTGGCATACAGCCCTCAAATGCGTCAACTAACAACAAAACTGTGTCTACCATTAAAAGAATACGCTCAACCTCGCCACCAAAATCGGCGTGGCCCGGAGTGTCAACAATGTTGATTTTGCAATCTTTATAATGAATACTTGTGTTTTTTGCGAGAATGGTAATTCCTCGCTCTCTTTCCAAGTCGTTCGAGTCCATAACTCGTTCGGCTACTTCTTGATTCTCTCTAAATGTGCCCGACTGTTTTAACATTTCGTCAACCAAAGTTGTTTTGCCGTGGTCAACGTGGGCGATAATTGCGATGTTTCTTAAATTTTTTGTTTCTGTCATACCTTAACTTTCTTTCCTTTTTTCTTAAAATTCTTTATTACATATTTATACATAATACATTATATCAAATTCTATGAAATTTACAAGGAATTTTAGCAAAAAAATCTCTTATTTTTTAAAAATTTCAACGCTTTTAGTTTACATAACAATAATATGTTGAAAACTATGTGGAAATGTTAAAAACCTATATTCCCTATAATCAGGGGTTTTACAAAGAATTGGCAAAAAATTAAAGTTACATAAAATTATTTTTCAACATTTTTTGCCTAAATTTTTCACCCTAAAGCTACATCTAAAAGCATCATTATTGCAAAGCCGAAAACTATGCCCATTGTTGCAAAATAAGGGCTTGCTTTTTGGTTTTGTTGACATTCGGGGATTAGTTCGTGAACCGCTACCAAAATCATTGCGCCGGCGGCAAATGAAAGGGTAAACGGCAAAATTCTTTTAATATAAACTACAAGACATGCGCCTATTACTCCAAAAATTGGCTCGACAAGTCCCGAAGCCTGCCCGATTAAAAAACTTTTTGCTCTATTGTACCCCTCTCGCCTGAGCGGTAGTGATACCGCAGCGCCTTCGGGAAAATTTTGCAAGCCTATTCCAAGCGCAATTGTAATTGCGCCCATTACCGCTTCGGGCGTGGTCTTTGTGCCTGAAAGTGCGCCGAAAGCAACGCCGACTGCAAGACCTTCGGGAATGTTGTGCAAGGTTATTGATAAAACAAGCAAAATTATTCGGCCGAGTTTATCGTCCGAATTACAGCCCCCTACGCCTTTTCTCGCTTTATTTACAATTTTGTCCGTAACCCACATAAACATAGCACCGCACAAAAAACCTGCCGAAACTATTATAAAAGCAGGCGTTTTTAAACAGTCTTTCGCTCGCTCAATTGCAGGTTGCAAAAGCGACCAAAACGAAGCGGCTATCATTACTCCGGCCGCAAAACCGAGCATTAAGTTTAAAACTTTTTGATTAGTTTTTTTGAAAAAAACAACAGTTGCCGCACCGAGCGCAGTAACGCCCCAAGTGCCAAGCGTTGCAAAAAACGCCAAAAGAACAACATTACTCATTAAATTTCACCTCTTATTAATTTATGAAATTAATGTTTTTAGGTGAAAAACTAAACGCAAAAGAATAATGTTTTTAACACATTGTGAACAATTTATCAATATTTTTATTATAAGTTGATAAATGATTTTTGTTGTGATATAATAAACAAAAAAAGAAAAGAAAGAAGAAGAATTATGAGTGAAAACTGTACGCATGACTGTTCAACATGCGGTGAGAATTGTAGTGAAAGAAACGCAATTCAAAAAGAAAAACCAAATGAATTTTCAAGTGTTAAAAAAGTTATTGGCGTTGTAAGCGGTAAAGGCGGCGTAGGAAAATCGCTTGTTACCTCGTTGCTTTCGGTTATAATGCAAAGAAGAGATAAAAACAGCGCAATTCTTGATGCTGATATTACAGGCCCTTCAATTCCAAAAGCTTTTGGAATAAAAGAAAAGGCAAAAGGAAGCGACAACGGCATTTTCCCTGCAAAATCAAAATTCGGCACGCAGATTATTTCGATTAATATGCTTTTGCAAAACGAAAGCGACCCTGTTGTTTGGCGCGGTCCTGTTATTGCCGGCACTGTTAAACAGTTTTTTACCGATGTAATTTGGGACGATGTTGACTATATGTTTGTTGATATGCCTCCCGGCACGGGCGATGTTCCGCTGACTGTTTTTCAATCTCTCCCTGTTGACGGAATTGTTATTGTAACATCACCGCAGGAACTCGTTTCTATGATTGTCGCAAAAGCGGTTAAAATGGCGAAAATGATGAACATTCCTATTTTGGGAATTGTTGAGAATATGTCTTATTTTGAATGTCCCGACTGCCACAAAAAACACAGCATTTTTGGGCAAAGTAACATTGAAAATTTGGCAAAAGATTTCGGTATTGATACGGTTTCAAAAATTCCGATTGACCAAAGTCTTGCTAAAAATTGCGATAACGGCGTAATTGAACTTTTCGAGGGCGACTGGCTTGAAAACCTTGCTGATAAAATCGAAGAGTTATAAAGGAGCAAATTATAATGAAAATTATTTTTAATGAGGATAAAAAAATTGTAAATGCAATTAGGGAGGGGCTTAAAAAGAAAGACGGCTACTGCCCTTGCAGACTTGAAAAAATTGAAGATAATGTTTGTATGTGCAAAGAATTTAGAGAGCAAATTGCCGACCCTGATTTTGAGGGATTTTGCCATTGCAGACTTTATTATAAAGAAAAGTAAGGAGAACAAAAAATGGCTGAAATTACATTAACAAGTGAAAATTTTGAAACAGAAGTTTTAAAGTCAGAAAAACCCGTTTTGGTTGATTTTTGGGCTGTTTGGTGCGGTCCTTGCCAAATGTTAGCGCCGACAGTTGAAGAAATTGCCGAAGAATATTCCGAAAAAATTAAAGTCGGCAAAGTTAATGTTGACGATGAAATGGAACTTGCACAGTCGTTCGGTATTCAAAGTATTCCTACATTAATTTTGTTTGAAAACGGAAAGGTAAAAGACACTTCAATCGGCCTTGTTTCAAAACAAGAAATTTTAGATATGATTGATTAATTTTTGCAAAAATAAAATCCCCGACTGCGATTTAGTCGGGGATTTTTAATTTATTTTAAATTTTATTCCAAACAACGCCCTCACGGGTATCTTTAATTTCAATGCCCATTTCAAGCAAAGTCGCCCTAATTTCATCTGCTTTTGCAAAATCTTTAGCGCGTTTTGCCTCTCCTCGCTCGGCTATTAACGCTTCAACTTTTGCGGTCAAGTCTGCGTTGGCACCTTCATCTTTTTCATTTGCTTTTTTAATTAAATCAAGCGATAAAACCTTGTCAAAATCGGAAATCAAATAAAGTTTTGTAGCATCGGATATTTTCGCTTTTAAAACATCATAAAGCGCTGTTATTGCAAGTGATGTGTTCAAATCGTTATCAAGCGCCTCTTTAAATTTTTCAACAAAAGGCTTTGCCTCTTGCTCGTTCAGCTCACCCTCTGCTTTTAAAGTACCGATTTTTTTAATTAACTTGTTAAAAGCGACTTTCGCATTGTCCATTCCCTCGTAAGAGAAAACAAGCGACTTGCGATAGTGCGAAAGCAAGCAGAAAAAGCGGTAAACGAGCGGGTCATAACCTTTTTGCTCTAAAAGCGAAACGGTAAGAAATTCGCCCTTTGATTTTGACATTTTGCCCGAATTTGTGTTAAGGTGCAAAACGTGGAACCAATAGTTGCACCATTTATGACCGAGATATGCCTCTGACTGTGCAATTTCGTTTGTGTGATGCGGAAAAGCGTTGTCGATACCGCCACAATGAATATCAAGATATTCGCCCGAATGTTTAATTGAAATTGCCGAACACTCAATATGCCAACCTGGGTAACCCACGCCAAACGGGCTGTCCCATTTTAACTCTTGGTCGTCAAATTTTGATTTTGTAAACCAAAGCACAAAGTCGGTTTTGTTTTTCTTGTTTGTATCTTCAAAAACATCATCACGAACGCCGACTTGCAAATCTTCGGCATCGTGTTTGTTAAAAACATAATATTCATCTAATTTTGAAGTGTCAAAATAAATGTTTCCGCCTGCCTCGTAAGCATAACCTTTTTCAAGCAAAACTTCAATCATTTTAATAAATTCATCAATACAACTTGTTGCAGGCTCGACAACATCGGGGCGTTTTATGTTGAGTTTTTTCATATCTTCAAAAAACGCATCGGTATAAAATTTTGCAATTTCCATTACCGTTTTATGCTCTCTTTTTGCGCCTTTTAACATTTTGTCTTCGCCTGTGTCGGCATCGCTTGACAAATGACCGACATCGGTAATATTCATAATTCTTTTAACATCAAAATCAATATAGCGAAGATATTTTTCCAAAACATCTTCCATAATATAGGTGCGAAGATTGCCAATGTGCGCAAAATGGTAAACGGTAGGTCCGCAGGTATACATTGAAACTTTGCCCGCCTCATTAGGCTTAAACTCTTCTTTTTTGTGTGTTGCGGTGTTATAAAGTGATAACATTCTTTTTTCTCCTAAATTAAATTTAATCTTTAACTTTTTTCTCTAATTTTTTAATTTTGTGTTCTAACTCGCAAATTTTTTGCGCAAGCGGGTCGGTAAAATGAATTTGGTCGAGGTCGCAAATATGCTTTTCGCCGTTTAGCCTTACAACTCTTGCCGGAATACCTACAGCGGTGCTGTTTTCGGGAATTTCCGAAAGCACAACTGCACCGGCGGCGATTTTTGAATTGTCGCCGACTTTAAAAGGTCCTAAAACTTTTGCGCCTGCCCCAATCATTACATTGTTGCCGATTGTTGGGTGGCGTTTGCCTTTATCTTTACCCGTTCCGCCGAGCGTTACGCCCTGATAAATTACAACATCATCACCGACTACGGCGGTTTCGCCTATTACAACGCCTGTTCCGTGGTCAATTACCACTCTTCTGCCAATTTTTGCGGCAGGGTGAATTTCAATATTTGTTTTTTTAGCGGCTCTTTGCGAAATCCAACGCGCTAAAAACAAAAATTTATGACGATAAAAGAAATTCGCTTTGCGATGCATTCTTATCGCTTTAAAACCGGGATATAAAAACAAAATCTGCAAAGTAGAAGTTGCTGCAGGGTCGTTTGCCTTGTAACTGTTTATATCCTCTCTTAATCTTTCAAACATAATGTTTCCTCCAAAACAAAAACTCCGCCGTGCAAAAGCACAACGGAGGCAAATTTTCTTAAAATTTACGGTTCCACTCCAAAGTAAAACTCATCATAACTTTAACGCAGTCGAAACGGATAAGGATACTGTTATTTCCCCTTACCAACGAATAAGGCGCACTTCAAAATTCGGGCAATACGGCGATTTCAGCATAAACTCACCGCTCTCTGCAAAAGCCTTATGAAAATTTACTCTTCCTTATTATAGTTTTTAAAATATAGTTGTATTGTAACACACTTTTTTTAAAAAAGCAAACTATTTATTTGAATTTATAAAATCTTTGTTCGCTGTAATATATGTAATTCCTGAAATTAATGTGAATATGCCAGAAACCCAAAGCAAAACGGAATAGAAAATTTCAATTGCAAGTTTCAAAGTATCAGACAAATTTAAAAGCGAGCAATCAAGCACAGCGCAAAAAACCAGCGTTGCAATAATCGCAACCATTTGCATAACAGTTTTGGTCTTACCCCAAATATTAGCAGCAATAACTTTGCCCTCGCTCGCTACAACCATTCTTACCGAAGCGACAATAAACTCACGAAGAAGCACCATAAAAGTTATCCAAACAATGCCGTAACCGATTTTTAAAACTGTAAAGCCGAGGTATGCGGCAGTTGTTATCATTTTATCGGCAATAGGGTCTAAAAACTTGCCGAAATCGGTTATTAAATGCTTATCTCTCGCAATTTTTCCGTCAAAATAATCGGTAATTGACGCTATAAGAAAAATTAGCAAAGCGACTGCGTAATGAAAAGGAAAATTTAAAATCATAGCAACCAAAATTGCAGGTGATAAAATAAATCTTATAACAGTCAACTTGTTGGGTAAATTAAGTTTCATTAAATTTCTTCTCCTAAAAGGTCATAATCAATTCTATCATATATTTTAAGCGGTAAAATTTCGCCCGCCTTGTGAGTGCTTTCACTCATAAAGAAAACTTTTCCGTCAATATCGGGGGCGTCCATTTTTGTTCTGCCGAAATAGCATTTGTTCATTTTATCATAACCCTCGACTAAAACATCAAAAGTTTTGCCGATAAAGCTTTCGGCTAAATCATCGTTAACAAGCGACTGCTCCGCCATAATAACTTCAAGTCGGCGTTGTTTTACATCTTCATCAATTTGGTCTTCAAATTCTGCCGCAGGTGTGTTTTCCTCTTGCGAATAGGCGAAAGCGCCCATTCGGTTAAACTTGGTATTTTTAACAAATTCGGCAAGAATTTCAAAATCTTTTTCGCTTTCACCGGGGAAGCCGACAATAAATGTTGTTCTAATAGTAATGTCAGGAATTTCTTTTCTAAGTTTTTTAACAACACCATTAAGCAAGTCGCTGCCGCCTTTGCGGTTCATTCTTTTTAAAACTTTGTCGCTTGCGTGTTGCATAGGAATATCAAGATAATGAAGTACCTTTGAATTGCGCTTGATTGAAGCGATTAATTCGTCGGTAATTTTATCGGGATAGGTATATAAAATTCTAATCCACTCAATGCCGTTAATTTTTTGAAGTTCATCAAGCAGCTGCGGTAATTTGTATTCGCCGTATAAATCTTCACCGTAACGAGTGGTATCTTGCGCAATTAAAATTAATTCTTTTACGCCCTCTGCCGCTAAATTTTTCGCTTCTAAAACAACATTTTCAAGTTTTCTTGAGCGAAAACGTCCTCTTATCATAGGAATAGCGCAATAAGTGCATTTATTATCACAACCGTCAGCAATTCTAAGATAAGCGGTATATTTCGGCGAAGTTAAAATTCTGTCGCCGTCTAAAAGCAAATTTTCTTGATTTGAAAAAGGAGAATAAGGGCAACCGCCTAAAGTTTTTGCAACAATATCGCAAATGTTTTTGTTGTCGCCAATGCCAACAACCGCATCAACTTCGGGCAATTCTTTTAAAATTTCATCACGATAACGCTGAGCCAAACAGCCTGTTACAATAATTGCCTTTAATTTTCCTTGTTTTTTAAGTTCGGCAAGTTCTAAAATATTGTCAATCGCCTCTTGTTTTGCATCGGCAATAAAACCGCAAGTGTTTACAATAACTGCGTCAGCCTCGTTTTCATCGGCGGTAATTTCAAAACCGCCCTCTTGCAAAAAAGAAAGCATTATTTCAGCGTCTACCTGATTTTTTGGGCACCCTAACGATACCATTCCGATTTTTGTCATTTTTATCTCCCATTTGCCTTAAATTGTGTTATTCTTCCTCAAATTCAGCCATTGCTCGCTTTATAACATCATAGTTATAGCCTTTTCGTTGCAAAGCGGCAATCATTCGGCGTTTTACTTTTTCATCTGACTGAAAAGACGGATATTTGAGCCTTATTATATCAACCGCATCGGCGTTATCGTCAGTTGAAAACTGTTTTGCGTAAACTTCGGCAATTTCTTTTGAAACGCCTTTTTGCAAAAGTAGCGTAACAATAGCCCTAAAACCTAATTTTCTGTTCATTTTAAGGCTATATGCATAATTATATGCAAAACGCTCGTCATCAATAACACCTGCATCGGCAAGTGTTTTTACCGCCTCAAAAACGGCGTTTTCATCAAATTTATCACGCTTTAGGCGAAAAATCATCTCTTTTTTTGAATATTCCCTGCGTGAGAGTAGCCACATGGCTTTTGATGTAGCCCTTGTAAGTTCCGACTCATATTTTAATTCTTCGAGCCGTTCTTCATCAACCGCCTCACCGACTTTTAGCGCATTTTTTGCAACAGTTTCTTTATCTAAAAAAACGCTATCGTACTCGGCAAAACTAACTTTAAAAAGATGATTTTTTGCGCTCGTTATTTCGGTAATTACCATTAATCTTCAACTGCTATGTCAATATCAATATCGGCAGATTTTGTTTCGCTTTCCGGCTCTGCCACTTTTTCAACAGTTGGCTCCACCACACCCGACAAAGTCGCCTTGTTAAGTTTCGGCTTTTTACTGCCGAAAATTTCATCTCTATGCTCTTTGATTTTTGCTTCAATTTCAGCCATAAGTTCAGGGTTTTCGGTTAAATAAACCTTAACTTTTTCTCTGCCCTGACCGATTTTTTGACCGTTGTAAGCAAACCAAGCGCCTGATTTTTGAATAACATCACAATCAACGCCGAGGTCGACAATTTCGCCGACTCTTGAAATGCCCTCACCGTACATAATGTCAAACTCAACCTCTTTAAAAGGAGGAGCAACTTTATTTTTAACGATTTTAGCTTTAGTTCTTGAACCGATAATTTCGTTTTGAAGTTTTAATTTTTCACCTTTGCGAATTTCAATTCTTACAGAAGAATAGAATTTTAGCGCTCTACCGCCGGTTGTAACTTCGGGGTTGCCGTAAACAACGCCGACTTTTTCACGAAGTTGGTTAATAAATATAACGGCGCAGTTTGATTTTGCAATGCAAGCGGTTAATTTTCTAAGTGCCTGCGACATCAAACGAGCCTGCAAACCTACATGGCTGTCGCCCATAAGTCCTTCAATTTCGGCTTTCGGAACGAGCGCTGCAACCGAGTCAACAACAACAATATCAATAGCGTTTGAACGCACGAGCGCCTCGCAAATTTCGAGTGCCTGCTCACCTGTGTCAGGTTGCGAAACAAGAAGCGAGTCAATATCAACGCCGAGTGCTTGAGCGTAAACAGGGTCGAGCGCATGTTCAACATCAATAAACGCTGCTTCACCGCCCAATTTTTGCGCCTGCGCTACCGCATGCAAGGCAACGGTGGTTTTACCCGAACTTTCAGGTCCGTAAATTTCAATAATTCTTCCTCTTGGAATACCGCCTATACCAAGCGCCATATCGAGTGCAAGCGAGCCTGTCGGAATTGCCTCAACATTAAGATTGGTGGTATCGCCAAGTTTCATAACGGCACCTTTGCCGTATGCTTTTTCAATTTGAGCGAGCGCATCTTGAAGCGCCTTTGCTTTAGGGTTTGCCTTGTCTTTGCTGTTTTTGACTGCCATTTTTATTTCTCCTTAAATTATAATTTTTCTGCTTTTATAACTCTTGCATTATCGCCATAGTCTTTTACAGTTTTAATGCAAGAATAACCGTTATTTTTCAAAATCTCGGTAACGCTTTTTTCCATTTTATACCCGATTTCAAAAATAAGGGTGAATTTTTTATTAATTTTAAAATTTTGTGCGATTTTTTTATAAAACTCTAACCCGTCATCATCTGCAAAAAGCGCCGTTTTCGGCTCGAAAAGTACCTGTTTCGGCAAATCATTTTTCTCTTTTTGCGCAATATAAGGCGGATTTGATACAACTAAATCATATTCACCGAAAAACTTTAACGCATCAGCCTTTATTGCTTTTACATTTTCTGTGGCGTTTAGCTTAATATTTTTTTGCAAATAGCAAAACGCTTTGTCGTATAACTCAACCGCATCAACTGCTGAATCAGAACGATTTTTAGCAATTGCAACCGCTATTGCACCGCTGCCCGAGCACAAGTCAAGCACTTTCGGGTTTTTAATGTTTTCGATTGCTTTTAACGCTTCATCAACCAAAATTTCAGTATCATCACGAGGGACTAAAACGCCCTCGCCCACAAAAAACGGCAACGAGTAAAATTCACATTCACCCAAAACATAATAAAGCGGAATACCGCTGTTACATTTTTTTGCCATTTCTTCGCTTAAATTTATTATTTTTTCGTCAGCGACTAAATTGCGAATTTTAATAAAAGCCGTGCTGTCGCATTTTAAATTGTGAAACAAAATTTGTTTTGCTGTAAAGTCGGCGTTTCCGCATGTCAGCGACTTTTCAATTTGCTTTTGCAGTTCAAAATATGTCATATTCTGTCAAGTTCGGGGTCTGATGGAATAACCTCTTCCATAGCCTTTATTGCAACTTCAATCATATCGTCATCAGGCTCTTTTGTGGTAATTCTTTGCACCCAAAGTCCCGGTGTTGAAATAATTTTTGTAACGGTGTTTTCATATTTTCCGCAAATTTTTATAAGTTCGTAGCCTATTCCGCAAAAGGCAGGAACAAGCAAAATTTTAATTGCAACCCAAATGCCTGTAAGTTTTGTAACGCTTGGGAACAAAAGCACAATAATTGTTGAAAAAATTATGCCGACCGCTATCATTAAAAACATAAAAGATGTTCCGCATCTTGGGTGAAAACGAATTTGCTCTCTTACATTTTCAACTGTCAACGGCAAGCCTTTTTCATAACAAAAAATTGTTTTGTGTTCGGCACCGTGATATTTAAAAAGCCTTTTAATATCGGGCGTTTGCGAAACCAGCAAAATATAGCCTACAAAAATTGCAATTTTCATTAAGCCTTCTAAAAAAGGTCGCCAATTTTGCAAAACACCGTGCTCCATAGCGGAAATGCTTATTGCCTCACCGCTCGCAAGCGAATTTAAAGCGTTAAAAATAATCGAAGGAATATACATAAACAAAAATACCGCAAGACCTACGCCCAAAATCGTTCCGATTGTCATAATAACAGTCATTAAAGCGTTTGAAAGTTTTTTCGGTTTTTCTTCTTCCCTTTTTTTCAACTCTTCAAAAGAAACGCCTGTCTTTTCGGCTTTTTTGCGAAGTTTTTCATCTCGCTTTTTCTCTTCCTGTTCCTCTTCTAATGCAGTCATACCCGAAAGGTCGGCAGAACGCATAAGCGTTTTTGAACCCACATACAAAGTAATTGCAAATGTAATTATGCCTCGCAAAACAGGAAGCCCCAACCATTTGTGTTTCTTTATAGGATTTGGAAAATTAACTTCTTCAACGGCAATTTCTTTTTCGGGCGTTCTTACCGCCAAAGCGGTGTTTTCGGGGCCTTTCATCATAATGCCCTCAATTACCGCTTGACCGCCGATTGAAGTTTTTTTGCAAATTCCCTCGCAGTTTTTATTGCTCATCTAAACTATCTCCCTGTGTAATCTCTTTTTCGGCCGCTGTGTTTTCCATAATAAACGGCAACGCAATAGTAACTTTTGTGCCTGCGCCCTCTTTCGAGTCAAGCAATAAAAGTCCGTCATGCTGTTTTATAATTTCATCAACTATCGCAAGTCCGATACCCGAACCGCGAACGGTGTTATTAGCTTTATAAAATTTATCTTTAACCTTTGACAAATCTTCAGCAGCAATACCGCAACCCATATCGGTAACGGTTATATTTACATAGTTGTCGTGTTGCGAAGCTTCAACAACAACGTTGCCTTGATTACCTGAATATTTTATAGCGTTGTCAATAATGTTAATAAATACCTGTTTAAGTCTTGCGGGGTCAGCCATAACCGGAGGCAGTTGTTCGGGAGCGACATATTCAAGTGAAAGACCTTTTTTCTTCGCCTCGCCCTCATACATAAGCACCGCTTCGCCAAGCTCTGCTAAAACATCGACTTTTTCTTTTCTTATTTGTAATCTGCCCGACTGCATTCTTGAAAAATCGAGCAAGTCTTCAACCAAACCCGAAAGTCTGTAAACCTCGCCGTTTATAACTTCAACGCCTTTTTTAACAAGTTCTTCATCAACACCGACCGACATTTTCAAAGTTTCCGACCAGCCCTGAATTACAGTAAGCGGTGTGCGAAGCTCGTGAGAAACGCTTGAAATAAAGTCGTTTTTCAGCTTTTCGCCACTTTCCAACTCTTCCGCCATAAAGTTAATGGTATCGCAAAGTTTGCCTATTTCATCAACCGCATTAACAGGCAGACGGTTTGAAAAATTGCCGTTTGCAATTGAAAAAGCATTTTCGGTAATAAGATTTATAGGCCCTAAAATCGATTTTAAAAAAGTAAGTCCCGAAAATACCGTAACGCCGATAATTATAAGCCCTACCGCAATTAAAATTGCAATGTTAATAAAAACGCTTCTTTGAAGTCGTGTTGCAGAGGTAATAAACCTGATTGCGCCAATGCTTACGCCGTTAAATCTCGGCATAAGAGCGGTTTTTGCAATTATTTTTTCGCCGTTTTGATTTTTTCCGACAAATTCGCCGTTACCGCCGCTTTGCAAAGCTGAATTATAATCATCTTTAACCTCTTTTTCATCAATATAACCTTTTGATGAAATAAAGGCTGTTCCGCTTTTGTCAAAAAACTGAATTTCAACAATATTTTTATCGTTATAAGAGCTTATAAACTCTTTAGCGGCCAACTCAAACTCCGCCGAAGTGAGAGTAGATTTTTCTTTCATAAATTCGGAGCAAGAATTAATTCTCGACTCCAAATCGCTTTTTACCGAATTGTAATAATAGTTGTGAATAAACACGCCTAAAATTATTTCGGCAACAATAACAATTAAAACAACAACGCCGACAATATCAATAAGCCAGCGGTTTTTAACGCCTTTTACTCTCAAATCTTCCGGTTTGAGCGAAAAATTCTTATTCAATTGTCAGCACCTCCTATAAAATATCTTTTAAAGCTTTTAAGCCTGATTATTCCATTTATAGCCCTTGCCCCAAACTGTTACAACATATCTCGGTTCTGAAGGGTCATCTTCAATTTTCATTCTAAGTCGGCGAATGTTTACATCAACAATTTTTTCTTCGCCGATAAAGCTTTCGCCCCAAACTCTTTTTAAAATATCGGTGCGGTCAACCGGAGTTCCTGCCATTGAAAAAAGATATTCCACAATTTGAAATTCAACAGGGGTAAGCTCAATTTCAACGCCGTTTTTTACAAGCGTTCTTCTACGCAAATTAAGTGTAAAATCGCCTATAACAATTTCATCGGAAACAGTTGAGTTTTTAGAGTTCGCAAGCATTTCAACCCTGCGGTTTAAAGAGTCAACCCTCGCTACTAATTCGGTAGGCGAAAAAGGTTTTGTCATATAATCGTCAGCACCCATCATCAAAGCGGAAACCTTATCCATTTCCTGTGATTTTGCGGTGAGCATAATTATGCCGACTGTGGTATTTTTTGCTCTTATTTGTTTGCAAACGCTTAACCCGTCGAGTCCCGGCATCATAATATCGAGCAAAACTACCTGAAAATCATCGTTAGCCATATAAATTTCGAGCGCCTCTTCGCCAGACGCTGCCTCGACTGTTTGATAGCCTGCTCTTTTTAAATTGATAACGACAAATTCTCTAATTGCCGCCTCATCTTCAACAACCAATATTCTTTTCATTTTTGACCGCCTTTCTAAAGTAAAACAATCTGATTTTTTATATCTTCAAGTGAAACTTTATATTTTCCTTTATAATTTTTATTTATTTTAACCGCATAAACTTCTTCATCATTTGATTTAATTTCGGTGTAACCGCTGTTGTTATGCGAAAAATCTGATTTTACAAAAACTTTTATTCTAAAAATTTCCTCGCCAAAATCTTTTTTGGTAAAATCCCACTCGCAAAAGATTTGCTCACGCGAATCATAATCTTTTTTTGCGGTTACATTGCCAAGCCACGAGTCAGCGGTTTTTATAAAATAATTATCGTTAGAATTCAAAAATCCGCTTGCGACTCTTTTCGACATTTTTTTATTATCAAGTGAATACCACTCTGTAAAATAAACTCTGTCGCCGTATTCTGTGTCTTGAGAATAACCGTTGCAAAGGTAAGATTTCGGTATTTCGATTTTGCCGTCTGAATTAATATCTTTACTTTCAATCAACGAATTTCGTTGAGTAAATTTAGTTGAATTATTCCTTTTATCATAAAACAACGCTTTTATTGTTTGGTCATAATAAAAAATTTCGGTAATCATTGTGTCTTTGCTGACAGCGGCGTCAACAAAAATGCCGTTTTGATTTTTTGAAATAGGCGCTGTTTCTAATTTTGAAAAAGAAATAACATTTGTATCAAAATTAGCCGAACCCAAAGCAAAAGGAATAGAGTCTTTTTGGTAAGAAAAACTTATTAGCTTTGCAGTTGCGGTGTTTTTAATAATCGAGCTGTCAATTACTTGCGAAACAGACGATGACTGACTGCCTAATTTAAAAATTGCAATTTGCGGTTTTTTTGAAGCACCCAAATCACAAACGCAAAAATCGGTATAACGTTCTTGAGTTAAAAGCTGAACTCCCAACTTATCCATTTTATAAACATTTAATTCCTGTTCCAAAGTGTTGTTAAGCTTGCAACCTATCAAAAATTCTTTGCTTTCATCAGAACAAATATCGGCAGTTTCAACCCTGTCAATTCCAATTCCCGAAAGGGCGCTGTCAAATTTAATTTTCCATTCGTCATTCTTTTTTGTCAAAACACAAAGATGAATTGTAATATTCTTATTCTCAGTAGTTTGGTAAAAAGCAACCGCATCACGATTGCCGTCATTATTAAAATCATCTATCATAACTGCGTTGCGGTATTCGCCGACAGTAGGATATGAAAATTCAAAACCGCTGTGCGAGTTTTCCAAAACTTCCTCAATTTCGACTAAGTCGCCCAAGCCTTTCGGCGGCGACATAAGTGAAGCAGGAGCGTCAAAAATGCCGGCACAACCGCTAAAATTTATCATAACCACGCAAGAAAGCATTAAAAACAATATTTTCTTCATTTACCCCTTTTTCACCGCCTTTTAAAAATTTTAATATATTAGTCTAAATAATCTTTTGCCGAAGTAAATTTGTAATCGCCGTTTTTAAGCAAATCAAAGTTTTTAAGCGCCGCCGCTGTGCCGAGTGCAACACAGGTTTTCGGATTTTGCGGAGTGTTTACCTTTATTCCGGCATATTTTTCAATAAACTCGCCCAGCCCGTAAAGTTTTGAGCCGCCGCCTATTAAAATTATACCGTTTTCGTGCGCATCGCCCGCAATTTCGGGTGGCGATTTTTCGATAACCGACTGAATTGTTCTGCAAATTTCCATTGCAGGATCATAAAGTGCAGTTATCATTTCGCTGGTGTTTATTTCAAAAGTTTGCGGCATTCCGGTAAACTGATGTTGACCCTTTGCAGTCAAAGTCAGCTCGAGTGGACGAGGGCGAACACAACCGATTTGCTTTTTGATTTTTTCAACCGTGTGCGGACCTACCACAATGTTATGCTCAAATTTTATGTATTTTTCAATAGCCTGATTAAAATAATCGCCTGCAACATGAATTGACTCGCTTTTTACAAGACCGCCCATAGATAAAGTCGCAATATCGGTAGTGCCGGCGCCAATATCTACAATAACCGTGCCTTTCGGCGTTGTAAAATCAATTCCAAGTCCGATTGCAGCCGCAACAGGCCCTTCAAGCGTGCAAATATCTCTTGCGCCCGACTCTAAACAAGCGTTTATAAGCGAACGGCGTTGCATGCTTGTAATACCGCTTGGTACCGCAACCATAAGCCTTGCTTTTAAAAGGTTGTTACCTGCAACAGAGGAAACAAAAGCGGTAAGCATATTTTGCGCCATTTCATAGTCGGCGATAACGCCTTCCGATATAGGACGAACAGCGGTAACCGAATCAGGAGTTCTGCCTATCATTTTGTAAGCGTCTGTTCCTGCGGCGATAAGTTCGTCAGTATATGTTTGATAAGAAATTGCCGAGTGTTCATCAAGCACAATTTGCTTGCCTTGACAAATAATTGTGCGAAGCGAACCCAAGTCTATTCCGTAGCCGTTAATCAATTTTTCCACCGTTTCTTTCAATAGTTTTATATAAGTACATACACAATTATTATAATATATTACTTCTAATAATACAAGTATTTTTTAAAATTTTTAACCCTTAATGTGTAAATTTTATATTAACAAAAAAAGATTGTGTTTTGACTTGCTAAAACAGGAAAAATATTGTATAATATTATAGATTATGATATTTTGGGCAGGTGTTATTTATTACCGAGGCATATTTTGATAATTCTTCTACAACTTTTCTTTGCAAAGAGGCAAAAGAGGCTATTTTAACCGCTTGCGATTACAACGGAAATCCCTCTTCTTTGCACCGCTTAGGCACTTTTTCAAGCGAACTTTTGGAAAATGCACGCAAAAGCGTTGCAAAAGTTTTAAAATGCTCTAAAAGCGAGATATATTTCACATCGGGCGGAACCGAAAGCGACAACGCCGCAATTATCGGCACAGTTTTGGCACTTAAAAGAAGAGGCAAAAAAATTGTTACAACCGCCTTTGAACATTCCGCAGTTATTAACACAATGAAACAGTTGGAAAAAGAGGGTTTTGAGGTTGTTTATTTAAAACCAGATGAAAGCGGAACTGTACCTATTTCGGCGTTTTTAGAGGCAATTGACGAAAACACGATTTTGGTTAGTTGTATGTCGGTAAACAACGAAACCGGTGCCATTTTGCCGATTAAGCTTATTAAAAAAGCGATTGAAGCGAAAAATAGCCCTGCTTATTTTCATTGTGACGCTACCCAAAGTTTTATGAAATATCCAATAAATCCCGAAGAAATCGGTATTGATTTATTAACTGTTTCGGCTCACAAAATTCACGGCCCTAAAGGCGTTGGCGCACTTTATGTTAAAAAAGGTGTTAGGGTTTTGCCAAGAACTTTCGGCGGTGAGCAGGAAAACGGTTTTAGACCGGGCACCGAGCCGATTATACTTATAAACGGTTTTTCGGCGGCAATAAAAGCTTTTGGCGACCGAAAAGAAAATGCGAGAAAATGTTTTTTAATTAAAGATTATATTAAAACAAAACTCGAAAAGCATGACGATATTATAATTAATTCGCCAAAAGAATCGAGCGATTATATTTTAAATTTATCGGTTTTGGGCGTAAGAAGTGAAACTATGCTTCACTTTTTAGAGCAAAGAAATATTTATGTTTCTTCAGGCTCTGCCTGCGCAAAAGGTAAACCTTCGCATGTTTTGGAATCACTCGGTTTTGACAAAAAACGAGCAGACAGCGCAATTAGAATAAGTTTTTCAAAACACAACGATTTAATTCAGGCAGACAGGCTTATTGATGCGATTGTTGATGCAAAAAATTCACTTATAAAATCAAAATAAAGGAAAAAGCAAAATGAAAGAAGTATTACTGATAAAAAACGGTGAAATTGCTTTAAAAGGCTTGAACCGTGCGACTTTTGAAGATGTTTTGATTAAAAACATTAAAAATGCTTTAAGAGGGCTTGGCATTATTGAAGTTAAAAAAGCGCAATCTACAATTTATGTATCCCCGACAAGCGATGATTACGATATGAACGAGGCGGTAAAACGCATTAAAAAAGTTTTCGGAATTGCGGCTTTTTCAAGAGCGGCCGTTTGCAAAAAAGATATGGAAACAGTTTTAAAAACAACGGTGGAATACTTGAAAGATATTCTTCCTTTTAAGAAAACTTTTAAAGTTGAAGCAAAAAGGGCTGATAAAAAATTCCCGCTTAAAAGCCCCGAAATTTGCCGTGAAACAGGCGCAAAAATTCTTGAAAATTTTCACAATTTAAAGGTAGATGTTCACAACCCCGAAGTTACTGTTACTGTTGAAATCAGAGATTTTAACGCTTATGTTCACATTGACCAAATAAACGGTGCCGGCGGAATGCCCGTTGGCACGGGCGGAAAAGCCGCAATTTTAATTTCGGGCGGAATTGACTCGCCTGTTGCCGCTTATATGCTCGCAAAACGAGGCGTTAATTTAACGGCGGTGCATTTCGCTTCGCCTCCTTATACTTCAGAGCGTGCCGAAAAAAAGGTTAAAGATTTATTAAGTCAGGTAGCGGCATATGCCGGTCCGATTAATTTTTGCTATATTCCTTTTACCAAAATTCAAGAGTCAATAGCAAGAGAATGTCCCGAAGATTTAACAACGCTTATTATGCGCCGTTATATGATGAAAATTTCGCAAGTTATTGCAAAGAATAATAATTGCGATGCACTAATAACAGGCGAAAGCATAGGTCAGGTAGCTTCGCAAACAATGAAAGCGATTGCCTGCACCGATTGCGCTGTTGATATGCCGGTTTTCAGACCGCTTATCGGAATGGACAAAGAAGAAATTGTAAAAATAAGTCGAAAAATAGGCACTTTTGAACTTTCAACCCTGCCTTATGAAGATTGCTGTACCGTTTTCACGCCGAAACACCCTAAAACCAAGCCTAACATAAAAGATGTTGAAAAGGCTGAAGTTTTTGAAAATTGCGATGAAATGGTAAAAGAAGCTATCGAAAACGCAAGATACGAGAAAATTTTTTATAAAGAACTTTAATTTTTGAATGGAGAATTGTCAGTAAATGAATGCAGAAATTCTTTGTATAGGAACTGAATTGCTTTTAGGCGATATTGTTAATACAAATGCGCAATATTTATCGCAAAAACTTGCGCAAAAAGGTATTAATGTTTTTTATCAGTCAAGTATCGGCGACAACCCCGACAGAATTGTAAAATCGCTTTCAGTGGCAATTTCAAGAAGTAACCTTATAATCATAACGGGAGGGCTTGGTCCTACCGCTGACGATATTACTATGAAAACCGTTTCAAATGCGCTCGGAATACCGCTTGAAAAAAACGAGCAGGCTTATGAGCACATTGTCGAATATTTCAAGAAAAACGGCAAAACAATGACCGAAAACAACGCAAAACAGGCTTATTTGCCGAAAGGTTGTACTGTTTTTGAAAACAAAAAAGGTACTGCGCCCGGTTGCGCAATTGAGTCGGGCACACAATGTATTATCTTTTTACCCGGTCCGCCTTCTGAAATGCAGGCAATGTATGAAGATAAAGTCAGCAGATATTTAAACAAATATTCCAGCGGAATAATTGAGTCGAAATTTGTCAAAATTTACGGTGTGGGCGAGTCGGCAATCGACCAAAAAGCAGCCGATTTAATTAAAGGCGAAGACCCTACTGTAGCGCCTTATGCAAAACTTGGCGAGGCGGAGCTTCGTGTTACCGCAAAAGGCGAAACCAAAGCCGAAGCAATAGCAAAAATAGATGCTACTGTGCTTAAAATAAAATCGCTTTTCGGCGAAAATGTTTACGGTTTTGATAATGATAATTTACAATCGGTTGTTGTAAAACTTTTAAAAGAAAAAGGACTTAAAGTTTCGACCGCCGAAAGTTGCACCGCAGGCTATATTTCAAAAAGAATTACCGATATTTCGGGTTCTTCCGAAGTATTTAATATGGGCGTTGTTACCTATTCAAACGAAAGCAAAACTTTAGAGCTTTCGGTTCCGCCCGAGCTTATTGAAAAACACGGCGCAGTTTCAAAAGAAGTTGCCGCTTGTATGGCAAAAGGCGTAAGACTAAAAAGCGGCGCTGACATAGGCCTTTCAATAACAGGTATCGCAGGTCCTACTTCAGACGGCACCGACAAGCCGATAGGGCTTAGCTTTATAGGCCTTTCTACCGAAGAGGGCGAATTTGTAATAAAATCGCAAAAAGGTGCTAAAAGCGACCGTGAATATATTCGCTATACCTCTGCTTCCGAGGCGCTTAACTTTTTGCGACTTTATCTTGAAAACGGCTTAAAAAATGTGCAACCCGAAAAGGTTGAGGCAACTCTTTTAAGCGAAATTGAAAAAATGGAGCAAGAGAAACGCAAAAATTCGGCAAAATCTTTAAAAATGTCAGGCGTTATGCCGACTTTTTCAAACGATGAAGTAGCTGATTTACAGCCTGACGATGAAGAAGAAATTGTTTCGGAAAAAGTCGAATTTAGCGATTTTTCGCAGAAAAACAAACGCTCAAAAGGACAAGAAAATGACTTTGAGTCAAAACTTGAGTTTAAACAAGCCACTTTTTCTGAAGATGAAGAGCTTGAATTTCAAAAGCTTGACGAGCAGTTGCACATCTATGAAAAACAGCAAAAAAAGGCGACTAAAAAGCACACATTTTTATATCACCTTTTTATTCACAAAGGCGACAAAGCAAAAGATGTTTTTAGAAAAATTGTTTTTTGGATTGCTTTTGTGGCGTTTATTTACGCCGGCTACACAATAGGTTATTACTATATTAACCCTCTAATCGAGCAGTCGAAAATTGAGCAGGCGGCAAAAGACTACCGCTCAAAAACAAGCGAAAATTATTACAGCGCTGAAATTAACCCGAAATTCAAATCTTTATATAAGAAAAATAAAGACGTTATCGGCTGGATAACAATTGACGGAACAAATATTGACTACCCTGTTATGCAAAGCAGTCCTGAACAGTTTTATCTTAGAAAAGGGTTTGATAAAACTTATTCTCGTGAGGGTATGATTTTCGCTTCGAAAAAATCTTCTATAAAATTTCAAAAAGAAACCAAAAATATAATGCTTTACGGTCATCATATGAAATCAACCGGAACAATGTTTAAACAGCTTGACCGTTATTTGAACCTTTCTTTTTACAAGAAAAACCCGACAATTGTTTTTGACACGCTTTACCGTGACAGCGAATATAAAATTTTTGCCGTTATGATAACCAATTCTTTAGCAAGCCAAGACAACGGCAATTTTTACAACTATCAAAAAACTTCGTTTTCATCGAAAAAAGCTTTTAAAAATTGGATTGAAGAAGCAAGAGTTCGCTCGGTTTACAACACCAATATTGACATTGAATATTCCGATGAAATTTTGACATTACAAACCTGCAACGACACTTTCGGCAAATCTGAACTTGAAGACAAAGCAAGGCTGATTATTATGGCAAGAAGGGTGCGTGACGGCGAAGACAGTACGGTTGATACCTCAAAAGCAAAAACAAATCCTAACCCGAAATATCCGCAGGCTTGGTATGACGCAAACAATATGGAAAATCCTTTTGAAAACGGCGAAATAACCACAACAAAAAAGATTAAAAAGAGCAAAAAAACAGCAAAAGAAAAAACTTCTGATACCACTTTAGTTTCAACAACAAAAACATTCAGTTGACATAAAATTATGGGTAAACTTAAATTATGTCAACAACAGTTTTTACCTAAAATAAAGTGTTTGGGAATGATTTTTTCAACATTTCCACATAGTTTTCAACATTTTTATGTAAACAAAAATTTTTATAAAAAAGGAAGTAATTTTAAATGACAAAAATCGACATTATTTCAGGCTTTTTAGGCGCAGGCAAAACCACTCTTATTAAAAAACTTATTTCTGAAGCTTTTTGTGGCGAAAAGTTAGTTCTTATTGAAAATGAATTTGGCGAAATAGGCATTGACGGCGGATTTTTAAAAGACGCCGGAATTGAAATTACCGAAATGAATTCGGGTTGCATTTGCTGTTCATTAGTAGGCGATTTCGGCGAGGCGCTTAAAAAAGTTTTGGCGCAATTCTCACCCGACAGAATTATTATTGAGCCTTCGGGTGTCGGCAAACTTTCCGATGTTATAAAAGCAGTTATCGACATTAACAGCGATGACATTACACTTAACAGTTTCACCACCGTTGCTGACGCTAAAAAATGCAAAATGTATATGAAAAACTTTGGCGAATTTTTCAACAATCAGGTTGAATTTGCAAAGTCTGTAGTGCTTTCGCACACAAAAGGGCTTTCGGCTGAAAAATTGGAAGAAGCGGTTAATTTAATTAGAAGCAAAAACGAAAAAGCAACTTTAATTACAACCGAATGGGAAGAGCTTGACGGTAAAGATATTTTGGCGGCTATGGAGCAAAAAGACACTTTAGGCGACAGTTTAGCGCAACTTCTTGAAACTGAAGAAGAACATCACCATAACCATCATCACCACGAACACGAGCATGAGCATCACCATCACGATGAACATGAGCATCATCACGAGCATGGCGAAAACTGCACCTGCGGTTGCCTTGACCACGACCACGAGCATCATCATGACCATCACCATCATCACGCTGACGAAGTGTTTACCTCATTTGGCAAAGAAACCACAAAAACTTACACAATTGAGCAAATTGAAAATGCGCTTAAAAGTTTGCAAGATGAAGAAAAATATGGCATAATTCTTCGAGCAAAAGGCATTGTCGGCGGAGAGAACGGCAAATGGATTCATTTTGATTATGTGCCGGGCGAGCCTGATGTTAGAAACGGCTCGGCAGCGGTTATCGGCAGAATTTGCGTTATCGGCTCGAAATTAAACGAAGAAAACATAGAAAAACTTTTCTAATTTAAGGAGAAAAAATGGATATTCCCGTTTATTTATTTACAGGTTTTTTAGAGGGCGGTAAAACCACTTTTATTCAAGGCACACTTGAAGACGAGCGTTTTAACAAAGGCGAAAACACTTTAATTTTGCTTTGCGAAGAGGGAATTGAAGAATACGATATCGAAAAAATGCCTTTTAAAAACATTTTTATAGAAACTTTTGAAGATGTTGATGATATAACACCGGAAAAATTAAAAGATTTGCAGAAAAAACACAAAATCGAGCGTGTTATTGTCGAATACAACGGTATGTGGCAGTTAAACGAACTTTTCGCTCGCTTGCCTGAAAAATGGATTGTTTATCAGGAAATGTGTTTTTTAGATGCAAAAACTTTTCTTACCTACAACGCAAATATGCGCCAATTGGTTGTTGACAAGTTGCAAGGTTGCGAAGTTGTAATTTTTAATAACTTTTCTGATGATTTTGATAAAATGGAATTTCACAAAATTGTAAGAGGCGTATCTCGCGGTTGCGATATTTGCTATGACTTTGGCAACGACCGAGTTGAATATGACGATATTGAAGACCCGCTTCCTTTTGACATAAATGCGCCTGTTATTGAAATTGACGATAAAGATTTTGCTATTTGGTATCGTGATATGATGGAAGAGCCCGACAAATACAACGAAAAAACAGTTGAATTTAAAGGCCTTATTGCGAGAGATAAAAAAATCGGCGATGACGAACTTGCAATCGGCAGACACATTATGACTTGCTGTGTTGAAGATATTCAGTACGGCGGCGTTGTTTGCAAACTTGAAAATGCAAGCGATTATAAAACGCACGACTGGGCTATTATAAGAGGAAAAATTAACCTTGAAAAAAATAAACTCTACCGCTCGGTCGGCCCCGTTATTTATATTGAAAAAATTCGCCGTTGTCTACCGCTTGAAAACCCTGTTGCGACATTTTATTAAAAAATGGATTATAAAATTATTTATTCAAACCGAAAAACGCTTGCGATTGAGGTTGACGAAAACGCAAATATAATCGTTCGCTCGCCAAAACGCTTATCAAAAAGACAAATTGAAAAATTTTTACTAAACAAATCCGATTGGATTGAAAAAACGGTTGAAAAGCAAGAGATAAGAGCAAAAAACAGAAAAGTTTATTCGGCTGATGAAATTGAACTTTTGCGAAAAAAAGCAAAAGATATTATTCCAAACAGAGTTAAATTTTTCAGCGAAATTATCGGCGTTACGCCAAAAAGCGTTAAAATTACCAGCGCAAAAAAGCGGTTTGGCAGTTGTTCTGCCAAAAATTCACTTTGTTTTTCGCTTTATTTGGCTTCATTTCCGCTTGAAGCAATTGATTATGTTGTTGTGCACGAGTTGTGCCACATTTTAGAGCATAACCATTCAAAGCGGTTTTGGGATATAGTACAAAAATATATGCCCGATTACAAAAATCGTGAATTAATACTTAAAAACAAAAATTTCCAAAGTTGACTTTGGGAATTTTTTAATTTTACATAGATTTAACATAAGCCTAATTTAGATTTAAAGTAGTTTTGCTAAAATAAGTATGTTTTAAAAAATAAAAAAAGGGGAAAAATTAATATGTTTCCTGAATCTTTTAATCTGTTATCAATTTTCACCCTGCTTGCAGGACTTGCCTTTTTCCTTTTCGGAATGAATGTTATGTCGGGCGGTCTTGAAAAAATGTCGGGTGGCAGACTTGAGACTGGCTTGAAAAAATTAACTTCAAACAACGCTATGGGTTTGGTGCTCGGTGCAGGAATTACCATTGCAATTCAAAGTTCCTCCGCTATGACGGTTATGCTTGTCGGCTTTGTAAACTCGGGCATTATGCAACTTTCTCAAACCATTTCGGTTATGATGGGCTCGAATGTCGGCACAACGCTCACCGCTTGGATTACCGCTTTAAACGGACTTAAAGGAAGCGACAATGTAATTTTAAGCGCATTAAAACCCGAAAGTTTTTCGCCTGTTTTTGCACTTATCGGTATAATGCTGTTTATGCTCGGCAAAAACGACAAAAGAAAGCAATTAGGCTCAATTTTTATCGGATTTTCAATTTTAATGTACGGTATGATTTTTATGTCCGACTCTATGTCGCCGCTTAGAAATATGCCCGAATTTGAAAGCATTTTAAGAATGTTTAACAATCCGATTTTGGGCGTGTTAATCGCAACTGCACTTACCGGAATTATTCAAAGTTCCGCCGCTACTATCGCTATTTTGCAGGCGCTTGCGCTTTCGGGCGGAATTACTTATGAAATGGCAATACCGCTTATTTTGGGTGCTAATATCGGTACTTGCGCTACGGCGTTGCTCTCAAGTTTCGGCGTAAACAAAAACGCAAAACGAGTTACTGCGGTGCATATTTCAATTAAAGTTATAGGAACGGTAATAGTTCTCGGCATTTTCTATTTAGTTGACTTTTTTGTGAATTTCTCGTTTAAGTCACATACAATAAATGCGGTTGAAATTGCAATTGTTCATACAATATTTAATGTGGTTACCACCGCAATGCTGTTGCCTTTCTCAAAACAACTTGAAAAACTCGCTTGTGTAATAGTTAAAGATAAAGATAAAGAAAAAGAAGAAGAATTTACATTTATTGATGAAAGATTGCTTTCTACCCCTTCAATTGCGGTTGTTGAAAGTAAAAACAAAGCGGTTGAAATGTGCGTTACAATGTTTGATTCTTTGCTTTGCTCTACTGACATTATTTTTGACTATGATGAGAAAAAAGCAAAACAAATTTTAAAAGATGAAGATTTGTTAGATGTTTATGAAGATAAACTCGGCAAATATTTGATTAAGCTTTCGCGATGCGAATTGACTGTTCACGACTCAAAAGTAGTTTCGGAATTGCTCCATTGCATAGGCGATTTTGAGCGAATAGGCGACCACGCAGTTAACATTTTAAAAGCAGCACAGGAAATTAAAACCAAAAAGTTGAAATTCTCGCCTGATGCGCAAAAAGAGCTTAAACTTATTATTTCGGCAATTACCGAAATAATTACCATTACAAGAGATTGTTTCCAAATTAACAGCGTTGAACTTGCGAAAAAGGTTGAACCGCTCGAACAGGTTATTGACGGGCTTACCAAAAAAAGCAAAAACGCTCATATTGACCGTTTGAGCAAAGGCGAATGTACCATTGAAATGGGCTTTGTTCTTTCGGATTTAATTAATAATTTTGAAAGAATTTCCGACCACTGCTCAAATGTTGCGGTTTCGGTTTTGGAAACCGAAAAACACGGCATTCGCTCTCACGAATATCTTAACAACTTAAAATATTCTGACAACCGTGAGTTTAACGATATGTACGAAGAATTTAAAGCAAAATATTATATTCAGTAAAATATAGTTTAAAAAAGCAGGAATCCTTATAAAAAGGGTTCCTGTTTTATGGTTATTATGCTTAAATTTTTTGGTTAGAATTGTATAGTATTAACAAAGATTTTGGGAAAGCATTTATTAATCTTGTAATGATAAATTTATTGTGATATAATTACAATACAAAAAAATGCGCTGTTATGCGCTAATATGGAGGTTTTTCAAAAATGATTAGAACTAAAAAAGTTTTAAGCGCACTTCTTGTAGTTGCAATTTTAGTAAGTACACTTGTAGTTACTTCGCTTTCTGCAAAAGGTGCCGAAACAATTCTCGCCTACAAGTTTAAAGAAAGTTGCTGGAGAGAGAACGCTTTTACAAACTCTAAACCAACTATTCTTTATACTGATAAAAACGGATTGAGAGTACAGTCTGACCACATTCAAAGACAATATCAAATGCTCTTTGAGGTTGACGAAACCAATGCTGATAATCTTGCTGAAGCAATTAATAAGGCAAACGATTATTACAACGGTAACCTTTATTCAAGTATTACCGTAAACAGCGCTACCAATATTAAAGGTACAAACTGCTCACCTGAAATTAAAATTGCGTTTTTAAAAGACACAGGTACTGGCAATGACAGTATTCTTGTTTCAAAATCGCAACAAATCACATCGGGTGCAACTGTTCAAAAGTTCAAACTTGATGTAAGTGATTTTGATAATGAAGATAAATATCCTAACGGTTATCAAAACCAAATTAAATATATTTATGTGCTGATTCAGTGTTATGATTGGAGTTGCAGTATTTTGGAAAACGGTGAGAGAGTATGCGGTACACAGCCTGATGTATTTTTCACCAATATAGTTGTTGACGACGGTCAAGAGGCTTCAACTGTTCCGGTTTCAACTAAAAAAGTTGACCCTAACCAATTAACATTTAACAACTTTGCACCGAAATCTGCTTTAGACGTAAACCTTAAACCAGATACTGTTAAATACAGTTCTGACTGCGCTTCTTGGAAATCGGCAGGTAAAACAACTGAAGCTGATTACGGTTTTATAAGATTTACACAACCTAACTCGGTTGAGCAGGTTCAGGTTAACTATGAAATAACCGCCCCTGATGTTACACGTCAGGCGATCGCTAATGCAAACGCTGAAGGCGGTACTCATAAAATTAAATTAGATATAACATTGGCAAGTTGTTTAGACCCTGACGATGAACCTACAATCGCCGAAGTTCAAATAAACCTTACTGGTCAAATCGGTAACGGCGACAAAAAACCGGAAACTCAAAAAGCTTTTTGCTGGCAGTATCCGGGCACAACAAGAACTTATTACCTTGATGTTTCAGAGTTCAAAAATGAAACACAAGTAGCAAGTATCGGTGCTAATATTCAAAACTATTGGTACTATAACGCTCAACATCAATTAGTTGACTGGGATAAGATTTCAAACAAAGCAGGCGAACAAGCTGCTATGGACGCAGGTTATTCAAAATGCCGTATTCACGGTCTTGACGTAATTATGTCACCTGTAACTGTTGAAAAAACTAATGCAAATGCTACAAACACACCTAAAGATTTTGCATTAAACGGATTTAATAAAGAAGGTAAAGTTCCTGAAAATCCGGCAGCAGGCGACCCAAATGTTGAAGGTGGCGGCGGTTCAACTGACAACACAACCACTCCGTCAGGAATTACTCCGACAACAACAAGCAGTAATACTGCTACTTTAAATGCACCTGTAATTAAAAAAGTTGCTTTGTCAGCTAAAAAAGCTGTAAAAGTTACTTACAAAGCTTCAAGCGGTGCTGATTCTTATATAATTTTCCGCTCAACAAAAGCAAAAAGCGGTTATAAAGTAATTAAAAAAGGCTATAAAAAGCTTAGTTACACCGATAAAACTGTTAAAGAGGGCAACACTTATTATTATAAAGTAAAAGCTGTTAAAGGCTCTGTTGCAAGTAAGGATTCAGCTTACAAATCAGTAAAACTTATTAAGTATTCGGCAAAACCGACCTTAAAATTAACAGCAGCTAAAAAAGCTTTAACAGTTAAAATTAGCAAGAAAGTTAAAAACGCTGTTTCTTATCAGGTTTACTATTCTTTAAACAAGAAATTTAAATCTAAAAAAGCAGTTACCGTTAAAACAAGCAAAAAATTAACAAAACTTAAAAAAGGTAAAAAATACTTTGTTAAAGCCCGTGCTGTAACAAAAATCGCAGGCAAGAAATATTACAGCAAATGGAGCAAAGTTGTTTCTAAAAAAACTAAATAAGTTTTAATCATAATTAAAATAAAAATCCACCCGCTTAGCGGGTGGTATTTCATTTTCGGGCAAAGCCCTAATACTATTGGCGGCGCACAAGTGCGCTTTTTTATTGGCCTGCCAGC
>CACXOM010000007.1 GCA_902769255.1 Oscillospiraceae bacterium
TTTTGGTCTTCCCATGTTTTTCAACTCCTTTTTCTTTATTTTATCACATAAAAATGATGGTAGACACTTTTTTGTGTCTACCATCATTATATCACTTCATCAAAAATGGTTGTTCCTTTTTAATTTTGATTAAACATATAATCACATTGTAGGGCGGTGCCTTGGTGCCACCGTAAGAGATGTTTTTACAATTATTTTTTAAGCACTTTTTTAATTCTTTCAACTGCTTCTTTTGTATTATCTCTATCGCCGAAAGCAGTTAAACGGAAAAATCCTTCGCCGTTTTTGCCAAAGCCCGAGCCCGGTGTGCCGACAACATTAGCCTCTTTCAAAAGCAAATCGAAGAAATCCCAAGATTTCATATTATCAGGGCATTTGAGCCAAATGTAAGGCGAGTTTTTACCACCTGTGTAGTAAATGCCGAGTTCGTCCATAGCGTCAGCAATAATTTTTGCGTTTGCCTGATAGTAAGCGATGTTTTCTTTGATTTGTTTTTGTCCCTCTTCAGAGAAAACAGCAGCGGCAGCGCATTGAACCGGCCATGAAACGCCGTTAAATTTTGTAGCCTGACGGCGATACCAAGTTTTATAAATATTATGACCGTCACGCTCAAGTTCTTTCGGAATTACTGTGTAACCGCAACGAGTTCCAGTAAAACCGGCGGTTTTTGAAAGCGAGCACATTTCAATTGCGCAACTTCTTGCACCCTCAACCGCATAAATTGAACGCGGTAAATCTTCTGTAATAAAAGCCTCGTAAGCGCAGTCATAAAGAATAATTGCATCGTTTTTAATCGCATAGTCAACCCAAGTTTTCAACTGCTTATAAGTATAAGCCGAGCCTGTCGGGTTGTTAGGCGAGCAAAGATAAATAATATCTGCTTTAACGCTGTCGTCAGGCATAGCGGCAAAGCCGTTTTGCTCGTTTGAGTCAGCATAAACAATTTCTCTGCCCGACATAATGTTAGAATCAACATAAACAGGGTAAACAGGGTCAGTTACTAAAACAGTATTGTCTTTCGAGAAAATATCGCCGATATTTCCGCAGTCAGACTTTGCACCGTCTGAAACAAAAATTTCATCAGCGTTTACTGTAACGCCGAACGATTTGTAATAGCCTGAAATTGCCTCTCGCAAAAACTCGTAACCCTCATAATCAGGGTAGCCTTTAAAAGTTTCTTTAACGCCGAGTTCTTTTGCGCCTTTTACCATTGCATCAACAACAACCGGCGCAAGCGGTAAAGTAACATCGCCTATACCTAAACGAATTACCTTTTTATCAGGATTTTCGGAAATGAATTTATTTGTTCTCGAAGCAACTTCGGCAAATAAATAGTTTGGTACCAAATTATCAAAATTTTTATTTATTTTCATAGTAACAACCCTTTCTTGTTTTATTTTTTATTTTCTTTTGACGCTTTTACAAACGCTTTGAAAAGCGGGTGAGCACGGTTAGGACGAGATTTAAACTCAGGGTGATACTGAACCGCAACATAGAATTTGTTTTCCGGAATTTCCACCGCCTCAACAAGACGGGCATCAGGCGAAGTACCTGTAATTTTCATTCCGTATTTTTCAAATTGCTCTCTATAATCGTTGTTAAACTCATATCTGTGGCGGTGGCGTTCATAAATTAACTCTTCATCGTAAGCCTCGCTCATTTTTGTATCTTCTTTAATTTTGCAAGGATAAGCGCCCAAACGCATTGTTCCACCTTTTGGAATATTGCCTTGCTGGTCGGGCATAAGAGCGATTACATTGTTGTTGCCGTCAGGTTTAAACTCGCTCGAAGAAGCGTCAGAAAGGTTAAGCACATGGCGAGCAAACTCAATAACCGCTGTTTGCATACCGAGACAAATTCCGAAATAAGGAATATTTTTAGTTCTGGCATATCTTGCGGTTGCAATTTTGCCCTCAATTCCTCTGTCGCCGAAACCGCCCGGAACCAAAAGGCCGTCATATTTTGATAAATATTTATCAGCAGTTTCATCAGTAATTTTTTCAGCGTCAACCCAACCGATTTTAACAGTTGCGTTGTTTTCGTAACCTGCGTGGCGAAGTGCCTCAGCAACAGAAAGGTAAGCATCGTGAAGTTTAACATATTTACCTACAATAGCAATGTTAACAACCTCTTGAGCCGCATCAATTCTGTTGAGCATTTCCATCCATTCGCTCATATCGGGTTCAGCCGCATCAATGTTAAGTTCACGGCAAACAATATCAGACAAATGGCTTTCTTCAAGCATAATCGGCGCTCTGTAAAGCACAGGAACGGTAATATTTTGAATAACGCAGTCAGGTTTTACATTACAGAACATAGAAATTTTCTGACGAATATTATCAGGCAAAGGCATATCGCATCTTGCAATGATAATGTCAGGCATAATTCCGAGCGACTGCAACTCTTTTACCGAGTGCTGTGTAGGTTTTGACTTTAACTCATCAGAACCGGGAATAAACGGAACGAGTGTTACATGCATAAACAAGCAGTTTTCTGTTCCGACTTCCAAAGAAACTTGTCTAATAGCCTCTAAAAACGGTTGCGACTCAATATCGCCCGTTGTACCGCCGATTTCGGTAATAACAACATCGGCATCGGTTTCTTTACCTACTGTATATATAAATGATTTGATTTCGTTTGTAATATGAGGAATAACCTGAACGGTTTTGCCTAAATATTCGCCCTCACGCTCTTTATTAAGCACATTCCAATAAACCTTACCTGTGGTAAGATTTGAAAACTTATTCAAATTTTCATCAATAAATCTTTCGTAATGGCCGAGATCAAGGTCGGTTTCGGCGCCGTCTTCTGTAACATAAACTTCGCCGTGTTCAAACGGATTCATAGTGCCGGGGTCAACATTAATATAAGGGTCAAGTTTTTGCGCCGCAACTTTAATACCCCTTGCTTTTAAAAGTCTGCCGAGCGAAGCCGCCGTAATTCCTTTGCCAAGACCCGAAACAACGCCGCCTGTTACAAAAATATATTTTGCCATTTTTTATACCTTTCCTTTCGCTTTTTCACAATTATAATTATTATACAATAAAACGGCTAACTATTCAACCTTAAATTTGAAAAAATAATAATATTTTTTTGCCAAAAAACGCTTGACTTTCCAAAAAGCATAATTTATAATTTAAGCGAAATATATTTATTGCAAAATGGCGGGTGTTATTATGTCAGGTTTTTATGAATATTTACCTATGGCAGTTATGCTTTTTATGGCTTTAATTCTTTTAGTTATTATTATAAGAATGGTTGTAAGTTTCTTTAAAAAACCGATAAAAGTTAATGCAAGGGTTATTGACAAATATCAAAGCCAAGGCACTCGTTATGATTTTGAAAACAGAAAAGGTTTTAGAGATGTTTTTTATAATACTGTTTGTTTTGATATAAACGGCAGGATTAAAAAGTTTAATGTAAGCCCTTTGGCTTATGATTTTTTGCAAAAGGGTATGCAAGGCGAGTTAAAATATGTTGACAATAAATATATAGATTTTGATGAAAAAGGTGAGCAAAATGAAGAATAAAGTTTTTGTAAGTGATAGCAAAAAACAGTTTCAAACGGCTTTTTCGCTTGAATTTGAAAAAAAGCCCGATGTTGAAGAAAAAGTGCTTAACATTCATTCTGATTTGCGCTTTCAAAAAGTTCAAGGTTTTGGCGGTGCTTTTACCGACTCTGCCGCTGTAACTTTTTCAAAAATGAGCGAAAAATCAAAGAAAAAGTTTATTGAACTTGCTTTTGATAAAGAAAAAGGGCTCGGCTATAATTTTTGCCGAACCACAATAAACTCCTGCGATTTTTCCGAAAAAGAATATACTTATGTTAAAAATGGCGATAAAACGCTCGAAACTTTTGACATTGCTCACGACAAAGAAAATATAATCCCTATGATAAAAGCAGCGCAAGAAAAGTCAGACGACTTGTTTTTGTTCTCATCTCCTTGGAGTCCGCCTGCCTTTATGAAAGATTCAGGCAATATGATTCAAGGCGGAAAGTTGAAAAAAGAAATGTACTCCGTTTGGGCGGATTATTTTGTAAAATTCATTAAAGAATACAAAAAAAACGGCGTAAAAATTGACGCTGTTACCGTTCAAAACGAGCCTATGGCGGTGCAAACTTGGGAATCTTGCGTTTACACAATTGAAGAACAAATTTTGTTTGCAACCGATTATCTTTACCCTGCTTTTGAAAAGGCTGGTTTAGATGTTAAAATAGCGATTTGGGACCACAACAAAGAGCATTTGTATGAGGTCGCAAAGGCGATTAAAGCCGACCAAAAAGCGAGCGAGCGAATTTTCGGTATCGCTTTTCATTGGTATTCGGGCGAGCATTACAGCGAGTTGAATTTCGCTCATCAAACTGCGCCGAATATGTTTTTGTTTGCGAGCGAGTTTTGCATGTGCGGTTGCGATTCAAATTGGCGTTTTGGCTTAAAATATGCTTATGATATGAGCGGTAATTTTAATAATTTTATGAACGCTTCTTGCGATTGGAATATTTTGCTCGATGAAAACGGCGGACCTTACCACAACAGAAGCACCCCTTGCAATGCGATTGTTCATTATGACACAACTAAAGATAAAATTATGATTATGCCACAGTATTATGCTGTAAAGCATTTTAGCGCTTTTGTGAAAAAGGGCGCGCTGCGGCTCGGCACATCATCTTGGACCGATTTAATTGCCATTAGCGCATTTGAAAATCCAAACGGCGATATTGTCGCTGTAATTACAAGCCTTGCCGAAAGAGAGTTTGAGTGCAATTTGCGTTTGGGCGATTATATGGCGCCGATTAGTGTTAAACCAAAATCAATTACAACTGTTTTACTTGTTATTTATTGAGGTTGTCTTTCGTCACCAAAGAAGAAAAGGGCAACTGTTCCCGGTCCGCAATGCGATGAAATAATCGTACCTATTTCAAACAATTTGATTTTTCCGTCTAATTGTGGCATTCTGCGAACGATTTCTTCAATTGTTTCCTGTCCGTCCTCAAGGCAGTTAGCATGAGCGAGAAAGCATTTGCCGTCATAATCAGCGCCTGCGTGAACAACCATTTCATCAACAATCTTTTTAATAGCGTTTTTCTTGCCGCGCACCTTGTCATAAGCAAACATTTTTCCGTTGTCGTCAAGGCGCATAATAGGGCAAATGCCGAGCACGGTTGCAATTGTCGCAGTCGGTCCCGAAACTCTGCCGCTACGCTTAAAATAACGCATATCTGTATTAAAAAATTGGTGGTGAACTTTATTTTTGTTTTCTTCAAGCCATTTTGCGACTTCCTCAATGCTTTTGCCCTCATCTCGCAAATCAGCGGCCGAATCAACCAACAAGCCGTAACCCGAACAAGCGCAAGCCGAGTCAACAACAACTATTTTTTGGTCATTATATTTTTCTTTTAATTTTTCAGCGGCTTGTCTTGCGTTGTTTACCGAAGGTGTAAGCCCCGAGCCGAAAGCAATATGCAAAATATCTTTGCCTTGTTTAAGCAATTCTTCAAAAAAGTCAAGATATTTATATAAGTTTAATTGCGATGTTGTAGGAACTTTGCCCTCGTCAATTTTTTTAAAGAATTTTTCAAAACCGTCAGGCGTTCTGCACATATCGTCTTCATATTCAACGCCGTCAACCGTATAAGAGTAAAAAGCAACAGGAATATCTCTGTTTTGAACATAATCATAAGGCAAGTCAACTGTTGACTCGCAAGATAAAATATAATCGTTAGCCATAATTTTCATCTCCATAAATTCAAAATAAATTTACCTTATAAATTATATATCATAAGGCTAATTTTTCTCAACCTACTGTAATATTTTTTGATTATACTAATCGAAAAGTAACGGTAGAATTGGCTCTCTACCGCTCTACTAACAGTAGAATCACATTTAAAAATGCGGTTTTTAGGGGTTGATTTATCGAAAACAATATGTTATAATTTAGTAAAATGAAGTATGGAAAGGAATGGCTTTTTTGTGGACGAATTGAAACAAATTATAGCAAAAAACATTGCTGATTTGCGAGTTAGCGAAAAAATGACACAGTTAGACCTTGCCGAAAAGTTAAATTATTCCGATAAAGCCATATCAAAATGGGAGAGGGGCGAGTCGGTTCCTGACATTTCGGTTTTAAAAGAAATTGCCGATTTGTTTGAAGTTTCGCTTGACTATTTGGTTGAGGCAGAGCACCCTGTAAAACCTGTTCCTTCGGCTAAAAAAATAACCCGTTTTCAAAACCACGCATTTATAACAGGCATCAGCATTTTGCTGGTTTGGCTTATTGCTACATTTATTTTTGTTATTATCGATTTAGCGGTTGAAACTAATAAACATTGGCTTTCGTTTGTTTTTGCGATACCCGTTTCAATGATTGTTTGGCTGGTTTTCAACTCAATTTGGTTTAACCACAGGCGAAACTTTTTAATTGTGTCGTTTCTTATGTGGTCGGTGCTAATTTCGTTTTTCATTTCATTTTTAGCATTTGGCAATGCAATTTGGCAGGTATTTATTTTAGGCGTGCCGGGGCAGGTAATAATTCTTCTTTGGTCGCGCATTAAACGCATTAAATCACCAAATAAAACAGAACAATAAATAAAACGGTTGATTAATTTCAACCGTTTTTTAAATGCAATAATCCGTGCTTACGCACAAATTTAATAATAACCCTTGTAGGGCGGTGGCGTAGCAATCGCCGTTTTAATTTTGAGCAACCCTCGACACCCCATCCGTCAAGCATACGCTTGACACCTTCCCCTCAAGGGGAAGGCTTTCAAAGATTGTGCATTTAATTAAAGTTTAACAAAACTTTAAGTTTTTCACGGCGGGATGCACCGCACGCCATACCGCCGTGTAAGCAAAAATTTTCATCAAAAATTCACCCTTTAGTCGCCGTTTGGCGACAGTTCCCCTTAAAGGGGCACTTTTTTTAAGCGACACATTTGAGCCTCCCTTTTAGGAGAGGTGGCACACGAAGTGTGACGGAAGGGTGATAAGAAGTAATAAGTAAAAAACAAGAGATAATAAGTGTTGTGTGCTTACGCATGAAATAAAAAAGCCTTCCCCTTGAGGGGAAGGTGGGTTTTGCAACGCAAAACTCGAATGAGGTGTAATGTTTGTACAAAATTAAATAACCCTTGTAGGGCGGTGCCTTGGTGCCGCCGTTTTGCAGATTTATATATTTTTATCAAACTTTAGAGGGTCGTCTGGGAAACTGACCCCCTACATCGTGATTTTTAGTTTCAGCAAAACTTTCATCCCTGAGGCGACACAAAGCGTTTATAAAAATCAAACTTTTATGCCGAAGACGAGGGAGTCGAAGCTCTCGACCTCAACCCTTCCACCGAAAGCGGTCCCCCTTCCCTTAACAGGGACGGCTTTCTCATCAAAACAAAAACAGGAACGCGTTTTGCGTTCCTGTTTTTTATAAGTTCTACTTAGAATTTGTCATCTTCATAAGGGTCGTTTGCGCCCTCGTTAGAATAAGTTGTTTGAGTAGGAACTTCTGGTTCCTGGCTCTCTGCGATAATATCGAGAGTAGCGTGTTTTTCAAATTCTACTTTAATTTCTTCAAATTTCATTTAAAATCTCTCATAGTTATATAAATTTATGCAGCAGCCCAAGCAAGAAGTTGTGCTTTTTGAGAATCGCTTAACAAATTGAAGAAGTTTTCATCTTCAGATGCTGTACCAGCGATTGCTTTTAATCAACGCTCGTTATCGTTCATAACTGCATAGTAAGTGATTGTTTGTTCGCCTTTTTGAAGTTTAATGTAACCGCGACCTACAAAATCTCTTGCAATGTTTGCCGATTTGATGTTTGTAAGTGAACCTGCGATAACACCTTCAGTTTCGGCTTGCTCGTTGTTTGAGAAGTAACCTGAAACAGGTAAGTCAACTTTTGTTGGTGAATCAAAAGTTAATTCTTCACCGCCGAGTGTGTCAACAGGAGCAATTAAAGTACCTTTTGTTACTGTGTAACCTCTTGCTGTAGCTTCAGAAATTAAGTCTGTATCAAGTGATGTGAAGTAACGAATACCGTTGTGAACACCAACTCTAAGACCAGCACCTGAAACCATTGTACCTGCTACTGTGTAGTAATAAACTTTTACAGATTTGATGTAAAGTTCAGTACAATCGGTTGGTTGTGGGTATAAATAGAGATAGTTATAACCATTACCCCAAGCATCAACAAAGTTTTTTGCAGGAGAATCTTTTTCTGATGAACTGTTATATTTGTTTAATGCGTTAAGATGTGCTACAAATGTGTAGTCTCTATCTGAACGAACTGTGAATGTGTCACCTCTTGGTGAAAGAAGTGCATAGTCATTTTTGTTAAGGTTCTGTTCAGGGTTTCTCATTTGTTGATTAACATAAGCATTTGTTGACATATAAGGTTTTAAATTGATGTCTGCGTTAGCTGAGAAAGTGTATTCGATTTTTGAAACAAATACGTTAGAAAGTTGTGATTGGAGGTCAGCGTAAACAGCATTTTCAATGTTGATTGCAAAACCTTTGTCTTGCGCATTGATTTTTGAACCGAAGGTGATTTTTCCAATGTAATCATCTTGGTCTCCACCTACTGAGTAGCTTGCGTTTGCATAGCTGAAGTAAGTTGCATTTTGATAATAAAGTTGGTCACCGGTTAATGAAACATATTCGGTTGGGGTAGCGCTTACATTTGTGCCTACCATTAGCGTAACTGCCATTGCTAATGATAATACGATTGATACAATCTTTTTCATTTTTAAAAAACCTCTCTTCAGAATTTTTGTTGCTATAAAACAACTAACAGAATTATAACAAAATAGATTTGCATTGTCAGTTCAAAAATCAAACGATTTTTATTTAAAAATCGTAAAATTTGATAGCAATTTGATAAAATCTTGATAAAACTTTGATATTCCCCAAAAAATTCAAAAAAATTATATGAAAATATAGACCAAAAGCCGTCCCTGTCAAGGGAAGGAGGACCACGCTTGCGTGGTGGAAGGGTTGAAAGTTTTGCTGAAATTATATAATTCTGCAAAACGGCGGCACCAAGGCACCGCCCTACAAAGTTCTTATATGTTTATATCAAACCAAAAAAGCCTTCTCCTTGAGGGGAAGGTGGGTTTTGTGAAACAAAACTCGGATGAGGTGTAAAGTTTGCACAAAACAAAAAACGGCAGAGACTATGCCCCCACCGTTTTTTAAAATCATTTTAATAATTATTCTGCTGTGTAATTTGCCCAATAATTTACCAAATCTTTTTGTGCGTCTGTCAATGCGTTGTAGAAATTATTGTCAAGAATTGCCGCTGCCGCAAGTGTTTTTAACGAGCGACCTGTGGTTTGCTGAACAGAATAATAAGTTTTTGAGCCGTAGTCTTTTGTAAGAGTTACATAACCGCGACCTACAAAATCTCTTGCAATGTTTTTGGTTTTAATATTTGCAATCGAGCCTGCAATTTTGCCCGAAATTCCGTAATAATAACCGTTTGTCGGAACATTGCCTGCACCCGAATCAAGCGTTAATTCGCCATAAGTAAGCGGAGCGATTAAAGTGCCCATTGTTACTGTGTAACCGTCAGCTTCAGCTTCTGCGATTAAATCAGTATCAACGTTTGTAATAAATCTAATACCGTTTACATTACCGATACGAAGTTGTGCAGCTTCCATAGTTGTTCCTGCGATGTTTTCATAAGGGTCAACATCAGGCGATACATAATCGGCTGTTTTTGTAAACTCAATTGAGTTCAAATATAACGAACCTGTGCTTGTGGTTGTAATTGTTATTGTAAATGTAGAAGTTTCGGTAATTGTAATTTCGCTTAACGGGAATCTCATATTAGTACCGGTAGTACCACTCAAATTTGAAGTGTTAAGTGCATTTGCAACACGAGTGCCGTTAATGTCTACATTAATTGATGCTCTGCCATTATAAGCCCTTGCATAAATAGCGGTTGAATAAACACCTGGGTCAATGGTTATTTTAGAAGTGAATGTTGCCGAAGCGCCGGACGCTAAACCTGTACCCTCAAAATAAGTGCCGTCACCTGCGTGAGCGGTGTTGAAATTACCGCAAGAAGTGTTATCTAAAGTAAAGTTGTCAGAATATAAATTCCATTTATAAACAACAGGTGTAGTAAATACAGTACCCGCAGACGCAGGAGAAGTGAACAAATCAACCGTTTCTCTGTATCTTGCATAGAATGTGTATTCTGTATTGGCAGTAAGACCTGTAAATGTAGTACTTCCTTGCCAAGTAACGCCGTCTTTACTATATTGGCAATTATCAGCAATAGCGTTAAGTGTTACCGATGTTGAGGTTGCGCTTGCAACTGTAGGTGCAGGTGGAGCCTCTTGTGGTTGTCTGTTTGCCGAATATTCATCATACCAAAGTGTGAAATTATCAATATAAACTATTTTGTTGCCTGAAGCACATTTTCTAACAACAAAGTTAGTTAAATTGTAGTCATCTAATAAAGCGGATTGAGTAGAAAGGTCTAACTCCATAGTCTGCCAAGACTGTGTAACATTTGTCGGCTGTGGTAAATAATAAGATGTACCCGAAGAGTTTCTCAAAGCAAAACCGGGCATATCAGATTTACCTAAAGCACCTGTTGAACTTGAATTATACGCTTTAACATCAAATGTGATTTTTGTAGGAACGCCTGCAACATTCATCATATCAGCAGGAACTTTGAAACCTACATTGGTTAAATCGCCGTAACCGCCAAATTTTAAAACTTTGCCGTGAGCCGAGTCGCCCTCGCCCTCGGAGTCGGTTAAATCGACAATTTCGATTGTATAACGACCGTCACCTTTGTTTTTGTTAGTCCAATCAGATGGTTTTGAACCGTCATCAAATGTATAAATCAAATTGCTTAATGTATCGGCAGATGCGATTATTGCCACCATAGATACCATTGTTGCCAGCAAACAAAGCGATAACAAAACTGAAATTATTTTTTCATTTTTGTTCTCTCCTTAATGAGTAATTTTTTTCATACATTAATATATAATGTATGTTTATTATAAATTAAAAACGATGATTTGTTAATAAATTGGCAAAATTATTTACAAAATTGCTTAAAATTTATTGACTTTGCATAAATTTGGGATTATAATTTTAGTAGAAATAATTAAACGGAGAAAAAAGTTTATGAAAATAGAATTTTTAGGAGCGGCAAGAGAAGTTACCGGTTCTTGCACATTGCTTGAATTCGGAAAAAGAAAAGTTTTGGTTGATTTTGGTATGGAGCAGGGGGCTGATACTTATGAAAACACGCCTTTGCCAATATCGCCGAGCGATATTGACTGTGTTCTTTTAACTCACGCTCACATTGACCATTCGGGCAAGTTGCCTACATTGGTTGCAGGCGGTTTTAAAGGCAAAATTTATGCAACAAGCGCAACGGTTAAACTTTGCAACATTATGTTGCTTGATTCTGCTCACATTCAAGAGCAAGAGGCTTTTTGGCGCAATAAGCGTGCGAAAAGAAGCGGTGCAAAAGAGTATATTCCGCTTTATACTGTTGATGATGTGCAAAAAACTTTGCCACATTTTGAAAATTGCGATTATGACACCGAATATAAAATTTTTGACGATTTTAAAGTAAAATTTATCGATGCAGGCCACCTTTTAGGCTCGGCGAGCATTGAAATAACATTTTTTGAAGACGGCGAGGAGCATATTTTGCTGTTTTCGGGCGATGTCGGCAATGTTGACAGACCTTTGATTAAAGACCCCACTTTGCCAAGTAAAGCGGAATTTGTTGTAATTGAAAGCACCTACGGCAACCGACTTCACGAAATGAGGGAGGATTACACCGAGCAATTAGTCGCTATTATTGACGACACTATGGCAAGGGGCGGTAATTTAATTATTCCTTCGTTTGCGGTTGGCAGAACGCAAGAGCTTTTATATTTACTTCATTTTATTAAAAAAGAAAAACTTACAAAATATGATTTTCCTGTTTATGTCGACAGTCCGCTTTGCGTTGAGGCAACAGAAATTTATTCCGATAGAGCTGATTTAATGGAGTTTTATGACAGCGAAACACTTGAATATATTAACAACGGCGAAAACATTTTGAGTTTTAACGGATTGAAATTCGCCAAAACAAGCGAAGAATCTATGGCGATTAATACCGATTCTACCCCGAAAATTATTATTTCGGCGAGCGGAATGTGCGAGGCAGGCAGAATAAGGCACCATTTAAAACACAATCTTTGGCGTGAAGATTCGACAATTTTGTTTGTAGGCTATCAGGCTGTCGGCACTTTGGGCAGAAAGATAAAAGAGGGCGCAAGCGAGGTTAAAATTTTCGGCGAGAAAATTCAGGTCAGGGCGAAAATCGCCACAATAAAAGGTATTAGCGGACACGCCGACCAAGACCTTTTGCTAAAATGGCTTAAAAATATTAAAACACCAATAAGAACGGTTTTTGTAAATCACGGCAGCGAAATTTCGGCTGAAGATTTTGCCGATAAAGTTTTTGATGAAATAGGCGTTCAGGCGGTTGTGCCTTACAACGGCGGTATTTATGATTTGCTGGGCGATAAATGCTTGGCGATTGGCAACACAATTAAAATTGAGAAAAAAGCGTATGTTAAGCCTTCAAGTGCTTATGAAAGGCTTTTGCTTGCAGGCAGAAGGCTTATGTCGGTCATTGAGAAAAACAAGCAGGGCGCTAATAAAGATTTAGCCAAGCTCACCGATAAAATCAACGAACTTTGTAATAAATGGGACAGATAAAAAATGAGCGACTGTTTTTAGTCGCTCATTTTTTGTTTACATTTTTTAACATTTTATTTAAAAAAATGAAAAGACAAATTAAAGGTATGCTTTTATAATAAATTCATCAAAATGAACGGAGATGAATTCTATGAAGACATTATTTCAAGGTTTAATAAGAGCAAAGTTTAGAACCGTTCTTAACGCTCTTATTATTCTATTAGTTACTATTTCGGTTGGGATTGTTTTGGCAATGCCTTTTAATTTTGACGATAAAAAAGATTTTAGAGATGCTAAAACTTCAACCACCCAATCAACGCAATCAGAAAATTCAAAAAGTGAGCAAACAGAAAGTTCTGATAGTAAAAACGAAAATATTCCGCAAAAACCAATGCAAAACCCTCAAAACAATGGTTTTAGCACCGCAAAAATAATCGTGCTTTCAGGAATTGCGATTGTAGGTGCGCTTTTACTTGTTTTAGTAAACTTTATAAGTACCAATCGCAGAAAAGAAGAAATTGCAAAAATTCACGCAAACGGTATTTCTATGGGAGATATTTAAAAGCAGTTTTTTTAAAGAGGCACTTTTAACTGTTTTATTTGTAGGTATAATCGGTTCTGCGGCAGCAACATTTGTTTCCCGCCCTATTGCAAATGCGGTATTCAAAAACGAACCGAATTTTTCACAATCCGATGATTTTAATGATGAAGATTTAACACCGCCGGCATTTGATGGTGCAAATGATAATAAGAATTCAGGCAACTTCACACCGCCGACTTTTGATAAAAAAAGTGATTTTCGCGGTAATAATTTCTTATTAATTGCATTAACTTCATTAGGTTACACAGTAGTTTTGTCTGTAGTTTCAGGCGTTTTCTGCGGATTGCCGATTAAAAAAGGCAAAAAAGGAACGGAGATTCAGAATGAGCAGTAAGGATATTTACAGTTCTTTAGAAAAAGAGCCAAAAACAAAAGTTAAGAAAAAAGGATTTATTAAAAGGCATAAGGTTTTTAGTGTGATAATTGCGCTTATACTTGTTGCGACAATAGTTTTTGGTGTTCTTTTTTCTATGGGTGTTTTTTCCGATAAAAAAAGCGGTTATTCATATATAAGAACAACAACACTTTCAAAGGGCAATTTAGAAGACAGCATTTCTTCAACAGGAACAATCGAAAGTGCAAAAACTTCAAATGTTACGACCTCTCTTAACTATACGGTAAAATCAATTGCGGTAGCAGTTGGCGACAGCGTTAAAAAAGGCGATGTTATTTGTACTCTTGATACAAAGGAATTAGAAGAGCAAATTGCAACCGAAAGAAAGAATATTTCAAAAGCGGTAAAAAGTGCTCAAACTTCATATAACAGTTCAAAATCAAGTTATGATTCCGCTGTTAGTAATTTAAATTCTTATAAATCAACTTTAAATTCGGCGAAAAGTGATTATAATTCGGCGAAGACGCCTTATTTAACTGCTAAAAGCGCTATTTCTTCGGCTCAAAAGGCTTATAATAAAGCGCTTAGCAATTATAATATCGCCGGCTCGAATTTAGTCGTTGCGCAAAACAATTATAATAAGGCTGTTTCAAATAATAAAGGTGTTGTGTCAGCGGCTAAAAAGTATATTCAGGCAATTCAGGATTTGTATGGCAAATGCTCGGTAGGAAGTGTAGATATTTCTGATTCTTCTGCTTCGTCAACTTCAAATCAATCTGATTCAAACAATAAAGGTTTTAATTCGCAGTCGACAAATAATATTTCCGCAAGCAGTTCAAATACTGTTGCGGTTAATCAAACGGCAGATGATATGTGTTTAAGCGTTCAAAAAAAGGTTTATTCTTTAACAAACACAACCGTTCCAATTTCAAGCGGTAGTAATACACTTTATAAATTAGGTCAAAAAGCAGCCGCTTTACAAGAGGCAAAAACGACTTCTAATTATCAAAATCTTGAATCAGCCTATACAACTGCAAAATCAACTTATGAAAATGCAAAGCAAACTAATTCGCAGTATGAAGATGCCGTAAAACAAGCAAAATCACAATTAAATCAGGCAAGCGACCAATTGCAAGAGGCGCAAAGCAGTGATACTTTGGATGAACTTGAAAGTCAGATTGATGATTGCACAATTAAAGCAAATCAATCGGGCACAATAGTTTCGCTAAATGCAACAGTTGGCTCAGCCGCAGGCGGTTCGAATTCTGGCACTGCAATGGGCTCAAACTCATCATCGCAATCAGCGGTTGCGACTATTAGCGATTTGAATAAACTAAAGGTAAGCATTACAATTAGCGAAGCAGATATAAATAACGCTAAATTGGGATTAAGTTGTTATATCACAAGTGATGCTACCGATGCAACATATAATGGTACACTTTCACAAATTGACCCGATTGCCAACGAAGAGGGGTCATTTGGGGCAGAAGTTACTATTGATGATAAAACCTCCGGATTATCAATAGGAATGAACGCTTCTGTTGAGATTGTTGTAAGCAGTACCGATAATGTTTTCTTTGTACCGATTGACGCGGTTGGCAAAGATGATAAGGGTAAATTTGTTTACAGAAAAACAGGTGGTTCGGGTACCGATATGACCTTTGAAAAGGTTTATGTAACAACAGGTGAAAAAAACGATTATTATATCGAGATTTCTTCTAAAAAATTAGCCGAGGGAGATATTGTTCGTTCTTCATCTAACTTATCTGAGGGAATAGAAACAACAGGTGAAACAGCAGATAATTCAGAAAACTCGAATTTCTCAATGTTTGGCGGTAATATGTCAGGTGGCGGAAATATGCCGAGTGGTTTTTCAAATAATAAATCTTCCGGCAATATGTCAAGTCCGCCAAGTGGAGGACGATAATAATGTGCAAAAAAATTATTAGTCTTAAAGGTATAAAGAAGAGATTTTTTATTGGAAAGCCCAACGAACTTGAAGTACTTCACGGCATTGATTTTGAGGTAAATGAAGGTGAGTTTGTTGCTGTTGTTGGCGAGTCAGGTAGCGGAAAATCAACGCTTATGAATATAATCGGTGTTTTAGACAGACAAACCGATGGCGAATATATACTTGACGGAATTGATGTTTCAAAGGCAAATGATAAAAAACTTTCGGAGATTCGCAATAAAAAAGTTGGTTTTGTTTTTCAAACCTTTAATCTGATAGGCAGACAGTCGGCGCTGAAAAATGTTGAGTTGCCTATGCTTTATAACGGCTTTAATAAAAAAGAACGCACAAAAAGGGCAGAAGAACTGCTTGAAATGGTTAATATGCAAGACAGAATGAAACATAAGCCAAATGAACTTTCAGGCGGACAAAAACAAAGGGTTTCTATTGCGAGAGCAATCGCAAACGACCCCGCGGTTATTCTTGCCGATGAGCCTACCGGCGCACTTGATTCGCAAACCAGCCGTAATGTTATGGATATTTTTCATCGTCTGCACAAAGAACAGCATAAAACAATAGTTTTGATTACTCATAATAAAGAACTTGCCGAAGAGTGCGACAGAGTTATTACACTAAAAGACGGTATGATTATAAATGAGAGCAAAGGGGGAAAGAGAAATGGCGTTTCTTGATAACATTCTTCTTTCGCTCGAATCGTTAAAAGCCAATAAATTGCGAGCAATTTTAACAATGCTTGGCATAATTATAGGCATAGGCTCGGTTATTACAATAAATACTGTCGGTGTTTCGCTTACAAGTACGGTCTCAAGCAGTATGCAGTCGCTTGGTGCTACTACAATTACTGTTCAACTTACCCAAAAAAACGAGGATGATGAAAACACAAATCAAGATGTTAAAATAAGAAAATTTGCTGATAGCAAACCCAGTAAAAATGACTTAATTACCGATAAAATGCTTAGTGATTTTAAAAATGATTTTAAAGATAAAATACAGTATATCGAACTTTCTCGTTCAACAGGTACAGGCACTATAACAAATTTTGACGACAGTTCTTCAACAACTTCGGTAAACATTATCGGGGTAAATGATGATTATTTTAAAGCCGAAGAGGTTGAAGTTGTTTATGGCAGAGCAATAAAGAATAAACAAGACGGCAAAAAAGATATTTGCGTCGTTTCTGATAAATTTGTTGAAGACGCTTTAGGGACAGACCCGAAAGATGTTATTGGCAAAACTGTTACAATTACTGTAAACGATATACCAAAAACTTATTATATAGCCGGCGTTTATGAATACGAACAGGAAACCGCTTCAACCGCCTCAAAACAAGAGGTAACAACTTCGTTTTACATTCCTATTGAATCAGCAAGAATTTTAAACGGTGAAGATGAAGGGTATCAATCTTTTAAAGTGGTTTCGGCCGCCGAAACCGATACTTCGGCATTTTTAACTACAATAGCCGATTATTTTGAAAATATTTATAGCCGAAATGACAGTTGGACAGCATCGGCTTCATCACTTGAAAGCATGCTTTCAAAATTTACCGAAATAATGAATACAATTTCACTTGCAATTGCGGCAATTGCAGCTATTTCATTGGTAGTCGGTGGAATTGGCGTTATGAACATTATGTTAGTTTCAATTACCGAAAGAACAAAAGAAATCGGTACTCGAAAAGCGCTTGGCGCAACAAATGCATCAATTCGCTGGCAATTTATCACCGAAGCGATGGTTATTTGTTTAATCGGCGGAATTATTGGCGTTATTTTCGGTGTTTCGCTTGGAACTGTTATAAGTAAAATAATAGGATTTAGCGCAAGCCCGAGTGTTTTTTCGATTGTTTTGGCGCTCTTGTTCTCGTTGTTTATCGGCATTGTTTTCGGTTATGCGCCTGCTAATAAAGCGGCTAAATTAAACCCGATTGATGCGCTTAGATATGAATAATTTTAAAAAACAGGAATTAATTATTGCAATTATTCCTGTTTTTTAGTATAATGTGTTATAAGCGGTGCTTATATCTGTTCTCAAAAACATTAACAGCGCAAAATCTTGATTATGTTTTTTATATAATATATAATAAGTATATAAATTATGAAAGGAAGTATATATTTATGCTTACAGCGATTTCAGGAATTAACTGGGGAGATGAGGGAAAAGGTCGTATGGTTGACCTTTTGTCAGAAAATTATGATATTGTTTGCCGTTATCAAGGCGGTAACAACGCAGGTCATACAGTTATTAACGATTTAGGCGAATTTATTTTAAACTTATTGCCATCAGGCATTTTGCGTGAAGATGTTGTCAATGTTATGGGTAGCGGTATGGTTATTGACATTGAGCATTTGTCAAAAGAGGTTGCAAACCTTAAAAAATCAGGCGTTAAAATTTCGCCCGAAAACTTAAAAATCAGCAACCGTGCTATTATTACAATGCCTTACCATGTAATGCAAGACTGTCTTGAAGAAGAGCGTCTTGCCGATGCAAAATACGGCTCAACACGCAGAGGTATCGCCCCTGTTTATGGTGATAAATATCTTAAAAAAGGTATTAGAATGGGCGACCTTTTCCACAAAGAAGCCTTGAAAAAAAGACTTGAGGGTATTGTTGAGTGGAAAAACCTTACTTTAAAAGGTGTTTATGACGCAAAACCTGTTACTGTCGATGAAATGTACGATTGGCTTATGAAATTCGGCGAACAGTTTTTACCTTTTGTTACTGATACAGGACTTTTCCTTACCGAAGCGTTAAAACAAAACAAAAAAGTTATGTTTGAGGCTCAACTTGGCGCACTTCGTGATATTGATTTCGGTATTTATCCTTTCACTTCGTCTTCGCCGACAATTGCGGCTTACGGCCCTATCGGCGCAGGCATTCCGGGTAAAAGATTAGACCTTTCAATCGGTATTATGAAAGCTTATTCAACCTGTGTTGGCGAGGGTCCTTTCACTTGCGAAATGTTCGGCGATGAGGCTGAAGAACTCCGTCAAGCAGGCGGTGAATACGGTGCCGCAACAGGTAGACCAAGAAGAGTAGGTCCTTTTGATGTTGTTGCTTCAAAATACGGCGTTATGGTGCAAGGTTCTGATTGTCTTGCAATTACAAAAATGGACGTTTTATCTTATCTTGATAAAATTCCTGTTTGCGTGGCTTATGAAGTAAACGGTGAGCGTGTTGATTATTTCCCATATGGTGAGGAACTTGAAATCGCAAAACCGATTATTGAATATGTTGACGGCTGGAAATGTGATATCAACAAATGCAGAACAGTTGAAGATTTGCCAAAAGCCGCTTATGACTATGTTAAATATATTGAAAAAGCAGTAGGTTGCCCGATTAAATATATTTCAGTCGGTGCAGCAAGAGAAGATTATATTGAAGTAAAATAAAAATAGATAAAAAACCTTTCAAGTTAATCTTGAAAGGTTTTTTAGTATTGAAATTTTTTGTAATATATATATAATGGTAATAATGATAGTATCTTTATTAAATTATGGGGTGTAATAATATGATAAAACTTAGGATTTTTAATAGTTTTATGGTTTTTTGTTTGATTTTGAGCGGATTTAGAGTTACTTCTTCTGCTGAGACAATAAGGGAAAACTCATTATTTGAAGTTTTGCCTTATAAAGAAATTAAATATGTAAAAAGCAGCGGTATTGTTTCGGGAATTTCGCCAAAAACCGATTTAAACGATGTTTTAAGAGTTTTTAAAAACAGCGATGATATTTTAGTTTATGACGCCGTTGATAATCAAATCAAAAAAGGCTGTGTCGGCACAGGTTGGAAATTTGTTGATAGGAATACAAATGAAACTGCGACAGCCTTGATTTGTGGCGATATAAACGGTGATGGTAAGATTGATTTAATAGATTTTGTTATTATGAGAAAGTATTTGGCAAATATTGTTTCGCTTGACAATTTACAGTTGAAATCAATTGATATTAACGGTGATAACACATTTGATATAAAAGATATATTGAAAATGTGCAATTATCTTATTAAGCAAACCGAAATTCGTAACAGTTCATATTATTATGTTTCCAAAAACGGCAGTGATGATAATGAGGGAAGTATAAAATCACCGTTTTTATCAATTCAAAAAGCTGCCGAAGTTATGAGTGCGGGCGATACCTGTTTTATAAAAGAAGGAGTTTATCGCGAAACGGTAACTCCGAAAAATCAGGGTGAAGAGGGTGCTCCTGTTTCGTTTTTGCCTTACGAAAACGATAAAGTCACAATAAGCGGAACCGAAACAATTAACAGTGAATGGACCGAGTATAAAAACGGAATTTATAAAACAAATTGTCATATTTGGCGAAGAACGGAAAATCAAATTTTTGTTAACGGTGAGATGGCTCAAATAGCGCGGTATCCTAACAAAACAAACAGCAATCCTATTGATGTCGGAAAGGTTTTATCTGCCGATACTGCCGACGCTGAACATATTGAGGATTCAGATTTAACTGCCAAAACAGACTTTTTTAAAGGGGCAAAAATATTTATTGAGGGTACTTCTCATTATATTTACTACTCTTCAGATGTAACATCGTCAAAAAACGGTTGTTTGTCATTTTCATCTGTAATAGGCGGTTGGGACGCGCCTACAAGCAACAGCAACTATTATTTATATAATTCGCTTAATTTGCTTGATTATGAAAATGAGTGGTATTATGACGGCAACGGAACGCTTTACTACAAACCGCAAGACAATGTCAACCCCAACGATTTAAGTTTTGAATATTCGGTCAGACCTGAGGCGTTTGATGTTCGCGATAAAGCGTATATCACTGTAAAAGGTCTTGAAATATTCGGCGCAAATGTTAAAACAAATTCAGGCAGTACAAATCTAAATCTTGATAATGACAGAATTTTGTATTATTACCATACAATGCTTTCACGGGTTTACCCTTGGGAAGCAGAATGGTACGGAATTGAGTTATGGGGTAAAAACTCGGTCGTTCGCAATTGTGAAATAGGTTTTGGCGCAGAAGGCGGTGTTGAAATTTATGCCGATAATTGCTCGGTTGTTAACAACTACATTCACGATATAAACTATATTAATTCAAATGCCGCAGCAGTTGAGCCGAAATATTGCAAAAACACGCTGATATCTCATAATACAATAGATAATGTCGCGCGTTCTGCAATTATATTGGCCTGTAAAAATATGCGAGTTTCTTACAATAAAATCAGTAATTGCGCAGTTAATTGTTATGATGTTTCAGGTATAGGTTCTTACAAAATAGATGCTGAAAACACAGTAGAAGTTGACCATAATTTAATATATAATTGTAACAACAAACATGATTTTGTTGCCTATTATCTTGATAATGGAAGTCTACGCTTCTTAGTACATCATAATGTTTGTTATAATGTAGACTTAGCAATGATTTTAAATAATCCGTCCTACGAAAACAAAATTTACAATAATACTTTTTTATCCGATAAGCCGATTGTTACAGGTAATTTGCAAAATCCGTTTGAAGAAAATGCTTTTGTAGGCGCTGTTTGGACCGGCGACCAATTTTATAATAACATTTTGCCGAGTTTGTATTACGGCGAAGGCGCTTATTACTCAAACAATCTGTTAAGCACAAATACTGCTTTAAAACTGAATAAGGATTGCACCTTGCAAGCAGACTCGCTTGCTATTGATAAAGGAATTAATCTTCCGATAGAGCAAGAAATAAGCGGAAATGCAGTAGATATAGGTGCTTATGAGTACGGTAAAGAAAAATGGACAGCAGGACAAAACACAAGAGAAAACAGCACCGAGTTTTCATTATCGCAAGTAGATACCTCGTTTACACCGACAACCGCTAAACCGTTCTTGGAAATGGTTAACGCTAACGGCACAGATTTAGTATCAGAACCGGGATTCGAGAGCGATACGGTAGGTTTTGGCGGATTTAATTACTCAAGAATTAATTCAGATGTTTCAAGTGGCGAATATGCAATGAAAATCCAAAACGGTTGGATTGAAAAAATTGTTGATGTAACCGGTGGGCAAATGTATTATTACAAAGGTGATATAAAACTTCAGAATTTCGGAACTGTTTCGGAATTTGGTGTACATTTTATGGATAACAACTATAACATTTTAAAGCAAGGCGCGTTTATGGTAAGTGCTACAGAATATAAAAATTTTGAAACTGTATTCAGTGTTCCTGAAAATTGTACAAAAATGAGAATTTTTGTTGCGGGTTGGGGCGATAATTCAGTAGTCTTTGCCGATAATATTCAATGTACTTTAATAAGTTAGAAAATTTCAGAAAAGTAAAAAGCCTTTCAAGTATAAAAACTTGAAAGGCTTTTTTACTGTATATAAAATATTTCCCACTTTTTGTGTATTTCTCTAAATTTATTTATGTTGTGTATGCATTACCCTCGGCCCAAGCATCAATCAACGCTTTTGTTGTATCATCAAGTGCGTTGTATTTATCATCATCGCCTTTAAAAGCGTTTGCAATAAACGAAAGCGAACGGGTGTTGTTTGCAATATCGCCGTTTGCATAATCGGCATAAGTGATTGTTGTTTCGCCCTCTTTTGTAACTTTTACATAAGCACGGCCTACAAAATCTCTTGTAATGTTGTTATCTCTTATTGAAACCAAAGAGCCTGCTATTTGCCCTTTTACACCGTTGTACCAATCGGCTGAATTATAAGGAACATTTACAAATTTAGTTGTTGCTAAATCAAATGTAAGTTCTTGCCCTTTTAATAAATCAATCGGTGCAATAAGAGTGCCGTATTCAACCGTTGCGCCCGACTCTTTAAGGTCGCTTATTTTATCTGCATCAAGCATTGTTATAAACCGAATACCTTTTTGCTCGTTTAGCCTTATCGAAGCGCCGTTTTCCATTACCGATGAAACTTCGGGTGATACAGTTGTGTCAAAAAGTTCAAGCACTTTTAAATTTAACTGAACTATATACAATCCGCCTGACGATACTGCCTCAAAATTAACATTAACTTTTCCTGTTTGAGATACAGTAACGCTGTTAAACAAATCAAATGTTTTTGATTTTGCAAAAGTCGTATTAGAGTTAAATGTAACTGTTTGGTCGCACATAGTAATATCAAACAACGCTCTTCCGCTTTTTTCTGACCTTGCGTCAATGCTGACTTTATATTTTCCGGCGGGAATAGAGTTTTTGGTGGTAAATGCTACAGAGTTACCCTCAACAATATTAAGCGCCCTGTAATAATAGATATTGCCATCATTAAAACGCCCGCCTGTCATACCGTTTTCAACATCGGTAAAATCGCAGTCTTTCGGGTTAAATTTTAAACTGATTGTGTCGCCAACCGAGTATTGATTGCCCGTTTGTTCGGTCGGCTCGCTACTCGATGTTTCGGTCGGTGTGGTGCTTGTTGGCTTTGTAGTTGCTGATGACGATGTTTCCTGCGGTTCAAAACTATCATCGCTTATTGTTACAGTTGCGGTGCTGTCATCATTTTTCACCAAAACTAAAGAGTACAACTGCCCGTTATTGCCCGAGTTTGTTGCGCTCGCTTCAACTACAAGATTATGAGCGCCGTTTTTAATATCAATCGTTCCAATATAAGCCGAAGTTGCGCCGGCATATTCTCTATTATATTTATCTTTTTTATAATCCGAAAGTTTAAGTTCCGTTCCGATACTAACGCCGTTTACCGCAAATTTATAATCTTTACTGCCTAAATGCGTAAGGCCGGTTACATATAAATCATATTTGCCTTCGGGTTGTTTTTCTTTAGTTGTAATTTTGCCGTAGTCGCCGACTTTGCAAACCTTGCCGTTTGTGCGAAAAGGTGCCGCCCAAGTAACAGATTGCTGTGCGCCCGAACTTAATTCGCAAGAGTTATAAAGATTGATTATGTTAATATCAGAATAAGCATTTGATGCTTGTGAATAATAAGAAATATCTTGGTCAAGGTCGTTTAGTTGCGGAAAACCGATAAATCGCTAATAAAAATCGCACAATTAAGCGGATTTCAGTCATATTCAAGTTTTTTCCGTGCTTATAAAGCAAAATACGGCATATCGCCTGTTCAAACCAAAAACCCGAAGCAGTTTTATTGGCCGTTAGATAATTAAAAAAGCAGTTGCAAAACACAGCAACTGCTTTTTTGTTATTTTTTTTCTTTTTCTTTTTTCTTTTTCAAGGCGTTGTTTCTGTATTCGTTAGGCGTTATGCCAAATTCTTTTTTAAACAGCCTGTAAAAAGTTGAATAAGTGTTATAACCGTTGTCTTTTGCAACATCTTCAAGCGAATGATAATTCAGCGCAACAGAGTAACGAGCCCTTGTTAAGCGTTTTTTGGTAAGCCATTCGTGAAAAGTCATATTATTAATTCGCAAAACTGTATCAGAAATACATCTTTGAGAAACAAAAGTTGCGTCAGACACCATTTTAATTGTAATTTTCTCGCTTATATGCGAATCAACATAATTTGCAATCTTAACATAATTCGGCTCTTTTGCAGGTTTTACTATTAAGTTTTTGTTTTGATAATAATTATTAATTTCGCACAAAACATTTAAAACGCCTCTTACTATATAAATTCGGCTCGTGCGGTTTTTGAGCGCATAAATAACGCTGTTTATAGCATAGTTAAACGCCTCTTGGTTGGTGTTGATGTTAAATATTTTAATTCTGTCTTTAATGTAAAAAGGATTTAAAATATCAAACTCGCTGTCAATATAATGAAATAATTTAGGGTAAAATCTAATCTCAATCGCTCTCATATTTTCAGAGTTATATTTTACATAATATCTTTCTTTTTTATTCGCGAAAAAAATGTTATTTGACTTTAAAAAATGTATTTTATCGGCATATTCAATCTCAACTCTGCCCGAAATGCAAACAATAATTACAAAAACATCATTATTTATTCCGTCAAAAACTGTGTTTTTATCTTCATCGGTAATATATTTTATCATTAAATCGTGTTGAATGAATTTTAATGGTTCACTATTCATAAAAAAATACTCCTACTCTATTCTTTTTATACAATTATAACATACACTTGCCGAATTTGCAATATATTTATACCGAATTTGCAATTGTTTTTTACATTTACATATTATATAATGAAGATACAAGGTAAAACGAATTGCTTTGGTACATTTTTTTAATAAAAAGGAGTGTGTTTTTTAATGAAAAAGATTCTTTCAATTTTGTTATCAGTCGCTATTCTGTTAACAATGGCGTCCGTAATAGCGGTTACTTCCAGCGCTGAAGTGGGCTGGCATGTTTTGTATGACTGGGAAGATGAAGGAGGCGGCCACGCCGGTTACGTTTCAAATGTTGAAAACGACAAAGGTGCGCTAAAATCAATTACTTTGCAACATCTTGATTCTAACAGTTATAACAAAAACAATCAATACACATTGTTAGAAGGCAGTACAAAAGCAGCAATGTTTTATAATGATAAAACATTTGACCCTGAATGTACAATGAGACCTGAAAACGGTAGTACTCCGGGTACAATTTCTTTGCCTAAATTAGAGGGTGCAACAGGCCTTAGAGCAAATTTACACATAAAAACCATCGCTTCAAGTTATAATGTTGGTATGTCTATCGGCTTTGTTATGGATAATACTCCTTATTATCTTCATTTAACTCCTGCTGAATGGACAACTGCAAATTGGTTTGAGTTTGTAGGCAAAACCTACACAGAATTAGGTACCGACAATACTTATACTCTTACCGCTGCCGATGTTCCAAGTATTACTGCTATTGCAGGTTGGGTTTACACAACCGGTTGGCATGGCATTCTTGTTGATAATGTTGAATATTACGGCGAATTACCGACAGAACCATCAACTGAGCCTTCGACTGAGCCATCAACCGAGCCTTCGACTGAGCCATCAACCGAGCCTCCGACAGAGCCGACTGACCCGTCAACCGAGCCTCCGACAGAGCCGACTGACCCGTCAACCGAACCGACTACTGAACCTACTGACCCTATAACTCAACCGCCTACAGTTACTACAACTCAAGCTCCTACTGTTATAAAACCTAAAGCTAAACCTACAACCACAACTAAAAAGGTTGTTAAAAAAGTTAAACTTTCAAAACCTGTAATTAAAGTAACAGCAGGCAAGAAAAAACTTACCGTTACAATTACAAAAGTTAAAAACGCTAAAAAATATAAGATTTATTACAAACTAAAATTCGCTAAAAAATGGAAAGTTATTACCATTAAAGCGAACAGTAAAAAATCAATTAAAAAAGTTATTAAAAAGCTTAAAAAAGGTAAAAAATATCAAGTTAAAGTAATAGCACTTAACGGTAAAGTTAAAAGTAAAGCAAGCAAAGTTATAACTAAAAAAGTTAAATAACAAAACTTAAAATAATCGGCGTTTTAAAGCGCCGATTATTTTTTATGCAATTACAACAGAAACCTGCCGATTTTGCAATGTATTTGCGCCGATTTTGCAATTGAATTTGACATTTGTTTTTATTATAATATATATACTGTAATAATTGTATAATTGAAGGAGCTAAGAATTATGAAAAAAATATTGGCATTATGTGTCTCAATCTCATTGTTGATTTCAATGATGATTGTTGCAGATGTTTCGGCGAGTACAACTTACAATTTGAAGTTTTACCCGAGCAATTGCGATTTTACTTATGTTGAAAGCGGAATGTCAGGCGTAGCATATACAAGCAACGACTGCAATTATTACAGAGCAAACGATGTTGCTGTAGGCAATTCCGTAACTTTCACAACAAAGCAAAATATCACCGCAGGTGACTATAAAGTTAGCATTTATGCTCGTACTGTTGCAAGTGGCAGAGCGGTGTTTAACGCATCTATGTGCGGTCAAAACGCTGTGTTTGACTCTAACGCGGCTTATGAAATATCTAAAAAAATAGATTTATTCGACAGCGTTACCGTATCTCAAACAGGCAAAGTTGCATTTACTTTAACTGCAACATCTGCCGGCTCGCTCATTATGGAAAAATTACAGTTAGAGCCTATTGAGCAGGCAACTACACCTTCTTCTACACAATCTTCATCAACTCATGAAGCAAGCAACTATAATGTAAATGTTTCTAACAAACCTGCATATGTATCTAACAGAACTGTAACCAACGACTCTGGAAAAGAAGATATTACAATGATTTTGGTTATTGGTCAGTCTAACTCAACAACAGGTGTCGGCTATGCTTGCGAATTAAACGCTATTGCAAACGGTCACAGAAGTGCAGTAACTGAAGTTACCGCAACTCCTGCTGCAAATACTGTGTTTATGGCAAAATACGGCGAAACAATTTCTTCGCTTAACAGTTCTTGCGATGTTGCTAATTTAATTTCAAGCGACCATATCGGCGGTTATTCTTCCGCAATGGGTAAAAAATGGAATGAACTTACAGGCGAAAAAGTTGTAATTGTGCAAGCGGCAAAAGGCGCAAGGGGAATGCACGAATGGGTTAAAGACAACTCTAAATATTCTTGCGTTTGCGGTCATAACGACTCGCTTTATTCCGATACAGTAACCCAATTTAACACTTGCTACAACGCACTAAAAGACAACTATAACATTAAACATTCTTTCTATGTTTGGAACCAAGGCGAACACGATGATAAATATTCGGCAGAAGGTGCCGCAATTAATTCAAATCAAAAATATTTTGAAGCATATAAATCAATGCACGAAGATTTGTTAGCAGACCTTCCTCTTGATTTTGGTGCAATAAATATAGCTCGTTCACACTACGGCGCAAACTCAATGTATCTTTCAGTTTCGAGAAGCGCACAATACAGAGCGGCTAATGAACTTACAGGTTGTTATTTAGGTTCAAGATTGTTTGAAACTACAACTTCAGCCGATATGGACCAAACCGCAGAAGGTTCCTACGGTATTCACGCAACTCAAAAAACTTATAACAGATGGGGCGTTAACGCTGCTGAAAAAGTTTATCAAATTTTAGGCAACAACGGACTTAAATCTGTTGAAATCCTTAAAAACAATTCTCAAAGCGGTGTAACCAAAGCAAAATTCAACGCTAACGGCGATTTGCTTTCTGGTAGCGACACCTTAACCTCAGGCGAGGAATTAGCTTATGCGGTTGAGCCGAGAGGTAATTATAAAGTAACCTATTCAATTGACGGCGATACAAATTTGGTTGACGGCTTCGGCTCACCTAAATCAAATGTTAATTTGGGTAGCGGAGTTCCTATTTCATTAACCAAAGACCAAGATGTTACAGCTTCCCCCGACCAGCAAACAACAACTACCGTCGCAAGCGAAGGCTGGAATGTAATGTTCGACTGGGAAAATGAGGGCGCACAAGGTGCAGATGTTACATCAACAACCGTTTCAGCCGGTGCAAACAAAGCGATAATCGCAAGAGAAATTTCTCTTTATAATGATAACAGTTATACTTTGTTGGCAGGCAGTACCAAAGCAATTTGGATTTATAACGATAAAAACCAAAGCGGTGCTTCAACCTGTACTCCTTTAGACAACAAAACTCCGGGTACTGTAACGCTTAACTCTTTGACAGGCGCAACTGATTTAAGAGTAAGCTTACACATTAAAACAAAAACTTACAATCCTTCAAGCATGTATTTCGGTTGTGTTATGAACGGAAATACTTATTACACTCAATTAACAAAAGAAGATTATGTTTCAGCAACTTATTTCTCGTTTGTCGGCAAAACTTTAACCAAAATGGGAACAAGCCAAAGCGTTACCATAACCTCAAGCGATATTCCAAATATCACAAAACTTGCAGGTTGGGTTTGCACAGGCGGTTATGAAGCAATTCTTATTGATAATGTTGAATATTACACCGGTGCAGCTGCTCCGACAGAACCGTCTTCATCAACTACCGAACCATCGTCTACCGAACCTTCATCAGCATCATCAAGCACGAAAGTTTATACAATGGATTCAAACTCAAGACCGTTAGCAGCAAATGTACTTTACAGAAACGCATTAACTTCATACGCTGATTGCGGTGATGAAACTCACGGTAATGTTATTAGATATCAAGTTGACAACGGTAGTGTAGATATGAACGACCAACTTGCTCACTTTGCAATTAACGCTTCAGATTACACTTCGTCAACTCCTATAAGACTTACATTTGATGTTAAAACCGACAGCGGTACTGCAACTTATACAGGATTAAAGATTTTCCAATATTCAGCTACTGCTTCTACATTAAGTTCAAATTATAACAGCGGAACAGCGCTCAATTTTGGAACAACATTTAATTCAACTTGGTCAACAAAAGAGATTGATTTAACAACTTCTACAGGTCAAACAATTGTAAGCAACGGCTACAACGCTATTGGCTTTAAAGTTAAAACTTCAAGCACAACCGCTTCTTATATTTATATTGATAATGTAACAATTTATTATGAAGACGGCTCGCAATCTTCTGTAAAAAATGTTCAATATTACAGAGATAATATGAAACTTGATTGGTCGGAAGAATTTAACGGCGACAGTCTTGATATGGATAGTTGGAACTATCAACCTGAAAGCAAACACAGAAACAATCAGTCATCTGCTTATAAACCGGGTAATGTTCAAGTTGTTGACGGCAATCTCGTTTTGACCGCTAAAAAAGAAACTGTTACTTGCGGTTGCGATAATTTAACCGAAGAACAGCACCAATCAAAATATAACCACAGCAAAACTTATAACTATACCGCAGGCGGTATCGACTCGCAACACAAAAAACTCTTTAAACAGGGTATGATTGAAACAAGAGTAAAATGTCCGGAGGGTTCAGGTACTTGGTGCTCTGTTTGGATGTGCGGTGTTGACGAAAACGGCGATGCTCATTGGCCATATACAGGTGAAATTGATATTATCGAATATGCAGGCAGAAACGCTTCGCAACAATTCTCGTCTTATCACTATACACCTAACACATATTCGCCAAGCGCTACTTCTTATAATAAGAAATCCGCAGGCGGAGCAACTTATACACTTCCTGCAGGCAAATTCAGTAGCGGTTATCATACAATCGGTATGATGTGGACTGATACCAGCATTGATTTCTATATTGATGATTATGTTTATCAAACAATTGATGCTTCTGCTGCGGAATTCTATGCACTTCGTGATTATGAATACTATTTCTTAGTAACATTCCCGCTTGGCGGCTCACTTGCAGGCGATATTAACGACAGCATTTTACCACAGTCTTTCTCAGTTGATTATATTAGAACTTACCAGCCTTATGAGGCTACTGCAACACAAGTTACAACAAACAGCGTAACCTTGCAGGCAAGAGAAGGTTATCAATACAGTAAAGACGGTACAAATTGGCAAGCAAGCAATGTATTTACAGGTCTTAATGCCAATACTGAATACACATTCTATCAAAGAATGGCACCTACCGATGTATTTGCAGGCGCTACTAATAAGAGTAAGGCGGTTAAAATAAGCACCGCTTCAAATACCGATTATTCGGGCATAGCAGGAACAACTTCCGAAGGCGCACAAATTCGAATAGGCGCAGTAAACGGTATTCGATTTATAACAAGCGTTGACGCTGAATTAGTCGAAACTGCAAAACAAGAGGGCTACACAGTTACAATGGGAACAATTATTGCTCCTGCTGATGCTGAAGCATCACTCTTTACAGTTGAGGGCGCATTAGCGAAAACAATTTCTGAAGGCTATTATAATGAAAATTCAGGGCAAATTGCAGGCTCGCTTGTAAACATAAAAGCCAAGAATATTTCAAGAACATTTGCGGCAAGAGGCTTTGTAACGCTTACCAAAGGCGGTAATTCTACAACCTATTATTCAGATATAAATGAGGGTCGTTCGTTGCAAGGCGTGGCAGCCACTTGTAAAGCCGAGTCAGGCTCGCCGAACAGTTTCTACGATTCGTTGAGCGATACTCAAAAAGCAATGGTTGACGCTTGGGCTCAAGGAAACGCTTACACAGCATAAATAGATTTAATAAATAGTGGGAAATATTTATATATTACTAAAAAACCTTTCAAGTTTAACTTGAAAGGTTTTTTTCTTGCTAAACATTGGCTTGTCAATGTTTTTGCGTTGAAATGGCAATTGATTTTTGACTGATATTTATTATAATGTATTATAGAGGATACAAAAAAATTTAAGGAGTGGTGGTAATGAAAAAACTATTATCTATTGCTTTATCGTTAGCAGTATTTTTGTCTTTGTTTGCATCTGCAATTGTAAACACAAATGCTGATACTGTTGAAAACCCTAATCCGCAAGCCGCTCAAATTAGTTCGGTTCAGGCAATTAGAAATTCATTAAAACTTGTCTGGAACGATGAATTCGGCGGTGATATTGGTTGCGGTGCGCAAAAACAAGCGCTTGTTACAACAAATGGTACCGATGAAAACGGCAACCCTACTTCAAGCGAAACAAGAGCAAGCGCAAAATGGGCTCACGAGCGTTATCGTGACGGCACACCGAAAACCCGTAACGGCCAGTTACAGCACTATGTAATTGAAGACGGCAGAAATTCTTGGACCGAAGACGGCGTTTTGCATATTCGCGGTCAGCGTGAAGAAAACGGCCATGTTGACCCTGTAACACATCAAAGTTATTCTTGGACTGCTGACGGCCTTCGCTCAAGTTATTTTGATACTAATGATAATCAGGCATATTTGCAGGCTTTTCGTTTTGGTATGATGGAAGCGAGAATTTATACCGTAAACGGCAAAGCAAGAGAAGATGAAGACGGCAACCCCGTTTTAGATAAAGACGGAAATATTCAGCAAGACCCTAAATATTCGCAAGGTTTGTGGAACGGTTTTTGGACCACAGGCAACCCTGATATGAGCAAAGAAAACTCTTTAATAAGAAACAAGAGCGAAAAAAGCACTTGGCCTTATTGCGGTGAAATTGATATAAATGAGTCATATAATAGCCCTTCAGGATATTCTACTTATAATTCATCTACCGCAAAAACCGATACAGATGCAAACGGCATTATTATAACCTACGGCTCAAAATGCAAAATTAAATATGATAACAACGGCAAAATTTTAATTACCGACAAAAACGATACTCCTTTAGTAACATATAACAGCGAAACTTCTTCTTATGATGTAGCAGAAGGCTACACTTCAGATTATACCGTTTCGGGTGATAAAATAACAATTGTTTCTAAAACAAATGTTATAAAGCAAGACGAAAACGGCAAAATTTACATTTCCGATAAAAACGGCAAAACTGTTGTTGATACCGAGGGCAACTGCTACGGCACAGCGCCTGTGGCAACTGCGCAATTGCATTATCAAACAGGCGAGCGTTTTGACGGCACGAGTGTTACAGGCACAACTGAAAACAAAAAAACTACCGCTTTAGGCGGTGGTTACCGCATAAATGCCGGCAGCACAGGTCAGGCAATGCACGGCGACACAGGTTATCACATCTACGGCGTTTATTGGACTCCAACACAACTTGTTTATTATTATGACGATTTAATAGTGGGCTATCACGATATTACCGACCCGCAATTTTTCCAACTTCGTGAATGTCCGCAATATCTTTTCTTAACTTTCCCAATCGGCGGTTCGGTGCCGGGTAACCCTAACCCTGCTTTAGATTGGGCAGAATATTTGGTTGATTATGTTCGTGTTTATCAGGCAGATGACGGCTATAATACCGATGAAAACTATCAAGGCTCTTACGGTTTTCCGCAACTAAACGACCTTGACCAAGATATTTCTTATTATTCTCAAGCCTCAAATGCGTATTCCGATATTAATGTAGTTAGTATTTATAATTCTTGCGAATTAACTTCGGGCGCAGAACAGTTTATTTCGTGGACCACTCCTTTTAGAACTTCGGGAAAAGTTTGTTCAATTAAACAAAGTAGCGGAATAATAAAAACTAAAGAAAAATTTGCCGAGGGCAAATATGATGTTTATTTAACAGGCGTTTCACGCTCTGACAATAAAGATTATAACTTTACAATAAACGGTGTCGGGGTAGGAACAAAACTTAAGCTTTCCGATTACGCAAAAGACAAATATAATAGGGAATACGGCAGCGCAAAATCTGCATATATCGGAACGGCGAATATAACAAACGGCGCTCATAACCTTGAAATAGGATTTTCCGAAGCCAATTCAGGCGGCTCTAAAAACGGACAGTTGCTTTCATTCGTTTTAGTAAAAAATGATGAAAGCACCGCTACTGTAACGGTTAATAAAGATACGACGATACAAACTCAAGAAACCTCTTCAACCTCAACCACAACTTCTACCACAGCGCCGACAATTGAGGGTAAAAATTATAATATTACAGTTTCTCAAAAAGAAAAATATGTTTCTAACAGAACGATAACAAACGACCCGCAAAAAGAAAATATTACAATGATACTTGTTATCGGTCAGTCGAACGCTACAACAGGTGTCGGCTACCCTTGCGAGTTAAAAGCAATTGCAAACGGGCACAGAGATGAAGTAACCGAGGTTACAACAACGCCTGAGGCGAATACCGTGTTTATGGCAAAATACGGTCAAACGCTAACTTCTCTTAACAATTCTAATGATGTTGCAACATTAATTGAAAACGACCACATTGGCGGTTTTTCTGCCTCAATGGGTAAAAAATGGCACGATTTAACAGGTGAAAAGGTTGTAATTGTGCAGGCTGCAAAAGGCGCAAGAGGTATGCACGAGTGGGTAAAAGATAACACCACTTACTCTTGCATGTGCGGTCATAACGATGCGCTTTATTCCGAAGCGGTAAATCAGTTTAACACCTGCTACAATGCACTTAAAGATAATTACAATATCAAACATTCTTTCTATATTTGGAATCAGGGTGAGCATGACGACAACTATTATTCAAAGGGTGCTGATATTAATTCAAAAGAAAAATATTATGAAGCATATAAGTCAATGCACGAAGATTTGTTAGCCGATTTACCACTTGATTTCGGCTCAATCAATATCGCCCGCTCGCATTACAGCACAAATACCATGTTCCTTTCGGTTTCAAGACTCGGTCAATATAAAGCGATAAACACGCTTAAAGGTTGTTATTTAGCATCACGACTTTTCGAAACAACCACTTCAGCCGATATGGACCAAACCACCGAAGGCTCAAGCGGTATTCACGCAACTCAAAAAACTTATAACGCTTGGGGCAAAGACGCTGCCGAAAATCTTTATGATACAGTTTCGGGCAATAGCGACACGCTCGACAGAGTTGAAATAATTAAAAATGTTAGCAAAAAAGGCGAAACAAAAGCGGTATTTAATGCAAACGGCGAACTCATTTCGGGTAGCGATGTATTAACGCAAGGCGAGCAATTAGGCTTTGCTGTCGAGCCTCACGGCGACTGGAGAGTAACCTATTCGTTCAACGGCGATAAGTCGAAAGTTGATGCTTTTGGAACTGCTGACGACAGCGTATTTTCAAGCGGTGAAGAAGTTAAAATCCGTGTAACAAAATATAACGGGGTTTTACCTGAAGAGCAAGAAACTACAACGCAGGTTGAACTGCCGGTTTGCCATTTGAATTTTAACCCGAAAAACTGTGATTTTACTTATGTTGAAAATGGAATGACAGGTTATTATAACAAACAAGGCAGTTACGAACATTACAGAGCAGATGATGTAAACACCGGCGACAGCGTTGTTTTCACAACAAAGCAAGATATTAAAGCAGGAAAATATAAAGTTACAGTTGATTCTCGCCCGCTTGCAAGCGGAAGAGCAAAATTTAATGTAACTATCGGTGGCAAAACTGCCGAACTAAATACCAATACAGCGGCAAGCAATTTAAAATCATTTGATTTGTTTGATGAAATTACCGTTTCGCAAACTTCTCCGTTAGTCGCTAATTTTACGGCGACATCTGACGGAATAATATTCTTATACAGAATGAATTTGGTATGCACCGAACTGTTTGACGACTCGTCAAATCCTACTGACCCGACCGAGCCTACGAGCACAACAGAGCCGTCAAGTAGTGAGCCGAGCGAGCCTACTACTACAGAATTAGGCTGGAATGTTATGTTTGACTGGGAAAACGAAGCAAATGTTGATAAAAGCCCAATCACTTCTACTACAGCCGTTCTTGGCGATAACAACAAACTTTATGTAAAACTAACTTCGGCTTATGACCCTAACAGCGAATACGGGTTAATTAAAGGAAGCGAAAAAGCAATTTGGATTTACAATCAACAAAATACTTCTTGCACTCCTTTAAATTCAAGTGCACCATCGACTTTAGTGCTTAATTCTTTGCAGGTGCAACCGATTTAAGAATTAATTTGCATATTAAAAATAAAGAAGCAAATAATTATGCTACTTCAAATATGTATCTCGGTTTTGTTATGAACGGTGATACTTATTATACACAGGTGAAAAAATCCGATTACTACATAGCAAATTGGTTTACTTTTGCAGGCAAAACTTATACAAAAATGGGCTCGGAAGAATCTTTAAATCTCACCGCTTCCGATATTCCTGATATTACAAAACTTGCAGGTTGGGTGCAAACAAGCGGTTATGAAACAATGAATATTGATAATATCGAATATTTCATACCTACCGGACCTACCGAGCCGACCACACCGACTACACAGCCGATTGATACCAATATTGAAATGACAACGCTTGAGGGCGCATCAATCAGGCTAAACGAGCGTTCGGGACTTCGTTTTTACACTGAAGTTGATAAAGATAAAGTTTTGCAACTAAAAGATGCAGGTTACACGGTAGAACTCGGCACGCTTATTGCACCTTACGATTTATTAGGCGAAAATGAGTTAAGCTTTGACCTTGAAAACGGCAAGTATACCGATGTAAAATACACCTCGCAAGAGTATTATGAAGAGGGAACATTCAGCGGAATTGTAGGCTCAATTGTAAGCATTAAAGAAAGAACTAAACAAAACCAAAAAAGCGGTAATATTTTAAGATATTTCGTAGCTCGTGGTTACGCAAAAGTTACCGACAGCGAAAACAACACAACAATTGTTTATGCTGATTACAATAAGGCTTCGCCTCGCTCGCTCGGTTTTGTCGCTTATATGTTTAAAAACGACAATCAAAACAGCGCATTGTACCTTTCAAACGCTGAAAAAGTTGACAAATGGGCATCTTTCTATGAAGAAGCATTCGACCCCGAAAGCGATGATTTGTGGAGTTAAAACAAAAAAGGCTGTAAGGAAAATCCTTACAGCCTTTTAAATTGATAACATTGGAATGAATTATGATTTTTTCTATTGTTATTTTTTGAATTCAACACCGTTTACATAAAGTTTATAACCGTTCAAATTTATGTTGCTGTTGCTTTTGTCGGCGTTTTTTAGTGATTTAACATAAGTATCACCGGTTAAGGTTAAAGAACTCGACTTATCAATCGAAAGTGTTACTTCACCTTCGTTTTTTGCGTTAATTGCGCCTTTATAAGACGAATTTTCAGTCAAATTCATTGTTAATTTTGATATTGAGTCAACAACAATATTTCCATTAACTTTTTGATTAGTTAGATTTAGTGTAACAACACCGCCGTTGTTTCCCTCGTTGCCCCAAGAATCTTTTTGTATTCTTAAAAAGTTTCCTTTTGAGTCGCAATTAACAATTTTGTTGTTTTCTAAATTTATTTCGGCTGTGGTGTTGGTAACATAAAAACTGTCGCCTTTGTTAGTTGTTATTTTAGAATTTTTTGAGGTAAAAACGCCTTTTCCGTTTTCGGCATCACCGCTTACAGATTGATAAATAAAAACATTTTTATAAGTGGTTGATTGACCGTTTAACGAGTTATTTGTGTCGCTTAAATCAATATTTTCAAGGCTTACGTGGTTTTTGCCTTCAATAATAATTCCTTCTGAAGCATTTGCGCAAAGTTTTGCGTTTTTAACCGAAATATCGGCGGTTGAATAAACAGCGGGCGAACCTTTTCCAAAGGTTTTATAAGTTCCTTTGTCAACTTTTACTTCTCCGCCTCCTCTGTCGGAACGAATAGTGGCGCTTGATGTGCCGTAGGTGGTTACTGTTAAGTTTTCTGCGTTTGTAATTCCTCCGCCTGTGGTCATAATTCCTCCCGAATTATCTTTTTTGGTGGTAATAACTGAATCTAAAATGCTTATTGTTGTATTATCAGACGAAGAATTATTTGTGGTTGCATTTCCGCCGTAACTGAAAACGCCGTTTGCGCCATTTGCATCAGTAGTGATTTTGGTGTTTTTAATTGTTAAATTTGCGCTGTCTTTTGCAATTATTGCAGAGTTTATTCCATAAAAAGAGGTGTTATCACCCTGATTAGAATCACCTGTTTTGTTAACGGTTATATTTGATAAAGTCGAATTAATGTTACCTGATACGCTAACAGCGTTTTCATCTTTCTCGCTTGATGAAAAAGTGCCGTTGTCAACATTTTCGTTTTCGGTTATCTCTTTTTTTGCAGAATAAGAAACAGAAGAACCGCTGTTTATATTAGGCATATTATTATAATTATTATTTGTGTTACTTATAATTAAAAACCAAAGACCGCTTAAAATTATTGTTAAAACGGCGATTATAATTATATAAGTTGCATTTTTGCTTTTCATAATACATTCCTTTCTATAATTCTATTGATTTTGTTGTTGGTTTGAGTCGTTTTGTAATGTGTTATTGTTTTGTGAATTGTTATCGTTCTGCATTTCAGGCGGTTGAGCATTATTATTGTTATTATTGTTGTTTTGACCGCCTTGGATTTGTTGGGAATTATTGTTAGGTATTTGTTGCATTTGTGGACAATTTGGCTTGTTAGAAACAGTTGCCGTATAAACGCAAAATGCGCCAGTTGCAATTATTGCGCCAACTAATACGCCGGTAACGAATAATAATAGCTTTTCTTTCACAATCAAGCACCTCCTTTCTTAACTTCTGTTATTATTTTACAACACAGTTTTATACTGCGATTGAATAATTATTAAATAATAGATTAATTATTTTGGTGCTAAAAATAAAAGAAATAAAAATCAAAAAAATCTTTCAAACACGCTAAAATAAAGCGTTTTGAAAGAAATTTTTAAAAACAAAAAACAAAAAAGGCTATAAGATTATTAATCTCATAGCCTTAAATTGTTTACAAATATTAATTATTTGCTTGCTGCCGCCGGTCGAGAGGCTCGACATCCTCGTCTTCGGCATTAAAGTCCCAATTTGCTTAAAGCTCCGTCTCGCCTCAGGGTGCAAGTTTGCTAAAAACATATAAATATCTTGTAGGGCAGGGGCTTGCTCCTGCCGTTTTAAATTTGCACAAACTATACACCTCATCCGAGTTTCGCTAACGCTCAACCCACCTTCTCCTCGAGGAGAAGGCTTTTTTAATTTGTGCTTTTATTAAATATTTTATAAAAATATTCGCTTTCCACAGCGGGATGCACCGCACGCCATCCCCTACATTGTAACTTAAAATTATATCAAACTATGTAGGGGTCGGGTTCTTGAGCCGCCCGAATGGCCGTCACTGTTAAGGGAAGGGGGACCGCTTGCGGTGGAAGGGTTGAAGAAATTTTTAAAAATCTAAAAAACTTGAAACTTTTGTGACGTTGCAGTACACTTGGTAATTAGTTGGTGAAAAAAATTTCTGAAACAGAGAGGTATTATTAAATGAAAAAGAGGTTATTAAGTTTAATTTTATGTTTAGTAACGGTATTTACCGTTGCGCCTATGGCAATTAACGCCAGCGCTGAAACAGAGGATTATTATGGTGAAATCGACGGTTATTATATATAGAATAACCAACGGCGAAGCAACCATTGCTAATTGTGGCAATTTGATTAGTGGAGATGTAACAATTCCATCTACTTTAGGTGGTTGTCCTGCAACAAAAATTGGTTGGTATGCATTTTATGATTGTTCATTATTAAAGAGCGTAACAATACCAAACAACGTAACAAGTATTGGTAGTGAGGCGTTTTATACATTGACAATTGTTTAATTAAAATGAAAAAAACTATGCTGAAAGTTGTAGTGTGAAATATGGTACAAGATTAATTGCCGGAGGGGCATTTGAAGATTGCTCAAAATTAAAAACTGTAATACTTGGTAAAAAAGTTAAATCAATTGGTTTTCATGCGTTTTATGATTGTGCAATAAAAACGGTTACTATATCAAAAAACGTTAAAAAATTGGTGCCGAAGCGTTTGGATACTATTATAATGATAAAATTGAAAAATATACAAAAGTAAAAGGTTTTACCATTAAAGGTAAATCTGGTTCAGCTGCTCAAAAATATGCAAATAAAAACGATTTTAAATTTAAGAAGATATAAGTAAACTAAAAAAGCCTGCTTTATTCTGCAGGCTTTTTAATATATTTTTTAATTCTTTTTTGTAGTTTAACATTATCAAAATTTTGCTTGAATCTAAAAGTTGCAACGATTTTGTTTTTGCATTTTTCGCATTGTTTAATTTCAAAAAAAGCTTTTAGTTTTTTGTTGAATTTGCCCTCAAAAATCGTTTTTTCTTTGCAAACAGGGCAAGTGTAACAAAGCATTTTTTTATCAATTTTCGCATTTTTAAGGTCAGTTATAATGTAAGGTTTAAACACCAAACGGCTATAAAAAAGCGGTTCTTGTGTGTTGCGAATATAATTTGAAAATTTATTTTCTTCAAATGTTTTTTGAAAAAGTTTTTCGCAAATTTTTGAGTCGTCGGCTGCCCTGTGCGCTTCAAAATTATCAGTCGGCAACGAAAATTTTTCCGCTGCTGCCGAAAGGCTGATTTGATTGTTGTTTTCGGTTTTCAAAAAACTCATTATGTATTTTTGCAAATCAGCATATTTTTTAATAAAATCAACATTTTCTTCATTTAGCAATTGATTAAAATTTTCAACAAAAACATGCAAATCAGTATCAGACCAAGAAAGAAAAACGGTGTTTTCATCGATTTCGCACCAATTAATAAATTTTTCAATAACGAGCGAAAAAGGTTCGGAATTTTTCAAATCTTTATCGGTTATATTCGTAAGTTTTTTGAAAAAAGAATTAAGCTTTTTGGTAAAAATCGGCTTAACCGTTGAAGAAAAAACGCCGATTTCTTCTAAATTTTCATTTAACTTAACCGCACCGATTTCGATTATTTCGTTAATAAAAGTACCCGAATTTTTGTTTTTGGTACTGTTAAATTCTAAATCAAATATAATATATTTCGTAAAAATCCACCCTAAAACAAATAAAATCTGTCATTATTTTATCACAAAATAGATAAATATTCAATATTTTTTAAAAAAGTGCTTGCATTTTTCTTCAATTTGTGATAATATTGTTTAGTAAACGCAGGATTGTGCGTTATTTATACGCTGGATAAGAAAGGATTGAAACAAGAATGAGAGAAGGAATTCATCCTAATTACGATGTTTGCACCGTAAAATGTGCTTGCGGTAATGTTTTTGAAACAAAATCTACAAGTAAAGAACTTAAAGTTGATATTTGCTCAAAATGTCACCCGTTCTTCACAGGCAGACAAAAACTCGTTGATTCAGGCGGACGAGTTGACCGTTTCAATAGAAGACTTAATGCTTCAAAATAATGTTAAAAAATTCGCCGTAACTGTCTTTTGACGGTTACGGCTTTTTTCCATATAAAAAACTTTAAGGAGTATTCTTTTGGCTGACTATTTTACGGTTGAAAAAGAAACAAGTTTTTCTTTAACAGAAAAAAAGTCAAAATTTATCGGCTATATTAAGCCTTGCGAGAGTGAGGCGCAGGCGGTAGAATTTGTTAATTTAATAAAGAAAAAACATTCAGATGCAAGGCATAATGTTTATGCCTATGTTTTGCGTGAGAATAACAAGCAAAGGTATTCTGATGACGGCGAGCCGCAAGGCACCGCAGGACTGCCTGTTTTAGAGGTTTTGACTAAAAAGGGAATTACTGATGTTTGCGTTGTTGTAACCCGCTATTTCGGCGGAATTTTGCTTGGTACAGGCGGGCTTACAAGAGCCTATTCAGACGCTTGTTGCGGTGCGGTTGAACACTCAGGCGTAAAACTTATGACCGAGTGCAACAAAGTCGCTCTTTCTTGCGATTACTCTTTTTACAACACGTTGCAAAACCTTTTCGGCAATTACACATTAAAAACCGAAAAGGCGGATTTTTCGGAAAAAGTTGAAATAGTTTTGTATATTAAATCAGGCGAATTTGAAAAGTTTGAAAACGATATAAATGATAAGTTTTCGGGGCAAATTTCGCTCAAAGTTGTCGGAAAACAATTTTTCGGATTTGAAGTTGAAAAATAATAAAGGGATTTTGCAACTTTTGTCGAATAAATAAATTAGAAAGAAAAATAAATTTTTTAAAGCGAGGTGAGAGTTTGAACTTTTCAGAAGATTTTATGAACGAATTGCGGTATAAAAACCCTGTTGAAGAGGTAATTTCTTCTTATGTTGTTTTGAAAAGGGCAGGCTCTACCTTTAAGGGTTTGTGCCCGTTTCACAACGAGCGAACACCCTCTTTTACCGTTTACCCCAACACCAATTCTTTTTACTGTTTCGGCTGTCAAAACGGTGGCGATGTAGTAACATTTATTAAAAACATTGAAAATCTTGATTATGTTGAAGCGGTAAAATTTTTGGCAGACCGTGCGGGAATGGCAATGCACGAAAGCGGTTATGATGACTCTGTTGAAAAATTGCGAAGAACGGTGCTTAGCATTAACCGTGAAACCGCAAAGTTTTATTTTGAGTGTCTTATTCAAAAAGAAGACGGCGCAATAGGGCTTAATTATTTTGCAAACAGAAAACTAACTCCCGAAACTATTAAGAAATTTGGGCTTGGCTATGCACCTGACAGTTTTGATAAACTTAAAAATCATCTTCGCTCAAAAGGTTTTTCGGAAAATGATATGATTTTGGCGAATGTTTGCGCAAAATCTCAAAAAACAGGACGAGCTTATGACCGTTTTAGAAAAAAAGTTATGTTTCCGATTTTTGACCTTAGAGGCAATGTAATCGCATTCGGCGGTCGAAAATTTCCCGAAGATGAGGGCGCAAAATACATAAATTCATCGGACACGCCGGTTTTTAAAAAGAGCAAAAATCTTTACGGGCTTAACCTTGCCAAAAACTCGGGCGAAAAAACGGTTATTTTGACTGAAGGTTATATGGATACCATTGCACTTCACCAAGCAGGTTTTCACAACGCTGTCGGTGCTTTAGGCACTTCGTTTACCGCAGACCAAGCGAACTTGTTATCACGATATTTTGATGAAATTGTGGTAACAATGGATATTGACGAAGCAGGGCAAAAAGCGACAAGGCGTGCAATTGAAATTTTAAAAACAACAGGCATTAAGATTAGAATTTTGCAGGTTGAGGGTGGCAAAGACCCTGATGAATATATTAAAGAATACGGTGCCGAAAGGTTTAGAATGTTGCTTGAGGGCGCTAAAAACGATATTGAATTTAAACTGCTTGGCGCAAAAAATCAATTTGATATTGAAACCGATGACGGCAAGTTAAATTATTTAAGTTCGGCGATTGACATTTTAGCCTCTGTAAACGATGAAATCGCAAGAAATTTATATGCCGGCAGGCTAAGCGGTGAAACAGGCGTTGAAAAAAGCGTTATTTTAAACCGTGTTCAACGAGCGAGAAAGTCGAGCGAAAGAAAGGCGCTTAAAACCAAGTTTACCGATATTACACGCCCGAAATATTCGCCAAACGATGTAAACCCGGACGCTAAAAAATATCGCAGAGCGGCTTATGCCGAGGAAAATATTTTAGCAGTTTTAATGCAGTATCCGCAATATGCTAAATATATTTTTGAAAAAATAGGCGATGATGATTTTTTAACCGATTTTAACAAAGATTTATATTTGAAATTAAAAGAAATTTTAGTTTCGGGCAAAGAATTTGATATCTCTTACCTTTCCGAAAGTTACGACTCAAAGCAACTCGGCAGGGTAATGGAAATAAATAATAAGTTTTCTTTTTCAAATGATTTAGAGCAGGTTATTGATGACTGCATAAAAGTAATTTTTGATGAAAAAGATAAACTTAGAATAATCACTCCGTCTAAAATGAACGATGATGATTTTTTAACCGCTTTACAGCGAGAAGCGAAAGACAAGAAAGGAAAAAACTAAAATGGCAGAGATTAAAGATTTAAACAAGGAAATTGATAAAAAACTTGAAGATGAAAGATTAAAAAATGAAGAATACGGTGCCGATATTATCGATAACAGCGATTTATCTGTTCCGGGCAGTCTTGACGATTTAGAAGAACCGCCTGCTGATGAACTTGAAGAAATTTCGCAAGAAGAACTTGAAAACGCTCTTATTATCGATGATGTTACTTTAAACGACCCTGTAAAACTTTATTTAAAAGAAATCGGCCGTGTTCCGCTCCTTTCGGGTGAAGAGGAAATCGAACTCGCGCAAAAAATTCTTGACGGCGACCAAATGGCAAAACAAAGACTTACCGAAGCGAATTTGCGACTTGTTGTTTCAATCGCAAAAAGATATGTCGGCAGAGGAATGCATTTTCTCGATTTAATTCAAGAGGGAAATGTCGGTCTTATTAAAGCGGTTGAAAAATTCGACCACACAAAAGGTTTTAAATTTTCTACTTACGCTACTTGGTGGATAAGACAAGCCATTACAAGAGCAATTGCCGACCAAGCAAGAACAATTCGTATTCCTGTTCATATGGTTGAAACAATTAATAAACTTAAAAAAGTTCAAAGCCAACTTCTCCACGAAAACGGCAAAGAGGCTACCGAAGAAGAAATCGCGAAAGAAATGGGTCTTTCTGTATCGAGAGTGCGTGAAATCGTAAGAGTAGCGCAAGAGCCTGTTTCAATGGAAACTCCGATAGGCCCTGAAGAAGATTCAAGACTTATGGACTTTATTAAAGATGATGACGCTTTAGCACCGGACGATGCCGCTTTAAAAACAATAACAAACGAAGATATTGATGCGGTTTTAAAAACTTTAACCCCAAGAGAAGAAAGCGTTATTCGCTTGCGTTTCGGACTTAAAGATGGCAGATGTCATACTCTCGAAGAAGTAGGCGCAGAGTTTGATGTAACAAGAGAAAGAATAAGACAAATTGAGGCAAAAGCGCTTAGAAAACTTCGTCACCCCGTTCGTTCAAACAAATTTAGAGAGCGTTAATTTAAAATAAAAAACACAATTTCGGGCGAGGGCTTGCCCTCGCCTTTATTTTTGAAAATTAGGAAAAAAATTAAATGAAAGTATCTTTTTTTACACTTGGTTGTAAAGTTAATCAATATGAAACCGAACTTTTAAAAGAAGAGTTTTTAAAAAACGATTATATTGTGGTTGAAAACGATGATAATCCCGATATTTTTGTAATTAATTCTTGCACAGTTACCGCCGAAAGCGACAGAAAAACAAGGCAAATGGTAAGAAAATATCGAAGAAAATATCCAAACAGCATTATTGTGCTAACAGGCTGTATGCCACAGGCTTTTCCAAAAGACGCCGAAAAACTCGAAAGCGCTGATATTGTGCTTGGCAACGGCACAAATTACAGAGTTATTGAAGCGGTGAACAATTTTCAACTAACAGGTCAGCGCCAAATTTTAGTTGAAAAACACAAAGCCGAACAGGTTAAAAAAACTATTGATAATTTTCACGGCAGAACAAAAGCATTTTTAAAAATTGAAGACGGTTGCGACAGGTTTTGCTCTTATTGCATAATTCCTTTTGCTCGTGGCAGAGTGCGCTCAAAACCGATTGAGGAAATAAAAAAAGAGGTTAAAACACTTGTTGAAAAAGGATTTTTAGAGGTTGTTTTAATAGGAATTAATCTTTCCGCTTACGGCAAAGAAACAGGTCTTAACCTTGCCGATGCGGTTGAAGCGGTAGCGCAAACGGGAATTGCAAGAATAAGACTCGGCTCAATGGAACCCGACCAATTCAGCGATGAGGTTATTGAAAGATTATCAAAAATAAAATCGCTTTGTCCGCAATTTCATTTGTCGTTGCAATCAGGTTGTGACAACACTTTGAAAAAAATGAACAGGCATTATGATACCGCTTTTTACGCCGATTTGGTTGCAAAACTGCGCAAGAAGTTTGAAAATTGCTCAATCACTACCGATATTATGGTAGGTTTTGCAGGCGAAAGCGAGCAAGATTTTGAAGATTCTTTAAATTTTGCTAAAAAAATCGCTTTTGCAAAAGCGCATGTTTTTGCCTATTCCGTAAGGCAAGGCACCGCTGCCGAAAAATTTAGCGGCCACATTACAAAAGAGCAAAAACATTTAAGAAGTGCAAAAATGATTGAGGCCACAAAAAAAACGCAAAACGAATTTTTAAATTCTCAATTAGGCAAAAAATTCCCTGTTTTGTTTGAAAACAGGGGCGAAGAAGGCTTTTTTGAGGGCTATACGCCAAATTATACACTTGTAAAAGTAAAGTCCGATGAAAATTTGTCGGGCAAAATTATCGATACATATTTAAAATCAGTTGAAAACGATTATGTAACAGGTGAGATTTAAGGGGTTTTTATGCACGCAATAAAACATTTTAAAACAATTACAAAACACCGCCATAAAGTTATCGCTCTTTGCAAAAAAGCGGGAATTTTAAGGCAGGGACTTTTTCACGATTTATCAAAATATTCTTATATCGAGTTTTCGGCAGGCGCAAAGCATTATCAGGGTTATCGCAGTCCAAACGAGATTGAAAGAGAAATGTACGGCTATTCGCCGGCTTGGCTTCACCACAAAGGCAGAAACAAGCACCATTATGAATATTGGAACGATTTTAACCCGAAACTAAACCGTGTTGTGCCTGTTAAAATGCCGATAAATTATTTTAAAGAAATGTTTTGCGACAGGGTAGCGGCAAGCAAAATTTATCAGGGCAAAAATTATACCGACTCGCACCCTCTCGAATATTTTTCAAGCAGAATCGACCATATGAATATGCACCCCGAAACCTTTGAAATGCTAAAAAAACTTCTTACAATGTTAAGCGAGCAGGGTGAAGAAAAAACTTTTAAATTTTTAAAAAATTTAAAGGAGTACTAAAAATGAAAGTTTTTGACAGGGCAATTTTCGGCGCAAGCGCATTTTGCTGCGGAATGAATTTAAGTAAAAAAGATGTTGTTGTTGAAAAAAACATTTTTTGTGCTGTAGAATTTTGTCAGTCTTTTAACATTAATAAAGTAAATTCAAACGGTGAATTTTTAACAGAAGAATTAAAGAAAAGAAATATTTTAGGCAACGACGGATTTTATTCGCCGTTGCCTGTTTCTGCTTTTTTAGCAAAAATTTTAAAGAAAAAAATACAAATGTTTTGTTTGATTGCAAGGTAACTTCGGTTGAAAAGAAAGATAACGGATTTTTAATAGAATATTTTTCGCAAAGCGGTTTTAATAAAATTTTTGCAAAAGAGATTGTTGATACTACCTCGCTCGGCGTTTTCTCTCAACTGCGAGAATACACAAATAAGCATTATATTGCCGCTCTTGACGGATTTTGTGGCAAAACAGGCGACTTTGAAATAATGAAAGGTCATTTAAAAAATGAATATTTTTTAAAAATTTCGGCTGAAAATTTAGATTATATTTCCGCTCGAAAAAGGCTTTTAGAAATTTCCGAAAAAAATAATTTTGTAATAGCTTCTTTTGCAAGCGAATTCTCTTTTTCTTATAATGAAAAATTTTTGAAAAAAGATAATAATTATTCTTTTGTTCCGTCAGCCTCGTTCGCAAACTTTGCCGAAGCGTTTAAAGCAGGGGGTGAGTGGCAATGAAACTAAACAGACTTTGTGAAAACAAAACTGTATCTTTTGAGTTTAACAAACCCTTTGATTTTTCGACAACGCTTTTGGTTGCCGGAATGGGAACAGCAGGCGCATTATGTTTTTATACCGCCAAAAAAATTGGGCTTGATGTAATAGGAATTGAAAAAAGCAATTTTGTCGGCGGAACAAGCGTAAACGCTTGCGTTCAAAGTTATTATTACGGTGACCTTTCAGGCGAACTTGTGAACATAAATAATAATGCAAAAACAAAAAATATTTCGCAAGCGTTTTCTCACAAAAATGAAATCGCTGTTTCGCTTAATCAAAAAACAGTTGCGCTTGAGAAATGGGGCGAGGGCATTATGCTTGAGAGCCTGCTGACAGGCGCTGTTTTAGATGAAAACCGCCTAATAGGCGTTGAAGTTTTTTATAAAAATAAGTTTTTATATATTAAAGCGAAATATTTTGCTGATAATTTGGACGGACTTTTATCAAGATTGGCAGGGGCAGAGTTTTTTGTAGGCAGGGCAGACAAAAATACGATGAACTGCTCAAAAACCATTTCTTATTTAAAAGACGGCAAAATAAACGGCGAGTGGAATGCACTCGGTTTTTTAGACGGTTTAAACGATTTTGAATATAGCGAAAAATTGCTTTCTAACGAAATAAAACCGCCGATTTTGCTTGAAAAATATAGCGAAAACGACAGAGCGGTTTTTGAGGGAACTCAAATCGGAAAAAGAGAGGGTATTAGAATTAAAACCGATTATGTAATTTCTTTTGACGATTTAGTAAACTTTAAAACTTATGAAAAACCGTTGTTTTACGGATTTTCCGCTTTTGATAATGTAAATCAAGATTTAGAAAACGAGTCTGACAACCTTGTTGATTGGATTGTAATTACCTATATGCGCCATAGCGGATTTACTTTTTGCGTTCCGCTTGAAAGCCTTTTGCCAAAGAGGACTGAAAACTTGCTTGTAATCGGCAAATCGCTCGGTGTTACACATTCTGCATCTTCTGCAATAAGAATGAAAGCGGAAATGGAAAAATCGGGTGAAGCGGCAGCGAATATCGTAAAAATTGCCGATGAAAGCGGTTGTGGTTTAAGAAAAATCGACTATGACATCTTAAAACAACGACTAATTAAAAGCGGTTGTCTAAACCCGCTTGAAAAAGGCTTTTTCAAACTGCGAAAAGATGAAAACGGCAATTACAAAAAAATAAATTTGCCTAAAAATGCTGATGAGTTAAAACAAATCTTATCAAGCAAAACACCGCATTATGCATTGCTTGAAATAAAACTCGACGGCGAAAAGTTTAAAAACGATTTATATGAGTTTTTAAAAAGCGATAACAAGATTTTAAAAGAAAATTCAGCTGTTGCTTTGGCGCTTTTGGGCGATAAAAAGGCGTTGCCTTATTTACGTGAAATTATAAAAGGTGAGCCTGAAATTGTAGAGATTTTTAACGGCGCTCATTATTACGGCTGGCTTGAAAAAGATATTTACTCGAATTTTCAAAAAGCGATTATTTTGCTTGGCAGGTTTGAAGATAAAGAGTCGCAAAATCGCCTTGAACAAATCGCAAAAACAAATTATTCAGATGAATTTTTCTGTTTAAGGCTTAATCAGTATGCCAAAAGCGCTTTAAAACGCATTAAATTGCAATAAAACCCTTGAATTTTCAGGGTGATTTTGATATAATAATTGTTGTATAATTTTTAGAATTAAGGATTGATAAAAATGCAAAATACCAAAAAAAGTTTTGAAAAAATTGTTGCACTTTGCAAAAACAGGGGATTTATTTTTCCAGGTAGCGAAATTTACGGCGGTCTTGCTAACACTTGGGACTACGGCCCTTTGGGAACAAGACTTAAAAACAATGTAAAAGATACTTGGCGCAAAAGATTTATTCAAGAGCGTCATAACTCTTTTGAGGTTGACGCCGACATTTTAATGAACCCGAGAGTTTGGGAGGCGAGCGGTCACGTTTCTTCGTTCTCCGACCCGTTGCTTGACTGTAAAGAGTGTAAAATGCGCCACAGAGCAGACAATCTTATTGATGATTTTGACCCGAATGCACATGCTGACGGCATGACAAAAGAGGAAATGTTTGAATATATTAAAGCTCATTCAATTCCTTGTCCAAAATGCGGTAAGCACAATTTCACCGATATTCGTGAGTTTAACCTTATGTTCCAAACATTCAGAGGCGTTACAAACGATTCAAAAAGTGTTATTTATTTGCGTCCCGAAAATGCACAGGGCGAATATGTTAATTTCTTGAATGTTCAGCGTTCAATGCGTGCAAAATTGCCGTTTTCAATCGGTCAAATCGGTAAAGCGTTTAGAAACGAAATTACACCGGGTAACTTCACTTTCAGAACAATCGAGTTTGAACAAATGGAATTTCAAACTTTCTGCAAAGAGGGCGAAGACACCGAGTTATACGACTATTTCAAAAACTACGGTAAAAAATATTTTGAAGATTTGGGCATTCCTGCCGAAAACCTTCGTTTCCACGACCACGAAAAATTGGCTCACTATGCAAAAGCCGCTTGCGATATAGAATTTTTATTCCCGTTCGGCTGGGGCGAAATTAACGGTACTCACAACAGAACTGATTTCGACTTGACCCGCCACCAAGAATACAGCGGTAAATCGCAAGAATATCTTGATGCTGAAACAGGCGAAAAATTCATTCCTTACATTATTGAGTCGACTTACGGACTTGACAGAACCGTTTTAGCACTTCTTTGTGAGGCTTATGACGAAGAAGTTTTAGATGCCGAGAAAAATGATACTCGTGTAGTGCTTCATTTAAGCCCGGCCATTGCACCTTTCAAAGCGGCAGTTTTACCACTTTCTAAAAAACTTTCCGACAAGGCTTTTGAAGTTTACGAAAAACTTTCAAAATCGTTTATGGTTGATTTTGATGTTACCGGCTCAATCGGTAAACGCTATCGCCGTCAAGATGAAATCGGTACACCTTTCTGCATTTGCTATGATTTTGAATCAGAAGAAAGCGGTAAAGTTACAATTAGAAATCGTGACACAATGGAGCAGGATTTAGTCGCAATTGACGAAGTTGAGAACTATATAAAACAAAGAATTAACTTTTAATTTTTCGGGCGGTTTTTACCGCCCGAAATACATCTGCCCATAGTTTAACAGGATAAAACGTCAGACTCCGACTCTGATAATGGGGGTTCAAGTCCTCTTGGGCAGGCCAACAGGGCTTTAAATTTTATGAATTTTATTTATTCAAATGATAACAAGCGTTATCACACGTTTTCATATTACAACAAACAAAAATATGGCGAAAAGGTGTTAAAAGCCTCTGTAAATGCAGGGCTTACCTGCCCGAATATTGACGGAACATTAGGCGTTGGCGGCTGCATTTATTGCGAGGGCGGCAGCGGTTATTTTACTAATAAAACCCTTTCGGTAAAAGAGCAAATCGCCTTAGAATTTAAAAGACAGACAAAACCCTTTAAAAACCACAAATTTATTGTCTATTTTCAAGCAAACACAAACACTTACACCGATATTAAAACGCTTGAAAAAATGGCAAACGACGCACTCTCTTTTGAAAATGTCGTAGGTATTACCTTTTCAACTCGAACCGATTGTGTTGATGATGAAAAAATCGCATTTTTGCAAGAATTAAACCAAAAAACCGATGTTTGCGTTGAATTCGGCTTGCAGTCGGTTCATAACAAAACGCTAAAATTTATCAACCGTTGTCAAACTTATGAAAGTTTTGAAAAAGAGTATTTAAATTTCAAAAAAAGCGGTATTCGCAGTTGTATTCATATTATAAACTCTTTGCCGGGTGAAACTTACGATATGATGTTGCAAACCGCAATTAAGGTAGGAAAACTTAATCCCGAAGGATTAAAAATTCACTCGTTACACATTTCAAAAGGAACAAAACTTGCAAAAATTTATCAAGAAAAACCTTTTGATTTAATTGATAAAAATACTTATATAAAACTTGTCGCAAATCAGTTGACTTATATTCAGCCGACAACTGTTATAGAACGCCTTACAGGTGACGGCGACAAGCAAAAATTAATTGCGCCGAATTGGTCGAAAGATAAAATTTCGGTACTCGGCGGAATTGATAAATATATGGCTGAAAATGACTTATTTCAAGGAAAAAACCTTTAATTTAGGAGAAAAATATGCAAGATGTAAAATCAAATCCGCTCGGTAGCGAAAAAATATCAAAATTAATGCTAAAATTCGCCGTTCCGAGCATTATTGGTATGATTGTCAGCGCACTTTACAACATTGTCGACCAACTTTTTATCGGCAACAATGTCGGCGCTTTGGGTAACGCCGCTACAAATATTGCGTTTCCGTTTTCAACTGCCTGCATTGCGCTTTCGCTTATGTTCGGCATAGGCGGTGCAAGTTGTTTTAATCTTAATATGGGAAAAGGCGAAACCAAAAAAGCCCCTTTCTTTGTCGGCAACTCAATTTTTGCGCTTACAGTCAGCGGTTTGTTGTTAATGGTAGCAACGCTTTTGTTTTTAGAGCCTTTGCTTTTGCTTTTCGGCTCATCAAAAACAGTTTTGCCTTTTGCTAAAGAATATGTTTCAATTACCGCAATAGGTTTTCCGTTTTTAATTTTAACAACCGGTGGCGGTCATTTAATCAGAGCAGATGCAAGCCCGAAAACAGCAATGTTTTGCAACCTTTTGGGCGCAGGCGTAAACATTATTTTAGATGCAATTTTCGTACCGATTTGGGGAATGGCAGGTGCCGCTTGGGCAACAATTATCGGTCAAATGCTTTCAGCGGTAGTTGTAATTGTTTATCTTTTCAATTTCAAAACGGTTAAGTTAAGTTTTTCACACTTTTTACCGAAAATTCACTATCTTGTCAAAACCGCTTCAATCGGAATGGCATCTTTCATAAACCAACTTGCCATTATGCTGGTAATTATTATTCTTAACAACTCGTTGAGATATTACGGCTCGCTTTCAATTTATGGCGAAGATATTCCTATTGCTTGCTCGGGCATAATTATGAAAGTAAATCAAATTGTATTTTCAATTGTAATCGGGCTGTCGCAAGGCACTCAACCTATTGAAAGTTTTAACTACGGCGCAAAAAACTACACCCGTGTTAAAAAAGCCTATAAACTCGCACTTGTAACAGGCGCAACAATTTCGGTAGTTGCTTTTGTATTTTTCCAGGTTTTCCCGAAAGAAATTTTAGGACTTTTCGGCAAAAAGAATAGCGATTTATATTTTGAATTCGGCGTTAAATTTTTCAGAATGTTCTTGTTCTTTACTTGGTTAAACTTCATTCAGCCGATAACATCAACATTTTTCACTTCAATCGGCAAACCGGTAAAAGGTATAATTTTGTCGCTTACAAGACAAATTATTTTCTTTTTACCACCGCTTCTTATTCTGCCGACATTCTTTGGAATTAACGGCATTTTCTACACAGGACCTATAGCCGATTTTATGGCGGCAATAGTTAATGTGGCGTTTGTAGTTTATGAGTTTAAACTTATGAGCAAAGAGCAAAAAGAATTAGCAAAATAAATTTAATCCTCAAGGTTTTTAAAAACCTTGAGGATTTTTTTACAACTTAAAAACTATTTTGCTTATTGTTATTGCAACCACACCGGGTAGCCCGAAAATACCCGCAGTACCGAGCGTAAAGGGGGTAAGTTCAAGCGAAAACGCCGTAAATGCACTCGAAAAATGCAAAATCAGCAAAACGCTCTCTCCGATTAGCGCCGAAGAAAGCATTGTTTTAAAAAACTTTTTAGTAAAAAGCGCAAAAATTAGCACAACTAAAACCGCAACACACAAAAAACCAATAGCAATATAATTAAAATATTCCATAACCTAAAATCCTTTTTCTTTTTTAAAAATATATGCAAAAAATCTTTAAAAAATACATTCACTAATATTAAAATCTCGGCATATATTGTAGTAAAGTTTGCAAATTGTTAGCAAACTGTCATAAGCCTTCATTAGTTCGCTTATAATTCGCGCGGCGAACTGATTACATATTCACAGCGCGAAAAAAGGAGAAAGTATATGTCAGATTCAATTAATCAGGGCGTTTTCAACGAGGCAGTTTGTATTGATACAGGCAGAGTTTATGACTCGTGTATGGACAGAGATTGCATTGAAAACACAAGAGTTTATTTTAACGAAGAAGGACAAAATGCGGTTGCGAGTGCAGTTTCTTGCCGAGTAAAATCGTGCGAGGTAAACGATGTTGTTATTGATGTTGAACCGATTGCGTTTAAAAGAGGTTATTATTCTTGCGATTTAACTTTTTATTTCACAATCGTTGCCGAAGTCGCAACAGATACAACCACTCCAGCACAAGAATATGACGGCATAATAGCTTACAGCAAAAGAGTAATCCTATGCGGTGGCGAGGGTAATGTAAAAACATTTACCTCAAATGTTGTCGCTATGGCAGACGATGTTACCGTAAGCGGAACAAACCTGCCTAAATGTACCGTTCAATGTGTCGACCCTGTAATACTCGACTCGAAAATCTGCAACATTTGCAATTGCGTAGAAACAATTACAAATGTGCCAGAAAGCGTTTTAGAAAATGTCGGCGGTGAATTGCAAATTGAGGCTGAAAGAGCACTTTTTGTAACGCTCGGACTTTTCAGCATAGTTCAGCTTGTCAGAAATGTGCAAATTTTAGTGCCGTCTTATGATTTTTGTATGCCGCAAAAAGATTGTGATGATACCATCGCTTCGCCGTGCGAAATGTTCCAAAAAATCAGTTTCCCTGTTGATGAATTTTTCCCGAAAACCTGCGACAACGGGGACGATAATAATTGCAATTGCAACACAACAAGCAACTGCCAAAATAGTTAAGCATTTTAAAAGTACAGTCGAAAATTCGGCTGTACTTTTTTTGTTTTTATGTTATAATAAATAAAAAGTTTAAATTTGGAGGAAATATGGCTGAAATAAAGTTAGTTCCGTTAAGAGAAGAAGACAGAGAACAGTTTATAACCGATAATCAAGAAGCGTTTAATTACGGTGCGCTTGAGGAATTCGGAAAAAGAGACGAGTGTTTTGAAGAAGAAGGCGAAATAATATCACGCAAAACAATCAAGCAGTCAATCGACAACGGCACAGCTTATCGCATAATGCAAAACGGCAAAAAAGTCGGTGGCGTTGTTGTTAAAGTTGAGGGCGATAAAGGCGACCTTGACTTGCTTTTTGTATCGCCCTTTGAGCATAGCAAAGGTATAGGCTATTCGGCTTGGTGCGAGATAGAGAAAATGTACCCGAATGTGAAACTTTGGGAAACCTGCACGCCATATTTTGAAACAAGAAATATACATTTCTATGTAAATCGTTGCGGTTTTCATATTGTTGAATTTTTCAATTCTCACCATTTAGAGCCAAATGAAAATAACGACGACCATGGCGACTTTTTCAGATTTGAAAAAATAATGAAATAGAATAAACGACAAAAGAAAATATCAATAAATTAAAAAGGGTTTTGGAAAATTTCAAAACCCTTTTTGGTGCGGATGTTCTTAACCAACCTAAATTTCACACTTAAAATCCGGCTGAAAATTCACATATTTCCTCCGTACATTTGCCGATTTGCTTCCTCTTTGATATGATCATATCACAATATTTCAAGGAGGCCAAGATTTTATGAAAAAGTACAAATATGACGAAAGCAACGGACTGTGGTATGAACTGGAGGGTGATTATTATTTGCCGCGTCTAAAACTTCCGGAGGAAGAACAGGTACATATCGGTATTTGGGGACAGCGGCACTTGAATTATATGCGAGAAAATAAGCGGGTATTGCTCTCCAACTTGCAAATCAGTGGAAAACTGAACATTTATCTCGCCGACATCGACAAGCAGGCAGAAGAAATGTTTTCCCGGCTTGTAAGTCAGATGGCAGAGCGTGAGGGCGTGACCGAGCGACTCAAAGCAGATAATCAAATGGAATGGGTTGGGCGGATGAATGACATTCGTGGACGAGCCACAGAAATTGTAAACAGTGATTTGATTTACAAATAACAAAAAGCAAATAAGGAATTATATACAAATGGCACAAAAGAGGTAGTGACCCAAAATCACTACCTCTTTAATCGGTATTATCGGTTTTATCAAGAAAAGTGTGTTAAATTATCAAAAAAGTATTTGCATAGACTCGATATATACCCAAATTAAATAGTCAATGGCTTTTTACCATTATTTAAATATCGTGAATGAATTGCCTTGTTAATCATCCAAATGGTCAATAGCGTACTGAGCTTCCTCAGCAGTAAACTGCTCGCCATATTCGGAAACAAGTTGATCATAAATGGCATTCTTAGACATACTCATAGTCTGCTGATATGTTTTAGCTTTTGCCAATGCGTTAGCCTTGTAGTCTGCGTTTAAATTATCAATAGCGTATTGAGCTGCATCTGCAGGAAACTTTTCTCCATACTCAGAGGTCAGCTGATTATATATTGCCTTTTTGGACATATGCATTGTTTTTGAATAAGTTTCTGCTTTTCTAAGTGCATTTTGATATTCAATAGAAGGCTTCTTTCCTTTAGAAATAACGACATTAATTGTTCCACCCTCTTTTACAGTTTCGTTTGCCTTTTTGCTTTGGCTAACCACAGAACCAGAAGCAATAGAATCTGAGTATTCTTCGCTAAATTTCACTGTCACTTTATTTGTTGTAGCCCAGTTTTCAATATCAGCCTTATTCATTGCGCTGAAATCAATAACAGTGATTTTATTGCTGTCGGTTTTGTTATCAGTTGTATCATTATTGGTTTCATCGCCGCTTTGAACAACAGAACTGCCGTTATCGGTGTTAGTAGAAGATTCATTACCACCGTTTACACTGCCGATGATGCCAATAGCTACAACCGCAATAATTACCCAAAACCACCATTTTATATAAATCGGTTTTTTAGCCTTTACCGAAGCAACGGGCATAACTGGTGCTTGCTCTACTGCAGGTGTTTCTGCTTGTGCAGGTGCACCGCAGTTAGGGCAAAATTTTCCTTCAAATTGAGTTCCACATTGATTACATTTCATTTTTATTTCTCCTCTTTAAATATTTTTTATTAGCCCATCCAGAGCTTTCATTGCTAAATTTAAATTGTTTTCCCACATAAATCGTACGATATATTTTTTACCGTCGGACATTTTGAATTTTATGGCATTACCGTAAGCCCATGCCTTACCGTACTTTGCAACCAAGTTAAAATCAATATGTGATTCAGCAAAATTGGTTTTTGTATCTATCAGTTCTGCATAATTACGATAAATCACAAAAGTTTTCTTTTCAAAAATTGTACTTCCTATACTGACAAGACTTAAAACGACAGGATTTTCATCTATGTAATTTGGCTCTTGGGGCACGAAACTTGTAGTTGTATCGCTAAGTACATTTTCTGTCCCACAATATTCGCAAACCGATATATAAACACCGTTTTTTGAAGCAAGCGGAGCGCCACACGCTTCACATTTTAAAACTGCCATTTGCTATTCTCCATTATCAAATTTCCCACACAAGACAGATATTAATTCCTTTGGCAGAAATGGTAGGAGTGAATGTATGTAGTCTCCAACCTTTCTTTGTGCCTAAATCGAGTAATGGTTGAACTTTTTTGGGTATTAAATCTTGAGCATCAGTGAAAACGCCAGCTTTAATAACCACATTTTCTACCTTGTAGCCATGAACCGTATTGGTTGGCAAATTCTGCGCTGGAACAACAACTTTTGTTTTTGGCACTTGTCCTGCCGCCGTTCCGCAGTTTGTGCAAAACTTTCCTTCAAATTCAAAACCACATGCATTACATTTCATATCTTTTTCCCCCTAAATTTTACAGTGGTGAACCACAGTATTCACATTCACTCGAAGAGCCTTTTTTATTTTTTGCACCGCAATGTTTGCACTCAATTACAGTTAGATCTGTAGCGGAATGTTTCTTGTTGATTTTTGAAGTTTTTCTGCGTTGCTTTTCTAATCTGTCTTTAGATATAACTAAAATTTGTTTTCCTATGTCTATATGAGAATTCCTCAATAATGGATAGTTACCGTTTATAGACATAGCATTAATATCCTTTGAAACAGTAGAAAAATCCATTTGAAGCGCACTCATTATATTTTGCATCGGAATTGTTTCACCGTCTGCATCAACTATTATAGAATATATTTGAGACTGTCTTTTTCTCTTTTTATTTGCAAAAAAAGCAAACAAAAACAATCCTCCGACTATTACTACCCATTCAACTATTAACCATACCCAAGTCAATCTTTACACCTCTTTTACAGTGGTGAACCGCAATATTCACATTCGTTCACAGTGCCTGGCACAACTGTATTTGTTGCGCCACAATTTTTGCATTTTACACTCGTAGGTTGACCATATGAAGGCGAAGTGTTTTGATTTACGGCAACATTAACAGTTGTTGCTTTTGGTGGCATTATCAGCTCTCTGCGGTTTAAATCCACATACGCATTCATAAAATACCCATCATCAAGCATTGACTGTAAATCCTTTGCCGCTTGTTCAAAAGAAGTAGGATAAGCGGCAGCAATATTATCGATTAATGTATCATTGCTACTGTTGATAATGGAAACATATCTGTTGTACTTTGTGCCTTTCTTTATGTACGAATAAGCTTTATACAATGCAAAAGCACCACCGCCGCCGAAGATCATAAGCATTACAATAACGCCACCCACAACACTTGATCCATCTTCAGTTTCAAGTTCACCGGTGATACCCATAATCAAGTACATTACAGCAAAGCCTATCAATATCCAAGCTAAAATTTTTAAAGACTTTCCGTTTTTGATATAGTTAAATTTTTCGTCCGTCATCTTTTTAACTAACATCCAAATACCAATGGGGAAAAACAGAAAGAACATTAATGCAATAATTCCCCATGAAAAAGATTTTTTCTGCATTTTCTTCACCCTCCTATTCTGAAATCTGCGATCCGCAGAATTCGCATTCGCCTACCGTTCCCGAGACAATCTTATTTGTTGCACCGCAACCTTTGCACTGTACCGTTGTATATTTCACACTTTGAGATTGTACATTGGACCCATTAGCAGTAGTCGGTGATTGTGGTTGCATGGTTGGAAATACTAATTTATTTCGTTGCCCGTCAAGATAGCAATTAGGGAAGAAACCAGTTGCTATCATATCGCTAATATTTTTTGTTGCAGTAGCAACGGTAACGCCGGTTGCAGACGCCAACAAATCGATTGATTTTTCCGGATCCGCAGCAAGTCTTGCCGAATAATCAGAAAAAGTTTTTATTAACTTAAACTTTTTATTTCCCTTAATAATTAGCCAAACGCCTGCCGCAGCTATTGCCGAAAAAAACAACACCATTGTTACATCAAGCGCTTCTTTAAATCCGGATGTTGCACACCCAACAAAAGCAATGAAACCATTAAAAATGGCTAATATCCAACCAAAGACTCTTTGAACGGTACCTTTAGCTTTCACTTTGTTAATTGCAGATTCAACACTATTTAATGCCATAAATTATATACCTCCGATTTTCAATCTGCTCACTTCAGCGTTTCTCTGCTTAATAAGGCACATTGTTTTTTCGCAAATTTCAAGAACTCTGTCGTTATTTCTTTCTTTAACATTCAACTGTTTCAACAAAGTATTAACGCTCTCATCTATTAGATTATCAGTATCAACGCAAACACTCTGATCGCAACTTCTTACTGCATCATCTATTTTTTTAAGCTCGCCATGAATGTTTTTTTCGCAATCGATAGAGTTTAAGCTTTCTGTTTTATATTCCAGTGCTTTAAAAAAGCGGCAAGCGTTATCAACGGCATTAGCTTTATCAGAAACTTTCTTGCCGAAGAAATATACTAAGACTGACGAAATTAAAAATACTCCGGTTAGGCAAACAAATATAATTTTATATGTTGCAATTGCATTTCTGTAATAAAAAGCAAACAACATCGATAATGCAATAACTAAAACCTGATAACCGAAAAGTATTGTATACCCCCCTGCAGTCATCGTAAGTTTCTTTTTGCCAGAAACGGTGTTATAGAATAGAGTTCCCAAGAAAGTAATCACTTCCGAAACTATGACACCAAACAAAGTGGTTTTATCCATCAGCAATTTTTCGTATGGAAGTAAATAATATATTGCAACCGTTAAGGCGATGAGCAGCAAAAAACCAAATGTAGAAATTAAATTCTTTTTGAGTTTCCTCATTGTTATCACCTTTACCTTACTCTATTTTTGTACCACACTCAGGGCAGAATTTGGGAGTACCGGTTATCGGAGAATTACAAGAGGGACAAGTTTTTATTAAAGACTTACCGCATTCGGGACAGAATCTTGTATTCTTACTGGGGAGAGCAGCACCACAGTGAGGGCAAGGCTGAGGAGCCTCATATCCGCAGGATGTGCATGTTACAGCACCTGCAGGCAAATCCGCACCGCATTTGGGGCAGGGATTATATTTGTCGCCGCACTCGGGACAGAACTTCATGGTGTTTTTATACTCAAAGCCGCAGTTACTGCATTTTACAGTATCCTTTGCTTTTTTATCTGCTTTTTTGTCGGTATCACAACCGCAATCAGAGCAGAACCGTTTGCTCTTAGGCATTATAGCACCGCACAAAGGGCAAGATTTTGTATCTTCGGCATTTGTATCAAGCGTTTTTGCAATTCCACCAAATTGACCGCCAACTGCACCGCCCATAGTCACGCCCATTCCAAGGCCTAAACCTGCGCCCATAAGATCTCCGGAAGTTCCGGGATTCTTTGCTGCACCTTCCAATGTATCAAAGGAGCGCTCTTGCTGATAGTTATATCCAATGATATTCATCTCGGCCTTCTTTGCAAGAGCATCTTTGAGTTTCTTTACAGCCGTGTCATCTTCGGGAACACTGATGTCATTAACATAAAAGTTAACAAGTTTTATGCCGTATTCTTCAAGTACGGGCTGCATCTTTTCTTGTAGATATGTGGAGAGTTCTTCAATATAAGCATTGATCTCCATAATGCTTATTTGTTTATGTACCAAATAAGAGGAAATCGCATCTTTTACCTTTGTAAGATATAAACCGCGGAAATATTTAAGAATATTGGTTTTATCAAATACAGAAAGAGTTCCAACCAATTTAACGAGGAACTGTTTGGAGTTTTCAATTCTAATTCCAAACTGTCCGAAAGCTCTGACAGGGATAAATACAGAATATTTAGGGTCCTGCAATTGAATTGGTGAAGCTGTGCCCCACTTGATATCAAGTGAGTTTACCTTATTTATGTACCAAACCTCCGCAGTAAACGGTGAACGACCACCGAAGGGAAGATTGATAATCTTATTTAAAATCGGAATATTGGCGGTTTCTAAAGTGTGACGACCACTCTGGAACACATCCAGTGCTTTACCACCCTTAAAAAGTATCGCTTCTTGCGACTCATTAACAATCAGTTGTGTCCAAGTACCTAATTCTTCACTCGGGTATTTCCAAGCGAACACATCCGGACTACCGTTATACTTAACTACTTCTACAATTGCCATTTTTTGTTTCCCCCTCAAATACTACTGCTCATCAATCTGATTTGCATGTTTCTATCTTTTACGACTTTTTTGATATCGTTGATAATGGCTTCCATGCTTGTGATATCATCAGATTTAATTAAAACCAAATTATCAACTTCCGCAGAAAGCATCTCAGCCATAGAGCGAAGCCGTGTGTCTATATCGGAGACATCGACCGTTAGACCGAAATCTGAAAATCTTAACTCATCAAGAAGGCTATCTATAAGCGGCAAAGCCTTCTTCTTTGATTCGAGCTGCATATCTATAAGTTTTGTTTTAATTTTTTCAAATTCATATATGAGAATTTGCATTTCACATATTTTACCGTTTACTTGATTGTTTTGTTTTATTACCAGATTCTTGGTTGCAAACATCAAGACGGTAATTATTGCGTATAAGGCCATACACATCAAATGAATACTTATGAATATATTAACAGCAGTGTTAAATATGAACCCGAACAAAATGTTGATAGCAATCACAACATCAACATAAATTGCAGAAAAAGCCACCATCGAAATTTCCAACGGAAATGCCGAACTTCTTTTTCGATTAGTCACTACTGTTATAACTGCGGTTAAGCCAACCGCAAACAGCACCATTGCAAAGCCGATCCAAAATATCGTATTCCTATCAGTAGTCAAAATTAGCGATAAAGCGATATATAACGCTGCAATAATCGAATATACCGATAGAATTATCCCGTGCTTTCTCATCTTACCCCTCTTTTCCATCTGTATCTGTTTCAAGATTATCAATTGCAAATTCCAGACATAACATAATTATTTCATTTCTGTTTCGTCCAGTGTCCTCTGCAATTCGATCCAAATCCTTTATTAATTCGTTTGGTAATCTTGCGGACACAACAGAGGTATCACCCTTATAGCGTTTTGATGGTATAAATAATTTTTTACCAGCCAAGATTATACACCTCCACAATATTGCTGTTATTATCCAACGTTATTATTGTAATACAAATGTTTACAGATGTCAACACCATTTTCGACATATCGCAAACTTTTCTTGTATAATTTTCGCTCTTTATTGCATATTATATCGCATTAATTCCAAAATTTTATGTAATAAGGAGGTGCGCCGGTGAATACAAAAGAAGCAGTTGCCAAAAGAATACTTCAATTGTGTGAGGAAAAGCATATTGCCATTAACGCTTTAGCTAATATTTCTGGTGTTGCACCCTCTACGATTTATAGTATGCTAAATGAAAAAAGTCAAAATCCGGGCGTTGTTTCTATAAAGAAAATATGTGACGGTCTTGAAATAACCGTTCGTGAATTTTTTGATTGCGATCTCTTTGACAGCAGAGAACAAGAAATATGTTAAAAAGCTTATGAACTCATTTGAATTCATAAGCTTTGTTTTTTTAATATCACTATAAGAAACACTTTTTTATTATGATAATTACATCCGTAAATAATATTGTATCTATTTCAGGTGACATTTTCGTTATTTCAGATAATCAGTTAAACATGGTCAACTTCGTTTCTCGCTTCTCTTGTCATCACGGTAGTGAAATTTTGCTGAGCCACTTTTTCTGAAATTGTTGTTTCCATAACCATATATTTAGGTATGTGCTCTCTATTTGTATTTTTCATAATCCACTCGCCTGAGTAGGCGAAATAGAAGCCACCCTTTTTGTCGGCATAGATATATCGTTTGACATCGTAATCGTCTTCGCCGAGGGTATAGTGGATTTTGCCCCAGTCATTGTTATGATCGGCACAGTATTCATAGGTGACTGAGTTATTGTCAGCGGATGTCAACCGCAGCTCTACAATATGGATGTACTCATCAATCGCAAGCTCAATCAGCATTTTCTCATATGCGCCGTTTACAATTTGGAAAGCAGTATCCGGAGACGATAACATATGCTCGGCGGCGAGGTCTATGTAGGCTTTTCCTTTGC
>CACXOM010000008.1 GCA_902769255.1 Oscillospiraceae bacterium
AAGTGAATTTATTATCTTTTGTAAGCGATTTTGAAAGATATAACGACGCTTTAAGCTCATGATTATCTTTATAAATATTTCTCATATCATCAGTAACTGGGATTTCAAGGTTTGCAGAATATTGCTCGCCTGTTATTGCCAAAGTTGCCGATTTATTGTCGTTATACTTTTTAGATGCGCCCTCTTTTGTGTCTTCAGCCGCATAATCTTTTGACGGTGAATCTTTTTGACCCAACAACTCGTTCATTTTTGTACCGGTTATGAAAGAAGCACTCAAACCGCTGTCATAATCGTACAAATATTTTGTTGATGAAACTGCATCAACATTAGAAATTGCAAATGAACTCATTAATAATACAAAAACTATTACCAAACTAAAAATCTTTTTCATTATTTGTTCTCCACCTTTTTTTGCGTAAAGTCCCTCAAAAAAATTTGAGGGACTTTGAATTTATTAAATTTAAGTAAAAACTTTAAACAGTCAAGCCTTTGCCGATTACCATTGGGAACGAACGGCAACCCATTAAGGTTCTGCCCTCTTTAAACACAACATTTTTATCGGCAATAACATAATCAAGCTGTGTGTTGTCGCCGATTTCGCACGACTGCATAATAATACAATTTTCAACCCTAACGCCTTTGCCGATTTTTACGCCACGGAATATAATAGAGTTTTTAACCTCGCCCTCAATTGTGCAACCCTCGGCGATAAGCGAATTTTCAACAACCGAGTTAAAGCCGTATTTTGAAGGCATTTCATCACGAAGTTTTGTGAAAACAGGATTTTCAAGACTAAACAATTCTTTGCGAATGTCAGAATCAATCATATCCATATTGGTTTCAAAAAACTCTTGAACGGTTGTAACAATTTTCGCATAATCGGTAACTTCAAAGCAGTTAATTTGTAATTTTTTCGCTTTTCTGTTAAGAATATCGGTAACAAAATCGGTATAGTTATGGCTTGAAGCCTCTCTTACCAAAAGCATTAACAACTCTCTTTTAATTACCAAACATTCAAGAAAACCGTTTTTATTTTCATCGGCTGTTTTTTTAGCCGAAACTAATTTGCCGTCAGCAATTCTTAAATAATGGCTCGCCTCAATATCTTTTTTATAAGCTACTGTAATATCGGCATCGCTTTTAATGTGTTCATCAACCATATTTTCAATTTCAAACGATGAAACTACATTAGCCGAGGCTAAAACAACATATTCTTCTTTGGCGGTTTCAAGGTAGTCCATTGCGCCGTTTAAAGCGTCAATTCTGCCTTTGTAAAAAGTTGCGCCCTCGATTGAAAACGGGGTAATCATTGAAAGACCGCCGTTTTTACGAGCCAAATCCCAAGGGCGACCGCTTCCGATATGGTCGGCAAGCGACCTAAAATTTTGCTTTGTAACAAGGCCTACTTTTGAAATGCCCGAATTTACAAGTTGCGACAAAGCAAAGTCAACAAGGCGGTATCTGCCACCAAACGGCACCGAGCCTACTGCTCGAACCGATGTTAATTCATTTAAAACTGTATCCTGCGAGTTGCAGAAAATTATTCCTAAAACATTTTTTCCAATCATTTGCGACACCTCCTTATTTAACCTCTAACATTTCTTTTGGTTTAACTTTTTCATCTTTTTTAACAACATAATTAGGGCCTATTGTCGCAATTCCCCAATCTTCAACCGAGTTTTTAAACTCTTCGGGACTTGCGCCCACTTTCGCGCCTTTTTCAATAACCGCATCTTGTCCGACAATTGAATATTTAACAACAGCGCCCGATTTTACAACAGCGCCCGGCATTATTACCGAATAACTTACATCAGCGCCTTTTTCAACCTTTGCGCCCGAGAATAAAACGGTGTCGTAAACTTTGCCGTAAACCTCGCAACCGTCAGCAATAAGCGAGTTTTGAATTTTTGCGCCCGCCGCTACAAAATGAGGTGGTAAAGCGCGATTTCTCGCGTAAATTTTCCAATTTCTATCATCAAGGTCAAGCGGAATGTTTGGATTTAAAATATCCATATTTGCGTCCCACAAACTGTCGATTGTGCCGACATCTTTCCAATAGCCCTCAAATTCATAGGCGAAAAGTTTTTTGCCGTCAGCAAGCATTGCAGGAATAATATTTTTACCAAAATCGTTTGAAGAATTCGGGTCCTCTTCATCTTGAATAAGATATTTTTTAAGGTCTTTCCAATTGAAAATGTAAACACCCATTGAAGCCTTATTTGATTTAGGCTGTGGTGGTTTTTCCTCAAACTCGTAAACGCTGTTGTCGTCATTGGTGTTCATAATACCAAATCTTGGCGCCTCTTCCATAGGAACGCTCATAACAGCGATTGTGCAATCTGCATTTCGCTCTTCATGATATTTAATCATTTTCGAGTAATCCATTTTATAAATATGGTCGCCCGATAAAATAAGCACATATTCAGGGTCGTAATACTCAATAAACGAAATATTTTGAAAAATTGCGTTTGCGGTGCCTTTGTACCAGTCAGTACCAACCTTTTTCTGATAAGGCGGTAAAATTCTAACACCGCCGTAAACTCTGTCCAAATCCCACGGCGCGCCCGAGCCGATATAACTGTTAAGCACGAGTGGTTGATATTGAGTTAAAACACCTACTGTTTCAATACCCGAATTAATGCAGTTTGAAAGCGGAAAATCGATAATTCTATATTTTCCTCCAAACGGAATTGCAGGTTTTGCAACTTTTCTTGTAAGTACGCCGAGTCGGCTGCCCTCTCCCCCTGCGAGCAACATTGCTACGCACTCTGTTTTCCTTTTCATATTAATAATAACTCCTTTCTAACAGTTGGTTTTGCCTTTTGATTTTTTACTCGTTTGCTTTTCAAGATACAAAGCCGAAAGTGGCGGTAATTTCAAATCAATCGAATAATCAAGTCCGTGCATAGGCTCCGCTTTTGCGGTATAGGTTTTCTTAATAGTAACGCCCTCACCGCCGAACTTTTTATCATCGGTATTTAAAATCACCGTATATGTTCCTTTTTCGGGAACACCTATTTTATAACTCTCACGCTCAACAGGAACGAAATTGCAAATTGTGATAACCTCTTTTTTCTTGTTGTCAATTCTTCTGAATGCAATAACGCTTTGCTCATTATCATCAGAAGAAATCCAGGAAAATCCGTCCCAATTATAATCGTTTTCCCAAAGCGCAGGTTTTTCAAGATAAATTCTATTAATCACTTTTACATAGTCTTGCATTTTTTTGTGCATTTCATAATCAAGCAACAGCCAGTCAAGTTGTTGTTCATAATTCCACTCAATAAACTGAGCAAATTCTTGACCCATAAAGATTAACTTTTTACCGGGGTGCGCCATCATATAAGCGTAAAACGCTCTTAAATTTTTAAATTTATCATGATAAAGTCCCGGCATTTTGCCGATAAGCGAGCATTTGCCGTGAACAACCTCATCATGCGAAATCGGAAGAATAAAGTTTTCCGAAAAAGCGTAAAAGAAACTGAAAGTAAGTTTGTTGTGGTTGTCTTTTCTAAAATAAGGGTCGAGCGACATATAAGAAAGCATATCGTTCATCCAGCCCATATTCCATTTAAAGTTGAACGCCAAACCGCCGTCTTCGCCCGGTTTAGTAACGCTCGGCCAAGCGGTCGACTCCTCTGCAATCATCATTACATTAGGAAATTCAGTTAAAATCATTTTATTAAGAAGTCGGAAAAATTCAATCGCTTCCAAATTCTCGTTTTTACCGTAAATATTCGGCACCCATTCGCCGTCTTTTCTGCCGTAATCAAGATAAAGCATTGATGAAACGGCGTCAACCCTGAGTCCGTCAATATGATATTCGTTAATCCAATAAGCCGCATTTGAAATCAAAAACGAAATAACTTCTTTTTTACCGAAATCAAAAACACAAGTACCCCATTCTTTCATTTCGCCTTTTCTCAGGTCCTCATATTCATAAAGCGGCTCGCCGTCAAATTGGCGAAGTCCGTGAGCGTCACGCGGGAAGTGAGCTGGCACCCAATCCATAATAACGCCGATACCTTTGCTGTGGCAAATGTCGACAAATTTCATAAAATCTTTCGGGGTGCCGTAGCGTGATGTCGGAGCAAAATAGCCCGTTACCTGATAGCCCCAAGAGCCGTCAAACGGGTGCTCCAAAACAGGCATAAGTTCAATGTGAGTATAGCCCATTTTAACGCAGTAATCAGACAACTCTTTACCAAGTTTAACATAGTCAAAATAATCGCCGTTTTCACATTTTTTCCACGAGCCCAAATGCACCTCGTAAATGTTAATTGGCTGGTTCATTATGTTGGTTTTACTGCGTTTGTTAACAAAATCGGAATCGCTCCATTTAAAACCGCTAATATCATAAACTTTTGATGCGTTGCCGGGGCGTGTTTCGCTGTGAAAAGCGTAAGGGTCAGCCTTAAAATGCTTTTCGCCCTTTTTATCGACAATGCAATATTTATAAGCGTCATATTGTTTTACACCTTTAATAAAAAGTGCAAAAACTTCGCCGTCTTCACTTCTTTGCATAAAGTGAGCGTTGTCGTTCCAGTCGTTAAAACAGCCTACAACCGAAACGCTGACAGCGTGAGGCGCCCAAACTCTGAACAAAACGCCTTGTTCGCCCTCAATTTCGCAAAAATGCGCGCCTAAATACTCATAAGCCCTTGTAGAAGTTCCCTGATGAAAAAAATAAGGCGCCATATCGTTTTTATGTTCCTTTATGTTATTCAAAATATTTCCTCCAATATCCCTATACTATTATTTAGTTAATTATAACAATTTTATGCAGAATAATCAACAATTTTTTGAAACTTTTTCATAACTTTATGTAGTTTTAATAAAGATAGTTATTTTTTTAGTGCATTTTTTACAAATCAAACATTACCATATATTATTATATTGAACTTGTCCGCAAAATATGTCAAAATAACAATGCAATAAAAATTAAATCCTGAACAAAAACACAAGGTCATTCTGAACGAAGTGAAGAATCCCATCGATGAGATTCCTCGCGTTGCTCGGAATGACCTTTTTAGATGTTTTTATCAAACTTTAACGGGACGCACCGTAAGCCGTCCCCTACAACATAATTTAAAGAAACGGTGTAGGGGTCGGATTCCCACACGTCCCGTTATTAAACTTCGCACAAACTAAAAAAGCCTTCTCCTCGAGGAGAAGGTGGGTTTTGCAAAGCAAAACTCGGATGAGGTGTTGTTTTTACAACCCTTCCACCGCTAAAGCCGTCCCCCTTACCTTAACAGGGACGGCCAATTTGCCGAAGTGTTGGGTGTCGAGGCTCTCGACAGGCGGCACCAAGGCACCGCCCTACGAATATTTATATATTTTCGGATTAACTTAAAAAAGGAACGCCGAATGCGTTCCAAATAACATTATATTTATTCAACCTCGCAATTGCTTATTGCAAAATCAAGCAAAAGGTTAATTAATTCATTGCGTGAACGATTGGTGCTTTTTGAAAGATTGTCAAGTTTTTTAACAGTATCATCTTTAATGCGAATTGAAAAAGTTTTATAACCGTCTTCGCCACGAAGATTTTTCTTTTGAATAATCAGCTTCTCATTCATTTTATCACCTCTGTTAAATTATAACTTGACATCACATTATATAATATGTTATAATTTATAACACAAACATAACATATGCACAAAAACAAACTCGTGTTTGTGAAAAAACTATTTATTTTATGGAGGGTTTTCAAAAATGAAAAAAACTTTAGCAATTATTTTAAGTTTAATAATGGTGTTTGCGGTTATTCCAATAGCAACAGGTGTTAGCGCATACACATTAGAAGACAAATGTGGCAAAAATGTTAAGTATTCTTTTAACAGCTCTAACGGTAAACTTACTATAAGCGGAACAGGAAAAATGTATAATTACAGTGTGGCAGACTCGCCTTTTTATGATCTTTCTTCAGAAATAAAAACTGTTATAATAAAAAATGGTGTTACAAGTGTTGGCAATTATGCATTTTATGAATGCTATAATTTAAAAACCGTAAAACTTGGTAAAAAAGTTAAATCGATTGGCAATAGTGCATTTTGTGGTTGCGCATTAAAAAGCATAACAATACCGAATAGAGTAACAAGTGTTGGCAATAATGCATTTGAAGGTTGCGATTTTAAAACTGTAAAACTTGGTAAAAAAGTTAAAAAGATTGGTAGCGGAGCATTTTCTTTTTGCTACTCATTAAAAAGCATAACAATACCAAACAGTGTAACAAGTATTGGTGATTATGCATTTCAAAAGTGCTCACAATTAAAAACTGTAAAAATAGGTAAAAAAGTTAAAAAGATTGGCGATGGTGCATTTTATCATTGCTTAAGATTAAAAACTGTAAAATTCGGTAAAAATGTTAAAAAGATTGATGAAGGTGCATTTTATGATTGCGACTCATTAAAAAGCATAACAATACCAAAGAGCGTAACAAGCATTGGCGAGCGTGCATTTGGCTTTTGTTGGGTTAATTATAAGGATAAAAAAGTAAAAGGCTTTACTATTAAAGGAAAAAAAGGCTCGGCTGCACAAAAATATGCAAAGAAACACGGTTTTAAATTTAAGAAAATATAAAACCTATTCATTTTAAAACAACACTCATTTAAAAAAGGAGAAATTATAATGAAACGAACTATATCAATTATTCTAAGTCTTATAATGGTTCTTACCATTATACCAATGGCGGTTAGCGTTAGCGCATATACATTAAAAGGCAAATGTGGCAAAAATGTTAAATATTCTTTTAACAGCTCTAACGGTAAACTTACTATAAGCGGAACAGGAAAAATGTTTAACGACGGTTTGGGAGACTTGACTTCTTGTTCTTATGATGTTTCTTCAGAAATCAAAACTGTTATAATAAAAAATGGTGTAACAAGCATTGGTAATAATGCATTTTCGAGTTGCTCATCATTAAAAAGCGTAACAATACCAAACACCGTAACAAGTATTGGCAATAGTGCATTTTGTGGTTGCGCATTAAAAAGCATAACAATACCAAACACCGTAACAAGTATTGGCAATAGTGCATTTTGGGGTTGTTGCTCATTAACAAACATAACAATACCAAAGAGTGTTAAAAGTATTGGTGATAGTACATTTGAATGGTGCGATAAATTAAAAATTGTAAAACTTGGTAAAAAAGTTAAAAAAATTGGTAATAGAGCATTTGGAGAGTGCACATCATTAAAAAGCATAACAATACCAAATAGTGTAACAAAAATTGGCGCGTGTACATTTCAATATTGCGATAAATTAAAAATTGTAAAACTTGGTAAAAAAGTTAAATCGATTGGCAATTGGGCATTTGATGATTGCACTTCATTAAAAAACATTAAAGTTGATAAAAAGAATAAAAATTTTACTTCTAAAAAAGGTGTTTTGTTTAATAAAAAGAAAACAAAAATTATCTGCTACCCTGCAGGTAAAACTGCAAAATCATATAAAATACCAAATAGTGCAACAAGTATTGGTGATTGGGCATTTTGTCGTTGCTCAAAATTAAAAACTGTAAAATTCGGTAAAAATGTTAAAAAGATTGATAAAGGTGCATTTTATGGTTGCAAAAAATTAAAAACTGTAACCATTCCTAAAAATGTTAAAAAGATTGGCAATTCGGCGTTTGGCTTTGATGGATATGAATATAGCTATAAATTAAAAGGCTTTACTATTAAAGGTAAAAAAGGCTCGGCTGCAGAAAAATACGCAAATAAAAACGGGTTTAAATTCATTGTAGTATAAAAACTCGTACACAAAAACACCGCTCTAATTTTAGAGCGGTGTTTTAATATGATATTTATTATCCCATAATAACTTTTACTTCTCTTACTTTATTGCCGATTGGGGCGATTGGGCCAAATGGCACTTCTTCGCCGTCAACAATAAGTTTTGCAACGCCTTTTTCGGCTTTTGCGCTGTTGTCAACAGTAATGTTATAAGTATCGCCTCTGAATTTACGAACTACTGTAAATTCAGTAATATCATCAGGCAAGCAAGGGTCAACTACAAGTCCGTCATAATCAGGTTTAATACCCAAAATGAAACGAGATACATTATAGAATGTCCAAGCGGCTGTACCTGTGAGCCACGAGTTTTTAGCCTCACCGTGATTTTTAGCATCTCTGCCGGCAATCATCTGCGAGTAAACATAAGGCTCTGTTCTGTGAATATCTGAAATTTCTTCAAGATAAGCAGGGCAGGTCTTTTTATATACCTCAAACGCTCTGTTACCTCTGCCGACTAATGTTTCAGCAATCGAAATCCACGGGTTGTTGTGGCAGAAAATACCGCCGTTTTCTTTATATCCCGGAGGATAAGAAGAAATTTCACCGAGTTCGATATGATATTTTGTATAAGACGGCGAATTCAACACAATACCGTATTTTGTGTCAAGATATTTTTCAACCGACTGCAACGCTTTTAACGCTCTGCCGTCTTCAACGCCGATACCAGCCATTACGCAGAAGCCTTGAGGCTCGATAAAGATTTTACCCTCATCACACTCATTAGAGCCGATTTTGTTGCTATATGCGTCATACGCACGAACAAACCATTCGCCGTCCCAGCCTGCTGTGAGTACTGCTTCGGTCATTTCGTCAACCGCTTTTTGTGCTTGCTTTGCCTCATCTTTAAGTCCTTTTTCTTCGCACATTCTGATATAATCAGGGCCAACGGCTACGAACATTCCTGCAATGAATACCGATTCAGCTACAGGACCTTCGCTCGGTCCGAATGTTTGGAAAGATTCGCCTGGATTCTCTGAGAAACAGTTAAGATTCAGGCAGTCGTTCCAGTCAGCTCTACCGATAAGCGGTAATTTGTGAGGTCCTAAATTGTTTGTAACATGGTCAAATGAGCGTTTTAAGTGAACTAAAAGTGTTTGTGCCTTTGACTCATCATTATCAAACGGCACCATTTCATCAAGAATAGTAAAATCGCCTGTTTCTTTAATATAAGCGGCAACGCCAAAGATAAGCCAGAGCGGGTCATCGTTAAATCCGCTACCGATGTCGTTGTTACCTTTTTTGGTGAGCGGTTGATACTGGTGATATGCAGAGCCGTCTTCCATTTGAGTTGCGGCAATATCAAGAATTCTCTCTCTTGCACGCTGAGGAATAAGGTGTATAAAGCCTAATAAATCCTGCGAAGAATCTCTAAAGCCCATTCCTCTGCCTATACCCGACTCAAAATAAGAAGCCGAGCGCGACATATTAAATGTAACCATACATTGATACTGGTTCCAGATATTAACCATTCTATCAAGTTTTTCATCGCTTGATTTTACCGAATATGTAGATAAAAGATTGTTCCAATACGCCTTCAATTCTGCCAAAGCGTTTTCAACATCATCATCCGTTTTAAATTTAGCGAGCAACTCATTTGCAGGTTTTTTATTAATAACATCCTGTGCTTCCCATTTATCATCTTTCGGGTTTTCACAGTAGCCGAGAACGAATACGAGCGATTTTGTTTCGCCTGCTTTCAAAGTAATTTTCTTTGAATGTGAACCTATCGGCGACCAGCCCGAAGCAACAGAATTTTTGGATTTATTTTCAAAAACAACATCAGGCTTGTCAAATCCGTTGTACAAGCCGATAAAGCTTTCTCTGTCAGTATCAAAACCGTCAATTTCCTCGTTGCAAGAGAAAACAGCGTAATGGTTTCTTCTCTCTCTGTACTCGGTTTTGTGGTAAATTGTGCTGCCGATTACCTCAACTTCACCTGTTGAGAAGTTTCTTTGGAAGTTAGTTGTATCGTCGTTTGCGTCCCAAAGGCAGAATTCAACAAAAGAATAAACAGTAAACTCTTTATCGTTTTCTGTTTTATTTGTAAATTTAAGTCTGTGAACCTCAGCGGTAGTTTCAAGCGGAACAAAAGAGGTTTGCTCTGCGCAAAGTCCGTTTACGGTAGATGAAATTACCGAATAACCGAGACCGTGGCGACATTCATAATTCTCATAGTCAGCCTTGCAGGGTTTCCAACCTGGGTTGAAAACGTTACCGCCTTCATTAATATAAAAGTAAATACCGCCGTCATCGGTAGGTACATTGTTGTATCTGTAACGAGTAAGACGAAGAAGTTTTGCGTCTTTATAAAAACAGTAACCTCCCGAAGTATTTGAAATAAGACCAAAGAAATCTTTGTTACCGAGATAGTTTATCCAAGGATAAGGGGTTTTAGGCTCAGTAATTACATATTCTCTCGACTTATCATCGAAATGTCCAAATTTCATAAATCTTTCCTCCTTAAAATAACTCTTACTTATTATAATAAAGTAAATTTGATAATATTGCAAGAATTATTTTTGCATTTTAATTAAAATCACGATGATATAGGCATTTTGCACAAAAAATAATGTTTAAATCTGTGAAATTACGCCAAAAGAGAGAAAAACCAAAAACTTGTTGACATTGCACAATTTATCGTGTATAATTTAGACAAAGAATACAAAAAAGGATGTGTTTATTATGACTTATGCAGAAAAATTTCAATCCTTAAAGACAGCTTTTGAAAAAGCAAATACCAAAAAATTCAATGCTGACTTTGCAGTACAAATCACAATGACCGATGAGGATTGCGGCGGCACTTTCTATATTGAATATAAAAATGGTAACTACGCAGTAGAACCTTATGATTATGTTGATAACAATGCAGCGCTTACAGCATCTGCTGCATCAATCACAAAACTTTCAAAAGGTACTGTTGCTAAAGATATTAGCGTTTTCGGTGATGAAACAGTTGTTTCTGTTTTAGCATCTGCTTTAAAACCTGTTAAGAAAACCGCAGCAAAAAAGGCTCCTGCTAAAAAAACCGAAACAAAAAAAGCACCTGCTAAAAAGCCGGTTGCTAAAAAAACCGAAACAAAAAAAGCAGAAGTAAAAGCTCCTGTTGCTAAAAAAGCACCTGCTAAAAAAGCTCCGGCTAAAAAAACAGTTGCTAAAAAAGATACAAAAACATCTAAATAAGTTTAGTATCTACTTAAATTGCTATTCCTCTTTAAGTTTTTTCATTATATACTCCATTTTAGAAAAGAAGACAGCGTTAGCTGTCATCTTTTCGTTATGCCGTTTTTTTATTTTTTTGAAACTTTTTCAGAAAAAACAGACACTATATAAGTAGAACAACTGAAAGGAATATTTGATATGACAAAACTTTTTATTGTAATACCTTGTTATAATGAAAGCGAAGTGCTTTTTGAAACTTCAAAAAGGTTAAAAGAAAAATTCACAGAATTAATTAATAATAAAAACATTACCGCTGACAGTAAAGTTATATTTGTTGATGACGGCTCGCAAGATAACACTTGGGAAATAATCGAGCAATTGCACAGTAAAGACAACTTATTTTCAGGTTGCAAACTTTCACGAAACCGCGGACACCAGAATGCGCTGTTAGCAGGACTTTATTGTGCAAAAGGAAATTGCGATGCGGTAATTTCTATGGATTCGGATTTACAAGACGACATAAACGCAATTGACGACTTTATTAGAGAATATGAAAATGGTTATGAAGTAGTTTACGGCGTAAGAAATAAAAGAGAAAAAGATTCTGCTTTTAAACGCGTAACCGCCGAAGGATTCTATAAATTTATGAATTTTATGGGCGCAGAAGTTGTTTTTAATCATGCCGATTACCGCCTGCTCGGTAAAAATGCTCTTGAAAAACTGTTTGAATTTAAAGAGGTAAATTTGTTTTTGAGAGGACTTGTACCTCTTATCGGTTACAAATCTGCAAAAGTTTATTATGAACGCAATGAAAGATTTGCAGGCAAAAGCAAATATCCGCTTAAAAAAATGCTTTCTTTTGCTTTCGACGGTATAAGTTCGCTTAGCATTAAACCTATAAAAATGATAATTCATTTAGGAATAATTTTTGTATTTATAAGTTTAATTATACTTATATATTCGCTAATAAGTTATTTTTCGGGCAATGCCGTAAGCGGTTGGACCAGCCTTATTGTATCAATCTGGGCTATAGGCGGTCTAAATCTTATTGCAATAGGAATTATAGGCGAATATGTGGGAAAAGTATTTTTAGAAACAAAACAAAGACCGCGTTTTATTATTGAAGAAGAATTAAAGTGAGGCAAAATCTGTGCAAAAAAAATTAACTAACAAAATTATTCTTATTTTATCGGCAATAACCGCATTATTTTTATTAAATTCACTTGTTTTTTCTGCTTCTTTTTTAAAAAATGCGGTAAATCAATACAGTTTTACAAATTCATTTTATGTAATACTCTGTTTTGCAATTCAATTTGTGTTGGTATTCTTCTTTTTTAAATTCATAAACACGCTTAATGATACTCAACTGAGAATAATTACTTATACGCTTTTTGCTGTGTTTATTGTGCTTGAAGCAGTATTTTTGCTGTTTGTTTATACAATTCCGAATACTGACGCTTACAGGTGCATTGACACCGCCATAGGCTTTGCAAACGGCAGTTACCCTATTGTAGACGAAGCGCACCCTCACTATTGGTATTTTTGTGATTTTTCAAACAACAATTTTTTCACAATGATACTTTTTATTTATTTTAGAGTATTTCACATAACCACAAACTATGTATTCTTGGCAAAACTGTTGAACGCTGTTTTGATTTTTGTTGCAATACTGTTCGCTTTTAAAAGTGCAAAACTTCTTTTAGGGCAAAAAAACGCGGTAAAAACACTTGCGCTTTTTACTTTAAACCCTGTATTCTATACGCATATTCAATGGATTTACACATTAACATTCAGCCTGCCTGTTATGATGGCGATTATTTATTTCGGACTTAGAGTTTTAAAAGAAACCTCTCTTAAAAAACAAGTAATTTTTTCTTCACTTATTGGTTTGTTTTCAGCAATAGGTTATTTAATCAGACCTACAAGCGTTTTTCCGCTTATTGCGATTATTATATATACTTTATCAAAAATCAAATTTAATAAAGATTTCTTTAAAAAGGCGGGCGCAGTTTCTCTATCATTGTTGCTTACGGTTTCTTTATCATTTTTGGCTTTAAACAGTTTTACAAACAGTCGTTTTGAAAAAACTTTAAAATATAATTTTCCGCTAACTCATTGGATTATGATGGGCATTACAAACGATGGTATTCTTGATACAAACGATGTTATGCTTACCAGAAGCTTTGGTGAAACCAAAGCGCAAAAGCAAAAAGGAAACATTGAGGAGATTAAAAAAAGGCTTTCGCAAAAAAGCGGTATTGAATTAATTAAACATTTTGAGAAAAAAATTCAAAATACATTTTCTGACGGCACTTACAATATCGCTACACGGTATAAATCAACTTACGCTTATTCAAAACTAAAAACTTACACCACAGGGCAAAAAAGTGCATTATTTACGCTTTATTGTCAAGGATTTAAAGTTTTTTCGCTTACCTTTTCGATTTTAGGCATATTTTTCATTATAAAGAAGAAAAAATACTCGCTTATGCCGTTGGTAATAACAATATTAGGCGGATTTATATTCTATATATTTTGGGAATCAAAACAGTCTTATTCTTTACCGTTTTTGCTTGAAGAGTTAATATTGTGCGTTTTTGCAATAAGCGTGTTTGATAATGTAAAAGTTTTTGAAACCAAGCCGAAAAAAATTGCAACGCTACTTACCTGTTTTGCACTTATTTTAGCAATTATTTTTGTTCCGCATGTTAAATTAAGAGATTTAAAATCAGCAAATTTGCCGATAAATCTCTTTTCGGTTAAAGATATAAATTATATTTCAAAAGGCGAAATCAAACAGGAATTTGTTAGTAATACCAATGTTAAAAAAATAGCCATCTTGGCTAACAAGGCTAATAAGAACACTATTGCAAAAATAAGAATTGTTGATGAAAACGAAAAAACCGTTTTTACCGACACATTGTTGCAAGACCGATTTAAAATCGTGAAAAAGAGAACCAAACAATACAATCGTTGTGTATTAAAAATTGAAAATCAAAAAATTCAAAAGAATAAAAAATATACAATAATCATCAATTCAAAAAACATTAACTGGTTTCAAAAGAAGTCGTTTGGTATTGACTGTTACGAAGGCGATTTTTACATAAACAATCAAAAACTTCTCGGCGATTTAATGCTTACAATTTACCAATAAACAAACATACAAAAAGACCTATCCAAAAGGATAGGTCTTTAATTATTATAACTTATTTTACAAGTTCGATAATTGCCATTTCAGCGGCGTCGCCTCTACGTTGACCGATTTTAGTGATTCTTGTATAACCACCGTTTTTGTCGCTGTAAGATGGGGCGATATCGTTGAAAAGTTTTGAAACAACATCTTCCTTGGTTACAAAAGCCATAACCTGACGGCGAGCATTTAAATCGCCTTTTTTAGCAATTGTAATATATTTTTCAGCCATATTACGAACTTCTTTTGCACGAGTTACTGTTGTTTTAACTTTGCCGTTTTCATAAAGAAAAGTAACCATAGCACGAAGCATTGCTTTACGCTGATCGCTTGTTCTGCCGAGTTTTCTTGTACCTGGCATTTAAACTCACTCCTTTACAGTTGTGTAACTAAAGAATGTTTTTTTATTCTTCCTCTTTGCGAAGTCCGAATCCCAAACTTTCAAGTTTGTGAATAACTTCTTCAAGTGATTTTCTACCGAGATTTCTGACTTTCATCATATCTTCTTCAGATTTTTGAGTCAAGTCTTCAACCGTGCTGATACCTGCTCTCTTCAAGCAGTTGAAACTACGAACTGAAAGGTCAAGTTCCTCAATGACCATCTCAAGCACTTTTTCTTTTGCATTATCGTCTTTTTCGACCATAATATCGCCTTGTGTTATCTCTGTTGCGAGTTCAACAAACAAGTTAAGATGTTCAGTGAGCACCTTGGCTGCTAACGCAATTGCATCTGTAGCAGATATTGTGCCGTTAGTCCATACTTCAATTGTAAGTTTGTCAAAATCAGTCACTTGACCGACACGGGTGTCGGAAACATTGAAATTCACTTTTGTTACAGGAGTATAAATCGAGTCAACGGGGATTACGCCGATGACAGGTTGCTCCTGTTTGTTCTTTTCAGCCGGAACATAGCCGCGGCCTTTATCAATGGTAAGTTCTACAAAGAGTTTACCACCTTCTGAAACTGTTGCAATATGCAAATCAGGATTAAGAATTTCTACTTCTGAATCGCTTTTGATGCTACCTGCGGTAACTTCGCAAGGACCTTCAGCCTCAATATAGCAAACTTTCGGCGATTCGCCGTTGATTTTTGCATTAAGGTTTTTAATGTTAAGAACGATTTCTGTAACATCTTCTTTAACATCAGGAATTATTGAAAACTCATGAACAACGCCGTCAATTTTAATAGAAGTAACTGCAACACCCGGTAAAGATGAAAGCAATACTCTACGAAGACTGTTGCCAAGGGTTATACCAAATCCTCTTTCAAGCGGCTCAATGGAAAATTTTCCGTAAGAACCGTCTTCCGCTAACTCTTCAGCTTCTATTCTTGGCTTCTCGATTTCAATCATTCAGAATCCTCCTTTAAGCAGAATTTTAAATTCCGCTAAAATTTGTAGTCGTATAATCGACAAATAAATGTAAATGCAACGAACAAAAAGATATTATTTTGAATACAACTCGACGATGAGTGACTCTTCAACCGGAGTATCAATATCTTCTCTGTTAGGAAGATTAACAACCTTGCCTGATTTTGCATTTGCGTCACGCTCTAACCATGCAGGAACAGGGCGTGAACCGTTTGTTTCAAGAACAGCTTTGATTTTTTCGCTGTCTAAACTGCCTGATTTAATTGCGATAACATCGCCTGCCTTTACAAGATAAGAAGGAATATTTACCTTTTTACCGTTTACTGTAAAGTGGTTATGAAGAACCAATTGGCGTGCTTCTTTTCTGCTGCTTGCAAATCCCAATCTGTAAACAATGTTATCAAGACGGGTTTCAAGAATTTGAAGAAGGTTTTCACCTGTAATACCCTGTCTTCTTTCAGCCTCAACAAAATATTTGTGGAACTGATTTTCCAATACGCCGTAATAGCGTTTTGCTTTTTGTTTCATACGGAACTGAGTAGCATACTCGGAGTTCTTTTTACGACCTTGACCGTGTTGGCCCGGTGCGTAACTTCTATGAGAAAAAGAACATTTATCTGAATAGCATCTTTCGCCTTTTAAGAAAAGTTTTTCACCTTCTCTACGGCAAAGTCTGCATACAGGACCTGTATATCTTGCCATACAATAAGCACCTCCTAAAATTAATTATACGCGTCTTCTTTTCGGTGGACGGCAACCGTTGTGAGGAATAGGAGTTACATCTTTAATAAGACTTACTTCCAAACCTGCTGTCTGCAATGCTCTGATTGCAGCTTCACGGCCTGCTCCCGGACCTTTAACAAATACTTCAACTGTCTTTAAACCATGTTCCATTGCAGCTTTTGCAGCAGTTTCTGCAGCAGACTGAGCAGCAAACGGAGTAGATTTTTTAGAACCTCTGAATCCGAGTTCGCCTGCTGATGCCCAAGAAAGTGTGTTACCTTGGGTGTCAGAAATGGTGACAATAGTATTGTTGAAGGTTGACTGTATATGTGCACTGCCACGCTCGATATTTTTCTTCTCGCGGCGGCGACGGGTTGATGCTGTTTTTGTACCCTTTGTTGCCATACTCTAAACCCTCTCTTACTTTTTCTTGTTAGCAATAGTCTTTTTAGGACCTTTGCGTGTTCTTGCATTTGTTTTTGATCTTTGACCTCTTACAGGTAAACCTTTGCGGTGACGAGTTCCTCTGTAACTTCCGATTTCAATGAGTCTTTTAATGTCAAACGCAACATCTCTTCTGAGGTCACCCTCAACAGTTACATTATGTTCGATATACTCACGAAGTTTAGCAACATCGTCTTCTGTAAGATCCTTACATCTGATGTCAGGATTTACTCCTGTTTCAGCCAAAATTTTCTTTGATGTTGTAAGACCGATACCAAAAATATAGGTAAGTCCAATTTCTACTCGCTTGTTATTAGGCAAGTCAACACCGGAAATTCGTGCCATATTAAATTACACCTCCGAAAACATTTTCGCCTTAGCCTTGGCGTTGTTTGTGTTTTGGGTTTTCACAGATAACCATTACTTTACCCTTGCGTTTAATGACTTTGCATTTTTCGCACATTTTTTTAACAGAAGGTCTAACCTTCATACCTAATCATTCCTTTCGATAAACAAAAGACCGATTTTTTTATAAAAATTTCGGATTAAGTTTTTAACTTATTTAGAACGCCAAATAATGCGTCCTTTTGTTAAATCATAAGGTGACATTTCAACTGTTACCTTATCGCCCGGAAGAATACGAATGTAGTTCATTCTAAGTTTTCCGGAAATGTGGGCTGTGATTACATGACCGTTCTGAAGTTCAACCTTAAATGTTGCGTTAGGCATTGCTTCAACTACGGTGCCTTGTAACTCTATATTATCCGATTTAGCCATCTTTACAACCCCCCTTACTGTTTTTTGCAATAGTCGGCATCGGTTAAAATAATCGGGCCGTTTTTGGTAATTGCTACACTATGTTCAAAGTGCGCAGATAAACTGCCGTCTTTAGTAACTACTGTCCAACCGTCACCGAGTGTTTTTACAGCGGGTTTGCCGATATTTATCATCGGTTCAATAGCCAATGTCATACCCGGCATCAAGCGTACGCCTCGACCTGCGGTTCCGTAATTTGGAACTTCAGGTGATTCATGTAACTTTGTGCCTACTCCGTGTCCCACAAATTCTCTTACCACCGAGTAACCACGAGATTCAACATACTCTTGAATTGCGTGTGATATATCGCCGAGCCTGCCGCCCTCAAGTGCTTGTTCAATACCTTTATAAAGGCTGTCTTTAGTCACTTCAATCAGCCGCTTTGCCTCATCACAAACTTCTCCGCAGGCAAATGTGGCAGCGTTGTCGCCGTTATACCCTTCATATACTGCACCAAGGTCGACACTTACAATGTCGCCCGATTTAAGCACGGTATTTTTGTTTGGTATGCCGTGGATAACTTGATTATTAATAGATATGCACGCGCTTGCGGGAAAACCGTTATAGTTTAAGAAGCCGGGCGTTGCATTTTGACTGATTATATAGTCATATGCAATTTTATCTAACTCATAAGTTGAGATGCCCGGTTTCACATTTTCACCGACAAGTCTGAGTGCCATTGCCGAAATTCTTCCGGCTTCTCTCATGATTTCAATTTCACGAGCGGTTTTCAGCACTATCATGCTTAATCCTCCAAAGCTTTGAAGGTTAAAGCGGTTGTATCAGCCACTTCTTCCTGTCCTTCAACTGCTTTTAAAATGCCTTTTTCGGCATAGTAATCTTTAAGCGGTTCGGTTTGTTCGTGATAAACATTAAGTCTGTCAAGAACAACTTCAGGCTTATCATCTTTACGAATAATAAGTTCTGCACCGCAATTGTTACAAACGCCATCTTTTTCAGGCTTTTTGTATTCTATATGATAAGAAGCACCGCAGTCAGGGCAAACTCTTCTGCCCGACATACGTTCAACGATTTTTTCGTCTGCTACTTCAATATCAATAACTCTGTCAATCTGAATGCCCATTTCATCAAGCGCTTTTGCCTGAGGAATTGTTCTTGGGAAACCATCAAGAATGAATCCGTTTTTGCAATCATCTTGTGCTAAACGGTCTTTGATGATTCCGATAACAACTTCATCGGGAACTAATTTGCCTGATTCAATGAAAGACTTAGCTTTAAGTCCCATTTCAGTTTCGTTTTTAAGCGCTTCACGAATAATATTACCTGTTGAAATTGTAGGAATATTAAGTTTGTCGCTTACTTTTTCTGCTTGAGTGCCTTTACCAGCACCCGGAGCACCTAAGAAAATTAAATTCATATTAATTCCTGCCTTTCATTATACATTTCACAAAAAAGTATTCTTTAATTAATCAAGGAAACCTTTGTAATGACGCATCATCATTTGCGATTCAAGTTGTTGAACGGTGTCAATAGCAACACCTACAACGATAAGCAATGAAGTACCGCCAAGTGAAATGTTTACAGTCATAAACTGTTGCATAATTGTAGGAAGAACAGCGATTATACCTAAGAAAATAGCACCGACAAGGGTAATTCTTGACAAGATATTTTTGATAAATATTTGTGTCGGTTTACCCGGACGAATACCCGGAATTGCACCGTTATTTTTTCTAAGGTTATTAGCCATTTCAACAGGATTGTACTGAATTGATGTGTAGAAATAAGCAAAAGCGATAATCAAAGCAAAATAAATTACGGCATATGACCAACTTTGATAGTTGATAAGGCTTAAAACTCTAAACCAGGTTTTTTCAGCCACAGCAGAATAGTCGCTCTGGAAGAATTGTAAAACCTGTTGAGGAATCATAAGAATAGAACTTGCAAAGATGATTGGCATAACGCCTGACATATTAACCTTAATAGGCATATGCGAGTTCTGACCGCCGTATTGTTTTCTGCCTACAACACGTTTTGCATACTGAATAGGAATTCTTCTTTCTGCAAATTGCATCCAAACTACGAAGATAATAACAACTGCAAAAATTATAAGAAGAATAATTACTTCTAACCAGTTTTTAAAGAGTGCGTCTTCCTCACTCTTTGTGATAAGGGTTATAAGTGTGTTAATACCGCTTGGAAGTCTTGAAATAATACCTGCGAAAAGCAATAATGAAATACCGTTGCCGATACCTTTTTCATCAATTCTTTCACCAAGCCACATCATTAAAGCGGAACCTGCGGTGAAGCAAAGAATGATTACAATTGCTGCAAAGGTTTTATCAAATCCCGAAGTAATATTACTCTGAAGATAACCCGAAGCGCTCAACCACCACCAGTATGCAGTACCTTGAATAAGACCAAGAATTACTGTTGCAAAACGGGTGTATTTAGCAATTTTTCTTTGACCTTCTTCGCCTTCCTGCGCTAATCTTTCAAGCGGAGGAATAGCAACTGTCAACAATTGCATAATGATTGATGCGTTAATGTACGGTGTAATTGACATTGCAAACAATGCGCCGTATTCCATAGCGCCACCGGAAAGCACGTTTAAATAATTAAACATAATGCTACCGTCAGCCGCATCGTTTACAGCTTTGCTTAAAGAAGCAACGTCAATAAACGGTACCGGAAGATAAGAGCCGATTCTAAATACAAGGAAAATCATCAATGTGTAGAGAATTTTTCTACGCATATCAGCAACTCTCCAAGCGTTACGAAGTGTTTGAAACATTGTTTTAAACCTCCTCAGCCTTTCCTCCTGCTGCTTCTATCTTCTGTTTAGCAGAAGCAGAGAAAGCAGCTACTTGAACTGTTAATTTTTTAGTCAACTCGCCGTTGCCTAAAATTTTAACGCCGTCCAACGCTTTTTTAATGATACCTTTTTCGATTAAAGCATCACTTGTAACTACTGCGCCATCGTCAAAAGCATTTAATGCTGATAAGTTGATTGCAACAGTCTTTTTAGCAAAAATGTTATTAAAACCTCTTTTCGGAACACGTCTTGCGAGAGGCATTTGACCGCCTTCAAATCCCGGACGAACTCCGCCGCCTGAACGGGCTTTTTGACCTTTATGACCTTTACCTGCGGTTTTACCTTGTCCCGAAGCCGGACCTCTGCCGATTCTTTTTGAACCTTTTACAGAACCCTCAGCCGGACCTAAATCATGAAGTTTCATTTATTCGCACCTCCTTAAGAATTATTCAGTTACCTCTACGAGGTGAGATATTTTAGCGATTTTACCTTTAGTCTGGTCGTTATCAGGCTGAACTGTAGAATCACCCGGTTTTTTAAGACCTAACGAAATTGCTGTAGCAATTTGTTTTTCTTTACAACCGATTAAACTTTTTTTCAAAGTAATTGTAAGGCCTGCAGCCTTTGTCTTTTTAGTAGCCATTTTGCTGCCTCCTTAACCTAAAATTTCTTTTACGCTCTTGCCACGAGTTTCAGCAACTTCTTCAGCGCTTCTGAGCGAAGCTAAACCTTGAATTGTTGCACGAACTACATTGCAAGGATTATTTGAACGCAAAGCTTTAGTACGAATATCTTTAATGCCAACTGTTTCGATAACGGCACGAGCAGGACCGCCGGCGATAACGCCGGTACCTTCTGCAGCAGGTTTCATAAGAACTCTGCCTGCGCCGTAAGCACCAATTACCTCGTGAGGAATTGTTGTGCCTTTTAAAGATACTTTGATAAGGTTTTTCTTTGCGTCTTCACAGCCTTTGCGAATTGCTTCAGGAACCTCGGCAGCTTTACCGATACCGAAACCTACTGTTCCGTTTCCGTCACCAACAACTACTAAGGCCGAAAATTTCATTATACGACCGCCTTTAACAGTTTTTGATACTCTGTTAATGGCAACTACTCTTTCCTGTAAATCAAGTACAGATGCGTCAATATTAGCCAAAGTCTTTCTCCTCCTTCAATTAGAACTTGAGGCCGCCCTCACGGGCGCCTTCGGCCAACTCTTTAACACGGCCGTGATAAATGTTACCGCCTCGGTCGAATACAACCTCGGTTATTCCTGCTTTTACAGCACGCTCAGCAACAGTTTGACCAACTTTTTTTGCTGCTTCTTTGTTGCCGCCGTTTCCTTCGAAACCTTTTTCAACTGTTGAAGCAGATGCTAAAGTTTTGCCTGTTGTGTCGTCAATTACTTGTGCATAGATATTAGAGAGTGAACGAAATACGCTAAGACGAGGTCTAGCCTGTGTTCCGACAACTTTGCTGCGGACTCTCTTATGTCTTTTCTGACGAGCGGCTTTTCTATCTGGTCTGTTAACCATAATTTCACTCCTCCCTTATTAGCTAGCGCCTTTGCCGGCTTTACCTTCCTTACGGCGGATATGTTCGTCGGCATACTTAATACCTTTGCCTTTATATGGCTCAGGTGGGCGTTTTTCTCTGATTTCAGCAGCGAACTGACCAACTTTTTGCTTATCAGGACCGCTGATTATGATTTGGTTTGCACTCGGGCATTCGATTGTGATACCTTCAACTTCTTCAACAATAACTTGATGTGAAAAACCTAAGTTCATTGTAAGGGTTTTACCTTGTTTTTGAACACGGTAACCAACACCGTTTACCTCGAGTTCTTTTTTGAAGCCGTTTGTAACGCCTTCAACCATATTGAAAAGTAATGAACGGGTAAGACCGTGTAAAGCACGGTTTTCTTTCTGGTCGTTAGGACGAGAAACTGTAATTTCACTACCCTCAATTTTGATTTCCATGTTAGGATTAAATTCCTGTGTAAGGGTGCCTTTCGGGCCTTTTACTGTAACGGAATTGCCATCCTGTTTAACCTCAACTCCTGCCGGAATTGTAATCGGTTTCTTACCGATACGAGACATCTTCCATTACCTCCTTACCATACGAAAGCGAGGACTTCGCCGCCGATGTTCTCTTTGCGAGCCTGCTTATCTGTCATAATACCTTTTGATGTTGAAAGGATTGCAATACCAAGTCCTCTCATAACCTGTGGCATATCTTCTACGCCTGTATAAATACGCAAACCGGGTTTAGAAACTCTGCGGAGTCCCTGAATAACCTGTGTTTTGTTTGCGCCGTATTTCAATTGGATACGAATGATACCCTGTTTTCCGTCATCAATAACGGAAAAACTTTTAACATAACCTTCATCTACAAGAATTTGTGCAATTGACTTTTTCAAGTTAGATGCAGGAATGTCAACCGAATCATGCTTTGCAGAGTTTGCATTACGAATTCTTGTAAGCATATCAGCAATAATATCGGTTACTTGCATAATAAAACCTCCTTATATTCAGTTGAGCCGTTTACCAACTTGCTTTCTTTACGCCCGGAATTTCGCCTTTGTAAGCGAGTTCTCTGAAACAAATACGACAAATACCGTATTTGCGAAGATAAGCGTGCGGTCTACCACAGATTTTACATCTGTTATAAGCGCGTGTAGAAAACTTAGGAGTTCTCTGTTGCTTAACTTTCATTGATGTTTTAGCCATAATAAACCTCCTTGTTATCTTGCAAACGGAGCGCCCATAAGAGTTAATAACTCTTTGGCTTCTTCGTCAGTTTTTGCGGTTGTGATAAATGTAATATCCATACCGCGAACCTTGTCAATTTGATCATATTCGATTTCAGGGAAAATAAGTTGTTCCTTAACGCCCATGCTGTAGTTGCCGCGGCCGTCAAATGAATTAGGATTAATTCCTCTGAAGTCTCTTACTCGTGGAAGAGCGATTGAGAAGAGTCTGTCAACAAACTCATACATTTTGTCGCCTCTGAGTGTAACTTTTACGCCGATTGGCATACCTTCACGAAGTTTAAAGTTAGCTACTGATTTTTTAGCACGGCAAACAACCGGTTTTTGACCTGTGATTGTTGCAATGTCTTTTTCAATAGCACCGATAACTTTTGAGTTATCTTTTGCTTCGCCTGCACCTACATTGATAACAACTTTATCAATTTTAGGAATTTGCATTACACTTTTGTACTCAAACTTTTTCATTAAAGCAGGAGCAACTTGTTCTTTATACATATCTTTAAATCTTGGCATAATTAACTACTCCTCCTTACTTTAATTCGGCGCCGCATTTTGCACAAACGCGAACTTTTTTACCGTTTTCAATTTTATGAGCAACTCTTGTTTGTTTTTTGCATTTTGGGCAAACAGGTTGAACCTTGCAAGCATAAATTGCGCCTTCGGCTTTAATAATACCTGATGGGTCGCCTGCTTTTCTTGGTTTAACATGTTTTGTTACCATATTGCATTTTTCAACAATTACTTTGCCTTCTTCAGGGCTAACAGCCATAACTTTGCCTGTTTTGCCTTTATCTTTACCGGAGATAATCATTACCTCATCGCCGGTTTTTACATGAATTTTCTTCATTTAAACGCCCCTCCTTAAAGTACTTCCGGAGCGAGTGATAAGATTCTCATATAATCTTTATCACGCAACTCTCTGGCAACCGGTCCAAAGATACGGGTGCCTCTCGGGGTTTTATCGTCTCTGATTATAACGGCAGCATTTTCATCAAATCTGATGTATGTTCCGTCTTCACGGCGAAGTCCTTTAACTGAACGAACTACGACCGCTTTTACAACATCGCCTTTTTTAACAGTTCCGCCTGGGGTTGCCTTTTTAACAGAAGCAACCACAACGTCACCAATATTAGCATATCTTCTGCCTGAGCCGCCAAGAACACGAATGCACATAATTTCTTTTGCGCCTGTGTTATCAGCAACTTTAAGATAACTCTGTTGTTGTATCACAGTGGGTTCCTCCTTTTATTTGGCTTTCTCAATGATTTGAACTAAACGCCATCTTTTATCTTTTGACAAAGGACGAGTTTCCATAACTTCAACTCTGTCGCCTTTTTTAGCAGCGTTTTGCTCATCATGAGCCTTAAGTTTTACTGTTTTCTTTACGATTTTATTGTAAAGTTTGTGTTTAACATTGTCTTCAATAGCAACTACGATAGTTTTATCCATTTTATCGCTAACTACTTTTCCAACTCTGGTTTTTCTAAGATTTCTTTCCATTCTCAATTAACCTCCCTTATGCATTCTCTTCGAGAGATTTTGCTGCTAAAACTGTGTTTACACGAGCAATATCTTTCTTAACTGCTTTAATACGCATAGGATTTTCAAGTTGGTTTACAGCGAGCTGGAAGCGTAAGTTAAAAAGTTCTTTTTTAAGGTCTGCCAATTTCTCATTGAGTTCTTTAACAGACAAATCTCTTAATTCACTTGCTTTCATTATTGCTCACCTTCCTCTTCTTTTACTACAAATTTACATTTGATAGGAAGTTTGTGCATAGCAAGACGCATAGCCTCTCTTGCAACTTCTTCGGTAATCAACTTAGGATCGCCGCCTATTTCAAACATAATTCTGCCTGGTTTTACAACCGCTACCCAATATTCCGGTGAACCTTTACCTTTACCCATTCGGGTTTCAGCAGGTTTTTCTGTAATCGGTTTATCAGGGAAAATTTTAATCCATACTTGACCGCCACGTTTGATGTAACGAGTCATTGCAATACGTGCTGCCTCAATTTGATTGGCAGTAATCCATGCTGGCTCCAAAGCTTGGAGGCCAAATCTACCGTAAGTGATAGTGTTGCCGCGAGTAGCCTTACCCTTCATGCGACCACGTTGCACTCTACGATGTTTAACACGCTTAGGCATTAACATTTTTTTTGCCTCCTTTTCTGCGTCTGTCTTTACCCATAGAAACTCTCTTAGCGCTCTTCAATACTTCACCGCTGTAAATCCAGATTTTAACACCGATTTTACCGTAAGTTGTGTTTGCCTCAGCAAAACCATAGTCGATGTCTGCACGGATTGTTTGAAGCGGAATAGTACCCTCATGATAATGTTCAGAACGAGCGATTTCAGCACCGCCTAAACGACCCGAAACCTGAGTTTTAATACCTTTTGCACCGAGTTTCATAGTTCTTCCGATTGCTTGTTTAAGCGCACGACGGAAGGAGATACGATTCTCGAGTTGTGCTGCAACATTTTCAGCAACCAACTGAGCATTAAGGTCAGGGTTTTTAACCTCAACAATGTTGATAATTACAGGTTTTGAGAGCATTTTCTCGCAATCTGCTTTTAACTTGTCAATTTCAGAACCGTTACGGCCGATAACCATACCCGGTTTTGCGCAATGAATAAAAATTCTTACACGTTTAGCGTCACGCTCAATTTCAATTTCAGGAATACCTGCTTTGTAAAGACGTTTTTTAAGATAATTTCTTAAATTGTAGTCCTCTACCAAAGTATCGCCGAAATCTTTATCTTGTGCAAACCAACGGCTGCTCCAATTTTTGATAACGCCGACTCTAAGTCCGTGTGGATGAACTTTCTGGCCCATAATTTTACCTCCTTCTCTTAGTCTTCATACTCTTTTAATACAAGAGTAATGTGTGATGTTCTTTTATAAATATGGTATGCTCTGCCGTGTGCTCTTGGTCTGATTCTCTTTAAAATCGGACCTGCGCCTGCATAACATTCTGCAACATAAAGGTTGCCTACGTCCATATTGTGATTGTTTTCTGCGTTAGCCATTGCTGATTTAAGCAATTTTTCCAAAGGCTCACAAGCGGCCTTAGGTGTATGGCGTAAAATAGCCATTGCTTTGTCAGCGGGCTGTTTTCTGATCAAATCAAGAACGATTTGAACTTTTCTCGGGGAAATGCGAACATATTTCGCTGTTGCCCTTGATTCCATAATCTAATCTCCTTTCGGCCTCTTATTTAGTAGTTTTAGCGCCTGCGTGGCCCTTAAAAGTTCTGGTTGGTGCAAACTCACCGAGCTTGTGACCTACCATATCTTCTGTAACATAAACCGGAACATGTTTGCGTCCGTCATGTACAGCGAATGTGTGTCCTACAAAATCAGGGAAGATTGTTGAAGAACGACTCCAAGTTTTGAGAATTTTCTTTTCTCCGGCCTCGTTCATTGCCTGAACTCTTGCGAGTAATTTAGGCTGTACGAAAGGTCCTTTTTTCAAACTTCTTGACATAATAAAACGCTCCTTTCGTCCGATTATTTATCGTTTCTGCGTTTAACAATAAGTTTGTCAGACGCTTTGTGTTTGTTACGTGTTTTGTAACCGAGTGCAGGTTTACCCCAAGGAGTAACAGGACCCGGACGACCGATTGGTGATTTACCTTCACCACCACCATGCGGGTGATCGCAAGGGTTCATAACAGAACCACGAACTGTTGGTCTCCAACCCATGTGACGTCTTCTACCGGCTTTACCGTAGTTAACGTTTTCATGTTCAATGTTAGAAACCTGACCGATTGTAGCCATACAGTTTTCAGGAACATTTCTAAGTTCGCCCGAAGGTAAACGAAGAAGTGCCATACCGTTTTCTTTAGCCATAAGTTGAGCTTGGTTACCTGCTGCACGAGCGAGTTGTCCGCCTTTACCTGGGTAAAGCTCAATGTTATGAACAATAGTACCTACCGGAATGTTGATAAGTGGTAATGCGTTACCAGGAAGAATATCAGCATCAGGTCCGTTTACTATTTTGTGTCCCTCTTTTAAGCCGACAGGAGCTAAAATGTAGCTCTTTTCGCCGTCTTCATATTGAATAAGTGCAATGAAAGCTGATCTGTTAGGATCATATTCAATTGACTGAACAATAGCGGGAACACCGAATTTTTGTCTTTTAAAATCGATAATTCTGTATTTTCTTCTGTTGGCACCGCCACGATGACGAACTGTAATTCTACCGTAGCTGTTTCTGCCTGATTTTGAATTCAAAGGTGCTAAAAGACTACGCTCAGGAGCGACCTTTGAAAGTGAAGAATAATCAATAACCGTCATGCCACGGCGACCCGGGGTAGTCGGTTTATAATGTTTTACTGGCATTTAATTCACTCTCCTTATTATTACGCTTTGCGAAATTCCGATTTAATGCCTTCAGGAATTCCATACTTCGCTTTTGCCAAACTTTTGGCAATAAGGTGTCGCTCTTTTTTAGAGCATACCGTCGAAGAAATCAATAGTTTTTGAAGCTTCAGTTAAAGTTACAACAGCTTTTTTCCAAGATTCTGTGTATCCTGTAAATCTGCCGTATCTTCTTTCCTGACCTCTTACGCTGATTGTGTTTACTTTAGCAACTACAACGCCTTCAAAAAGTTTTTCAACTGCTTTTTTGATTTCAATTTTTGTTGCGCCCTGTGCTACTTTAAAGGTGTACTTTTTCTCACGGGCTGCAATCATACTTTTTTCGGTAATAACCGGTGCGATTATAATATCCTCTGCGAACATTATGCATACACCTCCTCAATTGCTTTTACCGCTGCCGATGTAATGATAAGTGAATCGGCATTGATAATATCATAAGCGTTAATTGTGTTTGTTTGTGCTGTTTTAACACCCGGAATGTTATTTGCGCTTCTAACTGCAAAAGAGTTGTTTTCATCAAGAACGATAAGCGCTTTTTTACCTGCGCCTACTGCTTTGAGCATATCAGCAACAACTTTTGTTTTATACTCAGTTGCGTCCATTTTATCAAGAACGATAAGTGCTTTTTCAGCAACCTTGTCAGATAATGCAGATTTAACTGCGAGTGCTCTTTCTTTCTTGTTTAAACTCTTTGTATAGTCACGAGGCTTCGGAGCAAATACTACACCGCCGTGTGTCCATTGCGGAGCTCTTGTAGAACCCTGTCTTGCGTGGCCTGTACCTTTTTGTCTCCAAGGTTTTTTGCCGCCGCCGGAAACTTCAGATCTTGTTAAAGCTGATTGTGTTCCCTGTCTTTGAGCAGATAAGTAATCAACAACTGCTCTGTGCATAACAACTGCGTTCGGAGTGATACCGAAAACGTTGTCAGAAAGATTAATGTCAGAAACTTTAAGTCCTGCCATATCTACAACTGCTACTTTTGGCATAAATATCTCTCCTTTCCTTACGCTTTAACCGAATCAGCGATAGTAACTATACCGCCTTTAGGTCCGGGAATTGCACCCTTAATCGCAATAATGTTGTTTTCTGCGTCAACCTTAACAACAGAAAGATTTTGAACTGTAACTCTCTCTGTACCGAGGTGACCTGCCATTTTTTTGCCTTTAAATACACGAGATGGTGTTGAGCAAGCGCCCAAAGAACCTGCGTGTCTTGCATTAGGACCGGTACCGTGTGACATTCTCAAACGGCTGAAATTCCAGCGTTTGATTGCGCCTGCTGTACCTTTACCTTTTGATGTACCTACTACATCAACTTTGTCGCCTTCAGCGAATGTGTCAGCTTTAATGATATCGCCAACATTTTTATCAGAGATATCAGCCAATCTGAACTCACGAAGATATTTCTTCGGAGCAACATCGCCTTTTGCGAAGTGACCTTTCATAGGTTTGTTTACTTTGTTTGCTTTCAAATCGGAAAAGCCGACCTGAATTGCTTCGTAACCATCGTTTTCAATGGTTTTCTTTTGAGAGATAACGCAAGGACCTGCTTCTACAACAGTTACAGGAACTACATTTCCCTTTTCGTCAAAAAGTTGGGTCATGCCAATCTTTTTACCGATGATAGCTTTTTGCATATCTATTTTTCCTCCTTGTGGTTATTGGTTGGCCATAAGCCAACATGACCTTGTAAGCGTTGAACCTTCTTATATATTAAAGGTTAATTTCAATATCAACGCCGGCAGGTAATTCAAGGCTTTGTAAAGCCTCAACAGTCTTGTTAGACGGACGAAGAATGTCAATCAATCTTTTGTGAGTTCTTGTTTCAAATTGCTCACGGCTGTCTTTATATTTATGAACAGCACGAAGGATTGTAACAACTTCTTTTTGAGTCGGCAACGGAATAGGACCTGAAACTCTGGCACCTGTTCTCTTTGCTGTTTCAACGATTTTTTCAGCTGACTTGTCAACTAAAACATGGTCGTAACTCTTAATTCTAATACGAATTTTTTCTTTTGCCATTTGACTGAACGCCTCCTAAAATAGTTTTTTGGGGCGGGCATTAAATTTACTGTTACCCCTTGCCGCGTGTTTCACATCTTTACAATATAAAACCGGAAACCAACACACCTCGTGTTGTTCCGGGTACGGCAAAAATTCTTTCAGCGCCCCATTCACAAGACCTAATCGCCTTGTAATAAAGACGGAAGAACATACTTATAACAGTATTAATCGCCCGGTTTAAAATCGGACATACTCTGCGGAAATTCCCCACCTCAAACGGTGGCCACCTCCCGCTTCATCGCATGTTTTCGCACATTCGTGCCTTATAATAATACCATAAAGCCGATATTTATGCAAGAATTTTTTTATTTTTGTAAAAAATTCTAAAAAAATTATAATTATGTAACCAAGTCTTACCTTGTTTTTGGTATATTCGCACAAAAATACCGCTTAAAACCGCAAAAAATCCCGATTTTTCAATCGGGATTTTTATTTGTTTTTCAAAAATTAGAGAGATTCAACAATTTTTTGTGTATCTTCAGCGATTACCATTTCTTCATCGGTAGCGAGAACATAAACTTTAACGCTTGAATCAGCAGTTGAAATTTCGCCCTCTTTGCCGTGAACATATTCTTCATTTTTCGCTTTGTCATATTTAACGCCCAAAAATGCTAATTGGTCGCAAACATATTCACGAATAAACGGATTGTTTTCGCCTAAACCGCCTGTAAATGCGATTGCGTCAACACCGCCGAGCGCCGCAATATAAGAACCTACGATTTTAGCAACTTGATATTTCAAAATATTTCTTGCCAAAATTGCTCGCTCGTTGCCTGCATCGGCAGCGGCTTCAACATCACGGTTGTCGCTTGATACGCCCGAAACGCCCAAGAAACCTGATTTTTTATTCATAATGGTATCCATTTCGCTCGGAGTCAAATTCTCTTTTTCCATAATATAAGTAATTGCGCTTGGGTCAACCGCACCGCAACGAGTACCCATCATAAAACCGTCAAGCGGAGTCAAGCCCATTGAAGTGTCAATACATTTGCCGTCTTTAACAGCGGTGATTGAAGAACCGTTGCCCAAGTGGCATGTAATTATTTTTGAAGGTGTGCCTACGCCGAACTCGTTAATAACACGACCGCTGATAAATCTGTGCGAAGTGCCGTGAGCACCGTATCTTCTTACTGCATATTTTTCATAATATTCATAAGGAAGCGGGAAAATATAAGCATAGTCAGGCATTGTTGAGTGGAAAGAAGTATCAAAAACAACAACCTGCGGAACTGAGTCGCCCAAAGTTTCGATACAAGCACGAATACCTTGAACATGAGCAGGATTGTGAAGCGGAGCCAAAGCACCTAACTCTTCGATTTTTTGAATAACATCTTCGGTAACAAGGCAAGACTCTTTAAAAATTGCGCCACCTTGCACTATTCTGTGACCTACTGCCGAAATTTCCGACAAATCGTCAATAACTTTTGTTTCACCGCTTGTCATCCATTCAATAACAGTTTTAAAAGCGGTTGTGTGGTCTGGCATTGGAATTTCAGCCTCAAATTTAGAACCGTCCGGTTTTTTGAGCGTAATATTTCCCCCGATACCGATACGCTCGCAAAGACCTTTTACGATAACGCTTTTATCTGCCATATCAATAAGTTGATATTTCAAAGATGAACTGCCGGCATTAACAATAAAAATTTTCATTATAAAATATCCTTCCTATAATTTTTCTAACAGAATAATTATACTACAACATTTAATAAATATCAATATTTTTTTATTTTTTAACAGTTGACATTCATTAAAAACACCCTTATACTGATTTTAGAGGTGTTGTTATGATAGATTTTAACGAGAAAGCGGTAGGCGAAACTATTAAACAAATCAGAAACGAACGAGGAATAACGCAAGAGGTTTTAAGCGGACTTGCGGGGCTCGGTCGCTCTCATATTGCTATGATTGAAAACAACAAAAAGCAAGCGAATTTTAAAACACTTTGGCAAATAGCAAACGCTTTTAATATTAAACCGAGCGATTTAGTAAAAAGAATAGAACAAAATGCAGAAAAATAAGCCTTGACTGATTTTGTCAAGGCTTTTATTTTATAAAATAATCAATTCTTTTTTTGATTTTGTGAAATTGTAATAACCGTCATCGGTTACCATAAGCATATCTTCAATTCTAACGCCGAATTTATCTTGTAAATAAATGCCCGGCTCGTTTGTTATTATCATTCCGCTTTTTAAAACCGTGTCGCTTCTTGATGAAACAGTCGGGTTTTCGTGAATATCAAGACCGACACCGTGGCCGAGCGCATGACCGAAACAGCCCTCATAACCGCTTTTGTTAATAAAGTCACGAGCCGCAAAATCAACATCGCTCGCCTTTACACCGCTTTTGATTTTTTCAAAAGCCTTTTTTTGCGCTAACAAAACGGTATTATAAATCTTTTTCATCTCATCACTCGGCTGACCGAGCGCAACCGTTCTTGTCATATCGGAGCAATAACCGTTTACCTTACAGCCGATATCCATAGTAATAAAATCGCCTTTTTGCAAAAGTTTATCGCTTGGAATGCCGTGAGGAAGCGAAGTGTTTTTGCCCGAAATTGTAATAAGGTCAAACGACACACCCTGCGCACCGCTTTTTCGCATAAAAAACTCAATTTCAAGCGCCAAATCTTTTTCGCTAACACCCTCTTTAATAAAAGAAAGAATATGTGAAAAAGCATCGTCTGTAATTTTTTGTGCTTTTTTTATTTGCGAAATTTCATATTCATTTTTAATAACACGCAAATTAGCGATTATTTCATCAAGCGTATTTTCATTTGATAGAAATTCGGTTATTTTTTTGAAAAATTCAAATTTTGAAACGGTTTGATATTTTGTTTCAACAAGCAGTTTTTGAGCGACTTCTTTTTCAAGAACATTTTTAATATCTTCTTTTAAATTGTCTTGCAAAATAACGAAAACATCACTTGAGTTTAAATTCCTTTGAGCCGTTTCAATATAACGAAAATCGGTTATAAAATAAGCGTTTTTGTTTGATACTAACAAATAGCCCGTATCAATATCAAATTCTAAAAAATATCTTAAATTTTTTTCGTTTTCAATTAAGCAAACCGAACCCTCTTGGATTCGGTTTTGCAATTTTTTTAAATTTAACATTAAATTTTTCCTTTTCCGACCGATTTAATGAACGAATAAATTGCCGGAGTTAAAACTGCGTTGACTAAAAATTCAACTACAAAATTAATGCCCGAAAGAGTTAATATTACAAAACTAATAATATTTCCCGAAACATCAACGCCGGCTAATGATTGCATTGTAAGTGTAAGTTCGTCAGAAAGAACAAAAATCATTGCAAGCACAAACACGCCTGTGTTTATTACAGGAGCCGCAAGTGCTGCCAAAATAACTGCTAAATACTGATTTTTATTCTTTAAACCTTTATAAATTAAGGCTGGAATTAAACCTGCCAAAGTTGCTTTTAAAAAGCAAACTATTGCAGTTAAAACCGCACCTTTTGTTCCTGTGTTGTGAAGTAAAAATGAAGTAAAAGGGTCTGCGCCTGTAAGCCCGTTAATAAATGTTACCAAACCAAATGAAAAGCCTAAAATTGTTCCGCCGAGCGGTCCTATTAATGCACCGCCAATAACTATTGGAACAAGTACCAAACTAAAACTTACACCGCTGACTGTTATACCGCCTAAAAACAATTGCACCAAAACAACTATTGCTATAAAAATAGCGGTTAATGCTAACTTTTGAACTGATTTATTACTTCTTTGTGTCATAAAAAATTACCTCCTGATGTTGTTCATTTTAAAAATGATACAACTCTGATTAAATTATTTTTTGTTTTTTTCGTAAATTAATTTTAAGCCGTCAAGCAAAAGATAGTCGTTAATTTCAATATCTCTTTTGCAGTTTTTAACGACTTCGCCGGCGAGTCCGCCTGTGGCAACAACAGTTACCTTTTCGCCGAGTTCTTCTTCAATTCTCAAAATCAGCCCTTCAACCATACAAGCCGTGCCTATTACAAGGCCTGCTTTCATGCTGTCGATTGAATTTTTGCCTATTACCGATTTCGGCGTTTCGAGCGAAATACCCGGAAGTTGAGAGGTTTTGGAAGTAAGCGCCTCAAGCGAAATACCGAGTCCCGCACAAATAGGCCCGCCTAAAAATGAACCTTCTTTGTCAACAACGCTTATTGTTGTTGCCGTGCCTAAATCAAGAATTACCAAAGGCAAAGGGTACTTATTAATTGCGGCAACCGCTCCTACAGCCAAATCGGCGCCAAGTTGCGCAGGGTTGTCGATTTTAATATTAAGTCCCGTTTTAACGCCCGGACCTACAAATAAAGGCTCCTCAATCCCGATAAGTCCGCAAGCCTTTTTAAATGCACGAGATAATGCAGGAACAACGCTTGAAACAATACATCCGTTAAGGTCTTCGGCTTTGATTTTGTGAAGCCACAAAATTGTCATAATTTCAACAGCATATTGTTCGCCTGTTTTATTAGTTTGTGTTGAAATTCTTGCGGTCATTTTCTTTTCATCGCCGTCAAAAACTCCCAAGGTGATGTTTGTATTGCCAATATCAATGACTAATAACACTTTTCCTCCTCCTTTCTTAAATATTCTTTATTATACCACTTTTATTAAAAAATGTAAAGAAAAAGGCTTGAAAATTAATTTTCAAGCCTTTAAATTATTTTTTCTTCGTCTTAAAGCAAAAACAATGTTGCTGTAAAATGCACGAATTTTCAAAACAAATCTAACCGAACGGCAGTTTAAAAGATTTTTATCTCTTTGAGAGATTTTTTGCAAACTCGCAATTTCTTTTTCATATCTTTTAATTTCTCGTTTTAACCCGTTAATTTCACCTAAATCAATTTGGCTTTCAATGTGAAAACTGTGAAGAGTTTGTTTCATAGTTTTATTTTGCCATTTCATTAATTCATCTTCGCTATAAGTTGTTCTTACAAGTTCACTTGCTTTTCTGGTTTCTTTTTTAGCTTTTTCTAAAAAATCTTTTATTAATTTTTCAAGATTTTCCCTGACAGGTTTATAAGTATCAGGATTTTTAGGTGGATTTAAAATAAAATCGTCAAACTCGCCTTTAGCAACCTGCTCAACAAAAGCATGGTGAATATAATCACGATAAGGATTAAATCTAACTGAAGTAAAACTGTCACGAACAAGCAAAACGGGTGTTTCAAGAGCCAAACAAGGCAAGGCGCAATGAAGTCTGAATGTTATAACGCATTTTGCGTTTTGATAAATTTCTAAATATTTTTCGACTTCTGCTTTTCTTGTTTCCCAAGAAAGATTGGTTGAAGGTTCGGGGCGTGTAGGAGGCAAAATAATTAAATCAATGTTTGTTCCCTCAAGCACTATTTTAACTCTTTTTTCAACCTTTTTAGCAACGCCCACAAGAACGACGTATTCTCTTTCAGGTTTTGGCAAATCACGCCTTTTTAGAGTCAACGCAATACAACCCGAATAATAATTCTTAATTCCGAGTTCATTTAATCTGTCTTGAGTATAATAATCACGACAGCCGATAGGCTCATATTTTTTTAAATACTCAAAACCGGGACCGTTTGAAATATATTCCCATTTTGAAGGCATACCTCTCGGTCTGCCCCTTTGAATATCGTTATAATGCATACCTATCCACATAGGGTATACATATTTTGATGGAGGCCAGTTCCATTTTTGCCACATATACCAAGCGCTCATAATCGTAGCAACCGGCTCGTCATCTGCCGATTTAAAAGAGTCAAGCTCCTCAATATCAACCTGATAGTCAACCGATGGTAACCAGCACGCAGCAGCATAAGACTGAACATCATCACCAATATTTTTAGTAGTTTTTCGCCAAAGAATTCCGTATTTCATAGTTTTTTATCTTACTTTAGAGAGGTGTATATCAAACTTTTTACCACTTATATGGTAATTCACAATATTGATATAAATATGTATTTTTGTCATTATTAATAAATTTATTTTTTTATGACAAAAAAGGCTTGTTTTTCCTTTAAAAGTAAATTTTTTAACCAAAAACTTTTTATTGCAAGGAAAAGCATAGTTTAATATTATATAAATAGGAAGTGATTTTTTTGATTATTGATATGATAGATAATTTGCGACTGAAAGTTGAGCTTAGCAATGAAGATATGCAAAATTTAGAGATAAGGCGTTCCTCGTTTTTAGAAAAAAGCGAGCGTGCAAAGCTTGTTTTAAAATCAATTTTAAAACAAGCCGCCGAGCAAACGGGTTTTGATGTTTTTTCTTCGCACCTGTTAGTAGAGATTTTCCCAATGGCAAACGAGGGGTGCTTAATGCTTTTTACCCGCTCACCAAAGAAACCGAAAATTAGATATAAATTAGTTAAAAACACGCAAAACTACATTTTTTTGTTTGATGAAATTGAAAACTTTTTCGCCTTTTGTGAAAAAGCGAATTTTAATGATTTTAAAGAAGAAAATTCTCTTTATTTATTTAAAGAAAAATATTATTTTTCTTTCACGCTAAACAAAAAATTTGCCGAACAATATAAACTGCTTATTTCGGAATTTTCTGCAAAACAAGTAAGCATAAACCCCTCATTTTTAAAAGAACACGCCACTTTGCTTTCTAATAATATTATTACAAAAATAAAAATCCGCTAAATTAGCGGATTTTACTTTATATTGGCTCTAAAACAAATGTCTTCTCCAACGATTCCTTGAATAAAAGTTTCGCCGTTTTCTTGAGCGGTTTCAATAATAATTTTTTCACCGAGTTTTGCCTCTTTAACAAAATCGATTGAAAATTCTTTTACATTTGCCGACAAATCAGTGTTTATATAATCTACCGCAAAATCGGCGTAAAAAGCGTTGTTTAAATGCTCGTTTGAATCAAGCATAGAATAAAAAATTTCTCTTTGCGCTACTTCTTGCATAGTTTTAGGCAGTCTTAATTTTTTCGGATTTTCAATCGAAATTGTTTCACTTCCCTGTGGAATATCATACTCAAACGCATCGGGTTTTAAAAGTTTATGCTCTTTCGCATCAACCAAAACGAAACAAGAAACCGCTTCAATAATAAGTTCGCCGTTTCCATCAAACCACTTGTAAGCCCTGAAAAATTTTAACCCCTTAACCTCTTTCGACCAAGTGGTAATTGTAACGTTTTCACCGCTTTTTGGCGTGCGATGAATTTTTACATTCATATTTACAACAACAAAAACGGTGTTTTTTGATTTGATTGTTTCATAATCAAGCCCAAAATAATCGGCTAAATGCCTCTCGCCTGCTTCCATTTGATATTTAAGCACCGAAGAAAGCCTTACTTTGCTTTGCGGTCCCACATCAAAAGTACCTATTTTAAACTTATAATTGTAAACGCTTTTGTCCATTGAACTTCCTCTTTTCTTATTGCATTTATATTATAACCGCAAAAAAACAAAATGTAAAGATTGATTTTTAAATAAATTAGAGTTATAATAAGGAAAACATTGAATTTTTCAAGGAGAAATTTATGAAAAACATACCTTTTTCACCTCCCGATATTACCGAAGAGGAAATTTCGGCAGTTGCCGAAACACTTCGTTCGGGTTGGATAACAACAGGTCCTAAAACAAAACAGTTTGAAAAAGAAATCAAAGAATACTGCGATTGTGCCGGCTGTGCTTGTCTTTCAAGCGCAACCGCTTCACTTGAATGTATTTTAAGAATACTCGGTATTGGTAAGGGCGATGAGGTTATTGTACCTGCCTACACCTACACCGCAACCGCTTCGGTTGTATGCCATGTTGGCGCAAAAGTTGTTATGTGCGACACCGAAAAAGACAGTTTCTTTATTGATTATAACGCAATTGGCGATTTAATTACTGAAAAAACCAAAGCGATTATTGCGGTTGATATTGCCGGTGTTATGTGCGATTATAATAAAATCAAGGCTATTGCCGAAAGCAAAAATGCTTTATTTAAGCCTAACAACAAATTGCAAAAGGATTTTGCAAGGGTGATAGTTATCGCTGACGGCGCTCATTCTTTCGGTGCTGAATTCGGTGGCGTAAAATCAGGCAATTCGGCTGATTTTACCGCATTTTCATTTCACGCTGTTAAAAATCTTACTACTGCCGAAGGCGGTGCTGCTACTTGGCAGAAAAAAGATTTTATTGATGATGAATGGCTTTACAAGCAGTTTATGCTTCAATCTTTGCACGGGCAAAATAAAGATGCGCTTGCAAAAGATAAGGCAGGCGGTTGGGAATATGATATTGCCGCACCGCTTTATAAATGCAATATGACCGATATTATGGCTGCAATCGGTCTTGTTCAACTTAAAAGATACCCGCATATGCTAAAAAAGCGTAAAGAATACATTGAAACCTACAACAGAATTTTATGCGATAAAGAGTTTATTCCTCTTAATCATTTTGGCGAAAACTTTGCTTCAAGCGGTCATCTTTATTTACTTAGAATTAAAGATATTTCAGTGCAAAAGAGAAACCTGATAATCGAAAAAATGGCTGAAAAAGGTATTGCTGTAAATGTTCACTACAAACCTTTACCGCTTTTAACTGCTTACAAAGATTTAGGTTTTGATATTAATAACTACCCTAATGCTTACAACCAATTTTGCAACGAAATCACATTACCGCTTAACACAAAAATGAGCAAAGATGATGTTGTTTATGTTGCAAACAGTTTAAAGGAAATTTTAAATGAAAACTAATTATCAATTAAAACTTGATGAGGAAATCAAGACTTTAAACGGCGAACGCAAAAAACTTTTGCTTCATGCTTGTTGCGCACCTTGCTCCTCTTATACAATTGAGTATTTAAGCGAGTTTTTTGATATTACTCTTTTGTTTTACAACCCGAATATTTCTCCTGAAAGCGAATATGATTTCAGAGCAAAAGAATTGCAACGCTTAGTAAAAGAAATGCCTTTAAAACATAAGGTAGAAGTTAAAATTTGCGATTATGATTATAATGAATTTTTAAAAATAGCAAAAGGCAAAGAAGATTTGGCTGAAGGCGGTGAGCGTTGCTTTTTATGCTACAAATTAAGGCTGAGTGCAGCGGCGGAGTATGCCAAGCAAAACGGTTTTGATTATTTTTGCACTACTCTTTCGATAAGTCCTTATAAAAATGCCGAAAAATTAAATCAAATCGGCGGTGAATTATCTAAAAAATACGGCATAGAATATTTATATTCCGATTTCAAAAAGAAAAACGGATATAAGCGCTCAATAGAACTTTCAAAAGAGTATAATCTTTACAGACAGGATTATTGCGGTTGTGAATATTCTAAAAAAGCAAGAGATTTACAAAAAAATTAACAATAATTTCGAAAAAATACTTGACAAGCCCTAATCTTAATGGTATAATAATCGAGCGTCAATTTGAGATTGAGGCTAATATATGGCTGTGTAGCTCAGTTGGCTAGAGCATTCGGTTCATACCCGAAGTGTCGTTGGTTCAAATCCAATCGCAGCTACCATATTAAAAGTATCCGCAGAAATGCGGTTTACATATATGGCCCGGTGGTCAAGCGGTTAAGACACCGCCCTTTCACGGCGGTAACACGGGTTCGATTCCCGTCCGGGTCACCACTTTTAAAAGCAATTTGTAAAAACTATAAATAATCTTTATAATCTTTACACATTGCTTTTTATATTACAACGGTTACCGAACCGATTAAGGCTCGGTAACCGAATAATACGTTTTTTGGATTTTCACGGAAACGGCGTTTCTGTCCTACCCTCAAGCATTCAACATTCCTCTTTGGGCGTTTTGTTGTCCCCACAAGCAGGTAGCACCGTTTAAGGTGGCACGCTCGTCCGAATTCAGAGTCGGAGTTGTGGCAATACTGTTAGTTTGTGTTAATGGGTCACAAGTTATCTCGTTTCCAATCTCATTAAATTGTATTTATATAATCGGTTTCAAGCACCGGTTATAGCAAAAAAATAAGTCTTTTCTGTGAATAAACACAAAAAAGACTTGACATTATATATAAATACGGCGTATAATGTAAACTGTAAATATTGTAAACCTAATCTCTCGATTTGTGTTCGTGTCACATTTCGACCGATTGCGGTGGGTTTAGGAAACCCACCGCCTCGGGGTTTTTATTTACTTTTCTTCATTATACGCCTATTAGTGTTTGATGTCAAGAAAAATTTTTTAATAATTTGCAAAAAAAAGAAAATCAGGCTTCTACGGTCAATCCGCAGTAGTCTGATTTCTTTTTTAAATAATGCAAGGTTTTTACCGCTTCGGATTTTGATACTTTTATTTTAGTCGCAAAATGAAAAACACGAAAAGTTCAAAAAAATTCAATTTTTGAAAACGGCTTATAGCCTTTATTTATGCGGGCTTCAGCAAAGGTGTCAACGTTGACACCTTAAGCATTATGCCACCCTATAAATTCTCTTATTCGTTCTAATTCATCCGTATTATTCTCAATTATTTTTGAAATTTTATTCAAAAGCAATTCATATTTATTTTCCATTGCTTTTAGTTCTCCTAAAACTGCCAAGTTTTCGATATAAACTTTTAAATATTGATTTCTTGACATCCCTTTTTTCTTTGCAACTTCATCAATTCTTGCGACAGCGCCTGCATCAACGTTTCTGATTTTTAGCTCCATAATTATTACCTCTCTTTATTTAAATTCGAATTCTTGCTCATAAATCATAAGATTTTGTTCGTGTTCATATTCTGATGAAATTATTTTATTTATGTTTTTCATCGTATGACGCATAATTTTTATTTCTCTATCCAAGCTGTACTTTCGGCTATAATATTTTGCGTGTTCCTTTTTTCGATTATCACGAAGATTTTTGTCAAACGTCTGCATTTCTTTGAGTATTGCGTTTCCGCATCTTTGATAAAATTCTCTGGTTTTATTAGATTTATACTCATCAGCATTTGATAATCCATAGCCTTGCCTGAAAATATCTGTTTGATTATCTAACGCTTCATTTAATTCTTTCCAATCTTCTGAATTATATCGGTTAACAAACGAATCCACCAATTCATCAATTTGCGGTCGCAAGTTTGACATTGCGTTCATTCCGTATTTCCAAGTCCTGCGGTCATTTGGAAGTTGACGGTAAATATTCAAGAATTGTTTTCTTAATGCTCGGTCTTTTGAGATGTCTCTGCTTGTTATGTTGCCGTAAATGTTTTTTCTGATTATATTATTAATATTTTGTTGTAATTGAGAAGAGTTGGATATTTCATTTACAATAAATGATTTGGCTGCACGAATAGAGGATTGCTTAAATACACCTAGTTGAGTTTCTTTTTCTGATTCAATGCTTGCCATTGGAGGTATTTCTTCTGCACCGCCGTTAAAAGATATTTCGATAGAGTTATCTCTGTTGATTTTAATGTAATTTCCTGATTTCAAAGTTTTGCCGGTGCTTTTTTCAACCTCTGATTTTAATTCATTAACAATACTCATATAATTGATATTATATCTTTTCTCCCGAAACGCATTTATTCTTTTATTCTTTTGAGTGCCTTCAAGTAAATCGGAAGATATATGTTCTTTGACCCATTTGGAATTAAAGCAAATTGTTCGGAGTACTTTAGTTTCTCTTGTCGGCGTTGGCTCAACTGTAGCAATATGTATGTGTATGTTATCTGTGTTGTAATGAATAGCAGCACTCCAAACTGATGAATCCGACAAATTCTCTTTAGAAAGCATCGAATTCATACAGCCTCTTGTCACTTCTTTTAACTTGTCTTCGTCCAACTCTTTAGTTTTTGAATTATAGATTTTGTATTTTTCAAGCCATTGGTTATCGAAGGAAATTACCGTTTGCCACATAAGACTATTATTTTTTTCTGCAAACTCAAAAACTGATTTTAATGTTTTTTTATCCTCATCTGACAACTCGTCTTTTTCGCCAGTGAATAATTCTGTAGTTTTTTCAGGATTTCCCATATAGTCATTATATGCACCGAAGTCACGTAGATCCGCCTCAAACTCGGGGATAATAATCTTTGAAAAGTTTTCGTTTCTAACAGCGTTTTCTCGGTCAATATAGTTAACATAGTTTTTAAAGGGTTGGCTTCCCGGTGGAACAAACCGATTGACCATTACCACGCCCGGTACTATTTGTTCAGTCATTTTTTATTGTCCTTTTTATCGTCATTTTTTTGCTTAAACTTGGCTATTCGCTGTTTGACAGCTTGTTCGCTCTGAATTAATGCTTCAACTTTGTTGATGTCAGTAGGCGTTGCCGTACCGACGTTTACATTGTTTTTATAATTTACCGTATAATCTGTATTGAGTTTCAGAGAAGATTTAACGCTCGGAGTTATTGCCTTGCTTGTAAAGATATAAGATGTACCCGAAAGAGAAAATTCTGTCGAATTTAAACTTTTAGCAACTATTTTAAAACTTTTAGTAACAGTACCGCTATAATTACCTTTACCGGAGATTGAGACGGTGGCCGTACCGACATTAATGTTGTTTTTATATGCTACCGTATAATCTTTGTTTAAAACTAAGTCGGATGTTACCGCAGGCTTAATACTGTTTCCCGTATAGGTATAGTTCGCCGTGTTCAAAAAATTAATCAAACCGAATATTGATTTTTCAAAAAAACTGTGATATACTAAATTAAATCATAATATACAGGCGGTGATAACAAATGAATAACGATTCTATTCCCCGAAGTTGTCGCGGTATAGTTTTAACTGATTGCGTTTGTTATCACAACGTAACAGTTCTCTGAGTATATTATTATATACTCCTTTTTTTCCATTTTGCAAATTTAATAAGGAGGACTAATATTATGATTTCATATTTCAAAACCGCAGGCAACTGAATTGAGCAGATTGATCATTATGAAGTAGGCTGTTGGGTAAATGCTATTGAGCCGGATAAAGATGATATTAACATTCTTAAAGAGCGTTTTCACGTTGAACCGAAATACATTCTTGACTCACTTGATGAAGAAGAGGTTTCGCGTGTTGAGTCTGAAGACGGCCACACATTTATTATTTTCGACGTTCCCTGTGCTGAAAAAGAAAACAACAACATTATTTACAATGCAACACCTCTCGGAGTTATCGTAACCCCGACAAACGTTATTACCATTGCAAAAAAGATAATCCTGTTTTAATGGATTTTACTCACGGCGTTGTAAAGAATGTTAAAACCGAATATAAGACAAATTTTGTTCTTAATTTGCTCTCACGAATGGCTACAAGGTTTTTTCAATACTTGCGACAGATTGACCGCTATTCTTCAAACCTTGAAACAAAACTTCGCAAGTCGATGAAAAACAAAGAACTTGTTCAGTTGCTTGATTTGCAAAAGTCGCTTGTCTATTTTCAGACTTCGCTTAAATCAAACAAGATTACCGTTAAAAAAGTACTTCGCTATAAAGCGATTAAAATGTACGAAGAAGACGAGGATTTGATTGAAGACGTTTTAATTGAACTTCAGCAGGCTATTGAAATGTGTTCAATTTCATCAACTATTCTCGCAAATACAATGGACGCTTTTTCTTCGGTTATCTCAAACAATCTTAACCAAGTGATGAAAATGCTGACTTCCATCACAATTATAATGGCGATTCCGACAATGGTATTTTCATTTTTCGGTATGAATATAGGTTCGGGAATATCAGGTTCGCTTCCGCTTGCTAATAATATGTGGTTTGTTTCGATTTTCACCGTTATAGTCACCGCAATAGTCGGTATAATTCTTTATAAAAAAGATATGTTTTAGGTTTATATTTTTTACTGTTGATTTTAACAGATTTATTATTGAATTTAAAATGCAAAAAACGGGAACGTGCTGCGTTCCCGTTTTTGTTTAATAAACAACTTATTTATTTTTGTAGTGGCAACCCTGTGTGGTTGCCCGTTTCTTATATTATCAGTAATCTTCTTTACAAGTCAGTAAGATGATTTTGGTAGTTTTTTCGAACGGTAGGAGCAGAGCCCCTACCCTACAAAATATCAACAAGATTTTTGAAAACTTATTTGTTTTTGTAGCTTTTATCAAACTTTTTTAATATGCCAGATTTCATCGGCATACTGCTGTATAGTGCGGTCGGACGAGAATTTTCCTGCGTTGCACATATTGATAAAGCACTTTTTAGCGTAATCATACTTATCCTTTTGTGCATTGTTAATATCAATTTTAGCCTTAATATAACTGTCAAAGTCAAGCAACAGGAAATAATGGTCAGGCTGATGCCAACTTGCGCCCTCTAAAATAGCGTCATAAAGTTCTTTAAACATACCTGTCCCGCCGTCATCAAGAGTGCCGTCGATAAGTGTATCAAGCACACGTTTAATACGCTTGTCTTTTTTGTAATACTCTTTCGGGTCATAAGAATCTTTTATCTTCTCAATTTCTTCAACTCTTGCGCCGAAGATGAAGTTATTCTCTTCGCCCGCCTCTTCAACAATCTCGATATTTGCGCCATCAAAAGTACCTAAAGTGCAAGCGCCGTTTAACATAAGTTTCATATTACCCGTTCCGCTTGCCTCTGTGCCTGCGGTGGAAATCTGTTCAGATACATCAGCCGCCGCAACTATCTTTTCGGCATAAGAAACATTGTAATTTGATACAAAAACAATATTTATATATTTGCTGACTTCTTCATCTTTTTCAACGAGATTTTTAACCTCGTCAATAAGTTTAATAATTGCTTTTGCCCTGAAATATCCGGGAGCGGATTTTGCGCCGAAAATAAAGGTTGTCGGTTTAAAATCCTTTAACTCGCCGTTCTTAATCTCAAAATACAACTCTAAAATTCCCAAAGCGTTAAGGAACTGACGCTTGTATTCGTGAAGTCGTTTAATCTGAACGTCGTAAACTGTTTCGGGGTCAACCGAAATGCCGTCGTGCGACATAATATAATCGGCAAGCACCTTTTTATTGTTTTTCTTAATCTCGATAAATCTGTCAAGCACCGCTTTGTCGTCTGCGAATTTTTCTAACTTTTTAAGTTCATCAAGATTGTTAAGCCAATCTTCATTTCCGAGCAATTCGGTAATAAGGGCAGACAACTGCGGATTGCAAAGACCTATCCAACGGCGTTGGGTAATGCCGTTTGTTTTATTCTGAAATTTTTCGGGAGTCATCTCATACCAGCATTTAAGCACTTCGTCTTTTAAAATTTCGGTATGAATTCTTGCAACTCCGTTGATATATTTTGAACAGTAACAAGCAAGATAAGCCATGTGTACTGTTTTATTCTGAATGATATCAACCTGCACATGAAGTTCTTCGGGGAAATTTGCAGCCTTTAATTCAGCCTTGAATTTTGCGTCGATTTTTTTGATAATTTCCGCAATTTTCGGTGAAATTTTTCTTGCAAATTTTATATCCCATTTTTCAAGTGCTTCCTGCATAATGGTGTGGTTGGTATAATTAAATACATTGCAAGCAATTTCCAAAGCCTTGTCAAATTCAACGCCCTCAATATTCAAAAGCCTTATAAGTTCGGGGATAGAAATTACAGGGTGAGTATCGTTGAGTTGTATTGTAACTTCATCAGGTAATTTTGAAAAATCATCGCCATACTTTGCTTTGAATTTCTTTAAAATATCCTGCAAAGACGCCGACGAGAAGAAATACTGTTGTTTCAACCTTAAAAGTTTGCCCGAATCGGTGCTGTCGTTCGGATAAAGCACTCTTGAAATATTCTCGGCGCTGTTTTTTGCTTTTAATGATTTATCGTATTTCTGGTCATTAAACAAATCAAAATCAAATTCTTCAATAGGTTCTGCCTGCCACAAACGAAGCGTGCCGATATTATCGGTATTATATCCTATTACAGGCATATCGTAAGGAACGGCTCTTACGGTTTCATCGGTAAATTTAACCTCTACCGCCTCGTCCTCTTTTCTTATCGACCAAGGGTCGCCGTAACGTGTCCAATCATCAAGAAGTTCTTTCTGAAATCCGTTTTCAAAGGTCTGTTTGAAAAGTCCGAATTTATATCTTATTCCGTAGCCGTCAAGCGGAAGTGAAAGAGTAGCCGCACTGTCAAGAAAGCAAGCCGCAAGACGTCCTAAACCGCCGTTGCCGAGCGCTGCGTCCTCAACATCTTCCATCTTGTTAATATCGTTGCCGTATTTTTTCAAAATTTCTGCAACCTCATCGCCGAGATTTAAGCAGAAAAGGTTGTTATATATTGCTCTTCCCACCAAAAATTCAGCGGAAAGATAATATGCTCTTTTATTCTCGTTATGCTTTTTCTGTGATTCAGCCCATCTGTCCGATATTTCTGCCATAACCGCGCTTGAAACTACATTATGCAGTTCGTTAGCTGATAAATCCTTAATTTCCTTTTGATATTCGGTTTTAGCGAATAAAACAAGGCTGTTTTCTAAATTCGTCATCGCTTATCAATCCTTTCTCATTCTCGAATAGAGTTTTGTATAATACAAAAGCTTTTCAAAATTCTCCGCTTTAAAATCTTTCTTTAAAATTCGCCACTTCCAATTTTCTCCGACAGTTGACGGGATATTCATTCGTGCTTCAGAACCGAGTCCTAAAATATCCTGCATTGTAATAATCGCAGTATCGCCGACCGAAGCCATAGCCGCCGAAATCATACCCCAATTAAGTTCACGCTTGCAATTCAAATATTTTTTTGCAAATCTTACATCTGCTCTTTTTGAGGTTTTTTGCCAGCCAAGTATTGTATCATTATCATGAGTACCCGTATAAACAACGCAGTTTTGAGTATAATTATGCGGTAAATAATCACTTTCCTCACGGGAATCAAAGGCAAACTGCAAAACTTTCATTCCCGGAAATTTGCTTTGTTTAAGCAATCTTTTTACGCTAGGGGTTAAAAATCCCAAATCTTCCGCAATAATCGGAGTTTTGCCCAATTTTGCTTTTATTGCCTTGAACAAATCCATTCCGGGACCCTTTCTCCAGACGCCGTTTTTAGCGGTTTTGCTGTCTGCTTTAATACAGTAATAAGAATCAAAGCCTCTAAAATGGTCGATTCTTATAACATCATAAATTTTTAAACATTCAGAAAGTCGGTTTATCCACCAAGAATATCCGTCATTTTTCATAAAATCCCAGTTATAAAGCGGATTTCCCCATAACTGACCGTCTTTTGAAAAAGCGTCGGGAGGACAGCCGGCAACTTCAATCGGCTTTAAATCTTCATCAAGCATAAACTGTTGCGGTGAAGACCATACGTCAGCGCTGTCAAGCGCAACGTAAATCGGCAAATCACCTATAATTTTTATTCCTTTTTCATTAGCGTATGATTTAAGAGCATTCCATTGCTCAAAAAACAAAAACTGAAGCATTTTATAATAATCTATACGCTCTTTACATTTTTCTCTGTATTTTTTTAAAGCACTTTTTTCTCTTAAACGAATATCATAGTCCCACTCTAAAAATGATTTACCGTCAAAACTGTCTTTTATCGCCATAAAAAGTGAGAAATCATCTAACCAAAATGCATTTTTCTCACAAAAATCATTATACTTCTTAGGTGTTTTTTCAAAAAAATGCTTTTGAACTTTTTTAAAAGCCTTATGGCGTTCTACATAAATTAAACCGTAATCAACACTTTCTGGATTATTGCCCCAATTAACGTCTTTATATTCATCAGCCTTTAACAATCCTTGTTTTTCAAGTGTTTCAAGGTCGATGAAATAAGGATTACCCGCAAATGTAGAAAAACTTTGATACGGCGAATCGCCGTAAGAAGTAGGACAAAGGGGCAATAATTGCCAATAAGTCTGTCCGCTTTCATATAAAAAGTCGACAAAAGAGTAAGCATTTTCACCGAATGTACCAATACCGAAATCACCCGGCAAAGATGAAATATGCATTAAAACTCCGCTTGCCCTCATAATTATTGCCCCCTTAAATTTATTTAATATTATATCAATTTAAAATACTATTCTTTTATTTAATGTTCGCAAAAAGTCAGTCTGCTTCTGCAAAAAAGTTAATGTGATTTTGCAAAGATTTAATCTGCTTCTGCAAAAAAGTTAATGTGATTTTGTAAAAATTTAATCTGCGATTAAATTTTCTGTTTCTTTATCAAAAATATGGATTGTATTGGTATCAAGATACAAAGAAACATCAGAATTGCTCTGCACTTTTTTGTTCGATGGAACATTTGCAATTATATTCACACCGCCGATATCGCTGTAAAGATAAATCTCAGAACCCATCATTTCAGCAATTTCAATATGAACATCAATTTTGTTGGTATTTTCACTATCACTATATTTGTCGTTTGCGTGAAGGTTTTCAGGACGAATACCGAAAGCAACCGCTTTGCCGATATATTTTTTCAAATTATCGTTACTCTGCATTCTTTCCGGCAACAATACCGAATATTTATCAAATTCAGCATAAATTTTGCCGCCTTTTTCAGCAATTACTGCGTCGATAAAATTCATTCTCGGAGTGCCGATAAATCCTGCAACAAACATATTGCAAGGGTGGTCATAAAGATTTGCGGGAGTATCAACCTGCTGAATAAAACCGTCTTTCATAACAACTATTCTGTCAGCCATTGTCATAGCTTCGGTCTGGTCGTGAGTAACGTAAACAAAGGTTGTCTGCAGATTATTATGAAGTCTTGTAATCTGACTTCTCATCTCGGTACGCAGTTTTGCGTCGAGGTTTGAAAGCGGTTCGTCAAGCAAGAAAACGGCTGGGTCACGAACCATTGCACGACCGAGCGCAACACGCTGACGCTGACCGCCCGAAAGCGCTTTTGGTTTACGGTTAAGGTATTCTTCAATCTCAAGGATTTTAGCAACCTCACGAACTTTTCGGTCGATTTCTTTTTTATCAACCTTACGAAGTTCGAGCGCAAAAGCCATATTTTTATAAACTGTCATGTGAGGGTAAAGCGCATAAGACTGGAACACCATTGCTATATCTCTGTCTTTCGGTGCAACCTTATTAACAAGGCGGTCGCCGATATACATTTCACCGTCGGTGATTTCCTCAAGGCCGGCAATCATACGAAGAGTTGTTGATTTACCGCAGCCCGAAGGTCCTACAAGTATAATAAATTCCTTATCTTTAATCTCAAGATTAAGGTTTGGAATAACCGTATGACCGTCATCATAAGTCTTTACAATATTTTTTAAAGTAATAGATGCCATTAAATTTCATTCCTTTCACGAAAACGAAATCAGTTAATTTTTAACACGCTCTCTCCTTCTAAAAACTCATAAGGTATTAAAAGATGAACCGATTCTTCGTCTTCTTTTGATATAGCCTCGAGCAACGCAGCTAATCCGCATTTTGCAAGTTGCGGCTCGGACTGTCTTATAGTAGTAAGTCTTGGATAAATATACTGTGTAAGGAGAAGACCGTCAAAACCCGTAATGGAAATATCTTTAGGCACCGAAATTCCCATATCGTTAAGCATTCTTATAGCGCCGATTGCCTGCACGTCGCCCATTGTAAAAATAGCAGTAATACCGTCGCATTTTGAAATAAGTTGCTTTACCGCCGACGCGCCACCCTCAAAACTGTACTTTGTCGTTTGATACTGCATATCAAAATCAAACTCAAGTCCATGCTTTTTAACGGAATTTAAAAAGCCATTAAATCTACGCTCGGAAATTTCGGAATTGTTAATCTCGCCGCCGATAACGCCGAGTTTAGTATGACCATTTTCAATAAGATAATCAGTAATTTGTTCAGCCGCTTTAACATCGTCCGTACCGACGCTTGAAAGGTTATTATTACTGACATTCGGCGCTTGATTGGTAATCAAAACGCAAGGAACTTTTATCTTATTAAAATCCGATTCATACCGCTGCGGATTTCCTCCTAAAAATATAATTCCCGCAGGTCTTTTTTCATAGTATATTTTCAAAGCGGTTTTTGCTTCGTTATCATACTCATCAAGCACAAAAACCGATGAAGTATAAATGGTTTCGCCGATATGCTTTTGGATAATTTCAAGAATGGAATTAAGCAAAATATTTGAAACACCTTTAACAAGAATGGCTATATATCTGCCCTGCTGTTTTAATTGTTGAGCATTTGTATTTCTCACAAAATGATGCTCTTTCGCAACCGCTAAAATCTTGGTTCGGGCAGTTTCGCTCACATTCGGGTGATCATTCAACACCCTCGAAACAGTACCCACAGCATAACCGGACAATCTTGCAATATCTTTAATAGTCATAAAACCATTCCTTTTTTTTGCATATAATGTTTTTTTATACCGCAAATAAGGCTAAAACACAAGGTTTTTTGACAAGTAATTATCCTTTTACCGTGACAGGAATTATCCTTTTACCGCACCTGCAATAACACCTTTGATAATGTGTTTTTGACAAATGAGGTAGAATACAATAATCGGAATAATAGCGAGTACGAGCATCGCCATAAATCCACCCATATCGGTATCGCCGTAAGCACCCTGCATAGCAATCTGAATAGCAACCGGAATTGTTTTATTATCTGTTCCCAAAACAAGATAAGGAAGCAAATAGTCATTCCATATCCACATTGCATTAAGAATTGCAACCGTAATTGCGGTTGGCTTTAAAATCGGGAACACTACTCTGAAAAAGCACTGCAAAGGATTGCAGCCGTCGATAGTTGCAGCCTCCTCAATTTCGAGAGGAATACTTTTTACAAAGCCCGATAGCATAAATACGGAAAGTCCCGCGCCAAAGCCTAAATAAACGAATACAATGCCGATAACATTATTAAGATTAAGTTCTCCAACGATATAGGTCATTGTAAACATTACCATTTGGAAAGGAACTATCATACTGAATACAAAGGCATAATAGATAACCTGAGTAATTTTGTTTTTAATTCTTGTAATAAACCATGAGGTCATTGCTGTGCAAAGGACAATTAAAACAACCGATGCAACAGTAATAAATAAAGATCTTCCGAAGGCTACAAAAAAGCCTGATGAAGTAAGCCCGTTTATATAGTTTTCAAGTCCTACAAAGGTTTGAGAAGTAGGTAAAGCAAATGGTTCAGAAGAAATGAAAAGTTTTGATTTTAAAGAGTTTATTAAAACCAAAACCATAGGAATCATAAATAGCACTGCCAAAACAGCAAGGATAATAACTATTATTACATTGGTACTCTTTTTAGCACTTGCAATCATTGTTCTACCTCCTTACTTCTTGTGGCTCTGAGCTGAATAAACGCAATTATTGCAACGATTATAAAGAATATAACCGCTTTCGCCTGTCCTACGCCTGCCCAGCCGATTCTGCCGTAAAACGTCTTATAAATATCCAGCGCAAGCATCTGGGTTGATTTACCCGGAGCACCACCGGTGAGCGCTAAGTTTTGATCGAACATTTTAAATGAATTTGTGAGTGTTAAGAACATACAAATAGTTATTGAAGGCATAACCATAGGTATTGTAATCTTAAACAAAGATTTAGCCGGCGAAGCACCGTCGATAGCCGAAGCTTCGGTTAAGTCGCCCGGAATATTCTGAATTCCTGCGATATAAATTACCATCATATAGCCGATTAACTGCCAGTTATTCAGAATTACAAGTCCCCAAAATCCGTAAGCCGAAGACTTGGTAATATCAGAATTTACAATTATATCAAGCACACCGTTTATCAGCAGTTGCCAAATGTAGCCGAGTACGATTCCGCCGATAAGATTAGGTAAGAAGAATACCGAACGGAAAAAGTTTGTGCCCTTAATTCCTCTTGTTAAAAGCATTGCAAACGCAAATGCGATAATATTTACCGTTACAATCGAAACAACCGTAAATAAAACGGTAAATACAAGAGCGTTTAAAAAGTCGTGATTAGGGTCGGTAAATATTTTTACATAGTTATCCAATCCTACAAATTGTGCATTCGTAACTGCATTAAACTTTGTAAACGAAAGACCGAGTCCCATAATAAACGGCGCAATAAATGCTATAACAAAAGCAATTAATGTAGGTAATAAAAACACAGGGAAATAATTCTTTAAGCTTTTGTTAAAATACTTTTTATGCTTTTTAGCCATATTAAATCTCCCTTTCAAAATTATTAAGCCGTTTTTCTATATAAATCGCTCTGCCTTTTTTAAAAGGGCAGAGCGATTTATCAAATTTAATTATTCAATAGCTGCACTCTCTGAAGCCCAATCATCAATTACCTGTTTTTTAACTTCGTCAAATGTTTTTGTGCCCTGTGCATACTGTAAAAGTGCTGCACCGAAGTTATCTTTAAAGGTCTGTGAAGGGAATAAGGTGAAGTTCCACGGAACTGATGAAATGCCATCTTTCTCCATCCATTTAAGAACTTCCTGAGCCAAAGGATCGGTTGGTTTTTCGCTGTCTTCAAATGTATCGAAAGGAGCGATAAAACCTAATTTATTTGTAACGTAATCTTTACCTGTTTTGCTTGAATATAACCAGTAGATAAAGTCTGCCGCTGCTTTCTGCTCTGCTTTTGTTGCCTGTGAGTTAATGCAGAAGAAGTTTTCTGTACCAACGCAAAGGCCTTGTGATTCTTCGCCTTCTACACCGGTGTAGATTGGGAGATACTTAACGTTTTCTGCTTTTACCTTGTTACCTTTTACTCCTGAAACCTGACCCCAAGCCCAGTTACCGTTCTGAACCATTGCACATTTTTCAAGTGCAAACTCTGCCATAGAATCGTTAACTGTTTTTGTGCCGAGTTTTGTGGCTTCAACAGTTGAGTTGTTAAGATAAAGGTCAAAGATGTTTTTGAAGTTATCAGCAAACTCAAATTTAAGAGTCTTTGTAGCGTCTGATGTTAAATCAACGTTGTTCTTGTTGAATTCATAGTAAACAGGAAGATTAGCAAGGTGAGTCTGCCATCTCCAATCTTCACCTGATTTAAGTGAAGTGTTAGCAAATACGCCCTCAATACCTAAAGCGTCTTTGTTTTTCTGCATATCTTCTGCAACTGCTTTAAGTGCTGCGAAGTTGTTGATTTCATCTACCGATTGATACTCTGTTGCTTTGTTTTTAAGTGCAAAGTATTTATCCATAATTGCCTGGTTGTAAATGATACCGTAGCCTTCTACAACATAAGGGATACCGTATGCTTTGCCGTCAACTGTTACTGCGAGAGCTTTGTCGGTAAGATGTTTGTAAAGTTCTGTGTCGGTTAAATCTGCACAGTAGTCTTTCCATTTTGCATAGCCACGAGGACCGTTAATCTGGAAAAGCGTAGGAGCTTCGCTTGATGACATTTTTGACATAAGTGTCTGCTCGTAAGTGTTGTTTGCAGCAGTTTCAACAATTACCTTTACGCCTGTTTCTGCTTCATATTTTTCAGTGATTTCCTTATAAATATCAGCAATTTCAGGTTTAAAGTTGAGGTATCTTATCTGTTTTGCAGCTTCTACCTCGTCGCCGCCGGCGGCGTCATCTTTTTTACCGCAACCGGTAAAGCATGCTAATGTGAACAATGCCACAAGGGTTAGTGCGAAAATTTTTCTTAATGATTTCATTTGTTTTTCCTCCTAAAATTTAATTTTTTTCGGACAAGATTGGAAACGTTTCCAATCGTATTTTCATAATAGCATATAGAATACAAATTTGCAACCCCTTTTTTATGAAAAATAATAACTTTGTCATATATGCATAAACAAACTCTACTTATTTTGAGCATATTGCACAAACAATTTCTGATTGCCTTTGTTTATTGATTTTTAATCAAAACTATGATAGAATAATACCAAAAGCAAGATAGAAAGGTTAATTATTATGGGTTTAATAAACTTTGACAGAACTGTTCCCTACATCAGAAAGAAAGGAATCGCAGGATATTTTCAGATTATTTTTCACAATTTTTTTGACCTTGTTTTACTTAATTTTATCTTTTTAATCACCTGTCTGCCGGTTTTCACTTTCGGCGCGTCATACAAAGCGCTGATTACAGTTTGCAATAAATATGCCGAAGACAAGGTAGTTTATCCTTTAAGAGAATATTTTAAAAATTTTAAGGCTGAATTCCTTAAATCTACGCTGTATGGAATTTTGTTTACCATCGCATTTGTTGTTATTGCTTTTTCAACGATGTTTTATTTAAACTTAACTAATAATAATGTAGTTTTCTTTATACTTGCGGTTATCGGTGCAATTTGTTTTATGCTTATTACCATGATTTTTGGTTGGTTCTTCCCCGTTTTTACAAAAATTGAACAAGGTTTTAAAGAACTTATTATAAATTCGTTTATTTTAACATTTAAGCATATAAAATCCAGCCTTTGCTTTTTGCTTACGGTATTTGTCTGCTCCGCTTTGATTTTTTCATTTTTTCCTTTCAGCGTGCCGTTCATAGCAATTTTTCCGTTTATGCTGATTGCACTTGCTTCAAGTTGCGGCACCGCCGAAATAATAAACCTTGAATTTAAAATAGAATAGTCGAGAGCCTCGACCGTTCAAAATAACGAGGGAGATGTTTTTGAGATAATTAAATGCGATAGAAGTTTTTACTCGCTTCTATCGCATTTTTCTTTTTATTTGAATTTAAGAAATTTTAACGGATTTTAATTTTTCTTGTTCTGAAAAGGCTTGAAGATGTAAGAGTATTTGATGTATTATAAGCCTTAACTTTGAAATAATACTTCTTACCGGAAGTAAGTTTTTTTGCAGTAAATTTCAGTTTGTTTGTGGTTTTAATCAATTTATATTTTTTTGCACCGTTCACTTTAGCGTAAATCATATAATGCGTAGCGCCTTTAACCGCACTTATTTTGACGGTAGCCCTGCCCTTTTTAGCGGAAGAAAGAGTAAAATTCGGCGAGGAAAGTGCAAAAATAATTTTTCTGCTTGACTTATTACTCTCAACAACGCCGTTTTGCTTTACGGCGGTGATTCTGTAGGTATAAGAATTACCCGCTTCCATAGTTTTATCGGTATATTCCGTTTGATTGCAAGACGCAATAAGCGTATAGTTTAATTCATCAGACCGTTTACGGTAAATATTATAATACTGCGCGTCATCTACCGCAGTAAAAGTTATTTTTGCGGTTTTACGGTTTATAAGAGTTAATTTAGGCTTGCTCGGTTTTGCCAAAGTTTTTACTGAGGTTTCTGCCGTATAACCAAAACTAAACACTATATCGCCGACTTTGTAAAACGGTTTGATTTTATAATAATAAACTTTTCCGCCGTCAAAACCTTTATCTGCATAATTACACACATTGCCCTCGGTCCTGCCGATATAAGTATAAATCTCGTCTTCAAGTTTACGGTATATTTCATAATACTGCGCCCCGTTTGGATCATCCCAATTCAAAGCGCACCCACTGTTGCTTGTAAGCGTTGCATTTACATTTATCTCGGACTGCTCGGTTGTAAGAATAGTTTCAGACGCACCGAGAACGGCAACCTCCGCCGCCCTTTGTGCAGTAATTGCATTCTGATTATAAAGACTGTAAACATAGTTTACGCCAACTATCGACTCACCGAAAACCGCAGAATAAATACAAGCCGCCTGCAAATAACTGCCTCTTGTACTGGGGTGTCTGTTATCCTCACGGTAAAGGCTGTTGAAATTCGGGAAACTGCTTAAAAGCACCTCCGCCGCAGTGCCGATTTTTACAACCCCTGCATTTTTCATATCCGAAACATAATCATAGCAAAGGTTTTCAACAAACTTTGAATGTGTGTTTCTGTCAATAGGGAGCGAATAACTTGTTTCGGAACTGATACCGTCCTGATTCATTGTATAAACGGGAATTGTGCCGGTATTAATTCCCGGCTCTGCCAAAACAAGAGTCTTTGCACCGATGCCGTTGATAATGCCGTTAAGTTTCAGCGCCGCCTGTCTTTCCGCATGATAAACCGTATATTCAAAAGGTGTAATTCTGCGTGAAGGCTCAATCATTACATAATCGTATGTATTTTCGGAAAGCGCTTCCATAGCCTTTTTTCCGATAGATGTGTTTTCATTTGCAATTCGGTAAAGTGTTGTGCCGCTTTCTGTAATGCTTGAAATACGCACTTTTTTACCTGCCGCCTCACACATTTGCGGAAAAATTTCGGTATCCATATTATTATAATAAATAAGTGAATTACCTATCAAAAGAATATCCACAAAATCATCTTCGACTTCTTCTTCGTTATATTCTTCAGTATATTCTTTGGTATATTCTTCAATTTGATTTTGATAAATCTCATCGGCATAAGCATTAACAGAAAAAGGTGTAATAAGAAGCGTTGTTACAAGTAACAACGCTTCTGTTTTTTTAAATAAATTTTCGATTTTCATTTAATCCTCTGAAAGCTCGTCAATCAAATCCATAATTGCTTCTGCCGAATTAAAATTCTCAGGTGTAATTTTTTCAGGTGAAATTTTTACATCATATTCATCGGAAACCTCTGAAATAATCGAAATGATGTCGAGAGAATCAAGAATACCATCGTCAACAAGAGCGGTTTCTGATTTAAAATCAACACCGGGTTTAATTTCTGCCAAAATCTCTAATAATTCTTCCATTTTTAAAACCTCACTTACATTTTTTTAAGTTCCCTTTTCAACGGTTTACCGTTGAAAGTTTTAGGAATTTCTTTTATTATCTGAACAATTTTCGGAACCTGAAAGTTTTCAAGTCTTTCATTCAAAAATTGAATCATTCCTGCTTCGTCATTCGGATAATAAATGTTTTCTTCCATTGTTTTATTGAAATAAACCGATACTTTTTGTCTTTCGTCATCTGCGGTCAAGTTTTCCGTGAATACTGATACTTCTTGCCCTTTATATTGAAGTTCAACGGAATACACCGTCGTATCGAGAACATAGCCTGTTGGTGCAGTCAGTTCTTTGATTTCATATTTACCTAAAAAAAGAAGTAATGAAATTCCTTTGCCGTTAGCATCGGTAGTAACGGTATCTACCAAAGTTCCTTTACTGTGCTTTAAAACATTGTTTACAACAATATCCTCTTTAGCGTAAATTTCATATTCTGCGTTTGCTAAAGGCTTGTTGGTTTCCGCATCTGTTTTTATAATCTCAATTTGACCTTTTTGCGGAGTATTTTCAAAAGTGACATACTGCGTATAAACAACCTCGTTTGTACCGTACATTATTTTTCCGTCCTCACCGGTTTTCTGCTCTTGCTCCTGATAAGATAAGGTTACATTAATTTTCTCTTTTTTTAGAACATAACCGTAAGGTGATTCGGTTTCTTCAAGATAATATTCGCCCAAAGGAAAATCTTTAGAAATAACTGCGTTCTCGCTATCGGTAACAAGTGCATCTACAAGCGTATTAGCCGGATATATTAAAATGCCGTTTTCGTAAATATCTTCCGCCGAATAAATATCGAATTTAGCGCCACCTAACAATATTGCTTCGCCGTCCTCGTCACTCTCTATATCTTCAACTACTTTATAAATGCCTATGTTTGCTCGTTGTATACAGTTTTCTATGGTAATAGTAATAGAAATAACAGCTTTATCCTCGTTGTGTTCTTTCGCATCAACAGTTATAAAAGCATTATTGGCTACATAACCGCTAGGTGCTTTTATTTCTTTTATTGCAAATTGACCGTCATTCGTAACAGTCCATTGTTTTGAAATTGAATATGTACCATTTTCATATTTCATATATTCGCCTGTTGCGGTATATTCATCATTCAAAATATCATATTCGTAAAGTTCAAAAAGTCCGTCTGTTGCTATAATAGGTTTTAGAGTATTTTTATCTATCTTGTTAAGGTTGATTTCAACTGACTTATTACGGTTCATATTGCCGTCAGCACCGCCTGTTACATTAACAGTACCGCCCGGCTCTAAATTAACGGTTTGAGTTTGGTAACTGTTTGAATAATATCTATCTTCAATATCTTGTTCCGATACAGTATATGTGCCTGCTGGAAATTCACCCTCAAAACTGCCGTTTTCGTCAGTAAATACATATTCTTCAATATCTTCTCCTGACAATGTGCTAACTGATTTGATTGAAAACGGTATATTATCCACAAAACCGTCATCAGCAGTTTTTTGAATAGTGATAGTACCGGGTTTTAATTTGTTTTCAAATGTTACTGAAGCGACTTCACCGTCGGAAACTTCTATTATTTGGCTTTCGGGGGCAATATATTTGTTTGGTATTTCATAACTGCCGTCACTTTTTTCATTGCCTAATTCAGTAATTTTATATGTGCCGGATTTAAGACCGCCGCTTTTATCAAGCATTATAAATCCGTTTTCATCGGTTTTAAATTCATCTGCCGGAAAATTCGTACCGTTAATGCCTTCGACTTCAAACCATACACCCGATATTTTACCGTCCTCTGATGTTTTGATAATTTGCAAACCTGAATCTTTTCTGTTTATAAAAGTTTTGGTATCGGTTCCACCATAGCTAACCTTTGCGTTCTGTGGCTCATTATCTAAATATCCCTCATCTTTTTGTGCTTGTGTCAATTCCTCTGATACTTTGTAATTGCCGGGTTTTAGTTCATTATTACCGCTACCGGAAATTGTTATAACTCCCGATGTAGTAGTTGTGAATAATTTGTTATATGTGCCGTCTTTTGATGTTACTCTGAAATGAAATCCGGCAACGTTTGGTCCGGTTTTATATACTACACCGTCTATAATAGTTTGTTTTACTATTTTTAGGGTTCTTGGTTTTTCTGTATTAGTGAAATTAAATGTAACGGTATCTCCTGCGGTAAGAGATTTTGTCTGTGCCGACGGTTGTATATATTTTTTCGCCTGCTCCGATGTCATTTTTTCTGTTACTGTGTATTTTCCTACGCCGGCAGGTAAATCGGATATTGTTATTTTTCCGTTTTCATCGGTTGTGTAGTTTTTATCGTAACCGGTTGTTGTATTTTTTACATTAAATTTAAAGCCACTTTTTGTTCCGTCGGAAGATGTTTTAACTATTTTAATATTACCGGCCGACGGCTGAACTTTAATGTATCCGACTACATCAGTACCGCCGGCATAAGTTGACAAATCCTGTGTGCCGTTTTTGCCGTTGTTTTAAGGAACGACGGCATAGTCGTATGGTTGTTGATTTGTGTTTTTATTTTAGATGCAACACCCCTACCACCCTTTACTCTTATGATTACGCTTATAATGACGATGGTAATTTATCAGAAGAAACAGTATCTGTCGCAGGAACACAAACTCAGGCAAAAATTAACTATACTTATGATGCTAACGGCAACATTTTAACAAGAAATATTACTGATACTAATAACAACAGCACAAAGCATGTTAATAGTACATATAGTTACAACTTAGCAAATATGTGTGTATCTGAAGAACACGATACAGGTATAGGATTCCATTATTCTAATTATTATTACTACACTCCTGACGGTAATATAAACGAAAAGCGTTTCAGTTGGGGTGTAAACTATATAACAACAGAATACACTTATGATAGATTAAATCGCTTGACAAGTGAAGAACAAATAGAGTATACTAATAATAAAATATTGACATCTCGCTTTAAAGATGAATACTCATTTGATGATTATAATAACATAGTTGAA
>CACXOM010000009.1 GCA_902769255.1 Oscillospiraceae bacterium
GGTAATGTAAAGATACATAATCGTCAAGACGGCAACAATCAGAAGTTATGGAGGGTAACAATGGAATATAGTAAGGAAGATTTAATGGAAGCAAAAAAGGCTTTTGGTCAGCTTTCTGGCTTATGCCGGACGAAATCGACAGAGGCATTACAGGCGGTTCTGACGGAACTGAAATAGATATTTTTGAGGCATTTGACCCTGTTAACAAAAAAATTAACCACGCTATACATTGGGACGGCTACGGCTCAAAACACAAAAAGATAGATTATAATGCAAAATCAAATGTATATGACGGAAAGTATCATACTTTTGCAGTTGATTGGTCAAAAGATTCTTATGTTTTCTATATTGACGGTAAAAAGACCTATACTATTACCTCAAAGCAAGTTGATATTTCCAAATATGCAAATTATTTAAAAATTTCGCTTGAAAGCGGTTCGTGGACCGGTAAACCGAATAAAAAAGATATGCCTGACAGTATTTCGGTTGATTATGTAAAGGTTTATCAAAGAAAGGCTTATCTTAATTAGTAAAACACTTTCAGTGAATAATATTATGGCAATAACACTACCAACACTTATGTTATAAAAGCATAGTAAATAGAATTTAGAATTAAAACCGCTTGATTTTTCAAGCGGTTTTAATTATGCTATTTATGTTTTTTTATATATTCGTCAATTGCTTTTTTATAATCTTCTTCGCTTATCATTGGTTGGTTCTCGATTTTCGGAGTTATATCTTTCAAAGTTTTTTCAACCAGATTATCATAATATTTTTTATCTTTATAATCAAGTATTACAAGAACCAAGGAATAGATTGCAAGAAAAACAAAAATTATCATCGGTATTAAAACAAATGTAAAATAAAACTGCTCATTGCCCTCACTACCTGTTTTGGTCGGCATAATATCTTTATCAGCAAAATAGCGGTAAAGCATACACAAAAACAAAACAAACGATGAAACAAAAAGCAACACACCGCTTTTTTCAAATTTTCCTTTAATAAAGCGAATAAAAGCAATGTTTAAAAGAGTAATCGAAAATATAACTAAAATGCAAAAAGGAACAATTAAACTGTCGCTTTTGCCGTTTGGGTTAAAAATTCGCCCTGCGTTTACCGTTTTTTGAACGGCAGGTATTGTCCATATATGAATAATAGATACCGCAATCGCTAAAATTATGCCGGCAAGCGAGAAAAGCGGAACGGCAATTCTGCCGAGCTTATAAAGCCTTCCGCCCGAATGAAACCAGTTTTCTCTCGCCCATTTTTGTCTTTCTTTATCCTTTTCAATTAAATATTTTCGCAATTTTTTTACGCTGTTTGAGTAATTATCCTTTTTCATAAAGTTTCTCCTTACATTATTCTGTCAACTTCGATTACGCAGTAGTAATTTTCGTTAATATCCGCTACTCTTTGGCGAATTTGCGCTTTTAGTCTCTCGAGCGGAATTTTGCAGGAAAAAGGCACTTCTAAATCAAAAATCAAATTTGTATGCGTTTTGCCTGCAACGGTTCTAAAATCGTGAAAAGAAAGGCTTTGGTCGATATCGCCTATAATTTCGCCGATTTGTTTTCGAAGAGAATTGGTAAACTCATTGTTAATGTCAATTGGGTCCATATGAATTGTTGCGTGGCAATGAAATTTTGCACGAAGTTCAAGTTCAATGTTGTCAATTAAATCGTGAATTTCCAAAACATTGCCGTCAGAAGAAACTTCAGCGTGAAGCGAAATTATTTTTCTGCCTGCGCCGTAGTCGTGAACAATTAAATCGTGAACGCCAAGAATATCTTTATGCGCCAAAACGGTTTGTTTAATGCTTTCGGTATAGTCTTTGTCGGGCGCTTCGCCAAGAAGTGGGGAAAGCGTATCACGAGCGGCAGTAATGCCTGTGTAAATGATAAATGCCGCAACGATTAATCCTGTGTAACCCTCGATATTTACATTAAACCAAAGTCCAAAAATAAGTCCTATTAAAACCGCCGAAGTTGCCGCAACATCGCAAAAAGAGTCAAGTGCGGTGGCTTTTAGCGTTTGCGAATTTATTTTTTTGCCAAGGTTTTTATTGAAAAAACCAAGCCAAATTTTAACAAAAATCGCAAAAATCATAATAACAACTGAAACTATGCTGTAAGAATTTTTGCTCGGTGAAATTATTTTTGAAAAAGACTCTTTTAACAACTCAAACCCTACAAGAATTATTACAAAAGAAACCACAAGACCGGCAATATATTCAATTCTGCCGTGCCCGAAGGGGTGCTCGCTGTCTTCCTCTTTATTAGAGAATTTGAAACCCAAAAATGTAACAACCGAAGAGAGCGCATCAAACAAGTTGTTTAACGAGTCGGCGATAACAGAAATTGCAAAACCCGAAACTGCGGCGGCAATGAATTTTACAACCGCCAAAAAAATATTTACAACTATTCCGACAATTCCGGCGAAAGTGCCGTAATTTTCACGAACAGCGGAATTTTTTACATCTTTATAGTTTTTTACGAATTTTTTTACAAGAAAATTTGTCATAAAAATCAAATTCCCTCTTTCTGCGCCCAAATTAAAAGTACCGAAACATCGGCAGGCGAAACGCCTGAAACACGGGAAGCCTGACCTATGTTTTTAGGTTTGATTTTGTTTAATTTTTCTCTCGCTTCAAGACGAAGTCCTGAAATTTCGTTATAATCAATATCGCTCGGCAAGCGTTTATTTTCAAGCCTTTTAATATCTTTAATAGCCGAGTTTTGACGCTTTATGTAGCCCTCATATTTTATTTCAGTTTGCGCCGAAAAAATAACTTCGTGAGAAAGGTCAGGTCTTGTTTTGTCAACCGCCGTCAACTTTTCATAATCAAGTTGCGGTCTTTTAATAAGGTCGCAAAGGCGAACGCCCGTTGTCGCAGGAGCGGTGCCGTTTCTTTCTAAAATTTTGTTAAGTTCATCGCTCGGTGGCAAAACAATGTTTTGAACACGCTCTATTTCTGATTTTTTTTGCGACTGGCGCAATTTAAATTTTTCCCACTTTTCATCGTTAATAAGCCCGATTTCTCTGCCTTTTGGCATTAAGCGTTCATCGGCATTATCTTGACGAAGCACCAAACGGTATTCCGAGCGTGAAGTCATCATTCGATAAGGCTCGTTGCACCCTTTTGTTACCAAATCGTCAATAAGTGTGCCTATGTATGAGTCGGCACGAGAGAGTGTAAATTCGCTTTCGCCTTTAATTTTTCTCGCAGCGTTTACACCTGCTACAAAGCCTTGAACAGCGGCCTCTTCATAGCCCGAAGAGCCGTTGAACTGGCCTGCACCGTAAAGTCCCGAAAAATCTTTAAACTCAAGCGTTGCATAAAGCGAGGTCGGGTCGATACAGTCATATTCAATAGCGTAAGCGGTACGCATAATTTTGCAGTTTTCAAGCCCTTTTACCGAATGGTACATTTGCTGTTGCACCTCTTCAGGCAACGAGGAAGAAACGCCTTGCAAATACATTTCTTCGGTATTAAGTCCGCAAGGCTCAATAAATATTTGATGACGAGATTTATCTTTAAATCTAACAATTTTATCTTCAATACTCGGGCAATAACGCGGACCTACGCCCTCAATATCGCCAGCGTAAAGCGGTGAGCGGTGCAAATTATCAAGAATAATTTTTTTGGTTTTCTCGTTAGTCCAAGTTATATGACAAATCGCCTTGTTTTCAAGCGTATCTGGGTCGGTGTCATAAGAAAACGGGGTAATAGGGTTGTCGCCCAACTGCTCATCTAACTCGGAAAAGTCGATTGAAGAGCGCAAAACTCTCGGCGGAGTACCGGTTTTAAAACGCCTTGTTTTAACGCCCAATTTTCTAAGGCTTTCGCCTAAAAATGAAGCAGGGAAAAGTCCGTCAGGTCCCGATTCATAATTCACTTCGCCGACAAAAACTTTGCCCGAAAGATATGTACCTGTGCAAATAATAACCGCTTTACAAGCGTATTTTGCGCCCATTCGGGTAGTAACTTCCCAACCTTCGCCCGATTGTGCAATATCGGTAATTTCCGCTTGAATAAGCGTTAAATTTTCTTGCTTTTCGAGCGTGTGTTTCATTCGCTCGCCGTATTTTCTACGGTCAATTTGCGCACGCAACGAGTGAACGGCAGGGCCTTTGCCTTTGTTTAAAATTCGTGATTGAATAAAAGTTTCGTCAGCGGCTTTGCCCATTTCACCGCCCAAAGCGTCAAGTTCACGCACCAAATGACCCTTTGCAGTACCGCCTATTGCTGGGTTGCAAGGCAGGTTTCCCACAGAGTCTAAATTCATTGTAAAAATTACAGTATTCATATTAAGTCTTGCGCAAGCGAGCGCCGCCTCAATTCCGGCGTGACCTGCCCCTATAACCGCAACATCAATTTGACCTGCAAAATATGACAATTTTTCTCACCTTGTTTTCTAAAATCTATAATTATTTATTATACAATAAATAAACAAAAAATTCAATAAAAACCGCCTATTTTAAAAAATAAGGCGGTTTTTTTATTATTTTACTGTTACAATAATTTTTTCTGCCCTTTTTTCACGGGTTTGCGTTACTGTTACAAAAAGGTTTTCAAACTGGAATTTATCGCCCTTTTCGGGTACTTTTGAAAGTTGCTCCATAACAAATCCGCCTACCGAATTCATTTCGGTTTGAATTTTAATTTTGAAAAATTCGCAAAACTCTTCAAAATCCATCGAGCAGGTTACCAAATAAGAGTTTTTGCCTATCGGCTCAATTTCTTTAACCACATTGTCGTGTTCGTCCCAAATTTCGCCTACCAATTCTTCCAAAATATCTTCAAGCGTTACAATGCCTTTTGTTCCGCCGTATTCGTCGGTAATAACCGCAAAATGTCGCTTGTTTTTTTGAAGGCTTTGCATAAGCTCGGTAATTTTCATTGAAGAAGGAATAAAAAACGGCTCGTTAATAATCTCGTCAATCGAAGCGCTGTGATTATAAACCTTTTTATAAAAATCTTTTTCGTTGATTGTGCCTATAATATTGTCGATATTTTCTTTAAAAACAGGAATACGAGAATAACCCGAAGAGGAAAAAACTTTTGCTATTTCCGAGTTTGAAGCGCCGTATTCAACCGCAACAACATCAACCCTCGGCGTAAAAATATCTTCAACTTTTGTTTCGTTAAATTCAATTGCACTTTTAATAAGGTCGCTTTCGTTTTCGCCGAATTCGCCTTGTTCTCTCGCCTCATCAACAAGCGTTAAAATCTCGTTTTCAGTAGCGTTTTTAATATTTTTTGATTTAAAAATTTTAGTTGCAACATTTTTAAAAATGCCGAAAAACAAGCAAAGCGGTGTAAAAATCACACAAAAAAATCTTATTGAATAGCAAACCGAAAGCGCAAAACTTTCAGCATTTTCTTTTGCAATGCTTTTAGGCGTTATTTCGCCAAAAATCAAAACCACAATCGTTACAACAATTGTTGAAACCGTTGCGCCAAAATTTTTGCTGACATTGTTTATAAAAAATACCGTTGCAATTGCCGATAAAGCAATATTTACAATGTTGTTGCCGACTAAAATTGTAGTAAGCAACTTATCGTAATTTTCGGTAAGTTTTAAAACTTTTTGCGCTTTTTTATTGTTGTTTTTCGCCATAGTTTTTATTGTAACTCGGTTAAGCGAGGTAAAAGCGGTTTCGGTTGCAGAAAAATAAGCCGAAAAAACAACGCAAATAAACATTATTATAATTTGTATTATACTGTCGTTATCCATTATGGAAAAAATCACTCCTTTAATTCGGATTATATCATATATTATAAAAATATGCAATATTTTAATTACAAGCGTTATTAAATTCTTGACTTAAAAGCAAAAAAATGATACAATTTAATAGAATAATCGTTTTAAACGAAAGGGTGTTTTTATGAAGAATGTTCCGGAGATATTCGGTTCGCTTGTTTTTAATGATGAGATAATGAAAAAAAGACTTCCTAAAGAGATTTACGAAGCCGTTCAAAAAGATGTTGAACAGGGCGTAACTCTTAACCTTGAAGTCGCAAATGTTGTCGCAAACGAAATGAAAGATTGGGCTATTGAAAACGGTGCGACTCATTATACTCATTGGTTCCAACCGCTTACAGGTACTACTGCCGAAAAGCACGACAGTTTTATTTCACCTGACGGCAAGGGCAATGTTATTATGGTATTTTCAGGCAAAGAACTTATTAAGGGTGAGCCTGACGCTTCCTCTTTCCCAAACGGCGGAATTCGTGCCACTTTTGAGGCAAGAGGTTATACCGCTTGGGACCCTTCTTCTTATGCTTTTATTAAAGAGGGTTCACTTTACATTCCTACCGCTTTTTGCTCTTACACCGGCGAAGCGCTTGATAAGAAAACTCCGCTTCTTCGTTCAATGCAGGCCATTGAACACGAGGCTATGAAAATTTTAAAACTGCTCGGTAACAAGAGCGCAAAAAGCGTTGTTACAACGGTAGGTCCAGAGCAGGAATATTTTTTGATTGATAAAAATGTTTATTTAAAACGCCCTGATTTAATTTGTACAGGCAGAACTCTTTTTGGCGCAAAACCGCCTAAAGGACAGGACCTTGACGACCAATATTTCGGTCAGCTTAAAACAAGAATTATCGCTTATATGGCAGACCTTGACGAAGAGCTTTGGAAACTCGGCATTAATTCAAAAACCAAGCACAACGAGGTTGCGCCTGCGCAACACGAAATGGCACCTGTTTTTACCACAACAAATGTTGCTTGCGACCATAACCAACTTACTATGGAGGTTATGAAAAAGGTTGCCGAAAAGCACGATTTAGTTTGCCTTTTACACGAAAAACCGTTTGAGGGCGTAAACGGCAGCGGTAAACACAACAACTGGTCGCTCGCTACCGATGACGGCGAAAACCTTTTAAATCCCGGCAATACTCCTGCCGAAAATGCACAGTTTATGCTTTTCTTGGCAGCGGTTATTCGCTCGGTTGATAAATATCAGGAATTGTTAAGAATTTCGGTTGCTTCGGCAGGAAACGACCACAGATTAGGCGCAAACGAAGCTCCGCCTGCTATTGTTTCAATGTTTTTGGGTGATGACTTGCAAGAGGCGCTTGATTCAATCGAAACAGGCTCTGCCGCAGAAACTCACAAAAAAACTGTTATGGATTTGGGCGTTAGCGTTTTACCTAAATTCAACAGAGATAATTCTGACAGAAACAGAACTTCACCTTTTGCTTTTACAGGCAACAAGTTTGAATTTAGAAGTTTAGGCTCTTCTGCTTCAATCGCTGACACTAACACAGTTATTAACACAATTGTAGCCGACTCGCTCGCTGATTTTTATGAAATTTTAAAAGATTCTGACGATATTATTTCAGATGTTATGATGATTGCGAAACAAAATATTCTTTCTCATAAAAGAATTATTTTCAACGGCAACGGCTATTCAAAAGAGTGGGAGGAAGAGGCTGCTAAAAGAGGTCTTGCAAATCTCAAAACCACTCCTGATGCACTTGAACACTTGCTTGATGATAAAAACATTCGCTTGTTTGAGCGTTTCGGCGTGTTCACAAAAGCCGAACTCGAAGCAAGATACGAAATATTTATGGAAAACTACTGCACCACAATTCGTATTGAGGCGCTTACAATGGCAGACCTTGTTAAAAAGAAAGTTGTGGGTTCGGTACTTTCTTACGAAAAAGAGTTGTCGGAAATTGTTTTGAACAAAAAGAATCTTGGCATTACTTGCGAACTTGAAAGCAGTTTGCTTGAAAAAATTTCGGTTTTAGCTGATGAAATGTCAGTTCGTCTTAATAATCTTGAAAGCGTTATTGAGGGAATTGCCTTTATTAACACAACTTTGGAACAAGGCAAATATTTCAAAGATAATGTAATTTCCGCAATGGGCGAACTTCGTGAAACAGTTGATGAACTCGAAACTTTGGTTGACTCTAAATATTGGTCATTACCTACATATACCGATATGCTTTTCAGCGTTTTATAAGAGGTGTTTTTTATGAAAAAACTGATTTGTTTAGTTGTTTGTTTTGTGTTTATTTTCAGTTTATGCTCTTGTGGCGGTGAAAATAATACTTATGAAAACACAAATGAAGATGTTGATTTTTCTTCTTTTGAAAAAAACGGCAAAGAGTTCTGTAAAGATATAAAAGTCGGTTGGAATTTGGGTAACACTCTTGACGCTTGTCAGGTTTGGGGCGATTTGTCTGACAATCCTGATGTAAACGAACAAGAAACCGCTTGGAACAACCCAAAAACTTCACAAGCTATTATCGATAAAGTGGCTCAAAGCGGTTTTAATGCGATAAGAGTGCCGATTACTTGGTATTTGCAAACGAAAGAAAAAGACGGTAAATTCACAATAAAACCCGATTTTTTGAAAAGGGTTAAAGAAGTTGTCGATTATTGCATAAACGATAATCTTTTTGTAATAATCAACGTTCACCACGATGATAAGTTTTGGCTTGATATTTCGGTAAATGACAAAAAATTCAAAAAAGTAAGCGATAAATATTCTCAAATTTGGGAACAAATTGCAAAGTATTTTAAAGATTACGACAGTCATTTAATTTTTGAAGCCGGCAACGAAATTATTGCAAACACAACTTTTGACGGTTGCGGCAAGTCTAAAACTGATAAATGCTGGTGGGGACACAACGAAAAATGCTATGAAAGAATTAACTCGCTTTTCAAAATCTTTTATGATAAAGTTAGAAATTCGAGTGGCAATAACACATTGCGTTATTTAATGTACCCAACCTACGGCGCTCAATGGTATGAACAGCAAATAAGCCGTCTTGAAATACCTGAAAATGACGACCACTCTATTATGGATATTCATTGTTATCAGTTTAATTTTGAAAGCGGCGACAATAATAAATGGATTTTTGAAGCAATTAAAAAGTTTGTAGACGAAAATAATATGGGTGCGCTCATTGGCGAAACCGGTTTTAACAAAAACACACCTAAATCTAAAAAACTTTCATTTGTAAAAACAGTTGTAAAAGTTGCAAAAGCCTATTCAATTCCCTGCTTTATGTGGGACGACGGTGGCGATATGCAAATGTTAGAACGTGATGTTTTAAAATGGAATTGCCAACCTTTTATTGATGAGGTTATGAAAACAGTTCAATAATAAAAAACACATCAGCGTCTTTTGCGCTGACGTGTTTTTTGTTTTTATTTGCAAATAGGTTTTAGGCGGATTGCAACGATTATTGCGATAACCGCTTTTAAAACATCAAAAGGAATAAAAGGTAAAACGCAAAGGCTTAATGCGGAAAAAATGCCAATGTTACTGCCTTTTGCACTCATTACAATCATAAAATGCACGGTGCCGATAAAATAACAAATAATTATTGCTAACACACACCCTAAAAATGCCCAAGCGATTTTTTTAACCGATTTTTTAAGATTTTTTGAAAATAAAGCAATAAGCGGTACCATTAAAAGATAAGAATAAATGTAACCGCCCGTTGGCCCTGCCAAAACACCGAAACCGCCGTTCATACCAGAAAAAACGGGTAAACCCACAGCGCCTAAAAGAATAAAAACTGCCGCTGAAATTTCGCCTCTTTTTAAGCCTAAAATCAAAGCAGTAACCATTATTCCGAAAGTCGAAAGCGTTATAGGAACCGCACCAATTGGAATTGTTATTATGCTGCAAACACAGCAAACCGCTGCAAAAAGCGCACAAAGAATAGTATCTTTTACATTAATTTTTCCCTTTACCATTTTTCTCTCCCCTTAAAACTTTATGCTAACTTCGCCCGAAAACAGTTTTTCTTGTTCGCCGTTTTCATATTCTACTATAAGTCTTGCATTATCATCAATATCAAGTGCTGTCGCTTCACGCTTGCTTTCACCCTTGATAACGGTTATTTTTTTGCCCAAAACGATTGATTTTTGCTTGTATTCTTCCATAAAATCGCTTTTTTCAAAATTATTATAAATTTTGAAAAAATTGTTTATAATTTCAGCGGTAAATTGCGATTTTAAATCGTTGTCAATCTCTTTTTCAAAAACCGTGCCGGCGATATTTTTAATATCATCGGGAAAATCTTTTTTCGGGTGATAAAGATTTACGCCAATACCCAAAACCGCATAGTAAAGCCCGCCTGTTTCAAAGTCAACCGAAGCTTCGGTTAAAATTCCGCAAACTTTTTTGTTTTCTATAAAAACATCGTTTACCCACTTAATTCCGGCCTTTTTATTTGTAAATTTTTCAATCGCTTTTAAAACGGCAACCGCCGCCGCTGTTGTAATAAAAAGCGATTTTTCAGCCGAAAAATCAGGGCGAAGCAAAATGCTTAAATAAAGCCCGCTATTTGGCGAGAAAAAACTGCGCCCGAGTCTGCCTTTTCCTCCTGTTTGGCTTTTTGCAACCGCAACTAAGCCGTCGAGTGCGCCGTTTTCTGCCTTTTGCTTTAAAAAATTGTTTGTAGAGTCAACTTCTTCAAGCAAAGTTATTTCATTATCAAAATTCAAATACTTTTTAACAGTTTCGGCAGTAAAACAGTCGGTTTCTTCTAAAAGGCGGTAGCCCTTGTTGGTTACAGCTGATATTTTGTAGCCGTCATCTTTAAGCGATTTTATCGCTTTCCAAACAGCGTTGCGTGAGCAAAAAAGTTTTTTTGCTAAAATTTCGCCCGAAACGCTTTTATCTTTATTTTCTAAAAGAATTTTTAAAACCTGTTGTTTAATCGTCATTTCACTCACCGCTTAATAATATAACGCAAGAAAGAGTAATTGTCAACCATTAAATTAAATTAGGTGACAATATATTTTTATTGACTTTAGAAATTTAAATTGTATAATTAAATTGAATTAGTTTTACTTTAAAAAAGGGGCGACTATTTATGATTTTTGAAAATAATGAACATATCGTTTTTGCAGGCGATTCTGTTACCGATATGAACAAAGAGCAGTTTGAAAATATGGGAAGGGGTTATGTAAGAGTTGTTGACAATATGCTTGCCGCTTATTACCCTGAAAAAGCTATAAGGGTTACAAATGCTGGTATTTCGGGCAACACAAGCAGAGATTTACTTAACCGCTTTGAAAAAGATGTTTTAAAACTTAATCCCGATTATGTAAGCATTTGTATAGGAATTAATGATGTTTGGCGTCAGTTTGACAACCCTGCAGGCAGAATTTTTGCGGTTGAGATTGATGAATATGAAAGCAACCTCGAAAAAATGATAACTTCTATAAATAAAAAAGTTAAAAAAGTTTTTATTATGAGCCCTTATTATATGGAGCCGAACAAGCAAGATTTAATGCGTGCAAGAATGGACGAATACGGCGCAGTTTGCAAAAAGCTTGCCGAAAAATACGATTGCGAGTTTATTGATTTGCAAAAAATGTTTAACAACTATTTTAAATACAAACACTCTTCTTTTATCGCTTGGGACAGAGTGCACCCAAATTTAGTCGGCGCAACGCTTATTGCAAAAGAATTTTTATCGCACTGCGGTTTTGACCCTTTACATAGTTATTAATGCAAGAAAAAATTTCCCCTTTTTGTTAAAAAACAAAAAGGGGTTTGTTTATTTTGTTATAGGGTAAAGTTGAATAGTATTACCGCCGTCTAAAACCAATTCTGCACCTGTTGTGTTTCTTGCGTGTTGAGCGAAATACCATACCGCTTCTCTTACTGCCGCTACACATTTCAACGCTTTTTCAAGTTCTTTATTTGAAATATTAAGATAGTTTTTGCCAAAAGGGTCCCATTTCATTGCGGTAACACCTCGTTTTACCGCAATTTTTGCTTGTTTTGCAAATTCTTCGGGTTCTTTTGCGCCTGCAAACCAGCCATTTACATAAATTCTCACTTTATCGTTTATTTTTCCGCCGAGAAGTTGATAAACTGGAACATTAAGGCTTTTACCCAAAATATCCCAAAGCGCAGTTTCAACTGCCGATAAAGCCGACATTAAAACCGGACCGCCTCGCCAATAAGCATCACGATAAATATTGTGCCAATGTTTTTCAATATCAAGCGGATTTTTGCCTATCAGATATTCTTTTATATGCTCGACTGCACCGATTAAGGCGTTTTCTTTATATTCGAGCGTTGCTTCGCCCACACCGCTTATACCTTCATCTGTATAAACTTTTACAAACACCCAATTTGTTCTAAAACAGTCAACAGCAAAAGTTTTTATATCGGTAACTTTCATTTTTCTCCCTCCGAGTATTGACTTTTGTTGTGTTTAGTGTATAATATATTTTATCAAAAAACTATACAATTCTTACTGATTTTATTAGAAATCTTATTATTTTGGTGAATTTTATGAAAATTGTTTTACCTGAAATTGTTGCAATAGGAATTTTTAATTCAAGTTTGATTATTAGCGATAATGTTGTTACAAAAAACAGAAAAACGGCTATGTTTGAAATTGAAATACCTATTGAAGACGGCGGAATTTCTTTTATTGAAGAACAAAGTATGCCGATAAAGTCGAATATTATAATTTGCGTAAAGCCGGGGCAAAACCGCCACACCAAAACACCTTTTAAGTGTTATTATATTCATATGATACTAAACGAGGGTGCGCTTTATGAAAAACTAATGGAATTGCCCGATTTCATTTTGACCGATAAGTATAATAAATATTGTGAGATTTTCAAAAGCCTTTGCTTGCATTACGATTCGGCACTTGAAAATGACGATATTGCTTTGCAAAGTTTAATTTTAGAATTATCTTATTCTTTAATAAACGAATCGCAGAAAATGCAACATTTGCAAAACGCAAAATACAGCAACAAAAAAACAATTGAAAAAGTAATAGAATATATAAATAATAATCTCACCGAAGATTTATCGTTGAATAAAGTTGCAAGTTACGCTGGGTTTAGTGCCGTTTATTTTCATAACTGTTTTAAAACCGCAACAGGCAAAACATTGCGTGAATATGTTGAAGAACAACGAATAAAAAAAGCGGTAAATATTTTGATTTCGACTGACTCAACTCTAACCGATGTCGCTTATGAATGTGGTTTTTCATCGCAAAGTTATTTTAGCCTTGCTTTTAAACGCCGAATGAAAATGACACCAAGAGAATATGTAAAAGAAGTTATAAAACGCTACGAAGAGGAATAAAAAAAGTCTCAGAGTTAAAAAACTCTGAGGCTTTTTAAATCGCTAAAATTACATTTGCTCTGGGGCTGTTATTTTCAATAAATCAAGCACATTTTTAATAACTGTTTTTGTTGCAATGCAAAGGTTAAGTCGAGCGTTACGCAAATCTTCTTCAGCACTTTTTACAGGGCAAGCGTTATAAAACTTGTGGAAAAGCGTTGCAAGTGTTACAGCGTAACGGGTAATTACAGAAGGGTTATATTCCTTTGCCGAATTAATAATTTCGCCTGTATAAGCGGCAATATGACGAATAAGCTCACGCTCTTCGGCGGTGTTTAAACAATCTAAATCTTTTGCCGAAAGTTCTTTTGGCTCAATGCCCTGTGCCTTTAAATTGCGAAGAATTGAGCAAATTCTTGCGTGCGCATACTGCACATAATAAACAGGGTTTTTAGAATCTTCGCTGACTGCCAAATCAATATCAAACTCAAGGTGCGAGTTAGGCTCTCTTAAATTAAAGAAAAGTCTTGCCGCATCAATCGGCACTTCTTCTAAAAGCGTTGCAAGCGTAATTGCTTTACCCGAACGCTTTGAAAGTTTATAAGTTTCGCCGTTTTTAACAAGTCGAACCATCTGCATAATAAGCATTTCGAGTCGGTCGGGGTCAACGCCGAGCGCCTGCATTGCGGCTTTCATTCTCGGAATATAGCCGTGGTGGTCGGCACCCAAAACATCAATCGCCTTGTCAAATTTACGGGTAACCAATTTGTCATAATGATAAGCAATATCAGGCACAAAATAGGTCGGAATACCATTATCTCTAATCAAAACACGGTCTTTTTCATCGCCAAAATCGGTCGATTTGAACCACAAAGCGCCGTCTTTTTCAAAAGTATGACCGCTTTTAACAAGTTTTTCAACAATTTCTTTAACCGCACCCGAATTGTGAAGTTCCGATTCGTGATACCAACGGTCATAAGTAATTCTGTAAGTTGCAAGGTCATCTTTTAATTTTTGAATATTTTTCGGCAAAGCAAAATCGCAAAGAGCCTGTCGGCGTTCTTCGCTTGTTGTGTTTACAAATTTATCGCCGTATTTTTCGCAAAACGCTTTTGCGTGCTCTACAATATCTTCACCGAAATATGCGTCTTCGGGCATTTCAATCGAACTGTCAAAAAGTTGCAAATATCTTGTTTCAAGCGAGGTTTTGAATTTTTCAATCTGGTTTCCTGCATCATTTACATAAAACTCACGAGAAGCCTTGTAACCTGCGGCATTTAAAACCGAAGCCAAACAGTCGCCCAAAGCACCGCCTCTTGCGTTGCCTATATGCATAGGGCCGGTAGGGTTTGCCGAAACAAACTCAACCAAAATGCTTTCACCCTTGCCAAAATCTGATTTACCGTAATCTTCGCCTTTTTGCGCAACATCTATTAAAATATCGCTGTAATAGCGGTCGCAAAGGGTGATATTAATAAACCCCGGGCCTGCTATTTCAACCGATTTTATATAGGTGTTTTCGGTATTTAAATTTTTAACAATCGCTTCGGCAATCATTCTCGGCGCGCATTTAAACGCTTTTGCGCCAACCATTGCGGCGTTTACCGCATAGTCGCCGTGCGAGCGGTCGTTAGGAATTTCAACTTTAAATTCTGGAATTTGCGCTTCTATAAGTTCACCGTTTTTTTGCGCTGTAATAATTGCATCTTTTACAGTTTCTATTATTTGCTCTTCAACCTGCATTACCTTTGTTGACATATTTCTTAAATTTCTCCAATCTATATTTATTAAAATGTAAATTCAACTTCAACTTCAAAATCGGTCGGCTCGTCAGACAAATCCGGCAAACAGTAGTGTGCCGAAAGACTTCCGCCCGTTTTGTGCGTTAAAAATTCCGCCTTTTTACCTATAACGGTAAAAGTATTTTCCTCTCCCATAATTCCGAGCATTTTTTCGCCTTGTGAAACAGGAATTTTAAGCGAATAAAGCGAACTTGTTCGAGAAAGCATAATTCTATTCTCGGTTATAATAAAAGAAGTTTTAACATTCTCGCTGTCGGTAAAGGTTATAAGAGTTTTTTCGTCTTTTCTTTTAAAACTTCCTTCACCTTTAATAACGCTTACGGGATTTGAAGAAGAAATTGTAGTTATTTTCAGTTTAATTTTCTTGTTTTCCATAGTTTTCAATTTTAATTTGCTTTGCGTTTAAATTACTATCGGTATTCAAAAACAGTTTTGCGGTTTTTAAAAAGCCGTCAGGCGTGTCAGAAACAAAAAATTCTCGTTTTGGTTCTTGTTCGCTTTCGTTTAACATATTATTATCTTTAAGATACTTCGCCGCTTGTTTTGCGCATGCACCGCCTGAACTTATAAGAGTAACATTTTCACCCATAACCTTGCCGATTATCGCAGAAATAAGCGGAAAATGAGTGCAACCTAAAATAAGCGTGTCAACCCCTTTTTCCTTAAGCGGTTTTAAATATCTTTCGGCGGTTTTAATTGTAATTTCATCGTTTTCGTCAACCCAGCCTTCTTCAACAAGCGAAACAAACATTGAACAGGCTTTCGCATAAACTTCAATATCTTTATCAATCGACTGAATAGCCTTTTTGTAAGAACCGCTCGAAACTGTGGTTGCTGTGCCGATTACACCGATTTTTTTGTTTTTTGTAGCTAAAACAGCAGCGGCGCAAGCAGGCTTTACAACGCCTAAAAAAGGCACGCCTAAATCTTTGCCGGTATCAAAAGCGACTGAAGATACTGTTCCGCAAGCGGCAATAACCATTTTAACATCTTTTTCAAGCAAAAATGCTTCATCTTGCCGTGCATATTTTAAAATGGTGCTTTTGCTTTTTGTTCCGTAAGGAACTCTGCCTGTATCACCAAAATAAACAATATTCTCATTAGGTACAATATCAAGTAACTCTTTTACGGCAGAAAGTCCGCCGAGTCCCGAGTCAAAAATACCAATAGGGCGACTGTCCATTAAAAATGCCCCTTTCTAAATTATTCATACAGAATCATTTTAACATATTATTCTATAACTTTCAATGATTTTTTGACTTTTTAATGTTCGCCACCAAAAAAGAATTTTTTATTGGGCAATTTCACTAAAAAATTTTTTTATTATTGTTAAAACTATAAAATATGTTGTTTATTTGCCGATTTTTATTGAAATGCCCCCTTAAATATGTTAATATATTATAGCAAGTAACTATATTTATAGTTCGTAAATTTTTTGTTCTTAAAAAGGAGAGAAGAAGATGAAAAGATTTATTTCAATCTCACTTGCATTGTTGCTTATTTTTTCATTTATTCCCGTTGCCACTATGTCGGCATCGGCTGATGAAAACACAGTAGCAAAAATAGGCAATACTTCTTATACATCGCTTTTTGGCAATGGCGGTGCTTTGGCAGCAGCTACAAATGGTGATACTATTAAATTGGTTAAAGATGTAAAAGAAAGCGGCAGTGCTACTGTTAATAAAGCTGTTACATTAGACCTTGCAGGTTTTAATGCGGTTTTTTACGGTCAAGCAAAGGTATTTACCAATACTGCGGCATTCACATTAAAGAGTTCAGGCAATCAGTCTAAATTAGGTTATTCGGGCATGTTGTTTACATCTTCTGCTGATTTAACGGTCGAAAATGTAAAAACTTACGAATCTAACAGTTTTGCCGAGTATGATGATAAAGGTAATGATTTGTTGAAAAATGCCACATGGGAATATAAGAGATATCGTTATGATGATAAGGGCAAAGGCTTAGGCAATGTAGATAACTATACATATGTTGCTAATACAACTCTTGTTCATGTAGCAGCAGGCGGAAATTATTATTTTGCATATGAAACTTCTTTGTCGGATGAATTTGCATTTGAAGTTTTTGGTTATGATTCTGGTGGAAATATAGTAAATAAAATTAGTTCTTCGGTAGCAAACTTGATGGTTACAATTCCGTCGGGAATTACACAAATCGGTGTAAATATGTTCTGCAAAAATGATGAGTGGAAAGACGATTATAAAGAGGGAAAACTGGCTACTAATTATATTAATAAAGGAAAAATAACACCTCATATTTATGTGGTTACAGCCCCTTGTTCTTATTCGGGAACAAATAATTTTGTTAATGTTCAAAAAGATAATATTAAATTAAAAATAAATAATGTAACTATTGATAAAACAGAAGGAACAACCGCAGTTTTGAATTTCACAAAAGCAATTACATTTGATGTAAACGACTTAACATTCAAAACTCAAAACCTTGAACAAAAAGATGCAATTACTATAAATAATGCAAGTTCAAAAGGTACTATTAAAAATTCAACCATTTCGGGAAACAACTCGCAGGCTCTTAAAATTACCGCTTGCTCATCCGACGGCATAACTTTGAATAATTGTAATATTTCTACTATCGGTGACGGAGGAAGAACTGCTCTTGTTGTGAACGGCGGTAAGGTTAATTTGATTAACGGCTCGGCAGGTGGCAACAGTGCATCTATGGGCGTTACTTTCGGCGGCGGTACAATTACTGTTGACGGAACTACTTTTGCAGGTGCAAAAAGCAATTATTCGTTGAATATAGCTTCATCTGCAAATGTTACAATTAAAAAGGCTGTTATTGTTAAATCTCCTACTACACTTAACAGTCAGGCAATATTTTTGAAATCTTTGGCTGCTGAAACAGCAATATACAATTCTGCTACAAAGAGTCCTGAAACCATTTTATCAAAATCAAAAAATTTAAATTCATTTGATAAAATATATGTTGACAAGTGCGAGCATTATTGTACTTCTGATCAAGAGGACAGTACAACTTGTGCATATTGCGAAACAGCAAATGCAACTATTCAACATAATTATACTAAATTAAAATATAACAGTGATTCGCACTGGCATATTTGTTCAAGGTGTGATCATGTAGGAGCACCTGAATCACACAAAGGCGGAACCGCTACTTGTACAAAAAAAGCGGTTTGCGAGGTTTGCAAACAAGCGTACGGCGAGCCTGCCAGTCACGATTGGGGCAAAAAAAGTGTTGTTGAAGGTGTTGGTTGCGAACACAACCCTGTTTTAGTTGCGGAGTGCAAAAACTGTGATGAAAAATACTATGATTATTCTAACGCCGAGGCTAACATTAGTGTTGTTCAGAAAGCGGTAGATGCTACTTGTACCGAAAAAGGCTATACAAAAAAAACAGTATGTTCAGTTTGCGGTAAAACTATTCAGCCCAGAACTGAAATTGCTCCTCTCGGTCATGATTGGGGCAAAGAAGTAGTTGATGTAAATTCTACTTTCTCAACAATAGGTAAAGCACATAAAATCTGTAATCGTTGCGGCGAGAAATATGATTATGACTTGCCTGTTAAAGCATACCCTTCAAAGTATTCTTTCGCAATTCCGAATGCTAACGGAGAAATTCTTACGGAAAACCAGTTGAAAATTGATCTTGCATCTGCAATAAGTGCGGTTGAGGCAGGCGGAAAAATAGTTCTTATTAAAGACGCATCAGTAAATGATTTATTAACAGTGAATAAATCATTTACGCTTGATTTACAAGGGTACACATTAACCGCTAACGATAATAACGGTATTATGAATACAACCGCAGATTTAACTTTAATCAGCACATCTAATAAAAAAGGTAATGTTTCATTATCCGGAAAATTTGTTACCACATCGGCAACTGTTACTACCGAAAATGTAATTTATACCGCAACATCAACAGCTTCTGCTTTTGAGGCTTCTGCAAAAACAGCGGTTCTTAATGCTGAAAACTGCGAGTTTAATGCTGACAGTTACGTAACTTATAACAGCAAGGGCGAAGCGGTTACAAATTACAGAGCGGTAAGAGCAATTAACTTTACAACACCATTTACACTTAACATTAATAATTGTAAGGTTGTTATGGGTAATGATAATAACTCTATCGGTGCTAGTTTCAACAACGTAGATTTGAATGGTATTGTTTCAAATACTTCATTTAAAATGCAACAAGGTCGTTGTGTATATGTTTCTAACACAAGTTCAAAAGGATTGACTTTTAAAGAGTGCTCTGTTAATTCAAGCGGAGACTCAGGAAATGGTGCTTTGTTTATCACAGAAAAAAGTACCGTTAATGTGCTTGGCGGTTCTTATGGAGACAACTGGGCAAGTATTGCTACAAGTATTTCAGGTACAAATGTAAAAGTAACTATTGATGATTACGCAACATTCCAGGGCGGTAAAAACGGCAATGCTGCATTGAAAATCGAAAATGTTACAGCAGGTAATATTGTAATTAAAAAAGCAATTATTAAAAAAGGCGTTTCAGGTATTATAAATAATAATGATACATTTAAAACAGCAATGACAGAGGGCTATGCAGCATTCAGCAAAAATGTTTCTGAGATGACTGGCACTGAAAAAGCTGAATATGTATATAATTATGCATCAAAAGATTTGACAGCATTAAATGAATTTTATATTGATACTTGCGATGATTGGGATACTACCGCTACTTGTACAGAAGCAGGTAAATGCGTATATTGTAACAGAGATATGGACGCATTAGGACATAATTACAAATGGACTTGCGATGAAAACAACCATTGGAAAGAATGTACAAGATGCGAACTTGTTGAAGAAGGTACTGTTCAAGCACACACCCAAAGTGAAGAAGCAACTTGCTTACACGGTAAAACTTGTGAAGTTTGCGGACTTTTCTACGGCGAAGCATTAGGCCACGACATTGTAAAAGATAACGAAGGCAACTTTGTTTACGGACATGACGAAACTTCGCACTGGAAAAAATGTTCAAGATGTGATGAGCATATTGATACTCAAAGCCACGTAGGCGGAAAGGCTACTTGCTTAGATAAAGCAGTTTGCGCTGATTGCGGTGTTGAATATGGCGAAGCATTAGGTCACTCGTTTACAAATTATGTTTCTAATAATGATGCAACTTGCACCAAAGACGGAACAAAAACCGCAAAATGCGACCGTTGCGATGAAACAGATACAATTACAGACGTTGGTTCAATGACCGACCACAGAATAGTTACTGACCCTGCTGTATCTCCAACTTGTATTACAGGCGGTTATACCGAAGGTTCACATTGTGGCGATTGCGGTAAAGTTATTGTTGAACAAAGAGCTATTTTACCAGACGCAAACGCACATAAATGGGACGATGGCGTAACCACTCCGGCTACTTGTAAAGAAGCAGGCAAAATTGTTTATACATGTGCTTTCTGCGGTGAAACCAAAGAAATCGTATTACAGATTAACCCGAATGCTCATGTTTGCAAAACAACCAAAAAAGCGGCAACATATTTCGCTAAAGGTTATAAAAACAAAAAGGTTTGTACTCTTTGTGGCAAGGTTATTTCTAAAGGAACCGAAATAGCTAAAAAAGTTTTGAAAGTTCCTTCAAAATCAACTATTAAATCCGGCAAAAAGAAATTTACTGTTAAGTATAAAAAAGTTACAGGTGCAACCCATTTCCAAGTAAGATACAGAATTAAAGGTAAATGGACAACTAAAACATTTAAAGCTAAAAAGAACGTTTCTAAAACCATTAAGAAGCTCAAAAAAGGCAAAGAATACAGCGTTCAAATAAGAGCTATGGTTAAGAAAGGTGCTAAAAAAGCTTACAGTAAATGGACTAAAGTTAAAAAGATTAAAATTAAATAATTAAAGCAAAAAACCTCCGCCTTTTACGGCGGAGGTTTTTTAAATATCTTATTAATATCTTATTCTTACTCTAACAGGTTCGCAGTATTTGCTGTAATATTTTTTTCCTTTTATTTTAACAAATTTTCTTAACTTAAATGAATATCTTCTTCCCGCTCTTAGTTTTTTTATTGTTTTCGGCAATTTTTTAACGCTAATCACAGTCGAATTTTTAAATGTTCTATATCTTGAATAGGTTATTTCATAACCATCGTTATATTTTTCTTTTGATATTAGCGATACCTTTGCCGATTTTTTTCTTCCCAAAACCGAAATTTGCGGTTCAATTTTTAAATTAGCTACATTAATAGATTTTTCTGCAGAGTATTTGCCGAAAGCTTGAAATCCTGTCTTGAAAATAACCCCTCTAACCTTATAATAAATTTTTTCACCTTTGGTAAAAGAGTTGTCAGTATACTTCGTGTTGCCAAGCGTATAATCAAGTAATTTCCATTTGCCCTTTTTGCCGATTTTACGCATTATAACATAGTCATCGCAGTTCTTTTGTTTTTGCCAGCTTATTTTAATATTGTTTAAATTCTTAAAAGCAACTTTAAGCTTTTTAATTTTCGCCGGCGCAATCGCCTTTTTAACTTTATTTAAAACCGCTTTTTTAATATCTTTTGCTTTAGTCCAAGATGCAGTCGATTTAGTAGTTGTTGCATAAACTATGTTTTTAGAGTTTAGTTTTATTGTGTAATCGTCAATTTTTTTGCAGTTGGTCTTTTTTACTTTTTTAGGAAAAGTAACATATTCCGACTGCGAAAGCGTAATGCCGTAAGCTTGGGCCATAGCAACAGCGGTGCCGTTTGAACGACCGCCGTCAATAAACCGCCAAAAATCATAAGCGCTCGCTTTTCCCTGCAAGGTTAGTTTTTGACTGCTTGGAAAAGCAAATTTATTATATTTTTTTAGCGAAGAAAAGTTTAAAACCTTTTTATATTTATAAGTTTTAACACCTTTTTCTGTTTTAACTGTGCTGTTTTGCTTAAAATATTCAATTGTTTCATCAGGTGTTGCAAGAATTGTAAAAGCGTTATTAAACTGCGAAAGTTGCTTTTCAACCGCGCTTTTGGTTTTGTAAGTGCCGAAAAGGTCACAAAGCAAAGTTTTTACCTTTTTAAGTTCGGTTTCGCTAATAACCGTTTTAGTAGTAAACAAAACCTTGCCGTTTTCAGAAATTTCGGTTTCGGTTTTATAAGAACAAGAGGCAACCGAAATAACAATTAACAATGATAAAATAACACAAATTATCTTTTTCATTTTTAAATCCTCACTTTTTATTTTTTGGATTCATAGCAAGTGTATATTAACATATATGATAAAAAATGTCAAATTATCTGCCTTTTTCAAAGAAATTAGTTTACAAAACACCCTGTTTGTGATAGAATAGATAAGTATTTTATGGTAAAGAAGGTTAAAAATGAACGCAGTTATTATTTCGCTAATTTGCGCGCTTTGCTGGGGCGTTGCAGATTTATTTTACAAAGCCGGCACAGATGAAAACGATAAACATTCACACTTAAAAATCGCCGTTTGGGTAGGCATTGCAATGGGTATAATGGCAATTTGCTGTTTACCTATGTCAGAAAGTCACTCTTCAATTACAGGGCTTTTTTCAAAATATGCTGTTGCCTATTCGCCCGCTTCGCTTTCTTACATTATTTCAATGGTAATCGGCTATGCAGGACTTCGCTATCTCGAAATTTCGATTGTATCACCTGTTCAAAACGCTTCGGGCGCATTTTCCGCAATTGCAACAGCGGTTTATATTACAGTTGTTGCAAAAACAAATTTGTTAGATGACCTTTCGGTTTTAGACATTATCGGCACCGCAATTATTACAGTAGGTATTATTTCGCTTGGCGTTGTTGAGCAAAAACTAAGCAAAAAAGAGCTTGATTTAACAGGCGAAAACAAAAAATATCACTTTGGCGCTTTAGCTCTTATTTTCCCGATTTTGTATTGTATTTTTGATACAATAGGCACTTACGCTGACGGCAGAATTCTTGATAAAGAACACGGCGGTTTAGGGCTTGGCGAAAACGATGTGTTAATACTTTACGGTTTAACATTTTTTGTTGCCGGCATTGGTTGTTGGCTGTTTATGCTTATTAGAAATAAAAAGCCTTACAACCCTTTTAAAAAGAGTGAAATTAAAAAAGCACTCGCCTCAACAGCAGAAATCGGCGGTCAAATTTTTTATGTTTACGCAATGGCAAAAAATGCTTTTATTGCCGCAATTGTAGTTTCAAGTTACTGCATTATCTCGGTTATTCTTTCAAGAATTTTCTTAAAAGAAAAATTAGTCGCAAAACAATATGCTTGTGTAATAACGGTAATTTTAGGCATTGTTTTGCTCGGCATTTCCAAAGGTGTAGCCGAAATGTAATATAAAACAAATAAAACTCCTTTCTAAAAAAGAAAGGAGTTTTAAATTTTTAACTAAACTTATGCAACCGGTTTTAATGACTCAAGAACCGCTGTGGTAGTTTCATCATCATGAGCAAATTTATAAGACATTATCGAAAATACTTTTCCTTGAACCTCGCCGTAAATCATAAAGCAAGGATTTTCTGAGAACTTGTAAGTAACGCCGTTCCACTCAGTATCGCCCACTTTAAACGCCTTAATATCAGAAGCGTTATTGGTCGATTTTGTAAGCGAAGCATTGTTTTTAGCAGTATCAAGAGAGTCAACAATAGAAATTTGCAAATAGCACATAATATCGTCAGTTTTTTGAAGTGTAACTACGTTTTTATCTTCCTTGTCAGCTGCGCTTCCGCCGCTTAACTTCATTCCGTCAGGAACAAGCACCGAAATATTGCCCCATGTTTTTTGCTCACCCTTTGCTGCGCTGTCGCCGCAAGCAGAGAACAAACAACAACAAAGTGCAATTACCATAACTAATGCCGTTGCTTTTAAAAGTTTGTTTTTCATAATACTATTCCTCCAAAATTTTTTATTTAAACAGTTTAAAAAACTGTTTTTTCATTATATTTTTGTTTCGTTTTATTTATACCATAATTATACATTAGAAAAAACATTTTGTCAACAAAATAAAAACAGCTGTTTTTTAAAAAAACACGCTGTTTTTTGCTATTATAAACCGTATTTTTCCCTTGCTTTTGGGGTTGATAAAATCTTCTTTGAATTTCTTACTGCACTTGCAAGATAAGGATATTTTTCAAGTTGTTTTTCAATCTCTTTTTCGCAAGGATTGCTTGAATAAAGCGTTCCGCAAATAATTGTGTAAACTATTGTTGAAGCTACATTTTTCTCACCGTTTATATAAGAGGTGTTTAGCAGTTCAAAGAATTTTGAAATTTTTCTTGCGTTGCCCTCGCTAATAACATTTTGAAGTTCTTTTACGCCATATTCTTTAAAAAATGCATCATAAAGAAACTCGTTATACATTGAAACATTTTGCTTGTAAGCGGCTTTTGCCTGCGGGCAAATATCTAAAAATCTTGCCGAAAAGCTTTCCATATCAATAGTGTCAGCCTTTTTCTTTTTAGAAGGCATTTCAACCTTTTTCATTCCGCCAAGCCCTGCTTTGTCGCCCAAAGTTTCCAAAACAGAGTCGCAAAAATCGTTTTTAATTCCGTTTTTATCTTTATCATCGCTGTTTTCATCAAAAAGCCAAGATGAAACTTCACGCCATTCAACACTCTCGTTTTCCTGCAAAACAGCGGTTTTTAAAACAATAAGCTTTTTACTCTCATCATAATCAATCATAAAAGCACGTTTTGAGTCGGAAAAATATTCGCCCATTTCATATTTTTCTATTTTATAGTTTTTGGGTTTTAATACTTCATAAACCCCGTCTGAAATAACTTTATAATTATTTTTATCCATCAAAGAATCCTCTCTTTCACAGTACTAACAGTTATTATACCAGAAAATCGGCGATTTGTCACTAAAAATTATTAATTTTTAAAAATAAAAGTTGATATTTTTTGCCTGCGATATTATAATATGTATATACGTTAGCATTTTTAAGGAGAAAAACTATGGCAAAAAGAATAATTTGTCTTTTGTTGGCGGTTTGTTTTTCGCTTTGTTTTGTTTCTTGCGAAAACAGCGGTTCAAACTATTATGATGACAAAGATTTTTATACAAAAGAAGGCGAAATAACCGTAAGCGCAAGGTTTGCTTATTATAACAACGGCAAAAAATATCAAGCGCTTGAAAATATTGATAAAGAAAAATATAATCAAAAACCTGTTGATGACGGCAGTTTCACAGTATATTTTGCGGTTACTAATTTAACCGATTATGATAAAAAAATTACCGAAATCGGCGTTGAATATATCAGAAACTCGAAAAATTATGATATTGTTAAAGAAACCGTTTTTGATTTAGATGATGAATTTTATGTTGCCTCCGGCGAAACAAAATTTGCCGAGTGTAATTTTGAAAAAAGTTTTGTTGAAATGAACGCAACGCTTGACGAGTTAAAAACCAAAACTTCCGTGTCTTACGAAGGTTGCGTTGTAAACGGCAAAGAACCTGAAAACAACGGCAAAATCGCTTATTCAATAAAAGAGGCGAAATTTACTGTTTCAAGCGGTCTTGAGGGCAAGTTTTACATTAAAAACTTTACCAAAAAATCGCAAAAAATCGGTAAAATTAAATTTATGCTTTATACCGATAAAAATATGCCTATAACCAAAAAGGCTATTGAAATTGCTGTTGATGACACCATAAAAAGCGGCAAAACAAAAACGCTTTCTTATGGTATTTTGCAAAACAATATTGAAGATGATATTAAAACAAAAAGACTGTTTGACAACATAATTATGAAAGTTGAGGACTAACTAAAATGATTAAATTTTCACCATCTATTTTAACGGCTGATTTTGTGCATTTGGGCGATGCTATAAAAGAACTTGACGAAGCTAAAACTGATATGTTTCATCTTGATGTAATGGACGGTATTTTTGTGCCGAACATTTCAATCGGCATACCCGTTGTCGCTTCAATTCGCAAAGCGACTAACAAAATTCTTGATGTTCATTTGATGATTGACCGTCCTCATCGTTATATCAAACAATTTGCCGAAGCCGGTGCCGATATTATCGGATTTCACACCGAAGCCGGCTCCAATATTCAAGAAACAATTGATTTAATTCATTCTTTCGGCAAAAAAGCCTGTCTTACAATTAAGCCGAAAACTCCAGCAAGCGAAGTTTTCCCTTACCTTAAAAGTCTTGATATGGTGCTTGTTATGAGCGTTGAGCCGGGCTTTGGCGGTCAAAAATTTATGAGCGAAGTTTTGCCTAAAGTTACTGAAATTCGCAAAGAATGTGAAAGACTCGGCATTGATATGGACATTGAAATGGACGGTGGCGTAAACCTTGAAACCGCTCCGCTTTGTGTTAGTGCCGGCGCTAATGTGCTTGTAACCGGCAATGTGCTTTTCTCTGCCGAAAACAAGGCTAAAAGACTTGGAGAACTTCGAGAAATTGTAAAATAATTTAAGGCGGAATATTTCCGCCTTTTTATGTATATTGTTTTAAAAATTTTGCTAAAACGGCGGAAAAAAGCTTAGCGGAATATTTGGCTTCTTTAAGTAAATTCGCCTGCGAGCCTACCTCTACCAAAACCGAATTTTCGCATAAATCTTGATTATATTTTTTCTCGGCAAAAAACAAAGGCCTTGCAAAATTTGGGTAGGTTTTTTCTAACTGTTGTTGAAGTTTAAGCGAAAAACGCAGGTTTTTTCGCCAATTCGGGTACCCTGTTATGCTCCCTGTTTGACAACCGGAAATTAGCATAATTTGCCCTGCCTGCTTTTTATTTATCGACACAACAGGGCGAATTTTGTCACCGTTTTCACAGTTAATCGCATCACGGTGAACATCTAAAACCACTTTAATTGACGGGTATTTTTTAAGATATTTTTTAATGGTTTCTCGTGAGCGGTCATATGAACCCTCGTAATCCGCCTTATCGTGAAGTGTAAGCGACTGCACAGTTTTAATACCCGATTTATTAAGATTTTTTGTAATAACTTTGCCAACGGCAATCATATTTTTTGAAACATCGTTATCTCGCTCGCCCCAACTTTTAGGGTAAAATTTTACAAGCGAAGGAAAGAAACTTTCGGTTGCGTGAGTGTGAACAATTAAAACCTGCGGTTTTTTTGAATTAAGTTTAATTTTCAAATTCGGTTTGTGTTTAAACTCTTTTTCAAAGTCCACATTTTCCGCAGTTTTGTTTCTAATATAAACGCCCAAAAACGAGCAGTTTGCGCCCGATTTATCTATTGTTTCGCTAATTACCTTGCCTCCTGTTTCTTCGGCAAAAACTAATTTGGTTTTTTGTTGTTTTTCGCTCGTTTTTTCGCCCGATTTTTGAACGCTTTTTTGCGGTTTTGCCTTTTTAATTTCGACTTTTGAATAAGGAATTACAAACGACACCGCAGGGGTCAAAAAAATTTTTGCTATAAATTTTACAGGGTAAGAAAAACTGTCGGCGTGAGCGACAACGCTTAAACAAACCAGCAAAACAAAAACCGAAAACAAATATTTTTTAACTGATTTTGCAAATTTTCTTTTCAATTTGTCCACCTCATTTTTAAATATATGAAAGATAAGGAGAATTTATTTTGAATATTGATAAAGATTTAATGAAAAATTTCCAAAAACGAGATGAAAACGCAAACAAAGGCGATTTTGGCAGAGCGCTTTTAATTTGTGGCAGTTACTCAATGCTCGGTGCAGCGATAATTGCCGGTAAAGCCTGCATTTTAAGCGGAGTCGGCATTTGCGATATTGCAATGCAAAAAGAAATTTACACCGCTGTGTCTTTAAGCGTTCTCGAGGCGGTTTGCACTCCGCTTTCAAAAGATTTTTCAAAAGACGACAAAAAGCTTCTTTTGCAAAAAATTAAAAAAGCAACCAGCATTTTAATAGGTTGCGGAATGGGCAAAACTGATTACACCCGTAAAATTTTGGCTTTCTGCTTGGAACACGCAAGCGTTCCTGTAATAATTGATGCTGATGCAATTAATGTTTTGGCGGAAGATTTATCGTTGTTAGACCTTAAAAAAAGTGAAGTAATAATCACTCCGCACCCTGCTGAAATGGGCAGGTTAATCGGCAAAAACGCAAGCCAAGTAAACTGTGAGCGTGTACTTGTTGCAACCGAATTTTCCAAAAAATACGGCGTTATAACGCTTTTAAAAGGGCATAATACTGTAATAAGCGACACGCAAGGCGAATATTTTATTAATAAAACAGGCAATTCTGGAATGGCAACAGGTGGCTCGGGCGATATGCTTTCGGGAATAATTGCGGCATTTTGTGCAGGCGGTATGGCGCCGTTTGAAAGTGCCAAAACAGCGGCATCGGTTCACGGGCTTTCGGGCGATATTTGCGCAAAAGAATATTCAAAAATTTCCACTAATCCCTCGCTTATGTTAAAAGAATTGCCAAAAGTTTTTTTAGAAATTGAAAAAAATCTTTAATTTTTAGGAGGCTTTAATATTAAGCGTTTTGTTTTAATAATTTTTTTAGGAATTTTTATTTTAACAGGTTGCGCAACAAAAAAAGAAGTTAAAGCAAAAACAGTTTTTGAAAAAAGTTTCACCCTGCAATATAACACTTTGCAAATTAAAGGCGATTTAAAAACCGCTTCAAACGGTGAAATTTCGTTAAAAATAAAAAAGCCCGACAATTTAGCGGGACTTAAAATTAAAACAAAAAATAAAAAAGTTATAGTTAATTTTAAAGGAATAAAAACCTCGCTTTGTGAAGAAAAAATACCGAACAGCGCCTTTTTTACGCTTATCAAGCGTGTTTTTTGCAACATTATTCGCTCAAATTCACTTGAATATAAAGAAATAAAAAACGGCTATAAATCAGTTCAAAAAACCGATTTCGGCGAAGTTGAAATTACTTTAAACAGCAATTTTGAAATTAAAAGAATAGAAATTAAAAAACAAGGGTTTTTATTAATTTTCAACTAAAAAAGCGTCTATGATAATCTCATAGACGCTTTTAATTTTAGTTTTCGCTTTGCATAATTTCTTTAAACTCTTCGCCGTCAATTTTTTCTTTTTCAAAAAGTCTTCTTGCAACAGCGTGAAGTTTATCAATATTAGTTGAAAGAATTTCTTCGCCTTTTTTATAAGCCTCATCAATAATTTTCTTAATCTCGATATCAATTTTTGAAGCAACAACCTGCGAAACATTATCAATATGACCGTAGTCACGACCCAAGAACACTTCGTCATTAGCGTTGCCGTAAAGAATTGGGCCGAGTTCATCGCTCATACCATATTTAACAACCATATCTCTTGCAATTTTAGTCGCTCTTTCAATGTCGTTTGAAGCGCCTGTTGTAAAGTTGTCGCCGTTGTGAAGTTTTTCGGCAATTCTACCGCCGAGCAACATTACAATTTCTTCTTTCATTTCATCACGATACTTCGAGAACCTGTCTTTTTCAGGTAACGAAATTGTCATACCGAGCGCTCTGCCGCGCGGAACGATTGTAATATGATGAATATCGTCTTGAGTCGGCAAAAAGTAACCTGTAATTGCGTGGCCTGCCTCGTGATAAGCGGTGTTGATTTTCTCGTCATCGCTCATTACCCAGCTTTTCTTTTCAGTACCTGCAATTACTTTGATTGTAGCCTGCTCAATATCTTCTTCGCAAATTGCCTTTCTGTTTTTCCTTGCGGCTAACAAAGCAGATTCGTTCAAAAGATTTTCAATATCAGCACCGGTAAAACCTGCGGTTGATTTAGCAATTGTTTTAAGGTCAACATCAGGAGCGAGAGGCTTACCTCTTGCGTGAACTTTTAAAATTTCTTCTCTGCCCTTAACATCAGGGTAGTTTACAGTTACCTGTCGGTCAAATCTGCCCGGTCTAAGCAACGCTTTATCAAGAATATCAGGGCGGTTTGTAGCGGCAATAATTATAATGCCCTCGTTTGCGCCGAAACCGTCCATTTCAACTAACAATTGGTTAAGAGTTTGCTCTCTCTCATCGTGACCGCCGCCAAGGCCTGCGCCACGCTGACGACCTACTGCGTCAATCTCATCAATAAACACAATTGCAGGCGAATTTTTCTTTGCGGTTTCAAACAAATCACGCACTCGTGATGCACCGACACCTACAAACATTTCAACGAAATCAGAACCCGAAATTGAATAAAAAGGAACGCCTGCTTCGCCGGCAACTGCTTTTGCGAGCAAAGTTTTACCTGTGCCCGGAGGGCCTACAAGCAAAACGCCTTTCGGAATTCTTGCGCCGAGTTCGTTATATTTTTTCGGGTCTTTTAAAAACTCAACAATTTCTTTAAGCTCTTCTTTTTCTTCATCAGCGCCGGCAACATCAGAAAACAAAGTTTTCTTTTTCTCATCGGCAGAGTTTTTGAATTTCGCCTTGCCAAAAGAAAGAGTTTTGTCGTTGCCGAGTCCGCCCATTCTTTTCGACATATAAATCCAAAAACCGACAAACAAAAGCACCAACAAAGCCGTAGGCAAAAGATTTAAAATCCAATTAGCCTCGCCGCCTGCCTCAATATCATAAGCGGTTGAAATGCCGTATTTGTCTTGAATTTTTTCAAAATCGCTTACAAATAACTGCGAGTCAGGCACTTTATAAGAAATAACCTTATCGTCGCCAACCAACTTATATTTAAGTTCTCTCGATGAAAGGTTTAACTCAAAAGCCGCGACTTTATCTTGTTTTAACAAATTTAATAATTCAGAATATTTAACATCGGTTGATGTTAAGTTTTTGCCCCACATTGATACAAAGAATATAATTACTATCAGCGGAATAGCAATATACATCAACACATTTTTTATGTTTTTATTAATGATAATCAGCCTCCCTATTTATCTTTAAAAACATTTTTGTTTGTTTATTCGGTAAAAATTTTTCAGCAACACCGATATTTTCAGCCCAGACAATTTCGCCCTCGCACTCTAAAACCGCAAGTTTAAAGCGGTTTTCAGGCGCAATTTTTAACTCGTTGTAAATTGCCTTAATTTCTTTTTTCGGTCGGCGTTTTAGTTTTATTGTATCGCCTGCACGCCGATTTCGCAATATTAGGCTATGACAAATTTTATCACAATCTATTGCGTTATTTAAAAACAAATTGTAAACATTTTTATTATTTTTTAAGTCTTTTAAAGATTTTTTCTCGAATTTGTAAAAATTATAAGGCGTTTTTACCTCATTTTTTACCGTTTTACAAAATTCTTCTTCAATTTCCTTTTTCTGCTTTTCTACAACTAACTCGTTGTTTTTAACAAAAAAGGAATACCCTTTTGGTAATGATATTTTAACACCTGATTTTAGCGCTTCAAAACATTTTTCAAGGTGAAATTTATCAGGGGTAAACCCTGTTTTTTTATTTATAAAAAACTTTAAATATTCATATATTTGTGCTTTTTCATTTTTTAAAAGTTTTTCTGCCGAAACATTCTCATTATAAAGTTTTTCAGAAAAATCATTAAAATATTCAGCGTAAATTTCGCTTGTTTCTTTAAGTCGCAAAACCGACTGCAAAAACATAGGGTTAATATCTTTTAAAGTCGGAACTACCAAATGCCTTATCTTATTTCTCGAATATTCGTTTTCAAGGTTGGTAGAATCTGTTACAAATTTTTGATTTTTTTGTTTTAAAAAATCTTCAATTTTTTCTCTCGGTGTTTCAATTAACGGACGAATAATATTGCCTCTTATTGCGGGAATTGAGCAAAGCCCCTTTAACCCCGTTCCTCTTACAATGTTAAAAATCAGCGTTTCTGCGACATCGTCTAAATTGTGAGCGGTTGCTATTTTACCGCCTTGTGATACTTTTTCAAAAACTTCATAACGCTTTTGCCTTGCAAACTCTTCAACGCCTTTTTTCGCATTTTTTGCAAGCGAAACAACATCAATTTCAAAAGTTTTTATAGGAATTTTTTGCTCTTTGCAAAATTCAACGCAAAAATTCATATCAAAATAAGCTTCTTCGCCACGAATTAAATGGTTAATGTGAACCGCTTGAAGTTCAAGCGCAAATTCCCCTTTAACTTCATTTAAAAGCAAAGCAAGGCAGACAGAATCGGCACCTCCTGAAAGACCAATTGTAATTCTGTCGCCTTTTTGAATAAGATTATATTTTGAAACAGTTTGTTTAAATAAATCAATCATTGTCTTCGTAAGAATAATCAGGTGTGGTAAACCTTGTATATTCAGGCTCAAAGTGAAGTTTCGCCGTTCCTACCTCGCCGTGACGGTTTTTAGCAACAATACATTCAGCGGCGTTTTCGTTAATTTCTTCGGGATTTTTCGATTCCGCCTGATAATAAATATCACGATAAATGAACAATACAATATCAGCGTCTTGCTCGATTGAACCCGAATCTCTAAGGTCGGCAAGTTGCGGTTTATGCGATTTTCCTCTCGCCTCGGTTGTACGAGCCAACTGCGAACAGCAAATAACCGGAACATTGAGCTCTTTCGCCATAATTTTAAGGTTTCTTGTAATTTCAGAAATTTCCTGCACTCTGTTGTCAATATGTCTTGCCGAGTGCATAAGACCCAAATAGTCGATAACAACTAAATCCGGCTTTGGTTGCAAACGGCGAAGTCTTGCTTTAATTTCGGGAACGGTTATATTTGAAGTGTCGTCAATAAAAATGTTCGCCTCGGACAAAACACCGCTTGCTTGCGCAAGTCTTGACCACTCGTTTTCATCGAGTTCACCTGTTCTGAATTTGTTTGCGCCGATTGCAGATTCCGAAGCGATAAGCCTTTCGGTAATTTGCTCTCTTGTCATTTCAAGCGAGAAAAATGCAACGCATTTTTTAGATTGCACCGCAACATTTCTTGTAAAGTTAAGCGCAAGCGAAGTTTTACCCATACCAGGTCGAGCACCCAAAATAATAAGGTCAGACTTATGAAATCCTGTTGTAAATTTATCAATAGCGGAAATTCCGCTCGGAGTTCCCAAAAACTCCTGTTTATATTCTTCTTTTGTAAGTTTATCAAGTTTAACAAGCGTTTCGGTAGTAATTACATTTTTAATATGAACAAGTCCGCCTGCATCTTTATTTTGGCGAATTTCATAAATAGTCTGCTCCGCACCTTCAAGCAAAATATCAGCGTTAATATCAGGCGCAGAAGCATCGTTAATTATTTTTCGAGCCGCTAAAATAAGCGAGCGAATATAATGCTTTTCTTTAATGATTTTTGCATAAGAAGAAGCGTTTGCGCTGGTAGGCACAATTTGCGCCAACTGCAACAAATAGGCTTTTCCGCCTGCATCATCAAAAACATTATCTTTTTTAAGTTCTTCCAAAATTGTAATGGCATCAATTTTTTTAGACAAAGCGTCCATAGCCCAAACAGCGTTTGCAATCGCCTTGTGCTGCGGAAGATAAAAATAATCGGGCTTAATTAACTCGGCGACTGCCGAAATAACCTCGGGGTCAATTAAAATTGCGCCCAAAACCGCCTGCTCCGCTTCGAGCGAAAACGGCAACACCTGCGACTCATCGCTCAAAAGTTCAATGTTTTCAGCCATTTATACTACCTCAATTCCAATTTAACTTCTTTAAAAAAACGCTTTATTGCGAAACAATTTCGGCGTTCATTTTCGCAATAACGCCCTGATAAAGTTTTACTTCAAAAGAGTAAACGCCGGTGTTTTTCATATCAGGAGCGGTAATTTTTCTTTTATCAACCGAAATGTTAAATTCTTCTTGCAATTTTGTTGCAAGTTCTTTACCTGTAACTGCGCCAAAAAGTTTACCGTTTTCACCGCATTTTGCAGTTATTTTAATTGTTTTTCCTTCAATTCTTTTTTTATTGTTTTCAGCGGCAGCCTTTTCTTCGGCTTTATGATGAGCGGCTGCTTGTGTTTTGCTGTTTAACTCGCTCATTGCCTGATTTGTTGCCTCAACCGCCATTTTTTTCGGTAATAACACATTTCTTGCATATGCATCAGGCGCATTTTTAACATCGCCTTTTTTGCCCATTCCTTTAACATCTTGCAATAAAATAACTTTCATTTCCTTTTCCTCACTTTATCGTTATTTTGCTTTCGCCGCAGCATAAGCTTCGGCTATTAATTTATAAAAACTCTCTTTATCTTCACATTCAACCTGCGCCGCCGCCATTGTTTGATGACCGCCGCCGCCAAGTTGCTCCATAACTAACTGCACATTAACTTTGCCGTAACTTCTTGCAGAAATATTTAACTTGCCGTCATCTTGAGTCATTGCCACAAAAGAGGCTTCAACCCCCGAAATTCCGAGCAATTCGTCAGCCGCCTGCGCCGAGGCAAGTCGAGCATTTTCGCTTTTTTCCTCGCAAAATGATACAGCATAATTTTTAATTGTTTTTGCGCTTGAAACTATTTTTGATTTTAAAGCGTAAGTATCAATTGTTTGAGCGAAAAAGCCTTTTGCTAAAACAGGGTCTGCGCCTTTTTCCCGAAGAAAACCGAGTGCCTCAAAAGTTCGTGCCGAAGTTTTCAAAACAAAGTTTTTAGTATCAAGCATAATGCCTGAAAGCAAAGCGTCAGCCTGCGATTTTTCGAGCATTTCAGCACCAAAATATCTTAAAAGTTCGGTAACCATTTCACAAGCACTTGAAGAAGAGGGGTCGTGATAAAACAAAATCGAATTATCAATAAAATCAACCGTTCTTCTGTGATGGTCAATAACCACAACATCGGAACATTTTTGGTAAACCTCTTTCGATTCGAGCGAAGACACCCTATGAGTATCAACAATAATAAGCAAAGTTCTGTTGCTAATTTTCGACTCTGCTTCTCTTTCCGACATAATAAAATCATCATTCGGCTGAATTCTTGCGGTATAGCGAATAAGCTCGCCTGCAAGCGATTTTTTATAATCGCATACAATATTAACCTCTTTACCGAGTTTTTTTATTGCACAAAACAAGCCGTAAGCCGCGCCGTAAGAATCCATATCAGAAAAAGCGTGACCCATAATCAAAACATTTTCGCTGCTTAAAACCAACTTTTTAAGCGTTTGCGAAACAAGCCTTATTCTAACTGCGGTATTAATCGGCTTTGACTCGGCAACACCGCCGAAAAACTCAAAATTATCGTCATTTTTAATTACCGCTTGGTCACCGCCACGACCGAGTGCCATATCAAGCGCATTATTAGCAAATTCAACGCTTTGAGAAAGATTTTTGCCGTTTACGCCAACGCCTATTGAAAGTGTTGCGTTGCCTCTGTCGCCAAAATCAAGTTCTCTAACATTACTTAAAACTTCAAATTTATTTTTCAAAATCTCTTCAAAAATATGTTTTTCAATCAAAAGCAAATATTTGTCGGTCGAGATTTTTTGCATATAGCCTTTTGAATCTTTATCAATAGCCTCGATTTTTCGCTCAATTTGACCTATCATTTCATTCTTTTTGCTTTCGGGCGTGTTTTTCATCAAAACATCAAGCCCGTCAATATGAATGAAAAATACGCAAAGTTTAGAGCTGTCAAATTTTTGTTTTAATTTTGTAAAAGCGGTATCGTCATAGAAAAAGTAAATAGTCTGTTCTTCATATTCCTCGCTACTTTTAAGCGAATAAACATTAAAAACTTTTTCGTTGTATTCTACTCTCGCATAGCCTTCTTCTGCAAGACCTATTTGAGCGCTGTCATCAAAAATGAAAGACGATTCGTTTCCGAAAACATCAATTCCCTTTAAAACACCGCTTCTGAATTTTTCGTTATACCAAATAACCTCGTCAGCGGAATTTGCAATCATAATCGCTATTGAAAATTCGTTTAAAGCGGCATCGTCTGCGCTGTTTATGCTTTTTGCGGCAGACAAAAAATACCCTCTAATATGGTTTCGAGCTACAATTATAACGCCGAGCGCCACAATAATTACAGCAACGGCAATTAACATTTCATCAAAAATTAAAGAAGAAGAATGAAACGCAACTGTAACAGAAACCGAGCCTATAACAACTAAGCCGATTATAAAACAAAGAATTTTTACAAAATCAATCTTTCGTTTCATTTTCCCTCATTTCCTTTCGGAATTTTTATTCCAACGTTATATCATCAGAATGATTACTAATAAACTCCTCTAATAAATCTTTTTCTTCAGTTTCGGGAGCGGTTTTTTTGCTATAAGGTCCGAGCCTGTATCTTTCACCCGAAACTTTAAAAACAATATTTCTTATCACATTTCTGTGTTGTTCGTTGTTTCGAAGCGTTTCGGCAAAAAGCGGATTAGAAGCGTCAATCAACAAATATTGCCCTTTAACATAAGCCGACGAGCCGACAAGCACATTATAAAGCATATTGGATTCGGGTTTTATAAGCTCCATAACCTCCGCCCATTTTGTGAATTTTACAACTCTTTCAGTCGTTGTATTTTTATGAACAGGCTCTTTTTTCGGTTTTTGCGGTGCTTTTTCCTCTTTTTGAACTTTTTGAGCCTCTTCCTTTACACCGCTAAAAGCAAGGTTATTAACTTTTTCCTCTAAATCGCTTATTCTTTTTAAAACCGCTTCATCGCTTAAATCAAGTTCTTTTGTGCAAAGGCGAATTAAAGTAGTTTCAACCGCCACTCTTTTAGAAACGCCTTTTTTCATAGACTCTAAACATTCGGCGAATTTTTTTGAACAATAAAGAATATTTTCAAATTTCAAATTTGTCGCCTGTGCGCAAATTCTTTCAATATCTTCTTTAGTGCCTGTAATAAGTCTTTCGGGATTTTTTGCGGTTTTCGCAACCAGCAAATCTCTGTAATGCGCTGTAAGTTCGTTCATCAACCTCTCCATATCGCAAGAGGCGTTGTAAAGTTCATCAATCAACTCAACAACCGCACGAGCATCACCCGACTCGATTATATCAACCATTTTAAACAAATGGTCTTTTCCAATAAGTCCTGCACATTCGGCAACAAGGCTTTCGGTAATATTTGTATCAGTACCGGCGCAAAGGTCAAGCAAACTCAATGCGTCACGCATTCCGCCGTCACAAAGTTTTGAAATAAGCGTTGCGGCGGTATCTTCAATTTTAAAACCTTCCTGCTCGCAAACAAATTTTACCCTGTTTGCGATAATTTCGGCAGAAATTCTGTTAAAATCATATCTTTGGCATCTTGACAGAATAGTAGCCGGAATAGACCAAACCTCAGTTGTAGCAAGAATAAAAATAACATGAGCCGGCGGTTCTTCAAGCGTTTTAAGCAAAGCGTTAAACGCCGACTTTGAAAGCATATGAACCTCGTCTATAATATAAACCCTGAATTTTGCTTTTGAGGGCATATATTCAACCTGCTCACGCAAATTTCTAATATCATCAACACCGTTGTTTGAAGCGGCATCGATTTCAACAACATCTAAAATTTCGCCGTTGTCAATACCTTTGCAGTTTTCACATTCGTTGCAAGGGTCGCCATTTTGCAAATCAAGACAGTTTACCGCTTTTGCTAAAATTTTTGCGCTGGAAGTTTTACCCGTTCCGCGCGAGCCTGTAAATAAATAAGCGTGGGTAAAACGGTTTTCGCTTACCTGCGTTTTTAAAGTATTTGAAATATGCTCTTGTCCGCAAACATCAGAAAAAGTTTGAGGTCTGTATTTTCTGTAAAGCGCTTGGTGCATTTTTTACCCTCCGTTTATATTTTTAAAGCCTATGAACCTTAAGTCTGCGGACATCAGATTTTACTGCGGCGCACGGGCACATTCGTTTAATGCTGCTCGGTTCCCCGCCTGACATGGTTCACGAGGGTCCGTCGCACAGGACCCGATATCCGCATACTTAAAATGCATAGGCTATACGACAATATTATACTACATATTTAACAATTTTTCAAGAGTTTTTTGTTTATTATTAATTATTGAAATAAATTAATATATATGTTATAATATTTGTAGAGAACTAAGGGGTGATTTTTTATGAAGAAACCCTTATGCGTGCTTTTATCTGTTATTCTAATAATTTTTTCTGTAACAGCTTTAAGCACAACTTATGCTGAAAATATTTTATTTGGTGATGTAAATAAAGACGGCAAAGTTACATCGCTTGATTTAGTGTTGCTTAGAAAATGGCTTGTTCACGACGGCACCGTTTCTAATAAAGATATTGACCGTGAAGCCGCTAATGTTAGCGATTGGTCTAAAGATGAAATCACACTAGCCGATGCTAACAGAATTGCAAAATATCTTGCAAAAATGGTTGATAGTTTAACGCCGAAAGAATACACCACAATCGCTTCTGATGCACAAGATTATACAGTTAAACAAATGAGTGCTTGTATGTCGCTTTGCGGTAGAGCGCAGTTTGGCGAAAACAATGAAAGCGTAGTTCTTTCGCAAACCGCAGGCGGTTTCAAATTTACCGCAAATTGCCACGGCAATATTGTTATCAACTGCTCAAAGGTTGACAGCAACTGTAAATTCTCAGTAGCGGTTGACGGCGTTTATGATAATCAGGTTTTGGCTGACGCTAAAGCAGAAGGTTACGGCGCTTACGCTGAAACCAATATGGCTGAAGGTACTCACACAATTGAAGTTCGCAAAGCAACCGAATGGTCGCAATGCGGTAAAATCACCGTTACAGGCGTTACTATTAGCGGTACTTTAGGAACTGTAAAACCGGCTGAAAAAACTCACAAAATCGAAGTTTACGGCGATTCGATTACATCGGGTTACGGTAACTTAACAACAGCAGGTACTGCTAATGCAGGTTCTTGGGCTTATCAAGACGGTACCTCAACTTACGCAGCTTTTGTTGCTCATCATTACAACGCCGAATACGCAGTAGCTTCCGCTTCGGGTCACGGCATTTTAGGCGGTTACAACAACACAACAGCAACTTATGATAAGTACTTCAAATATAACATTGTTCCTGATAAAACTCCTTGGTCGGTAGCTGATTATGACGCTGATTTGATTATTATTAACTTCGGTTCAAACGACCATTCAAGAACCACAAACAACAATACTCAAATTGACCAAACTGCTTTTGTAAACAAAGCAAGCGCAATTGTTGAAGATATGCATACTCAAAATCCGGACGCTAAAATTCTTTGGGTGGTCGGAATGAATGCGGTTGATAACTCAAGAGGTTTGATTTCTGCACTCACAACGCTTGACGGAAAATATGACTATGTTGACTTTTCAAAAGTAACTGCAGCGCAGTCCGGCGGTGACTGGCACCCGACAATTGCTGAACACAAAGGTACTCACACTAACAGCATTTGCAACTTAATCGACCAAAAATATCCTAATATGTTTAATTAAAAAAACACTTGACAAATCGTCACATTTGTGATATTATAGTTGTACTGTCCGTTCTAAAGACAGCAGGTGAGGGTGCTCCCTCGTAAGAATAAAACGCCTGCCGAGGAAGGTACACACTATATAATTTGTTTGTGTATATCTATGCCTTTTCGTCTTTACGGAAAGGCATTTTCTTTTATAACGCGCAGTCATTAAATATTTCGGAGGTGAAAACATTGCCAAGTGCATCAGTTTTAGAGCAAAAAAAGCAAATCGTTGCTGACCTCGCTGAAAAACTTAAAGGTGCTTGCGCAGGCGTAGTTGTTGACTACAAAGGTATTTCGGTTGCCGATGATACTAAATTGCGTAAAACACTTCGTGAAGCAAACATTGATTATTTCGTAGTTAAAAACTCATTGTTAGGTTTCGCTGCTGATGAAGCAGGTTTAGGCGATTTGAAAAATGTTTTGGCAGGAACTACCGCTGTCGCTTTAAGTAATGACGACTATATTTCAGGCGCTAAAATCCTTTATGAGTTCTCACAACAAGCAAACGGTTACTTTGAACTCAAATCAGGTTTTATGGACGGCGAAGTAGTATCGCTCGAAAAAATCACAAGCCTTGCAAAACTTCCTTCAAAAGAAGTTCTTATCGCAAAGGCAGTCGGAAGCATCAAAGCTCCGCTTTCAAACCTCGTTTATGCGCTTAACGCTGTTAAGGATAAGCTTTCAGAGGAACAACCCGCTTAATAGGAATTAAGCAAAAAGTTAGTCTTTAAACTTTGAAAAAGACAAAAAATTAATTAAAAAATTTATTAAATTTCGGAGGAAAATAAAATGGCTTCAGAAAAAATTACAAAATTTATTGAAGATGTTAAAGCTCTCTCAGTTTTAGAATTAGCTGAACTCGTAGAGGCTCTTGAAGAAGAATTTGGCGTATCGGCTGCTGCTCCTGTAGTAGTTGCAGGCGGTGCAGAAGGCGGCGCAGCTGCTGACGAAAAATCAGAATTTGATGTAATCCTTGCTTCAGCAGGTGCACAAAAAATTGCTGTTATCAAAGCAGTTAGAGAAGCAACAGGTCTTGGTCTTAAAGAGGCTAAAGCAATTGTTGACGAAGCTCCTAAAGCAGTTAAAGAAGGCGCTCCTAAAGAAGAAGCAGAAGCACTCAAAGCTAAACTCGAAGAAGCTGGCGCTACTGTTGAACTTAAATAATTTAAGTTTTAAAAAAATTAATCCCGAAAGCATTTCGCTTTCGGGATTTTTTTGTTATACATTAACTTTTTCTTTTGAAAGTGCAGATTCAACTTTATAATTTTTAACATTCAAAACTGTTTCGCCGTCAATTTGCAAAGCGCAAGGCCTGTCAAACTCAACAAAAATATTTTTACCTTTAAAAACTTCGCAATTTGTTTTTAATTTTATATGTTCGCCGGTAAAAATTTTCGGAAAATTCATAAGCGTTTTAATTTTGCCCGTTGAGTGCCAAACAAAAAGTGATACCGTTCTGTCGGGGTTTAGCCTGTCTTGGTCGGGTGTCGGCATCATACCGCCGCCGAAAAATCTGCCGTTCATTGTCGGCGAAAGCCAAACTTTTTTTAAATTCTTTTGTAACGCCGTCAATCGTAATTTTTGCATTTCTCGGCGAATAAGCGTAAAGTAAGCCTTTTATCGCAATTGCGGTGTAATTTACCGCCTTGTCGCTTTTTTGTTTTAATCTGTCGCCCTCTTCACAGCAATAGCCGTCAATTCCGTAGCCTATTCCGTTTAAATAATATAAAGTACTCTTTCATTTTTTACTTCCTTTCTTTTAAATTAATTATAAAAACAAAGCCGCAAAAAGTCAATAAATATATTGACTTTTTTTCTGAAAGGATTATAATAAAAACAAATAAATCGGGGAGAAAAATTTATGAGAGAGAAAATTCTTTTTGATGAAAAATGGCTTTTTCACAAAGGCGATGTAAAAATTAAAACTCCGCAGGTAAAAGGCCCTACCTATTCTTCGGCAAAAACCGAGCGCAAAAAACAAGGCCCTGCTTGCATTTACTATAACGATGCGATTGACGATTTTCGCACCGACGTTGAATTTAACGCTGACAAATGGGTTGAAGTTAATTTGCCTCACGACTATATTATTTCGGGCGAGGTTAAAGAGCAAAACAACCCAGCTTTAGGCTTTTTTGACTATGAAAACGGCTGGTATAGAAAGCATTTTACCCTTGGCGATGATGATAAAAACAAAAGAATTACCCTTTATTTTGAGGGCGTTGCAACAAGATGTATTGTTTATTTAAACGGTTGCGAGTTAAAGCACAACCTTTGCGGTTACACCCCGTTTGAAGTTGATATTACCGATTATGTTCAGTTTAATAAAGATAACGTTCTCGCTGTTTACACTTATTATGACGACAACGAGGGTTGGTGGTACCAAGGCGGTGGCATTTTCCGCCATGTTTGGCTTAACAAAACCGACAATTTGGCGGTTGATTTATACGGCGTTTATGCAAAACCCGTTTTTGAAAAAAACGAGTGGAGCGTTTTGTTTGAAACAACGCTTTTAAACAATTATTTTGAAGATAAAACCGCTAAAATCATTACCGAAATTAAAGATAAAAACGGTGAAGTTTTATGCTTTGCCAACGCAAATTTAAGCGTTGAAAAGCAAAGCAAAAACACCGCAAAATATAGCGTGAAAGTGCAAAACCCTATTCTTTGGGATTTAGATAATCCTTATCTATACACAATTGAAACCGCCGTTGTTTTAAACGGTGAAACAGTTGATATTTACACAACAAAAACAGGTTTTCGATATTTTTCAATAGATGCCGAAAAAGGCTTTTTCCTAAACGGCAAAAAAACTGTTATAAAAGGTGTTTGCGGTCACGGCGACTTTGGACTTACAGGCAAAGCCGTGCCTGACAACATTTTTAGATACAAAGTTAAAATGATGAAAGAAATGGGCGCAAACGGCTACCGTTGCTCGCACTATCCGCAAGCCGAAAGCATGATGGACGCACTCGATGAAAACGGCTTTATTGTAATGTGCGAAAGCCGTTGGTTTGACTCATCTGACGAGGGCAAACACGCTGTTGAAACTCATATTAAGCGTGACAGAAACCGACCGAGCGTATTTATGTGGTCGCTTGGCAACGAAGAATTTTACCACATAACAGACGAAGGCAGAAGAATTAACAAAACGCTTTACTATTTAGCAAAAAAACTTGACGACAGCAGAATTATCACATCGGCAGTATCGGTACAACCCGAAAATTCGACTGTTTTTGACGAGTGCGACGCTGTCGGCGTAAACTATAACCATTGGAGTTACAAAAAAATTCACGATATTAACCCCGAAAAACCTATGTATGTAAGCGAGTGTTGCGCAACCGGTACAACAAGAGGTTGGTATTTCCCCGACTGCGCCGAAAAAGGCTATTTAACCGCTTATGATTCCGCAGTAAACGCTTGGTGGACTTCAAGAGAGCAGTTTATGCAACACTTTATTTCTTCGCCTTGGCTGTTCGGTTTTTACCAATGGATTGCATTTGAACATAGAGGCGAGGCGGCTTGGCCGCGAGTTTGCTCGCAAGCCGGCGCAATTGATTTGTTTTTGCAGAAAAAAGACGCTTTTTATCAAAATTTGGCGCATTTTACCGATGGCAATACCGCCCCAATGGTACACCTTTTACCACATTGGAATTGGCAAGGGCTTGAGGGCGAAAAAATCAGAGTTTTTGCCTACACAAATTGCGATGAATTAGAATTAAAATTAAACGGCAAAACCATTTCAAAAGAAAAAATCAAAAAGTTTACTCACGGCGAATGGTATGTGCCTTACGAGCAGGGCAAAATTGAGTGCATTGGCTATATTAACGGTAAAAAAGTCGCTTGCGATTTTGCCGAAACTACTGATAAAGCAGTCGCTTTAAAACTTAAAGTTGATAACGAGGGTGATATTTCGCCAAACGGCGAAGATATCGCAATGATAACCTGCTACTGCGTTGATAAAGAGGGCCGTCAAGTGCCGAACGCTTCGCCTGAAGTTAGTTTTTCTTGCAATGAATTTGGCATGGTTGTAGCAACAGGCTCTTCTGTTTCCGACCACAAAAGCGTAACTGAAACTACAAGAAAAATGTATGCCGGCAAAATCGGCATTGCAGTAAAGGTTGGCAAACAAAAAGGAACTTTAAAAGTTTTTGCAACTGCTGAAAACCTTGAAACCGCAGTTTTAAATATTGATTTATAAAAAGACACACAAAAAAGCCTCAGGTAAAAACCTGAGGCTTTTAAATTGTTAATTATTCTTCGGTTGAATAAACAAGTTCATCTTCTTCAACTAATTCTTCATCAACATCAAAAGATGCTTCGGAATAACATTTCATACCTGTACCGGCAGGAATAACATTACCGATAAGTACATTTTCTTTAAGACCGAAGAGTTCATCTTCTTTACCCTTAATAGCGGCTTCGGTAAGAACACGAGTTGTTTCTTGGAACGAAGCGGCTGAAAGGAATGAATCAGTAGCCAACGAAGCTTTTGTGATACCGAGCAATGTAGGCTCGCAAACAGGAAGGGTAAGACCCTCTTCGCCTGCATCAATTCTTGCTTTCAACTCATCATATTTAGCATAGAATGTGCCACGTTCAACCATTGTTCCCGGAATCATATCAGTAGAACCGTTGTCAAGAACACGAAGTTTTCTCATCATCTGACGAACGATAACCTCAATGTGTTTATCGTTGATATCAACACCCTGTGAACGATAGGTGATTTGTACCTGCTCAATAATATAGTTTTGAACAGCGTGAGCGCCGAGAATTGCAAGATAATCTTGCGGATAAACAACACCGTCAGTAAGTCTTTGACCTTTTTCAACTGTGTCGCCCTCTTCAACTCTTAATCTGTAATCGTAAGGAATTGAATATCTCTTTTCATCAGTACCGTTTTCATCGGTAACGACAACTTCTTTATTCTTTTTAACTGTTTCAATTCTAACAATACCGGCAATTTCAGTAAGAATTGCAGAATGTTTAGGACGGCGTGCTTCAAACAATTCTTCAACACGAGGCAAACCTTGTGTAATATCTTCTGCAGAAGCGATACCACCGGTATGGAAAGTACGCATTGTAAGCTGTGTACCAGGCTCACCGATTGACTGAGCCGCTACGATACCAACTGCCTCACCGACCGAAACTTCGGTTGCGGTTGCAAGGTTAATACCGTAACATTTCTTACAAATACCTCTTTTTGCTTTACAGGTAATAATTGAGCGGATAACGCACTCTTTAACGCCTGCTTCAACAATTCGTTTAGCATCGGCATGAGTAATCATATCCTCAGTACCCATCAAAAGCTCGCCTGTTTCAGGGTGATAAACAGGTTGTTGCAAATATCTGCCGAACAAACGCTCTTCGAGTGGCTCGATAGGTTGATTTCCGTCTGAAATACCGTAAACCAACAAGCCCTCATCAGCGTGACAATCGTCTTCACGAATGATAACTTCTTGCGAAACATCAACAAGACGACGGGTAAGGTAACCCGAGTCAGCAGTTCTAAGCGCAGTATCGGCAAGACCTTTACGCGCACCACGAGAAGAAATAAAGTACTCTTGCACATTAAGACCTTCACGGTAGTTAGAACGAATAGGTACTTCGATGATTTTACCTGATGTATTGGCGATAAGACCACGCATACCAGCCAACTGTTTAACCTGACTATCAGAACCACGGGCACCCGAATCAACCATCATATTAATTGGGTTGTATTCTTCGAGGTTGTCTTTCAAAGCGTCTTTAATCTCGTTATCGCATTTCGACCAAATGTCTTGAATTGCTTTTGAACGCTCTTCCGAAGTAAACAAACCACGGTTATATTTTTTCTTGATAATTTCGATTTTATCTTCCGCTTCAGCAATTTTTTCAGCCTTAATCGGCGGAATTTTAGCATCAGAAACAGCTATTGTAATAGCGGCACGGGTTGAATATTTATAACCTGTAGCCTTAATTTTATCAAGAACATCGGCAGTAACAAAAGTGCCGTTTTCTCTAATACAAGCATCAATAATTTTACCAAGAAGTTTTTTGCCGGCTTTGTTTGCGTTGTAAGTGCCGTCTTCATTTTTAGTGAAATGAATTTCAAGGTCGAGTTCGTGACCTTCGCTTCTTTCGGTAAATCCTAAATTCTGCGGAATAGACTCGTTGAAAATAAGGTAACCTACAGTAGCGTCAACAATTCTTGTAATTGTTTCGCCCTCCCATTCACCGCTAAGGCGAACTTTAATAGGAGCGTGAAGACCTACGGCATCATTTTCATAAGCCATAATTGCTTCTTCTTTGCTGCCGAACACTTTGCCTGTACCTTTTTCATCAGGACGAACAAGGGTTAAATAATATGAACCCAAAACCATATCCTGTGTAGGAACAGCAACCGGTTTACCGTCAGACGGTTTTAAGAGGTTGTTAGAAGCGAGCATTAAAATTCTTGCCTCTGCTTGAGCCTCTGCCGAAAGCGGTACGTGAACAGCCATCTGGTCGCCGTCAAAGTCGGCGTTGAACGCTGTACAAACGAGCGGGTGAAGTTTAATTGCTCTACCCGATACCAAAACAGGCTCGAACGCTTGAATACCCAAACGGTGAAGTGTCGGAGCACGGTTTAAGAATACAGGGTGGTCTTTAATTACCACGTCGAGTGCGTCCCAAACCTCAGTTTTAGCACGTTCTAACATTTTTCTTGCCGATTTAATGTTGCTTGCTGAACCGGTTTCAACCAAATGTTTCATAATGAAAGGTTTAAACAATTCAAGTGCCATTTCTTTCGGCAAACCGCATTGATAAATTTTAAGTTCAGGACCTACAACGATAACCGAACGACCCGAATAGTCAACACGTTTACCGAGGAGGTTTTGACGGAATCGACCCTGTTTACCTTTTAACATATCAGAAAGAGATTTCAAAGCGCGGTTGTTAGGACCTGTTACCGCTCTGCCACGTCTGCCGTTGTCGATAAGCGCGTCAACAGCCTCTTGCAACATTCTCTTTTCATTTCTTACAATAATATTAGGTGCGCCGAGTTCCAAAAGTCTTGCAAGACGGTTATTTCTGTTAATAACTCTTCTGTAAAGGTCATTAAGGTCAGAAGTAGCAAATCTGCCACCGTCTAACTGTACCATAGGACGAATATCCGGCGGAATTACAGGAAGAACATCAAGAATCATCCATTCAGGGCGGTTGCCTGACAAACGGAACGATTCAACAACTTCAAGTCTTTTACCCAAACGGATTTTCTTTTGACCGGTTGCTTCTTCAATTTCTTCTTTAATTTCAGCCGAAAGTGCCTCAAGGTCAATTTCGGAAAGTAATCTTTTAATCGCCTCTGCGCCCATTTCGGCTACAAAGTCGTTTTCGTATTTCTCATACCATTCAATATATTCGTGTTCCGATAAAAGTTGTAATTTTTCAAGCGGAGTTGAGCCTGGGTCAACTACAACATATTTCGAGAAATAAAGCACTTGTTCAAGGTCTCTCGGAGACATATCAAGAATAAGACCCATTCTCGAAGGAATAGTTTTAAAATACCAAATGTGAGAAACAGGGGCAGCAAGTTCAATTGAGCCCATTCTCTCTCTGCGGACTTTGCTACGTGTAATTTCAACACCGCAACGCTCGCAAACTTTACCTTTATAACGAATTCTTTTATATTTACCGCAATGACATTCCCAGTCCTTTGTAGGTCCGAAAATTCTTTCGCAGAAAAGACCGTCTTTTTCAGGTTTTAATGTACGGTAGTTAATAGTTTCAGGCTTTTTAACCTCGCCATAAGACCATTCTCTTATTTGCTCGGGAGAAGCAAGCCCAATACGAATTTTTTCAAAATCTGTATTCTGCATAAATTTTATTCCTCCCCGTCATTAGTGTAATCGTCATCAATATATTCTTCTTCGGCGTCATCGATGTAGTCGTCAAAATCTTCGTCTGTCGGCTCTTCATCGGTTATAGCCTCGCCGTTTTCATCTTCAAGACCGAAACCTGTCAAATCGTCTGCAACTACCGAAGCATTCGGGTCTTCGACTCTTTCTTCTTTCGGTGCAGGAATTAAATCGTCATCATCTTCAAAAGACTGTTTAATATCAATCTCGTTATCGTCTTTATCAAGCACTTTTATGTCGAGTGCAAGCGATTGCAACTCTTTAATAAGTACCTTAAACGATTCAGGAATACCCGGTTTTGGAATATTGTTACCTTTAACGATTGACTCGTAAGTTTTAACACGACCTACAACATCGTCAGATTTTACAGTAAGAATTTCCTGCAAGGTATAAGCAGCGCCGTATGCTTCGAGCGCCCAAACTTCCATTTCACCGAAACGCTGACCGCCGAACTGTGCTTTACCACCGAGCGGTTGTTGAGTAACAAGTGAATAAGGACCTGTTGAACGAGCGTGTATTTTATCATCAACTAAGTGATGGAGTTTGAGATAATACATATAACCAACGGTTACACGGTTATCAAACGGTAAACCTGTTCTACCGTCATAAAGTTGAACTTTACCGTCTTCGGCATAACCTGCCATTTTAAGACATTCACGAATATCAGACTCGTGAGCACCGTCAAATACTCTTGTGCAAACTTTCCAGCCGAGCGCTTTTGCAGCGTAGCCCAAATGCACTTCAAGCACCTGACCGATATTCATACGAGAAGGTACGCCGAGTGGGTTAAGCACGATATCAAGCGGAGTACCATCTGGCAAGAACGGCATATCTTCTTGCGGTAAAATACGTGAAACGACACCTTTGTTACCGTGACGACCAGCCATTTTATCGCCGACCGAGATTTTTCTCTTTTGAGCGATATAGCAACGAACAACCATATTAACGCCGGGGTTCAACTCGCTCGAATTATCACGAGTAAACACCTTAACATCAACGATTGTACCATATTGACCGTGAGGTACTCTAAGCGAAGTATCACGAACTTCTCTTGCTTTTTCACCGAAAATTGCACGAAGAAGTCGCTCTTCAGCGGTGAGTTCTGTTTCACCTTTCGGTGTAACTTTACCAACAAGAATATCGCCTGCGCCAACTTCAGCACCAATACGAATAATACCTCTTTCATCAAGGTCTTTTAAAGCATCTTCACCAACATTCGGAATATCACGAGTAATTTCTTCAGGTCCGAGTTTGGTATCTCTTGCCTCTAATTCGTATTCTTCAATATGAACAGATGTAAATACATCTTCTTTAACAAGTCTTTCATTAAGCAAAACAGCGTCCTCGTAGTTATAACCTTCCCAAGTCATAAATCCGATAAGCATATTTTTACCAAGTGCGATTTCACCGTCTTTAGTAGCAGGACCGTCAGCGATTACATCGCCTTTTTTAACTTTTTCGCCCTCTTGAACAATAGGTTTCTGGTTTACACAAGAACCTTGGTTAGAACGGGTAAATCTAATTAAATCGTAAACATCGGTTTCGCCTTCGTCAGTCAAAATTTCAACTTTGCCTGCCGAAACTTTTGTAACAGTACCGTCATTACGGCAAATTACTGTAACACCCGAGTCAACCGCTGCTTTATATTCCATACCTGTGCCGACAATCGGCGATTCGGTAGTAAGAAGCGGAACAGCCTGACGTTGCATGTTTGAACCCATCAAAGCACGGTTTGCGTCATCGTTTTCAAGGAACGGAATCATAGCAGTAGCAACCGATACAATCATTCGAGGAGATACGTCCATATAATCAGCGGCTGTATTCTCAATTTCTATAAATTCATCTTGATGACGGCAGTTGATAATTCTTCTTTTGAAATGACCCTCATCGTCCAAAGGCTCATTCGCCTGTGCGATGATAAACTCGTCTTCTTCGTCAGCTGCCATATAAATAACTTCATCAGTTACAATGCCTTTTTCTTTATCAACCTTACGGTAAGGCGCTTCGATAAAGCCGTATTCATTAATTTTTGCAAAAGTAGCAAGGTGTGAAATAAGTCCGATGTTAGGACCTTCAGGAGTTTCGATTGAGCACATTCTGCCGTAATGAGTGTAGTGAACGTCACGAACCTCAAATCCGGCACGGTCTCTCGAAAGACCGCCGGGACCGAGTGCAGAAAGTCTACGTTTATGAGTAAGCTCTGCGAGCGGGTTGATTTGGTCCATAAACTGTGAAAGCGGTGAAGAACCGAAAAATTCACGAATAGCCGCTACAACTGGGCGAATGTTAATAAGAGTTTGCGGTAAAATTTGCTCAGATTCTTGAGTTTGAATAGCCATTTTCTCACGAATAACTCTTTCCATTCTTGCAAAACCGATTCTAAATTGATTTTGCAACAACTCGCCTACCGAACGAATTCTACGGTTGCCCAAGTGGTCGATATCGTCAACTGAACCCACACCTGCAGGAAGTCCGCAAATATAGTTCATTGAAGCGTAAATATCATCAAGCGTTACATTATTAGGAATTAAATCACGATGGCGCTCAACAAAAGCTTCTTTAATTTCATCTTCGTTTTCGCACTCGTTTAAAATTTCCATTAAAACGCTATAGCAAACTTTTTCGTTAATGCCGTATTCAGCCACGTCAAAATCAACGAAGTCGTTAGCATCTACCATACCGTTTGAAAGAATTTTTCTTTCAACTTCTTCGCCTTCATATTCTATATTAATATAAGCCTCTTTAACACCGATTTTCTCGAAATATTCCGCTTTTTCACGGTTAATAATTTCGCCGGGCTCGGCAATAACTTCGCCTGAAGCAGGGTCGCAAATAGGACGGGAAAGTTTTTTACCCGTAAGACGAACGCTTAAGCAAAGTTTCTTATTATATTTGTGTCTGCCGACTCTTGATAAATCATATCTTCTCGGGTCAAAAAGGAGATTGTGAAGATGAGTTTGCGCACCGTCAACCGTAAAAGGCTCGCCCGGACGAAGTTTTTTGTAAACTTCCAAAAGCGCATTTTCAACAGAATCAGAAACATCTTTTTCAAGTGTGGAGAAAAGTCTGTCAGACTCGCCCAAAACATCAAGAATTTCAACATTTGAAGCCAAACCTAATGCTCTGGCAAAAGTAGTCATAGGTAATTTGCGGTTTTTATCAATACGAACATACATAATATCGTTATGGTCAGTTTCGTATTCAATCCAAGCGCCACGGTTTGGAATTATTGTAGAATTAAAGAGTTCTTTACCGGTTTTGTCAACCTCATAAGAAAAGTAAACGCCGGGAGAACGAACCAATTGCGAAACAATAACTCTTTCAGCACCGTTTATAATAAAAGTACCTGCGTCTGTCATTAACGGGAAATCACCCATATAAACTTCGCTTTCTTTTATTTCGCCTGTTTCTTTGTTAAGAAGTCTGGCACGAACTCGAAGCGGAGCAGCGTAAGTAGCATCTCTTTCTTTACATTCAGCGATACTGTATTTCGGCTCGTCATCAATACGATAATCAATGAAACTTAAAACCAAATTATCGTTGTGGTCGGTAATAGAATCAATGTCTTTAAAAACTTCTTTAAGACCTTCTTCCAAAAACCATTGATATGAGTTTTTCTGAACTTCAATCAAATTCGGCATTTCCAGAACTTCGTTGATTTTCTGAAAACTCATTCTCGTGTTTTTACCAAGCTTTACCGGTTTAACATTAACCATAGGCTTTTCTTCACTCCTTTAATATTAATACGGCTGTAACATTGATTATTGTTTTAATAAATCTCAATCAAAACGGTACTTGACAATTCATAAAACATTCGCTATAATCAATGTAGCAACAAAGCATAATTGGGCATTTTACCCATTATGTGCAGTTTAATATTATATAATATAATATTAGAAAAGTCAAGCGGTTTTTGGAAGTTTTTTTACTTTTTTTAAAAAAATACTTGATTTTTCTCTTAAAATCTGTTAAAATAACTTTTGCTAATTATCTTTTTTATAAATTAAGGAGGTGCAGTTATGGCTAAATGCGATTACTGCGGAAAGTCAGTAACCTTTGGTATTAAGGTTTCTCACTCGCACAGAAGATCAAACAGAACATGGAAACCGAATGTAAAAAGAGTAAAGGCTGTTGTAAACGGTACTCCTAAAAGAGTATATGCCTGCACCAGATGTTTACGTTCGGGCAAAGTTGACAGAGCTGTTTAATTTAATTGCTTGTCAGTTTTTGATTATTAGTTAAAAAAAGACGGTCGGTGAAAACCAACCGTCTTTTTAATTTTGCTTTTTAGACTACTGTAATAACCACTTTATATTTATTTTTGCCTACTGTTTTGCTCAAAGCGGCTTTTCCTTTTGATTTACCTATAAACTTACCCTTTTTAATCTTAACAATTTTAGGGTTTTTGTTTTTCCAAGAAACACTTTTTAAATTAATTTTAGGCAAAGTTTTAGATTTGCCTTTTTTAATTTTATAAGTCCTCATATTTACGCAAACAGTAGTTGTTGCAGAAGCGCCGTTAGAAAGTTTAGCGGTAACGCTTACTGCACCGAGCGACTTGCCTGTAACTTTGCCGTTTTTATCAACCGTTGCAATTTTTTTGTTGGAACTCGACCATTTAATATCGCCCGCCTGCGTTCCATCAGGAATACATTTCAACGGCAAATTAATGCTGCCGCCGACACTTAAATAATATTTTGAACTGTAAAACTCTATTTTTTCTGCATATTCGGTAGCGTCAGAAGCCTTTAGAGTGTAAGTACCGCTTTTAAATGTTGAATTATAAAGCGAAACTTTATAACTGCCTTTTTTCAAAAAAACTGTTTCTACAAACTTTTTAGTTTCTTTTGACTCTAAAACCTTATTAAAACCGCTGTCACGCACAACAATTTTAGATTTTACCGAGCTTGAATAACTAAACTTAATTTTATAATCTCTTTTTAAATTCAGGCTGTATTTTACAGAGCCGTAATAATCGCTCAAATTTCCTTTTTCGGTTTTTCCGAGTTGCAATTCGGGATAATCCAGCGCAAAAGCGCTAACAGGTGCCAAAACCGCAACAAAAATCGATAAAACCAAAGCAAAACACAGCGATTTTAAATTTAAACCTTTCATATCAATCATACCTTTCACGCATATTTTATTATAAAAATGTGTTGCAAATATGATGAACTTTTAAAAAATTAGTCAAGTCCTGTAACTTTACTGAAATTCTCTAATTTTTCAATTTTTGCCTGTTTAACCTTGTTTTCAACATAACCTTTATATTTTTCGGCAGAATAATTTTCTAAAATCTCGCTTTTAACCTCGGCAAAGCTCGAATAACCGCCGGCTGTTCTTTTTTTGCAAACGCCAAAATAAGCAATTTTTTTCTTTGTTTTCGGGCGAACACCGAGATAAACGTCTGAAAATCCGCCAACTTTCAAATTAATAGCCTCTTTATAAAAATTAGGATAATTTTTCTGCTTTTCGGCGGCGTTAGCATTATTTATATCCATAGTCTGTTTAAAAACAAACCTGCTAATATCATTTCTTACAAAGTTTAAATCGTTTCCGTCTTTAATTGCCTGTCTAACATTTTTCAAAATCGCTTTAGCGCTGTCTTTGTTATAATTATTCGACTTGTCGTCATAATAAGCATAATAAATATCAAAATTATAACTGTCAGTGTTTTTATATTTTTCATCTTTAACTTTGTCGAACCATTTTTCCAAAACGCTGTCATCAGCATACAAAGGCTTGCCTTTTTTCGATAAAACAGCCACATTTTTCTCTTTTAACTTATTATAGTAATAATCATAATACTCTTTTTCGCTAAAAGCTTTATCTTTATCTTTATTTTTATTCTCGTTTTTAAAACTTTCTAAAAACGCCTTATAAGTTGCTTTTTCTTCGCTCAAAATGCCGTTTTCTTTGGCAATTTCAAGTTGAACTTTATATTCGGTAATTTCTTTAAGCGCCATATCTTGCAAATATTTTCTTGGGTTTGTGTTGTTGCCGTCATCGTCTTTAACTTCCAAATCCCAAAAATCTTCGTTAAGCTCTTCTTTATAATCTTTACCGAACTTGTTTACAACATATTCTTCATCAATCGCCATTCTTGCCGACAACTCTTCAGCGCTAATTTCAACACCGTTTATTTTCGCAACAATTTCATTGTCGTCAATATTTTTGCTCTGCTCATAATAAACAAAAAACACCGAAGCGATTATTACCGTCAGCAAAAGCGGAGCTATTATTAAAATCGGTACCAATTTTGAAGTTTTCTTTTTTTGTCCGTGTTTATGGTTATGGTTATGTCTTGTTTCAGCCATTTTTTACTCCTTAATTAAGTTCATCTAAACTAAGCGAATAATAAGGGAAAAATTCTTTTAAGAAAATATTTGCCTCTTCGCAATCAATTTTTTCAATCGCGGTTGAAATGGTTTTTTTCGCCTGTTTAAACTCACAGTTTCCCATTTTAAGTTCTTCTTCACATTTTATAAGCGCCGAAATTTTATCGGCAGATTTTATTATTTTTCTATACTTTTCGTCATAGAACAAAATATCGTCAAAGTCGCCCTTTAAATCATTCGGCAACAAATTTAAAAGTTTCTCATTAGCCTTTTTCTCAACATCTTTATAAGCGTCTTTCAACTCGCTGTTAAAATATTTTACAGGAGTCGGCATATCGCCAGTAATAATCTCGCTTGCATCGTGATAAAGCGCAATAACCGCCGCATAATTTTCATCATAATCTTTATTTAGTCGGCGGTTTCCTATAACGCAAAGCGCATGAGCAATAACCGCAACCTCGTGCGAGTGACTCACAAGCGACTCGTAAGAGGTGTTTCGCATTAAAGCCCAGCGGTTAATAAACTTCATTCTCGAAATAAATGCAAAAAATTTACTCATATATACTCCTAAAAATTAAAAATTTTTTCAGCGTTTTCACTTGTAACTTTATAAACTGTATCAACCGAAATTCCCTTTATCTCGGCGATTTTTTCGGCAATATATTTTATGTAATCGGAGCGGTTGCGCTTGCCCCTTTTCGGCACAGGCGACATATAAGGCGCATCGGTTTCAAGCACCAATTTTTCAAGCGGAATTTCCTTTACCACATTTGGCAAAACCTTTGCGTTTTTAAAAGTCACCGCTCCGCCTATTCCTAAATACATTCCTATTTTTACTATCTCTCTCGCCATTTCACAAGAACCAGAAAAACAATGCACAACGCCTTTCGGCTTATATTTTTTTAACAGTTCGAGCGAGTCGGCGTGCGCCTCTCTGTCGTGAAAAGTTATCGGCAAATTAAGTTTATTCGCTAAATCGAGTTGCTTTTCAAGTGAGTTTATTTGAACCTCTTTCGGAGAGTCGTCATAATAATAATCAAGCCCTATTTCGCCGATTGCCCTAACTTTTTTATGGCTTGCTAAACTTTCAAGTTTTTGCTCGTCAAAAGGGCATTTTTTGGTATGATGCGGATAAATCCCCACAGCCGCATACAAAAAATCATATTTTTCGCACAACTTCAACACGCATTTAGCGTTTTCAAAATCAGTAGCGCAAGTCAAAATTTTGTCAACGCCGTTTTGCTTTAACTCGTCAAAAACGGTATCAAGCTCACCGCAAAACTGCTCGTCATCGTAATGAGCGTGTGTATCAATAATCATCGAATTTTGGCTCCAGCAGGCAATCCTTCTGGGAAAATCACCTTAATGCCGTCAGGCGTGTCGGCTGCCAAAATCATACCGCAACTTTCAATACCGCAAAGTTTTGCAGGTTTTAAATTTGCAACAACAATTACATTTTTGCCAATTAAATCTTCGGGTTTATAATATTGCGCAATGCCCGAAGCCACAATTCTGTCGTTACCCGAGCCGTCATCAAGCGTAAGTTTTAAAAGTTTTTTAGCCTTTTTAATCGGCTCGCAATCTTTAACTTTCGCAACTCTTAAATCAACTTTTGCAAAATCATCAATCGCAATTTCATCTAAAAATGCAACTTGTTCAGCGCCTTGTTGCTCTTTTTGCGCTTGTTTAACTTGCGCCGAAATAATTGCGTTTAACTCTTCAATTTCTTTTTCGGTATCAATTCTCGGGAACAAAACTTCACCGCGTTTTACCGTAACATCTTGCGGTAAAACGTCAAATTTTGCAGCGTTTTCATAAGTTATTAAATCTTTATTTGCACCTATTTGCTCAAAAATTTTCGGCATAGTTGTAGGCATAAAACAAGACAAAAGCGTAGTCGAAATTCTAATCGCTTCAAGCAAATTGTAAAGAACAGCCGCAAGGCGCTCTTTGTTGCTTTCATCTTTAGCAAGCACCCAAGGCGCCGTCTCGTCAATATATTTATTTGCTCTTGAAACTACTTTAAAAATCTCAATTAAAACCTGATTAATTTGAGTTTTGTCAATAAAATCATCGCATTTTGCCCTAAGTGCCAAACACTCGTTTTTCAACTCGTCGTCAAACTCGCCTGCCTCTTTTTCCTTCGGCAAAGTACCGCCGAAATATTTTTCAACCATTGCAACAGTACGAGAAACCAAGTTGCCAAGCCCGTTAGCAAGGTCGGTGTTAATGCGGTTAATCATAATTTCGTTAGAGAACGAACTGTCTGCGCCAAGCGCCATTTCACGCAAAATGTGATAACGAATAGCGTCTGCGCCGTAACGCTCGCCCAAAACAAACGGATCAACAACATTGCCGATTGATTTCGACATTTTTTGACCGTTAAAAGTAATCCAGCCGTGCACCGCCAAATGTTTTGGCAAAGGCAAATCTAACGCCATTAACATAGCCGGCCAAATTATAGCGTGAAAACGCATAATATCTTTTGCTACCATATGCACATTTGCAGGCCAATATTTATCATAATCGTTATATTTTTCGTTTTGATAACCGAGCGCGGTAATGTAGTTAGAAAGCGCGTCAATCCAAACATAAACAACATGTTTTTCATCAAAAGTTACCGGCACACCCCAAGAAAATGAGGTACGAGAAACGCACAAATCTTCAAGGCCGGGTTTAATAAAATTATTTACAAGTTCAATAGCACGAGTTTTCGGCTGTAAATAATCGGTTTCGGTTAAAAGTTTTTCAATTCGTTCGGCAAAAGGAGCCATTTTAAAGAAATAAGCCTCCTCTTTCGCCTCTTTAACCTCTCTGCCACATTCGGGGCATTTGCCGTCAACCAACTGACTTTCAGTCCAAAAAGACTCGCAAGGCGTGCAATATTTACCCTTGTATTTGCCCTTGTAAATATAGCCTTTGTCATAAAGTGCCTTAAAAATCTTTTGCACCGACTCAACATGATAATCGTCAGTCGTACGAATATATCTGTCGTAATCTATGTTCATATATTTCCAAAGATTTTTGAAATTTTCAACAATCTCATCAACATATTCTTTTGGGGTAACGCCTTTTTCTTTGGCTTTTTCCTCAATTTTCTGACCGTGCTCATCAGTACCTGTCAAAAACATAACATCAAAACCCTGCATTCGTTTGTACCTCGCAATCGAGTCGCAGGCAACGGTTGTATAGCAGTGGCCGATATGCGGATTACCCGAGGGGTAATAAATCGGCGTTGTGATGTAAAATTTCTTTGACATTTGTTTTTCCTCCAAAAATTAAATATTTACAGTTTATTATACCGCTTTTTTAAACGAATTACAAGCATTTTTTAAATAATCCCCCAATTTACTCGCACACTACCAAATATTTTTAAATTTGCACAAACAAAAAAGCCGTCCCTGTTAAGGGAAGGGGGACCGCTTGCGGTGGAAGGGTTGAAAGTTTGAAAAAACTAAAAATCACGGTGTAGGGGTCGGATTCCTATACGACCCGCCGAAGTTTGCTGAAAACATATAATTTTTGACGGCGGCACCAAGGCACCGCCCTACAAGGTGTTTTTAATTTTGCTGAAAACAAAAAAGCCTTCTCCTCGAGGAGAAGGTGGCACACGAAGTGTGACGGATGAGGTGTCGAGTTTGTACAAATTTAAAACGGCAGGAGCAAGCCCCTGCCC
>CACXOM010000010.1:0-35702 GCA_902769255.1 Oscillospiraceae bacterium
CTTTCGCCGGTCGAGTGCCTCGACACGCAAGACTTCGGCATAAAAGTTTGATAAAACTAAAAATAACGTTGTAGGGGTCGGATTCCTATACGACCCGCCAAAGTTTGATAAAAATATATAAATGCTTTGTAGGGCGGAGGCGTAGCTTTCGCCGGTCGAGTGCCTCGACACGCAAGACTTCGGCATTAAAGTTTGATTTTTATAAACGTTTTGTGTCGCCTCAGGGGTGTAAATTTGATAAAAACATATAAATACTTTGTAGGGCGGGGGCATAGCTTTCGCCGTTTTATTTTGCACAAACTTTACACCTCATCCGTCAAGCGTTCCGCTTGCCACCTTCTCCTCGAGGAGAAGGCTTTTTTAAATTTGTACCTTTAATTAAATTTTAATCAAACTTTTAGTTTTCCACATCGGGATGTCAAGGATGCCATCCCCTACATTGTAACTTAAATTTTTATCTAACTTTGTAGGGGTCGGATTCTTGAGCCGTCCCGAATGGCCGTCTCGACATATATTTTAAAAAAATTTAAAAAACTTGAAACTTTTGTGAACTAATAGGACACTTAATAATTAGTAATTGAAAAAATTTTCTGAAACAGAGAGGTATTTTTAAATGAAAAAGAGATTATTAAGATTAATTTTATGTTTAGTAACGGTATTCACCGTTGCGCCTATGGCGGTATTAGTTAGCGCCGAAACTGATGGTTATTATGAATATAAAATAACCGACGGCGAAGCGACAATTACTGATTGTGACAGCCCTTACGGCGATATTACAATCCCGTCAGAATTAGGCGGTTGCCCTGTAACAAGTATTGGTTATGAGGCATTTTATAATTGCGGTTTTAAAAGCATAACAATACCGAATAGCATTACAAGCATTGGTATTCGTGCATTTGAATATTGCGGCTCATTAACAAGCGTAACAATACCGAATAGTGTGACGAGTATTGGTGAAGGAGCATTTGAATATTGCAAATCATTAACAAGCGTAACAATACCTGATAGCGTAACAAGTATTGGTAGTAGTGCGTTTTATAATACTGGTTTATTTAAAGATAAAGCAAATTGGGAAAATGGCGCTTTATATATTGATAATTGTTTAATTGACATGAAAAACGAATATAAAGGCGATTATGCTATAAAAGATGGCACAAGATTAATTGCTGATGATGCATTTTCTTATTGCGAATCATTAACAAGCGTAACAATCCCTAATAGTATGACGAACATTGGCGATTCATTATTCTACGGTTGTACATCATTAACAAAAATAAATGTATCAGAAGGTAATAATAATTTTTCTTCGATTGACGGCGTTTTGTTTAATAAAAAGAAAACAAAAATTATTTGTTATCCGCCTAAAAAAGCAGGAAAATCTTATACAATCCCAAATAGCGTAACAAGCATTGATAAGCATGCATTTTCTTATTGCACATCATTAACAAACATAACAATCGGTAATAGCGTTACAAGTATTGGTGAAAGTGCATTTTATAATTGCGAAAAATTAAAAACAGTAAAACTCGGTAAAAACCTTAAAAAGATTGGTGACAATGCTTTTTTTGATTGCGATTCATTAACAAACATAACAATACCTAACAGCGTAACAACTATTGGTTATCAGGCGTTTCGTAGTTGCGGTTTTAAAAGCGTAACAATACCTGACAATGTAAAAAGCATTGGTTGGGGTGCATTTTTTAATTGCGACTCATTAGAAAGCATAACAATACCTGATAGCGTAACAGAAATTGGTAGTGATACATTTTATTGGTGCACATCATTAAAAACTGCAAAAATCGGCAATAGTGTAACAAGGATTGGTAGTCAGGCATTTTATTATTGCGAATCATTAAAGAGTATAAGAATTCCAAATAGCGTAACGAGTATTGGTTATGGCGCGTTTTATAATACTGCTTTATATAACAACAAATCAAACTGGGAAAACGGTGTTTTATATATTGATAATTGTTTAATTGATATGAAATCAAATTATACAGGAAGTTATACTATAAAAAGAGGTACAAGAGTAATTGCTGAATCTGCACTTTATGGTAGTCCATTGCTTGAGAGTGTAACAATCCCTGACAGCGTAATAAGTATTGGTTCTGGGGCGATAGGTTATTATACCAACGACACAGAAAATACAGATAAGGCAGAAAACTTAACAATTTATGGTCATAAAGGTTCGGCTGCACAAAAATATGCCCAAGAAAACGGATTCCAGTTTATAGATGGACATAAAACTGTTACAGAAAACAAAAAGGCAACTTATTTTGCAAAGGGTTACAAAAATCTCAAGGTTTGTGCAATTTGCGGAAAAGTGTTTAAAAAAGGCAAAACTATTGCAAAACTTAAGCTTAAAACACCTAAATTTACTCTTAAAAAAACTAAAAAATCTTTTAAAGTGACTTATAAAAAAGTAAAAGGTGCGACAGGTTTTCAGGTTAATTATAAAACAGGCAAAGGCAAGTGGAAAACCCAAAAATTTAGCACTAAAAAGACAGCAACAAAAACAATTAAAAAGCTCAAAAAAGGTAAAAGATATACCGTTAAAGTAAGAGCTTTTGTAAAACAAGGCAAAAAAATCGCTTATTCAAATTGGACAAGCACGAAAAAAGTCACTGTAAAATAATTAAAAAAGGAACGCAAAATGCGTTCCCTTTTTACGTAGAATCTTCAAAAGCCTTCTCCTTGAGGAGAAGGTGGGTTGCACAGCAACTCGGATGAGGTGTAAAGTTTGTGCAAATAAAAACGGCGGGAGCTTAAGCCCCCGCCCTACAAAGTATTTATATGTTTTTAACAGAATTCTTAATCATAAAACTCTTCATAGATTGCTTGTAAAGCTTCTTCAAAATTATTTGAGTCAACGCCGATAATAATATTAATTTCTGAAGAGCCTTGGTCGAGCATACGAATGTTGATTTTTTTCTTTGAAATAGCAGTTAAAACTCTTGCCGCAGTACCTGTTACATTTTTCATTCCGACACCTACAACCGCAATTAATGCGAGGTCGTCTTCAAAAGAAACGCTGTCTGCCAAAGTTTCACGCTTGATTGTATAAACTAAATCTTCTTTCTTATCTTCAATCGCTTTGGTTTCGATAACAACCGACATTGTATCAATACCCGAAGGCAAATGTTCAAAACAAAGTCCCTCGCGCTCTAACACCGACAAAACTTTTTTGCCGAAACCGATTTCAGAGTTCATCATAGCTTTTTCAATGTTGATAATCGAAAAGCCTTTTTTGCCTGCAAGACCGGTAATATTAGGCGTTGTTTCATCAACTTTATATTCTGAAACAATCATAGTGCCCGGTGCTTCGGGGTTGTTGGTATTGCGAATATTAATAGGAATACCTGCCTGATGAACAGGGAAAATTGCGTCTTCGTGCAACACGGTAGCGCCCATATAAGAAAGCTCTCGAAGCTCTTTATATGTAATTTTTGAAATGATTTTTGCGTTTTTAATAATTCTCGGGTCGCTTACCAAAAAGCCGTCAACATCTGTCCAGTTTTCATATAAATCGGCGCAAACCGCACGGGTTACAAGCGAACCTGTAATATCAGAACCGCCACGTGAAAAGGTTTTAATTGTGCCGTTAGGCATTCTGCCGTAAAAGCCCGGAATTACCGCTCTTTCATAATGCGAAAGATGCTCGGCGGTTTTTTCAAAAGTAAAATCAGAGTTAAAACTGCCTGTTTCGTTAAAACGAATACATTTGGCAGCGTCCATAAAATGATAGCCGATAAGTTCAGCCAAAATCATACCCGAAAGATATTCGCCACGTGATGCGGCATAATCACGGCCAGCATCGTTTTCAAGCGCAATGCGAATTTTTTCATATTCAGGGGTTAAGTCAATATTAAGTCCCAAATCAGCAATAATGCTGTCAAATCTTTGCTCAATTGTTTGCAAAACAGGGTTAAAATCTTCACCCTCGCTTGCGAGTTCATAAGCGTTATAAAGCAAATCGGTAACTTTAATATCGTCATCAAAACGCTTACCCGGCGCAGACGGTACAATATATCTTCTGTCGGGATTTTCTTTAACTATTTTTGCGACTTTTCTGAACTGATTGGCGTCAGCCAAAGAGGAGCCGCCGAACTTTGCAACAATTAACGACATTGTAAAAAATTCCTCCTAAAATTATATGTCAAGCACACGAATTTTTGATAAAACTTCACCGTTTACAAGGCTTAAAATGCTGTCGAAAGCTTTTTCTTTCATAGCGTCGGTAATAAAAGCAACTTCGCCGTTTTCGGCTTTTTCATAGCTTAAAAATTTAACTTTGCCGAAAGCTTTTTCAACCTCTTCTTGTGTGGTTTTCATTCTAACATACATAGCAACGGTGTCTTGCTTGTAGTCTTCAACATAATCTTTTTCGCCCTTGCTCCAAGAAACATATTTTCTCGAAGCCAAATGTTTTGCGCAGTCGATAACATCGGCTACAACTGCCGAAGCGGTAGGAAGTTTACCGGCGCCTCTGCCGTAGAAAACAACATCGCCGATAGCGTCGCCCCTTACCATAACCGCATTGTAAACATCATCAACAGTAGCTAATTGACTGTGAGAAGACAACGCTGCAGGGTAAACAGTTGCAAAAACTTTGTTATCGCTAAGTTTTGCAGTTTTGCCGATAAGTTTTATTACCATACCTGCCGACTCGCAATAAGCGACATCAGCCAAAGTGATTTTAGTAATTCCTTCGGTATAAACCTGTTCAGGATAAACGTGTTTGCCGAATGCCAAAGCCGATAAAATACAGATTTTTCTGCAAGCGTCGGCGCCTTCAATGTCGGCAGTCGGGTCTTTTTCGGCATAACCGAGCTTTTGCGCTGTTTTGAGCGCATCTTCAAAAGATACCGAAGAATTAATCATTTGTGTTAAAATATAGTTGGTAGTTCCGTTCAAAATACCGTAAATTTCTTCAATTTCATTTGCGGCAAGGCATTGGGTAATAGGGCGAAGAATAGGAATACCTCCGCCTACCGAAGCTTCAAACAAGAAGTTTACATTTTTCTCTTTTGCGATTTCAAGCAATTCATCGCCGTGGGTTGCAACAAGTTCTTTGTTTGAAGTTGCAACGCTTTTGCCCGAAAGCAAGCATTTTTTAACAAAATCATAAGCAGGGTTTACACCGCCCATTGTTTCAACAACAATTTTTACTTCGTCATCATTTAAAATATCGTTAAAATCTTTTGTAAAAAGTGCTTCGTGTGGGTCGCCCGGGAATTCCCTTAAATCAAGAATATGAGCGATTTCCATTTGTTTGCCGGCTTTTTTCTGAATAGATTCGTGGTTTTTATAAAAAACCTCAACAACGCCCGAACCTACAACGCCGTAGCCCATAACAGCAATTTTAATCATTATTAAATACCTTCCTTTACTCGCCTAAAACCCTGTGAACAGATTTTACGCCGTCAATTTGTTTTAATTTATCAATTAAGTCGTTTACCGAAAACTCGCAGTCTTTTGTTCTGAAAGAAACCGAAACCGGCGCTCTTTTGCCTGAAGGAATATTTTGGTTTACCGTTAAAATGTTTGCCCCGCTTTCGTAAAGCGCCGACATAAACATAGATAAAATTCCGGCTCTGTCAGACAAAACCGCATGCAGAGTTACAATGTTGCCCGCTGTTTCGTCAAAATCAAAAATATGGTCTTTATACTTATAAAAAGCGCTTCTCGAAACGCCGGCTTTTTTGCAAGCCTCGCTTGTTGAAGTTTCGCTTCCGTCGTTCAACCTGTCTTTGATTTGCTTAACTTTTAAAAAAATTTCGGGCAACACTTCGGTATCAACAATAAGTTTAGAATTGTTGCTCATCGTGTCCGCCTCCGGTGAACTGTGTTTTTGAGATAAAAACACTATAACAGAAAATTGCCCGAATTTCAAGTGTTTTTTTAAAAAATATTTTAATTTTTATTAATTAAATTAGTGCTTTTTCAGTAGTTTTGTGTTATACTGAAGAAAATATCACATTATTATCATTATTATTGTATATAATTTAGAAAACTTAAAGTAAGGATTGGTGTTTTATGTCTGCAATAAACAATTCAGCAACAATTTTGGTGGTTGATGACGATAAAAAGTTGCGCAGCACGCTGGAAGACTATTTAACCGAAAGCGGTTTTGAGGTTATTACAGCGGTTGACGGCGCTGACGCTATTAATATTTTCGACAAACAGCACCACAAAATTGATTTGGTTTTGCTTGACGGAATTATGCCGAGAATTGACGGTTTTGACGTTTTAAAAATAATTCGCCAGCAGTCAGATGTGCCTATTATTATGCTTTCGGCAAGAGAGCACGAGCAAGACCAGCTAAAAGGGTTTGAATACGGCGCTGACAACTACATAACAAAACCGTTTTTGCTTTCGGTTTTGAAAGAACACATTAAGTCTTGCCTTGCAAGAACAAATTTGAGCAAAAACACCATTGTTGAAAAGGGCAAACTTTCAATTAATGTTGAAAAACGTCGTGTTTATCTTGATGAAAAACCGCTTGATTTAACCCCGAAAGAGTTTGATGTTTTAAACTTTATGATAGAAAACGAGCATAGGGTTTTAAGCCGTGAGGCTATTTTAGATTCGGTTTGGGGAATGGACTATTACGGCGATTACAGAACGGTTGACACAATAGTTAAGCAACTTCGCAAAAAGCTTACCGAAAAGCACAATTATATTCGCTCGGTTTACGGCGTTGGTTACTTTTTTGAAATACAGGAGGAAAAGTAATTGTTTAAAAAGCTTTCTTTCAAACTTGCCGTTTACATTATGGTTGTTTTGATTTTAACAATCGGCGCAATCTCTTTTCTTTATACAAGCAATGCAAAATCGCTTTATATTGCTAATGAAAAAGATGTAATGAAACAAGCGGTAAAACAGCTTAATTCTTATAATTTCGGCAAGAATGTTTCAAAAATAGACGAGTTTTTGGAAATTTATTATGAGCAAACTTATGATTTGTATATTTGCGACAGCGATTTGTCGGTAATTTATTCAACAAAACGAAGTGCGCAAACAGATGATATTGTTAAAGAGATTTTTTATGAGAGAATTGACGATTATAAGTCAAATTCTGTGCCTATTACCGTAAACGAAAACAACAGCGATGAAAGCATTGTTTTAAAAGCAAAACTAAAAAACAGCGGAAAAACTTATTATGTTTATATTGAGCAAAGTTTAAAAACAACCGATTCTGTTTTTACTTATACAAACAGGTTTTTGCTTTTAATGCTTAGCGCATTTATAATTGCGAGCGGTATTCTTATGTTTGTGTTAATTCACAGGGAAACCAATTCAATTACGCAGTTAAGCACTCTTACCACAAAAATTTCAAAAGGCGATTATTCCGCAAGGTTTAGCGGTAAAATTAAAAAAGATGAAATAGGCGTTTTGGCGAAAAACTTTAACTCAATGGCAGACACAATTTCAGAATATGTAAACAGCCTTAACAACTATAACTTCCTTTTAAAAGAAGACAACAAGCGAATGACTGAATATGAAGATATGCGAAAGCGTGTGCTTACAAATATCACCCACGAGTTAAAAACTCCGCTTGCCATTATTTCAAGCCAAATTGAAATGATGAATTTAACCAAAGACAGCGAGAAAAAGCTTTATTATTACAACTCTGCTTTAGAAGAAATTGATAAAATGAGCCAGCTTATCAGCCGATTACTTAATATTCAGGCAGGCGAAAAAACAATTTTTGAAAACGAAGTTGAAATTATTCAGTTAGACGATATGATAAAGGCACTTTGCAAAAAGAGCGAACTGCTTTTAAAAGCAAAAGGAATTAAGCTTGAAACCGATATTATGCCTTATGAGATTGAGGCGGCGCCACAAAATATTGAGCATATTTTCGACAACTATCTTATGAACGCAATTCAATATTGCAAGCACAACCAAAAAATAAAAGTCAGCTTAAAAGCCGATGATTTTAAGTGCAGGCTTTCGGTTTTCAACGAGGGCAGTCATATTTCAAAAGCAGACGGCGAGAATATTTGGACTGATTTTTATAAGTCAAAACACGCCAAAGACCAAGAAAAACATTCGGGTATAGGCCTTTTTATTGTAAAAGAAATTTCGCTTATAAATCACGATGATTGCGGTTTTGAAAATCACGACAACGGCGTTGAATTTTGGTATGATTTTAATATTAAGGTATAAATTCAAACAAAAATAATAACATACCCCTACGGTTTATTAAAGCCGTGGGGGTTGTATTTTTTATAAAAACCCAATGCTTTTTAAAGGGAAATGTTGAGAAAAAGGGGAATTTGAGCAAAAATAAACCTTAATTTGCGGTAAATTAAGCAAATTTTTATTGTATTTGCAAAGGATTTGTGGTATAATTATTAATAATTTTATTTTTTAAGAGGTGGAAATAAAGTGGGTTTTTTAACAAACCTTATTAACGGAATAAGCCTTGGCAGTATTTATGCTGTAATAGCGCTTGGCTATACAATGGTTTACGGTATCGCAAAAATGCTTAACTTCGCTCACGGCGATATTATTATGGTAGGAGGATATGTTGCGTTCATTTCTATGATTGAACTCGGACTTCCCTCTTATGTTGCAGTCATTATGTCGATACTTGTTTGCACATTGCTTGGTATTACAATTGAAAAAGTGGCTTACAAACCGCTTCGTTCGGCAACACCGCTTGCGGTTTTGATTACCGCTATCGGCGTTAGTTATTTTTTGCAAAATTCGGCATTGCTTATTTTCGGCTCAAGCCCGAAAATGTTTTCATCGGTTGTAAATATTCCGCCGTTAAAACTTGGCGAGCTTGAAATTTCGGGCGTAACTGTTGTTACAATTATTATTTCAGTTCTTATTGTTGTTGCGCTTTCGCTTTTTGTTAACAAAACAAAACCCGGCAGAGCAATGATAGCAGTTTCGGAAGATAAAGGTGCTGCTCAACTTATGGGCGTTAATGTAAACGGCACAATCGCTTTGACATTCGCAATCGGCTCGGCTTTGGCTGCGGTTGCAGGCGTGCTTTTATGTTCAAAATATCCGAACCTTGTTCCTACAACAGGCGCAATGCCCGGTATTAAAGCGTTTGTTGCGGCGGTATTCGGCGGTATCGGCTCAATTCCCGGCGCAATGATAGGCGGTATTTTAATCGGCGTTATCGAAATTTTCGGTAAAGCTTATATTTCCGCCCAATTGGCAGACGCAATCGTTTTTGCAGTATTAATTCTTGTTTTGCTTATTAAACCGACCGGTATTTTAGGCAAAAAAGTAAACGAAAAAGTTTAAGGCGGTGATAGAATTATGAAGTTGCAATTGTTAAGAAAAAACTCAACCAAAGATTATATCACCTACGCCATTGTAATAGTAGCGTTTATAATTGTTCAGGCTTTAAGGGTAAGCGGCAGCATTTCTTTTATGCTCGAAGGCTTGTTAGTTCCGACTTGCGCTTACATTATTCTCGCTATTTCGCTTAATATTACAGTCGGCATTTTGGGCGAACTTTCGCTCGGACAAGCAGGCTTTATGTGCATTGGCGCATATTCGAGTGCGCTTTTCTCAATAACCACGCAAGAGACCATTTCGCAAGTTTGGATTAGATTTCCGCTCGCTTTATTGGTAGGCGGAATTTGCGCCGCAATTTTCGGCGTACTTATCGGAATTCCGGTTCTTCGCTTAAAAGGCGACTATTTGGCGATTGTTACACTCGCTTTCGGCGAAATTATTAAAAACATTTTCTCATCAACCTATTTCGGTTATGACTCAAAAGGTTTGCATTTTTCGTTTATTTCGCAAAGCGAACTTAATTTACAGACTGACGGCACAACGCTTATTAACGGACCGCTCGGTCTTAACGGCACGCCGAACGACTCAAACTTTATTGTCGGTTTTGTGCTTATAATGGTTACACTTATTATTACGCTTAATTTCATTCGCTCACGCACAGGCAGAGCGGTAATGTCTATTCGTGATAACCGCATTGCCGCCGAGTCGGTAGGTATTAACATTACAAAATATAAGCTTATCGCTTTTGCTTTAACCGCATTTTTAGCAGGTTTGGGCGGTGCGCTTTATTCGCACAACTTCGCAACACTTCAAGCGGTTAAGTTTGATTACAACACTTCAATTTTAATTTTGGTATTTGTAGTTTTAGGCGGTATCGGAAATATTCGAGGCTCAATTATTGCGGCTACAATTCTTTATTTGTTGCCTGAGGTGCTTCGCTCGCTTTCTGATTATCGTATGCTTTTCTATGCAATAATTCTTATTGTAATGATGATTTTCGGCAACAACCCGACAATCAAAAATTACAGAGAAAAAATTTCTATGTCGACAAAATCGGTGTTTAGAACCATATTCCCAAAATCGAAAAAGGAGGCTGAGTAAAAATGGCTATATTAGAAGTTAAAAATCTCGGTATCTCTTTTGGCGGACTTAGGGCAGTTGACAAACTCGATATGGTTATTGAAAAGGGCGACCTTTACGGACTTATCGGCCCTAACGGCGCAGGTAAAACAACCGTTTTCAATATGTTGACAGGCGTTTACAAGCCGACTGACGGCGAAATTTTGCTTGACGGCGTTGACATTACAGGCAAGCCGACAACTTTTATTAACAAAGCCGGAATTGCAAGAACATTCCAAAACATTCGTCTTTTTAAAGACCTTTCGGTTATTGACAATATTAAAGTCGGACTTCACAATCAATATAAATATTCAACATTTACATCGGTTGTAAGACTTCCTAAATTTTTCAAAACCGAAAAGGCTTTTACCAAAAAGGCTATGGAACTTTTAAAAGTGTTTGATTTAGAGGAATTTGCCGACATTAAGGCTGACAACCTGCCTTACGGCCAGCAAAGAAAGCTTGAAATTGCACGCGCTCTTGCAACAAACCCGAAATTGTTGTTGCTTGACGAGCCTGCCGCAGGTATGAACCCAAACGAAACGCAGGAACTTATGGACACAATTCGCTTTGTTCGTGATAAATTCGATATGACAATTTTGTTGATTGAGCATGATATGCGACTTGTTGCAGGTATTTGCGAAAAATTAACGGTGCTTAACTTTGGTACAGAACTTGCTCACGGCGAGCCTGAAAGCGTTCTTAAAAACCCCGAAGTTATTACCGCTTATCTTGGAGATTAAAAGAAAGGAAACTAAACCAATGGCATTGCTTGAAGTTAAAGACTTGGAAGTTTATTACGGTATGATTAATGCTTTAAAGGGCGTTTCCTTTGAAGTAAACGAGGGCGAAATTGTATCTCTAATCGGCGCAAACGGCGCAGGCAAAACCACAATTTTGCACACCGTAACAGGACTTATTTCCGCAAAAAGCGGTTCTATTATTTACGACGGAAAAGATATTACAAAAGTTCCGCCGCATAAAATTGTTTATATGGGTATGGCTCACGTGCCTGAAGGCAGACGAGTTTTTCAACAGTTGTCGGTTTATGACAACTTAAAACTCGGCGCTTATACCAGAAAAAATAAAGAAGAAATTTCAAAATCGTTAGAGCGTGTTTATAAACACTTCCCACGATTGAAAGAGAGAAAAAACCAAATCGCAGGCACGCTTTCGGGCGGTGAACAGCAAATGCTCGCAATGGGCAGAGCTATGATGAGCGACCCGAAAATTATTGTTATGGACGAGCCTTCGATGGGTCTTTCACCGTTGCTTGTTAAAGAAGTGTTTAAAATTATTAAGGCTATGCACGAAAGCGGAATTACTGTTTTGTTGGTTGAGCAAAACGCAAAAATGGCGCTTTCAATTGCCGACAGAGCTTATGTTTTGGAAACTGGTAATATTACCCTTTCGGGAACTGGTAAAGAACTTTCCGAAAGTGAAGATATTAAAAAGGCTTATCTTGGCGGTTAAAGCTGCCACAACTATTTAAGGAGGAGTTTTTGATGGACGACGGTCCGGCGAACTGTTATAATGAAAAAATCGGGGGTAGAAAAATATGCTTCTGATTAAAATTTTAATACTTATACTTATTTTACTAACTTACACATTGGTAAACGCTTTTTTGGTTGCAATAGGGCTTCTTTCTGAGTCGGCAACCGAACAAAAGGCGCAAGAGGGCGACAAACGCGCAAAAAGAATTTTAAAATATATTCAAAACGAAAAAAGCAGAGCTGAAAGGGTTGACGCTGCAAAATCGGTTTGCGCAATGCTTTTTGCAGGTTTTTCGGTGCTTTGCTTTATTTCTGATATGCGAATAGCGCTTTGCAAATTGTTTTTTGCAAAAGGTTATGTTGCAATTGCCTCTTTAAATGTTTTGGGCGCGGTTATTATTCTTGCTATTTCAGCGATTGTTTTGTATATTTTCGGTGAAATTATTGCAAAAATTATCGGGCTTTCACATTCTGAATCTACCGCTAAAAAACTGCTTAATTTTTCGGCGTTTATTTCCGCTTTAATTTACCCCGCATTTGCGGTTTTGGAATTTTTCTGGAAAAAGGTTTCAAAAGTTTGCGGAACTAACCCTGATTTTGATGAAGAGGTTACCGAAGAAAATATTTTGCAATTAGTTGATGACGCTGAAGAGTCGGGCGTTTTAGAAGAAGGTCAAAAAGAAATTATCAACAACATTTTCGAGTTTGACGACATTTCGGTTGATGATGTTATGAACCACCGCACAGAAATTGTTGCGGTTGATATTGATGAAAAACTCGAAGGCGCTTTGAAAATTGCAATTGACGAGGGCTTTTCACGAATTCCTGTTTATGAAGACGACCTCGATAACATAATAGGCATTGTTTATGTTAAAGACTTGCTTAAATATGTCGGCAAAAAATTGCCGGAGCGACTTACTCTTCGCTCGGTTATGCGTGAAGCTTACCACGTTCCGCAGACAAAGCGTTGTTCTGAACTTTTTGAAGAATTTACCGAAAAGCGTATTCAAATGGCGATTGTTGTCGACGAATACGGCGGAACGGCGGGCATTGTAACGCTTGAAGACTTGATTGAGTCGATTTTGGGCAATATTCAAGATGAATATGACGATGAAGAAGAAGAAATAAATAAATTAAACGAAACGACTTTCAAAATTGAAGGCACTTGCGATATTGAGGAAGTCGAAGAAATGCTCTCAATAAAATTTCCTGATGAAGATTATGACACATTGGGCGGTTTTATGCTTTATCGATTGGGCAGAATTCCAAAAGATGACGAAACGCCGAGCATTGAAGAAAACGGCTATAGATTTACCGCTTTAAAGGTAAAAGAACGCAGAATTGAGTTTATTAAAGCCGAAAAACTTCCCGAATTAGAAGAAAATTCTCAAGAGTAAAAAAGTTAATAAGTCAGTCGCGATTACCTGACTTAAATAAAAACAAGGAGATACATTTATTATGCAAAAAAACACAAAAAAATACACGCTTTTTGTCGTGAAAGGGGCGTTAATAGCAGCTTTATATGCTGTTTTAACACTCGTTTTAGCACCAATTTCTTACGGTCAAATAGGCATTGAATTTCGAGTTGCCGAAGCGCTTACCATTTTGCCGATTTTTTCTTCGGCAGCAATTCCCGGCCTTACTGTCGGTTGCGTTGTCGCAAATTTAATCGGTATGTCGGTATCGGGGCTTGGTATGGCTGATGTTATTTTCGGCTCGCTCGCAACGCTAATTGCAGCAATTGCAACCTATTTGTTAAGAAAAGTTACTTTAAAAGGTTTTCCTTTGCTTTCGTTTTTACCGCCGATTATTGCAAATGCAATTATAGTAGGTTTTGAACTTAGCATAATTTTAACCGATGTTTTCCCTTCGTTCTTGTGGGCGTTTTTTGTAATCGGTGTCGGCGAGGCGGTTGTAGTTTTTGTTTTGGGAACACCGCTTTATTTCTTAATTAAAAACGATAAGAAATTAAACAAATTTTTAAAATAATTTTTTTGTTAAAAAAAATTAAAGCAGGTATACGATAATTCGTATACCTGCTTTTTTGTGTTATTTTATTTAGTTTTCTTCGGGAATTTCAATAGGTTTTACATCGTCTTGCAAAACTTCTTGTGCCTGCTCGTTTTCAGCCTGTTCCTCTTCTTGCTCTTCCTCTTTTTCGGTGAGCGAGAGAGTTATAATTCTTTCATCGTCTTTAACTCTCATAACCCTAACGCCTTTTGAAGGACGGGCAAATTTTGAAATCGAGTTAACCGGCGTTCTAATAACAATGCCTGCCGAAGTAATAAGCATAATATCTTCATCGCTGTTTTCATCGACCATAGCGATTTGAGCGACATCGCCGTATTTTGCGGTACGATAGTTAATAATACCTTTACCGCCACGAGATTGAATTCTATAATCATCAACCGAAGAAAATCTGCCGTAACCTGTTTCGGTAATGGTTAAAATGTTGGCGTTATCTCTTACAACCGCCATACCGATAACCTCATCACCCGCCTTTAGCGTTATTGCTTTAACGCCACGAGCGGTTCTGCCGAGCGGTCGAGCATCGTTTTCATTAAATCTAATCGCCATACCTTTTTTGGTTGCTACGATAATTTCGCTGTCGCCGTCAGTTAAGTCAACAAATCTTAACTCGTCGCCCTCATCAAGCGTTACCGCATTTACACCGCCTTTGCGGTTGGTTTTGTAAACTGCAAACTGCGAACGCTTAACAACGCCGTTTTTAGTACCCATTACAATGTATTTTTCTTCATCAAATTCAGATAAATGTACCATTGCGGTAACTTTTTCGCCCGCTTCGAGCGGTAAAAGGTTAATAATGTTAAGACCTTTTGAAGTTCTTGTTCCCTCAGGCACAACATAGGCTTTTTGGTGGTAAACTCTGCCAAGGTTTGTGAAATACAAAATAATATCGTGGGTCGAGCAAATAAACATATGCTCCGCATAGTCTTCATCACGAGTGGTCATACCTTTAAGACCTTTACCGCCTCGGTTTTGAGCGTGGTAAGTGTCAACCGGCAAACGCTTAATATAACCCATTTTTGTAAGTGTAAGCACGCAATCTTCTTCAGGAATTAAATCTTCGTCGTCAACATCGCCCTCAACCATAGAAATTTCGGTTTTGCGGTCGTCGTTAAATCTGTCGCGAATTTTTAATACCTCTTCTTTAACAATTTCAAGAATTCTTTGCTCGTTTGCAAGAATATCTTCAAAATCGGCAATTTTTTCTTTAAGTGCAGCCAATTCAGACTCGATTTTCTCAATTTCCAAACCTGTTAATTGAGCGAGTCGCATATCAACAATATGTTTTGCCTGAATTTCATCAATCGGGAAATTCTCCATCAACGCAGTTTTAGCTTCATCAACAGTTTTTGAAGCACGAATTAATTTAATAACCTTGTCAATATCGTCAAGCGCAATTATAAGACCCTCTAAAATGTGCGCTCTGTCCATTGCTTTTTTAAGGTCAAATTTGGTACGGCGTGTAATAATTTCCTCTTGATATTTTACATATTCGTGCATAATTTCTTTTAAATTAAGCACTTTCGGAACGCCGTCAACAAGCGCCAACATAATAACGCCGAATGTTGTTTGCAACTGTGTATATGTATAAAGTTTGTTAAGCGCAACTTGCGGATTAACGTCTTTTTTAAGCTCAACAACAATTTTCATACCGTCACGGTTTGAGTAGTCGACAATGTCGTCAATGCCCTCAATTTTTTTGTTGTCTGCCAAATCAACGATATTTTTAACAAGTTCTTTTTTATTAACCTGATAAGGAATTTCAGTAATAACAATTTGGAATTTATTATTGCGAATTTCCTCAATTTCGGCTCTGCCTCGAACAACAATTTTGCCTCTGCCGGTAGCATAAGCGGAGCGAATACCGCTTCTGCCCATAATAACACCGCCTGTCGGAAAATCAGGTCCGGGCAAAATTTCGTTCATTTCGTCAAGAGTGATTTCGGGGTTATCGATATAAGATACGATACAGTCGATTACCTCGCCCAAATTGTGCGGCGGAATATTGGTTGCCATACCAACGGCAATACCTTTTGAGCCGTTTACCAACAAATAAGGAATTCTTGAAGGAAGAGTTGTAGGCTCTTTGAGTCGGTCGTCGTAGTTCGGCATAAAATCAACGGTATTTTTTTCAATGTCGGCAAGCATTTCAACCGCCATTTTCGACATTCTCGCCTCAGTATAACGGTAAGCAGCGGCAGGGTGGCCGTCAACCGAACCGAAGTTTCCGTGACCGTCAATCATTTCATAACGCATTGAAAAGTCTTGCGCCATTCTAACCAAAGCGTCATAAACCGAAGCGTCACCGTGAGGGTGATAAGAACCTAATACCGCACCGACAATATCGGCACATTTACGGTAAGGTTTATCAGGCGTAAGGCCCCTTTCAAACATTGTGTAGAGAATTCTTCTGTGAACAGGTTTTAAACCGTCTCGAACATCGGGCAATGCACGGGAAACAATAACGCTCATTGAATAGTCAAGGAACGATTTTTCCATAGTATCGCATATTTCGACCGGTATAATTTTCTCTTCAAAATCCATTTTGCTCAATTATCTCCAATCTGAATTAATGTTTATTTAAAATCCGCTCTAAAAGAGTGTTATAAAATATTATCTAACAAAACAAACTATCGCTTTCCCAAACAGCAGGGTTATTATGAATATATTCACTAATTTCTATTAATGATTTTTCGTTTCTTATTACGTGTTCGTAAAAAGACCTTTGCCAAAGCTTCTTATTTGTTTTTCTGTTTGTATATCTTTTTAAAGATGAAACAACTTTAGAAAGAATTGCGTTTGTAGGGGTCGGCTTCCCAGACGACCCGTTTGCTGACTCATTGTTTATAAATACAATTAAATGAATGTGATTAGGCATTATGCAATAGGTTTCTATATTGACAAATTGATTTGTTTCGTCAATAAATTTTATCGCATTTTCTACAGTTTTTCCGATTTCGATTAGTTCTACTTTCGGGTCGTCTGGGAAGCCGACCCCTACAATCTTTGATAAGGTTTTTTGCTTTTCTTTAGTACAAATTGTTAAATAATAGTAACCGGTTTCGGAATAATCAAAATCTATAAGCCTAATTCTCTTTCTTTTAGGTAAATCTTTTTTATTCATTTATATCGCAGAAATAGTCTAAAACTTTTTTCAGCGGGGGTTTGTTGTTGTCGTTTAAAATGCGTTTTGGTATCGCCATTAATCTGCCATCAACAAGCACAATTATAATTTCATTTTCGCTTGTAAGCACTTGTCTTACATCTTCTTTTAAAATGTCCCAATTTGCGTCATACGCTTCAACCACAACATTAATTTTGTCATCAAAAAGCGTAAGCACGGTATTTTCACCGGTTGTTGATGCACGAACTGTGTTTTTTTCGTTATTTTTATAGCCGAAATAAGCGAAAATATTAACAATTATCAGTGCAAGTGTCGGCAAATATGCGTTTGGGTCTTTAAAAATTTCCGTTAGCGATTTATTTGTCAGCGGAATAAACGATAAAATTATTACAAGAAGTGAAACCATCGCAATAAAAATTATTCGTTTTTTGTAATTTTTTAACACCCCTGCGGTGTAAAGTGCTTCTTTAACCTCGTCCGGCGATAGAATATAAGAAAGTCTTTCCATAAATACCTCTTTTTATATATCGAGATTTTCGACAAATTTTGCGTTTTCTTCGATAAAGTTCTTTCTTGGCTCAACCTCGTCGCCCATAAGCACGTTGAAAACTTGGTCGGCACGCTCGGCGTCTGCCATTGTTACTTTAAGCATAGTTCTAAACGATGGGTCCATTGTAGTTTCCCAAAGTTGCTCAGCGTCCATTTCACCAAGACCTTTGTAACGCTGAATAGAAGCGTTTCCGCCGAGTTCGGCATTATATTTATCACGCTCTGCCTCGTTAAAAGCATATCTTTTTTGTTTGCCTTTTTTAACCTCAAAAAGTGGCGGTTGAGCGATATAAATGTGTCCGTTTTCGATAAGTTGCGGCATATAGCGGAAGAAGAATGTAAGCAAAAGTGTTGCGATATGCGCACCGTCAACGTCGGCATCGGACATAATAATAACTTTGTGATAACGAAGTTTTTCAATATCAAAATTGTCGCCTATTCCTGTTCCCAAAGCTATTATGATAGGGGTTAGTTTATCGTTGCCGTAAACCTTATCAATTCTTGCTTTTTCAACATTAAGCATTTTACCCCAAAGAGCCAAAATTGCTTGATATTTACTGTCACGTCCTTTAATTGCAGAACCGCCCGCCGAGTCACCCTCGACTATGTAAAGCTCGTTTTTGGTCGGGTCACGTGAAATGCAGTCAGCCAATTTATCAGGCATACGCATTTTGCCTATACCTTTTGATTTTTCACGCTCTAACTCTCTTGCTTTTTGCGCTTTTTCTCTTGCGGCGGTTGCCGACATAACTTTGCTGACAACCAATTTTGCAACTGCTGGGTTATCTTCAAAATAGTCGGTCAATTTTTCGTTCATTGCCTGCGAAACGAGTGTTCCTATATAGGTGTTGCCGAGTTTCGCTTTAGTTTGGCCCTCAAACTGCGCATCGGTAAGTTTTACCGAAATTACCGCAATTAAGCCCTCTTGAACGTCTTCGCCCTTAAAATTAGAGTCGTTATCTTTTAAATATTTAAATTTTCTTGCATAGTCGTTTACAACCTTGGTAAGGGCTTTTTTAAACGAGTTTTCGTGAGTACCGCCGTCAACGGTATGAATATTGTTTGCAAACGAGATAATGTTTGTGTCGTAACCGCTGTTATAAAGAAGCGCTACTTCAACCTGTGCATCGCCTTTTACTGCGGAAATGTAAATATCGTCTTCGGTAATTCTTGTTGCAGCTTTCTTTTTAGAAAGCAAAAAGTCGCAATAAGATTTAATACCTCCCTCAAAATGCAAAACATCTGCTCTTGGCTCGCCCTTGTCGTCAACTTCTGCGTCAAAACGTTTATCTGAAAGGTTAATTCTAATACCTGCGTTTAAAAACGCTTGTTCACGAAGACGGGTAAGCAAAGTTTCATAGTCATATCTTGTAGTTTCGGTGAAAGTTTTTGCGCTGGCTTTAAAAGTTACGGTTGTACCTGAACCCTCGCAGTCGCCGATACATTTTAAGTCATAAACCGGTTTTGAGTCTTCAAAACGCTGACGATAAAGTTTGCCGTCTTTTCTTACCTCAACTTCGAGCCAGTCGGAAAGAGCGTTTACAACTGATGAACCTACGCCGTGAAGACCGCCTGAAACTTTATAGCCCGAACCGCCGAATTTACCGCCTGCGTGAAGCTGTGTAAATACAACGGTAACCGCCGGCATACCCATTTTTTTCTGAATATCAACAGGAATACCACGGCCGTTATCAGAAACTTTAATAACGTCATCGTCTAAAATTTCGACATTAATATCGGTACAGTAGCCTGCTAACGCTTCATCGATAGAGTTATCGACAATTTCGTAAACCAAATGGTGCAGACCTCGCTCGCCTGTTGAGCCGATATACATACCCGGTCTTTTTCTTACCGCTTCGAGTCCTTCAAGGACCTGAATCGCAGAGGCGTCATATTCTTCCTCAACCTGCGTGTTCATCAAAATTTCTTCGTTTTCCATTTTATCTTCACCTTTCCAACACAGTGCCTGTGCACGCAAACTCCTCGGGAAAAAGTTTTAATAAAACTTAAAGTTCTTCTTACCTCGGGGATTATGTTTTTATTTTTAATATGTTTTAAAAAAGATTTTATATTAATTTATTTTTTGCTCTATAATTTAAAGTTTTTGTTGCTATTGGTGAAATGTAAGACACATTTTTAGTAACAACCAAAGATAACGGCAAGTCGTAAATGCTTGTATAAACAATATTTTTTTCTTTTTCGGCGTTGTTTAAAAACTCACGAGTTTTTTTAGAAACGGTAACAATATCCATATCAAAAATGCCGATTATTTCATCATTTTTTACAAATGTATTTCCGCCGAGATAAAGCATATTTTCTCCCCGTATTATAAAAATTTTATTAATCTTTTTTTGCTTTCTTCAAAATATTTTTTATCAATTTCAATTCCTATATATCTTCTATTTAGTTTTAAAGCAGCTTCTCCAGTACTTCCGACTCCGTTAAAACAATCCAAAACAACATCATTTTCATTTGAGGCAATTTTAATTATTTTTTCTAATAGTTTTACAGGCTTTTGTGTAGGGTGCAACGATTTTCCGTTTTCATCTTTTATTCTTTCTTTGCCCATGCATATACCACACTCAAAAAAATTATGCATATCTTTCTGATTTGTGAAATTCCAAGTATGCCCTTTGTTCCAACAAGAAACGATAAGCTCACAGCTGTTTAAAAAAGACGATTTTCTAAAATTAGGCACAGGGTTTGATTTATGCCATACCATAAATTGAAAAGTATCAAATTCTGGATCAAATATTTTATGATATTCACCTATTATATTGTAAGAACAAAAAATAAATATATTTCCTTTTGGTGATAATATTCTCTTAAATTCACATATTAAATCTGCCGGATTTAATTGTTTTAAATCCCATTCTGCTAGATCGTTGTTTATGTCAGAACGCCAATCAAATTTAAGATTGCCCGTACTATATTTTGCTATGTTATAAGGAGGGTCAGTTAAAATTAAATCAATTGAATTATCAGGTATTTTTTTTAATGAATCAAAACAATCATCATTTATTAAAGTAAGTTTTTTAATCTTTTCCATATTAACTAAAATACAAATCCTTTATTCTTGCCAAAGCTGTTTTAATTTTATTTGCCGATACTTTATATTGTTCAAAAATAATATCAAAACCTTTTTCATCATCACAAACAAAATTCCAATAATCTTTACCTATTAATAATTCATCCTCTGCAAAAAACTGTTTAACCCTTTCTTGTTTCCACTCTTTTCCCTCGCCAAATTTGTTATAGGCAGTCCCAAAAAATATTTTTACTTTTGCGGTTTTATCATCTTTTAACTGATTTTTTAATAAAAAATATTCTTCTAATAATGCTGATTTTTCCGCTCTTGATTTTTTATTATCTAAGTCACCAGAAGCTTTTAACTCTATTAAATAATGTTCATTTTTTTCACAACTGAAAAAATAATTATCGGTTACATGCGTTCTTTTGTAGCTAGTTATATCTTTTGGATATATGGATGAAAAAGAAGAATAATGATTTATTTCAGGTTTTGCGGAATGATCTAAATAACTATCTAAAATGCTTGCAATTCTTTGAGTTTGTTCAGGTAAAATAAAAGAATCAATATTATTTTTTACGTCATAAGATAATTTTGCAATATTATTTCCCATTTTTTCTAAAACATTTCCAAAGCTGCTATCAAAACTTCTTACAAATGCAGAATAAAACATAAATTCTTCACCTAATTCAGCAATAAAACAATTATTTTTTTTCATATTTATAACACCGTTAATATCACTAACTTCTTTGCTGTATCTGCTAAAAAGACCATCCGAAAATGAACTTATGGCAGTATCCACTAACAGTTTTATAGCTTTTTCTTTTTCAACATTCATTATAAACTTCCTTTCAATAATAAATTCCCCGCCGTATTATTCGTTTGTAAGCAGGCCGTTTTGCATTTTAAAAACTTTGCCTTTATTAAGCGATTTTATGGTATTCGGGTCGCAACAGGTAATAAAAACCTGCCAGCCTTTTATATGGTTTAAAATGTAGTCTTGCCTTTTTAAGTCAAGCTCGCTCATTACATCGTCTAAAATCGCAATAGGCTGTTCGCCTGTATATTTTTTCAAAATCTCCGCTTCGGAAAGCTTTAGCGACACAACTGCTGAACGACGCTGTCCTTGCGAGCCGAAAATTTTAAGCGCTAAACTGTTAATAAAAAACTCCATATCATCACGGTGCGGACCGCAATTTGTTGAAGATGTGGCAGCGTCTTGTACCCTACTTTTCTTTAACTGCTCTAAAATTTCCTCTTCGCTGCCTTCCCCAGTTGAACATTTATATTTTATTGATATTTCCTCTTTATTTGAAGAAATTCCGCTGTAAATATCAGTAATATATTCGCCAAGCGCTTCAATATATTTTTTTCTTTGCGCAATTAAATAAGCGCCGTATTTTGCAATTTTTCCCTCATAAACATCAAGCATAAAATCAAGTTCAGGGTGAAAAACAACATCTTTTAATACGGTGTTTCGCTGAATTACCGCTCTGTTATAAGCTGTTAAAACTTTGTGATATTTCGGGCGAACGGTAGAAATTGCGTTGTCTAAAAATTTTCTTCTAACAATAGGGCCTTCTTTTATTAAATCCATATCGGAAGGTGAAAAAAGCACCGCTGTAAATTTTTCAGAAAGACCGCTTGCCGAGCTTAAATTTATATCATTTACCGAGGCTAAACGTTTATTTGTTATAATAATATCGGCTTTTTGCGTTCTTTCACCCGAAAAAAACGTGGTTTTAAGCTTTGCGGTTTGATTTTCACTTAAAATGTTGATAAGTTGGTTATCTTTTGTACCTCTAAAGCTTTTTTTGCCTGTAAAAAGCCAAATTGCCTCAATTAAATTAGTTTTGCCCTGCGCATTGTCGCCATAAATTATGTTAATTTCTTTATTTGGCTCAAATTCGCCCTTTTTTAAATTACGATAATTTTCATATTCAAACTTTTCAATATACATTAAATGAACACCTGTTACTCAACTTCAATAATTTCTTCAAAAATTTCGACTCTGTCGCCTTTGCGAATTTTTTTACCGCGCATTAAACAGGTTTCGCCATTTACTTTAACATCGCCGTTTTGAACAAACATTTTTGCCACTCCGCCGGTAGATGCTATACCTGAAAGTTTAAGAAGTGAATCTAATTTAATAAATTCTGAATTAAGTTTAATTTGCATAATTTCCTTTTCTTTCTTAAAAAGTGTTAAAAATTTTTTATTCCGCTTTCATAATTACCGGAACTACAATAAACAAGAAATCATCGCCCTCAAGCGGTAAAATTTTAATAGGTCTTTGTGGTCCGTTTATAACAACTTTAACTTTATCAGTATCAACCGCACGAAGTGCATCAATAAAAAATCTTGAATTAAAGCCTATTTCCTGTTCTTCGCCCGCAATATCGCAATTAAGAAAATCAGAAGATTTACCGTTAATTGTTGAACAACGCATATAAACCTGATTGTCTTTAACGGTGCAACGAATAGGCGATTTTACCCTATCAGAAATTACAAGCGAAATTCGCTCAATTAAATTAAGCATTTCTTTTGTATCAGAAATAACAACGGTTTGCTCACCCTCAGGAATAACCGAATTGTTGTTATAATTGAAAAATTCGCCCTCTAACAATCTTGAAATTAAAATATAATCGTTAATTTTAAACTCAATATGACGACGGCTTACGCTTATTTTTACATCAAAATCGCTTTCTTCACCGATAAGTTTTAAAATTTCATTAAGACCTTTTGAAGGTACAACAAACTCAAAATCGCCGTTGTCGTTAATTTCTTCTTTTCTAATAGCGAGTCTGCAACCGTCTGCCGATACTAATTTCAACATATTATTGTTAAGCTCAAACAAAATACCTTTATAAATAGGTCTGTCGTCAGCCGTTGAAACAGCAAAAATAGTTTGCGAAATCATACTGCGTAAAGTTTCAGCATTAACTTCAAACGATTTTTCATCATCAAGTTTTGGAAGTTCAGGATATTCGTTTGCATCTAACGCGATAATTGTAAATTCACTTGTTCCGCCTGTGATTAAAGCTTTATTAACATCGTAAATTTCAATTGTTACCCTGTCAGAAGGTAATTTTCTTAAAATTTCGCCTAATATTTTTGCGTTAAGCACTGTGCAACCCTCTGTTACAATATCGGCAGAAATTTTTGTTTGCATAGCAATTTCAAGGTCATAACCCGAAAGAATAATTTCGTTTTGATTTGTTCTTATTAAAATTCCTTCAAGAGTAGCAAGCGAAGATTTAGAAGTAACCGCTCTTGCTACGCAACTAACTGCGTTTGATAATAATGCTGTTTCACAAGAAAATTTCATTTTTTAAGCTCTCCTTAATATTTTTGTAGTTTTTAAAAGTTTTCACAACTAATTTTAAAAAACGAATATTTTTATTTTAAAAAACTTACATAAATAACTATTAATTTTAGTAGTAGTAGTAGGGGCGGTTAAAAGTGTTAAAAACTCCCCATTCTATTTTAAACAAAGTTTTTTTGCATCAACATCAAATGTTAAAAATTTTAATGTTTTTTTTGAAAACTTTTTTTAAAGTCATTCTTTTAACATTTGTGTTGAAAAAATAATGTTGAATGTTTAAAACTTGTCTAAAATTTTACCCTAAAATTATTTGTGTTTTAAGAAATTATTTCATGCTTCCTTTGGTTGTAAGATTACGCATTACTTTTTCAACTTTTCTTAGTTCAATGTCGTTTTTAGTTAATAATTTATCGATTTTGTTGCAAGAATAAAGAACAGTTGAATGGTCTTTATCAAACTCTTTACCGATATTTTTTAAAGAAGTATCGGTAATTTTACGAATAACATACATAGCAACCTGTCTTGCGTGAGAAATTTCAGCGTCTTGACGTTGCGAATAAATGTCATCAACCGAAACATTATAAACGCTTGAAACGCTTTCAATAATTTTTTTGATGGTTATAGGTTCGGGCTCATCGTCACGCTTAATATCACGAATTGCATTTTCCGCAACCGCAAGTGTAAGATTATCATAAATCATAGAATAAGCCTGTAATTTTTTAATAACGCCTTCTAATTGGCGAATATTGCTTTTAACATTGTCAGCAACATAAATCAAAATATCTTCAGGCAAATCAAAATGCATAAGCTGTGCTTTTCTTTTTAAAATACCTACCCTTGTTTCATATTCCGGCGGTTGAATATCAGCAATAATGCCGGCTTCAAATCTACCTACAAGTCTTTCAGGAATTTGGTCAATATCTTTCGGCGGACAATCTGAAGTTAAAACAATTTGTTTACGTTTTTCATAAAGGTCGTTGAAAGTATTGAAAAATTCTTCCTGCAAAGCCTCTCTACCTGAAATAAACTGAACATCGTCAACTAAAAGTACATCGACATTTCTGTATTTTTCTCTGATTTTGTGCATAGTACCATTTTGCAAGCAATAAAAAACATCGTTTGCAAAAGCCTCGCAAGTGGTATAAACAATTTTTTTATCGGGAAATTTTTCTTTTATTCTTGTAGCAATTGCTGAAAGCAAATGAGTTTTGCCAAGCCCCGAATTTCCCCAAATAAAAAGCGGGTTGTAAATAATTGTATCGTTTTCAGCAACCGCAAGAGAAGCGGCGTGTGCAAAACGGTTTGAAGAACCCATAATAAAAGTGTCGAAAGTATATTCGTATTGCTCCGAAGTATCAACAACTTTAATAGGTGAAATAGGTTTATCTTCTTCAGTAATAATAATTACTTTTACAGGAAATTTCAAAACTTCTGTAAAAGCGTCAGTCAAAATATCTTTATAATTATCGTTAATAATGCTTTTTAAAAATGGTGTGTTTACATATAAAATAGCATTACTTCCTTCAATTTTTTGTAATGTAATAGTGGTGAACCAAGCGTTAAAAGTTACTTCATTTACTTGTTTTTTACAACATTTACAAACTGCTTGCCATACTTCCTGTAATGTTTCCATTCTGTAATTTTTTCCTCCTTTTAAAAATTTATATAACAGCGTTTTTGAATTCGCCGATTTATAACCGATTATATTCTATCACACTTTTTAACATTTTGCAATATATATATTTAATATTATATAATAATATATAGTATACTATTAAAAATAGACAAAAAATAATAAGCGTAATTGATTAAAATTAATTTTTGCTTGACAAAACTTAAAAAGTAGTATATAATTCTTAAATGGTTTAGAATCTTTTATTATGCCTTTTCTAAAACACTTAAATTTTTCCGAAAACTTAATAAAAGTTCAAATAAAAAATATTTAAAGAAAGGTGAAAAAACTATGTTAAGAACATTTCAACCAAAAAAATTACACAGAAAAAAAGTTCATGGTTTCAGAAAAAGAATGGCTGATAGAAACGGTCGCAAAGTTCTTTCAAGAAGAAGAGCAAAAGGAAGAAAAAGACTCTCTTATTAATTTTAATTAAAAAGGTAAATTATAGTGGAAATTATCACTATTAAAGAGAATAGGGATTTTAGACGGCTTTATCGTAAAAAGACATCTTTGGTTTCTCCTGCGCTTGTAGTTTATTTTAATGAAAACGGCGCGGGATTTTCTCGCTTAGGAATAACTGCAGGCAAAAAGGTAGGCAAAGCGGTTAAAAGAAACAGAGCAAAAAGGGTTATAAGGCAAGCATTCTTTACCCTTTTGCCAAAGTTTAAAAAGAATGTTGATATGGTAATAGTCGCAAGAGCAAAATGCGCCGAACTTAAAAGTTTTGAAGTTACACAACAACTTGAAAATCTTTTAAAAAAAGCGAAAATTATTGATTGATTATGAAATATATTCTTATTTTTTTTGTTAAAGCTTATAAAAAAATAATATCGCCTATAAAACCGCCTTGTTGCAGGTTTTCGCCGACTTGTTCGGCTTATGCTGTAGAGGCTTTAAAAGTTCACGGTGCTATAAAAGGCTCTTATCTTTCAATAAAAAGAGTGCTTCGGTGCAATCCTTTTTGTGAGGGCGGGTCAGACCCCGTTCCCCCTAAAATAAGTTATAAGAAAGGTTAAAAATTATGGAAACCGTTTTAACCCCTTTTGTTTGGTTATTAAAACAACTTTGTTTACTTTTTCAAAGTTACCCAATAGCTATATTTGTTTTTACATTAATTGTTAATTTAGCGCTTATTCCTTTTAATATTAAACAACAAAAAAATATGGCAAAACAAGCAAGACTTCGTCCGAAATTAGAAGCGCTTAAAGAAAAATTCGGCGATGACAAAATGAAATATCAATCGGCAATGCAAGAACTCTATCAAAAAGAGAATGTAAGCCCTACAGGCGGTTGCTTGCCAATGCTTATTCGTATGGTTATATTAATGATGGTGTTTTACAGCGTTAATGTAATTATTTACGGCTCTTCAACAAGAGGTAAAATTAACCCTCAAATTGACCATTCATTTTTAAAAATATTCGGTCTTGATTTAGCGCAAACACCGCATTTCAGCACCGATGTTATTCACGCATTTGAACTTACTTGGCTTATTCCGATTATTTGTTTTTCTGCTCAAATGCTTTCAATGTTTGTTTCAAACAAACAGCAGGCAAAAAATAATCCGCAAATGGCATCACAAGGCGGTTCAATGAAAATTATGTTGTTCACAATGCCGGTAATTTCGCTTATTTTCACATTCCAAGTGCCTTGCGCAACTGGTTTTTACTGGATTTGTTCAAGCGTTGTAAACACAGTTATTATGCTTATTGTTAATCATTTTTATTCGGCTGACAAAATTTCGGCAAAAGAAATGATTGAAGAAGGAAGTTTAAGAAGAAAAAAAGAACAAAGAATTATTGACTCGCAGAATTGAAAGGAAATTTTAAATGATTATTGATGCTATTGCCACAGGCAAAACGGTGGAAGAAGCCAAAGAAAAAGCTTTGCAACAATTAGGCGCCGCCGTAGAAAATGTAGAAGTAGATTTTGAAATTATTGATATGCCTAAACCTAAAACTTTGGGCTTGTTCGGCGGAAATGATGCAAAAGTTAGAGTTTTTGCCGAAGTTGAGGGCGTTGAAGAGCAAAAGGTTGAAAAAACAGCAGAAGTTGTTGTAAAACCGCTCGTTAAAAGCGCCGAAATGGACAAAAAAACCGAAAAGAAAACAATTGAATATTTAAAAACAATTCTTGAAACAATGGGCGTTGAAAACGTTAAAGTTGAAGTAAGAATTGAAGAAGACGGCACAAAAATCGATTTTGACGGCGACAATCTCGGCGTTGCAATCGGCAGAAAAGGCGAAACAATTGACGCTATTCAACACTTAATTTCGTTGGTTGCTAACAAAGGTCAAGACGAATATATAAGAATTTCTTTAAATCCGGGCGAATACCGCCAAAAAAGAGAGCAGGTTTTAATTAACCTTGCGAAAAAAAGCGCTGTTAAAGCGAAGAAATTTAATAAAAATATTATGCTTGAAGCAATGAATTCTTATGAAAGAAGAATTGTTCACAACGCAGTTCAAGAAGTTGAGGGCGTTGAAAGCTGGTCAATCGGCGAAAACGACCACAGAAGAGTTTGCATCGGCACTTCGAGAGATAATAAACCGTTTAGACCAAACAGAAGAAGAAACAACAACCGCAGAGGCAATTATAATAAAGGTGGCAGACAGCAAAGACGTCCTTATCAGCCGAAAACTGCTGACCGCGCACCAAAAGCCGATAACGATATGCCATTATACGGCGTAATTAAATAAGCGAAATTTTAAAAAACAAACTTAAAACATTTAAAAAGGAACGTGTTTTCACGTTCCTTTTTTTGCATAGCATAATTAAAAAGCCCGCAAAATGCGGGCCGAAAGGGTTAAAATGGAATATATTCTATTAAAATTATAATTCTGCTTTGATTTGAGCAACGCAATTTGAGCAAATACCTTTACCGTTTAAAACTTTAACGTCTTCCTTGCTGCCGCAAAGATAACAAGTGCTGCTGCTTTTTTCAAGAATAATTCTTGTTCCCTCCAAATGAATTGAAATTGGAGTTTTAGCAGGCATTGACAAGTGGTCACGAAGTTCTTTAGGCAAAGTAATTCTGCCTAAATTGTCGATTTCTCTAACTACTCCTGTTGAAGCCATGGTTTCACCTCCCTTGGTTTGTTTGCTATAACCATAATACACCAAAATTTACCAAAAGTAAAGCCTTTTTTGTAAATTTTTACAATTTTGTTAAAATTCACCAATAAATCGCCAAAAAATCGCAAAATTACCAAAATTTAGCACAAAAGGAATGGCAAGTAGAATGTTTCACGTGAAACATTTTTATTTTTTACGCAAAAAGCACTTTAAAAATTGCTCGCAATGTGTTATACTTGATTTACAGAATTTTAATAGGAGGAAACCAAATGGGCAAAATAATAGCGATAGTCAACCAAAAAGGCGGAGTTGGCAAAACCACAACTTCCGTTAATTTGACCGCCGCTTTGGGTGCCAGAAACAAAAAGTGTCTGCTTGTTGATATTGACCCGCAGGGCAATTCGACCAGCGGTTACGGCATCGAGAAAAAGAAAATCGAAAAATCATCTTACGATGTTATGATAGGCGAAAGCACAGCAGAACAAGCAATTTTGAAAACAAACTATAAAAATGTAGATATAATTCCGGCAAATATAGATTTGTCGGGCGCAGAGGTTGAGCTTGTTGATGTAAAAGAGCGTGAATCTGCTTTGAAAAAAGCATTGTTAGAGCAAAAGGCGAATTACGACTATATTATGCTCGACTGTCCGCCCTCGCTCGGACTTATAACGCTAAATGCGCTTTGCGCCGCCGATTCAATTTTAGTGCCTATTCAATGCGAATATTACGCACTTGAAGGACTTTCACAGTTGATGAACACGGTGCGCTCAATCAAAAGACTTTATAATCCAAGAATTGAAATTGAGGGCGTTTTGCTTACAATGTTCGACGGCAGACTTAATTTAACACAGCAAGTAGCCGCCGAAATTAAAAAATTCTTCCCGAAAAAAGTGTTTGGCACAACAATTCCAAGAACGGTAAGAATTTCTGAAGCGCCAAGCTACGGCGAGCCGATTATGTATTATGACAAACGCTCGAAAGGAACTGACGCTTATAACAAACTCGCTAAAGAGATTATTAAAAATAACAAATAAGGAGGGTATATAATGGCTAAAAAATCAGGACTCGGCAGAGGTTACGAAGCTTTAATGAGCGACAATGCGACCGAGCAGGCGAATGCGGTTGAAATTCGAGTTGACGAATTAGAGCCTAACCCCGACCAGCCGAGAAAGAATTTTGACAAAACCGCGCTTGATGAATTGGCGGAAAACATTAAAAAATACGGCTTAATTCAGCCGATTGTGGCAAGACCTACCATAATGGGCAACTACCAAATTGTCGCAGGTGAGCGCCGTTGGCGCGCTTCAATTCAGGCTGGGCTTAAAACTGTGCCTGTAATTGTGAAAGATTTGGCAGACGATGAAACAATGGAAATCGCCATAATCGAAAACCTACAGCGTGAGGACTTAAATCCGGCAGAAACAGCAAGAGGGTTTAAAGCGCTTATGGAAAATTTCTCGCTTACACAAGAGCAGGTGGCGGAAAAAGTCGGAAAATCTCGCTCGGCGGTTACAAATACTTTGCGATTGCTCGAACTTGGTGACTATTTAAAATACCTTGAAGACGGCACAATCACCGCAGGCCACGCGCGAGCAATGCTTTCGATGAGCGATGATATGCGTGAAGTTGCGCTTGAACTTATTAAAAAAGGCGCTTCGGTGCGTGAAATTGAAGTTTTGGCGAAGAAAAAGCCGAAAAAACAGCGTGAGAGCGTAAAGGCCGTTAAAGAAATGCCTGTTTTTTATAAAGAAGTCGAAATTTCGCTAAAACAGGAACTCGGCAGAAAAGTCGAAATCAAGCAAGACAAAAACAAATGCACGCTTTCAATCGACTTTTTCAACGAAGATGATTTAAAAGAATTAATTAAAAAGATGTTTTAAGGAGAAAAAACCGTGATAGATATAAGATTTTTAAGAGAAAACCCCGAAATTGTTAAAGAAAATATTAAAAAGAAGTTTCAAGACCACAAATTACCGCTTGTTGAAAAGGCAATTGAGTTTGATGCGAAAAAACGCGAGGTGCAGGCTGAAGCAGACTCGCTTCGAGCAGAGCGCAACAAAATTTCAAAGCAAATTGGCGCATTAATGGCGCAGGGCAAGCGTGACGAGGCTGAAGAAGTTAAGAAAAAAGTCGGCGAATATGCAAGCAGACTTGCCGAAGTTGAGGTTTTGGAAAAAGAATTTGACGAAAAACTTACCGAAGTTATGATGAAAATTCCAAATATCATCGACGAAAGCGTGCCGATTGGTAAAGATGACAGCGAAAATGTCGAAATTACACGCTACGGCGAGCCGAAAGTGCCTGATTTTGAGGTGCCTTACCACACCGATATTATGGAAAAATTCAGCGGAATTGACCTCGATTCTGCAAGAAAAGTCGCAGGAAACGGCTTTTACTACCTGATGGGCGACATTGCTCGACTTCATTCGGCAGTTATCGCTTATGCGCGCGATTTTATGATAGACAGGGGCTTTACCTACTGCGTTCCGCCGTTTATGATTCGTTCTAACGTGGTTTCGGGCGTTATGTCGTTTGAAGAAATGGACGCTATGATGTACAAAATCGAGGGCGAAGACCTTTATTTAATAGGCACTTCGGAGCATTCGATGATAGGTAAATTTATCGATACACTAAACCCTGAAGAGAATTTGCCTTACACTTTGACCTCTTATTCGCCTTGTTTTAGAAAAGAAAAAGGCGCTCACGGCATTGAGGAGCGAGGCGTTTACAGAATTCATCAGTTTGAAAAGCAAGAAATGATTGTTGTTTGTAAACCTGACGAATCGAAAATGTGGTTTGATAAACTTTGGCAAAATACTGTTGATTTGTTCCGTTCTATGGACATTCCGGTTAGAACGCTTGAATGTTGCTCGGGCGATTTGGCTGATTTAAAGGTAAAATCGGTCGATGTTGAGGCTTGGAGCCCTCGCCAAAAGAAATATTTTGAGGTCGGCTCTTGCTCAAATCTTACCGATGCGCAGGCAAGAAGACTGAAAATTAGGGTAAAATCTAAAAACGGCAACTATTTTGCACACACGCTTAACAACACGGTTGTTGCTCCGCCGAGAATGTTGATTGCTTTCTTAGAAAACAATCTTCAAGCAGACGGAAGTATTAAAATTCCAACCGCTTTACAGCCTTATATGGGCGGAAAAACAGAAATAAAATGAGAATTTACGATATTTCGAGAGAATTGTTTTCGGCGCCGGTTTACCCGAACAACACAAAACCTCATTTGAGTGAAAAACAGGCAATAAAATTCGGCGATGTCTGCAATGTTTCAGACATTACAATGTGCTTGCACAACGGCACTCACATTGATGCGCCAAAGCATTTTATTGAAAACGGCAGAGATATTTTGGCGCTTGGAATCAACACTTTTTGCGGTGTTTGCGATGTTATTACCTTTGACGACCACATAACCGGCGAGGATTTTTCTAACAAAGTTCCCGCCGACTGCGAACGCCTGATTATTCGTTCAAACGGCAACGGCAGGCTGACTTTCTATTCGCTTATGGACATTGTTGCAACGGATATTAAACTTATCGGAATTGACGATATTTCGGTTGCAATTGAGGGCGCAGAGGCGCAAATTCACAAAGAATTGTTAGGAAATGACATTGCAATTTTAGAAGGGCTTGATTTGAAAAATGTGCCAGACGGGCGCTATGTTTTGGTGTGCGAGCCAATAAAAATGGCAGGCGCAGATGCAGCCCCTTGCCGAGCAATTTTGTTAAAAGACATTACAATTTATTAAAAAAACGAGGGCTTTTCGCTCTCGTTTTTAGTTTTTTATTGAATTAATTTGTTCGGCAATTTCTTTGAAAATCGGCGCTGCGGTTTTACCGCCCGAATCGCCATTTTCAGCCAAAACAACCACGCTGTATTTCGGATTTTTTGCAGGAAAAAATCCGCCAAACCACGTTTGTTTAACGGCTTTCCCGCTTTTGTCAAAAATGCCCGTTTCGGCGGTTGCAGTCTTGCCCCCTGCCGTGCCGTTTTTAAGTCTTGCACGTGTACCTGTACCGCATTTTACGCAAGAAATCATACATTTTTGCATTATTTTCGCACTTTTTTCATCTAAAATATAAGTTGGCGCATTTTGCTTTGTGCTTTGAATTAAACTGCCCTTGTAATCAGTAACCCCCTCAACCAGCGAGGGCGTTATTTTTTTGCCGTTATTTGCTATCATTTGAACAAGCGAGGCTATTTGAAGCGGGGAAACCAAAAGACTTCCCTGCCCGAATGAAAAAAGCGCAAGGCTCGCAGGGGAGTTGCTCAAATCGTTTATTTTCGGCAAAAACGCACTCGAAGCGACAATGCCATCGCAAAGCTTAATATCACAACCAAAACCGCAGAGTTTTGCAAAATTTAACAGCCTTTTTGCGCCGACTGCAAGCCCTAATTTAATAAAATAACAGTTGCAAGAACTCGCAATTGCACGCTCTAAATCGGTGTTTTTGTGCTTTTTTAGGCACTTAAATGTGTTGTTTCCTATTTTAATTTTGCCGTTGCAATTATACTTTAACGAAATATTGTAATAAAGCGAGGCGGCAGCAACGCAAAGCTTAAAAATCGAACCGCAATTGTAATTGTCTATTGCGCGGTTTAAAAAAGGTGAGGCGGGACTGTCAAGCGATTTTTCAACATCATTTTGCTCAAAACTCGGCGCCGAAGTCAACGCTCTTAATTTTCCGTTTTTGTTCTCAATAACGATAATTGCGCCGGCATTTAGCCGTTTTTTTGCGATTTTTTCGCAAATTTTTTGAATTTTTTTGTCAATTGTCAGCATAACGCCCCTGCCGAAATATTCGGGCGAGCCTTGCACTTCGCCTGCCCCCGAAACCTCGCCTTTTGCACTACAAGTAAATTTTACCTTGATTTTATGCCCCTTTAACACCGAGTTATAAGCCTTTTCAATTCCGCAAACGCCGTTGTTTTCCGCATTGCAATAGCCTATAATGTGTGCGGCGACATTAGAATACCTTTTAGGAGTCAAAACCGTGCAAACGCTTTTTGAAGAAAAATTTTCGCCTACTTTTACCCTTATAGGAAAGCCGTTTGCAAGCGTTTTTCGGTCGTTTTCGCTTAAATATTTTGAAACAGCGTTTACCGCCTTGGCGTTCGGTGCAACCGCCACTTGTTTTTGATAAAATTCGTTTGTAAGCCGTTTTTTGTTGCAATCAAAAATTGTTCCGCGCAAATTAGCCATTTCAACCGATTTTGAATTAAAACTGCCGAAAACACGGGCAGAAAAATCTTTATTTATATAAATAATTCTTGCCGAAACGGCCAAAAAACACAAATTTAAGCTTAAAAAAACTAAAATTAATCGTTTCATTTTATCACCGATAATATTTTGCCTAAAACTTTGAATAAAATTCAAAACACTTGTTAAAACTAATGGTAAAAGTGAAAGGAGAGATTTTATGCTAAACAAAATTGCGTTAATAATAGCAATTATCGGTGGAATAAATTGGGGCAGTATCGGGCTTTTCGGGTTTGATATTGTTGCGGCGATTTTTGGCGGACAAGGCGCCATAATCAGCAGAATTATCTACACAATCGTGGGACTTAGCGCCGTTTGGTGCATTTCGCTTTTGTTTCGCAACACGCGCGATGTAGCGGTAACCGACTAAATTAAAAAACAAAAAAGACGCTTTTTTAAGCGTCTTTTTGTCGTTATATTTTTTGAATTCCTTTTCGGTTTTTCAGCCCTATAAAAGAAACAGGGTTAATTCGGTCGGCAGATTTTACATTTGGCGGTTTTTTCGCGCTTTTGCCACCGTAATAAATTTCAAAATGCAGGTGTGTTCCGTAAGAGCGACCGGTGTTGCCGGCTTTACCTAACTTTTGCCCTTGAACTACCGTTTGCCCTTTTTTCACGCTTATTTTGCTTAAATGAGCGTAGCCCGAGTAAACGTCTTTACCGTTGATTTTGCCGTGGTAAATCATAACATAATTGCCCCAAGACGACTGGTAGCCCGCTTTGCATACATAACCGTCTTTCCAAGCAACAATGGTATCGCTCTTTCTTGCCGAAAGGTCAACGCCTGCGTGAAAACTGCCCCAGCGCCAGCCATAAAGCGAAGAAACATAAATTTCGCTTTTGTTTGCAATCGGGAAAGAATAAACATTTCTGTCAATTTCATACTTTTTGCAGGCTTTTATCGGAATTTTGTAAGTTTTAGCGTCTGTTTTGCCCGTTGCGGTTTTACCGTCATCTTTTATGTAAGCCTTAATTTTGTATTTATACTTTTTGCCTATTGCAAGACCGCTGTCTTTGTAAGTAGTTTTTTTAACATCGTCAATTTTCTTGAATTTTTTGCCTTTTTTGCGGTAAACATAGTAGCCGTCAGCATTTTTTACTTTTTTCCAAGTAATTTTAACGGTGTCAATGTCAATTGTTTTAATTTTTTTAATTTTCGGTGTTTTAAGGTGTTTTTTAGCGATTTTTCCACCGTTTTCTTTAACAAAACCGCAAACAGAACAAACAATTTTGCCGTTTACGCCCTCGTTAAAATAGGTGCTTTTAACATTTTTAGTTTCAAATTGGTGGCCGTTTGCCGGTAAAACTTCTTCATAAGAATAACCGCAATCTTTGCAGGTGTAAACGATAACGCCGTCTTTTACGCAGGTTTGTTCGTGTGTTTGTGCTTTAAAATTGTGGTTATGCTCTTCGCTCGCAACAGCGGTAGCGGAAGAGAAAATAATCGTAAAAATCACCGCAAACGCAATAATTCTAATGATTTTCATTATTATAAAGCCTTTCTAAAAGTTACATTTTTGTAATCAACGGTTACGATTATAGCACATTTAATTACAAATGTCAAGCAAAATATTACAGCTTTGTAACTTTTAGACCTCCTACACCGTGATTTTGGGACGCACCGAACGGCATTTCTACACCGTAAATTAATAACAAACCTGTAGGGCGGGGGCTTGCTCCCGCCGGTCAAGTGCCTTGACACGCAAGACTTCGGCATAAAGTTTGGTTTTGCTTAAAGTTTTGTGTCGCCTCA
>CACXOM010000010.1:35753-36080 GCA_902769255.1 Oscillospiraceae bacterium
CGGCATAAAGTTTGGTTTTGCTTAAAGTTTTGTGTCGCCTCAGGGTTGAAAAATTGTACAAAATTAGAATAAACCTGTAGGGCGGGGGCTTGCTCCCGCTGGTCAAGTGCCTTGACACGCAAGACTTCGGCATAAAGTTTGGTTTTGCTTAAAGTTTTGTGTCGCCTCAGGGTTGAAAAATTGTACAAAATTAAAATAAACCTTGTAGGGCGGGGGCTTGCTCCCGCCGTCAAGTGCCTTGACACGCAAGACTTCGGCATAAAGTTTGGTTTTGCTTAAAGTTTTGTGTCGCCTCAGGGTTGAAAAATTGTACAAAATTAGAATAAA
>CACXOM010000010.1:36089-87046 GCA_902769255.1 Oscillospiraceae bacterium
GCATAAAGTTTGGTTTTGCTTAAAGTTTTGTGTCGCCTCAGGGTTGAAAAATTGTACAAAATTAGAATAAACCTGTAGGGCGGGGGCTTGCTCCCGCCGTCAAAAATTATATATTTTTATCAGACTTCGGCGGGTCGGGTTCCTACACGACCCCTACATAATTTGATAAAATTTTAAGTTACGATGTAGGGGATGGCATCCTTGACATCCCGATGTGGAAAACTAAATGTTTTATCAAAATTTCACCCTTTAGTCGCCGTTCGGCGACAGTTCCCCTTTAAGGGGCACCTTTTTAAGCGGCACATTTGAGCCGCCCCTTTTAGGGGAGGTGGCACACGAAGTGTGACGGAAGGGTAAAAGCCTTCTCCTCGAGGAGAAGGTGGGTTGAGCGTTAGCGAAACTCGGATGAGGTGTAAAGTTTGCACAAAACAAAAACGGCGGGAGCAAAGCCCCCGCCCTACAAAGTATTTATGTGTTTTCAGTAAACTTCGGCGGGTCGGGTTCCTACACGACCCCTACAAAAATATTTTTTCATCTTTTTTAAAAAAGGTGTTGACAAATGAAAGTAATAGTGTTATACTATACCTACCATATTGATAGGTTTTATAGGAAAGGCAGGAAAATATTATGAATTTTAAGAATATTACCGCCGAAAAATTTTATATGTGTTGTTGTTTCGCTTGTCGTTTTTCAGGCGGGGCAAATTTGTTGTGTAAAAGTTAAATTACACTAAAATTTAGCGTTATTCGCCTGAATTCCGAAGTTTCGGAAATTCGGGCGTTTTTTATTTTACTAAAATTATTTTAAGGAGATTTTTATTATGTCAAACTACAAAAATATTGATTCAGCATTAATTCACGGAGGAATTTACGGCGACCGCTTCACAGGCGCAGTTAATGTGCCGATTTACCAAACCTCAACCTACGAGCAATCGGGCTTGGGCGAAAACAAAGGGTGGGAATATTCTCGAACAGGTAACCCCACACGTGCAGCGCTTGAAGCGCTTATTGCCGAACTCGAAGGTGGCTCAAACGGCTTTGCTTTCGGCTCGGGAATGGCGGCAATTACCGCAGTTTTAAGCCTTTTTAAAACAGGCGACAAAATTATTATTTCAAGCAATGTTTACGGCGGAACTTTTAGAGTGCTTGACAAAGTTTTTAACCATTTCGGCATTACTTATTCAATCGAAAACACCGCCGATGTTGGCACTCTCGAAAAGAAAATAACCGAAGATGTTAAGGCGATTTTGATTGAAAGCCCTGCAAATCCGCTACTTAGCATTACCGATATTAAAGCGGTAGCGCTCCTTGCGAAAAAACACGGCATTTTAACTATTGTTGACAACACTTTTATGACCCCTTATTTGCAACAGCCTATTAAACTCGGTGCTGATATTGTTGTTCATTCCGCAACAAAATATCTTGGCGGACACAGTGACTTGGTAGCAGGGCTTGCGGTTGTAAACGACAAAGATTTAGCCGAAAAACTCGCCTTTATTCAAAATTCAACAGGCGGAGTTTTAGGTCCTTTCGACTCGTTTTTGCTTATTCGTGGCATAAAAACGCTCGGTGTCAGAATGGACCGCCACACCGAAAACGCACTAAAAGCGGCGCAATTTTTGCTCTCTCACAAGGCGGTTAAAAAGGTTTATTATCCCGGTCTAAAACAAGCGCAAGGCTATGAAATTCACAAAAATCAAGCCAAAAACGGCGGTGCTATGATTTCTTTTGAACTTTACGAAAACTACGATATTAAAACATTTTTCAAATCGCTCTCGTTAGTGGCGCTCGCCGAAAGTTTGGGCGGAGTTGAGTCGCTCGTTTGCCACCCAGCAAGTATGACACACGCTTCAATTCCTTACGAAACAAGGCAAAAAATCGGCATTACCGAAGGGCTTATTCGCTTATCGCTCGGAATTGAAAATATTGACGATATTTTGGCTGATTTAAGTCAGGCAATCCAAAAAAGCGAGGTAAAATAAAATGAGTTATTACAATTCAATGCAAGAATTAATCGGCAACACGCCTATTGTAAAGCTTAACAATTTAGGTCTGCCCAAAGACGTTAATTTATTTGCAAAACTCGAACTTTACAACCCCGCCGGTAGCGTTAAAGACAGAGTCGGCAGGGCTATGATTGAAGATGCAGAAAGAAAAGGCGTTTTGAAAAAAGGCGGTACAATTATTGAGGGAACGGCAGGCAACACGGGGCTTGGCATTGCGTTTGCCGCTTTAAACAAAGGTTACAGAGTAATTTTTGTTGTGCCGACTAAATTTTCCGTTGAGAAGCAAACGCTAATGCGCGCGCTCGGCGCCGAAATTATTAACACGCCAAGAGAAGAGGGAATGCTTGGTGCGGCGAAGCGTGCCGAAGAATTAAAATCGCAAATTCCAAACGCCGTTTCGCTAAAACAATTTGAAAATCCCGCTAATCCTTTGGCGCATTACCAAACCACCGGCAAAGAGATTTACGACGATTTAGAGGGCAAAATCGACTATGCGGTTTTGGGCGCAGGCAGCGGCGGTACTTATTCGGGCGTTTTGAAATATTTGAAAGAAAAAAATCCTAAAATCAAAGGCGTTTTGGCTGACCCTGTCGGCTCGACAATGGGCGGTGGTGAGCACGGCGACTATAATATTGAGGGAATCGGCAACGATTTTATCGCAAAAACTATGGATATGTCGTTGGTCGATAAGGTTATTAAAATTAATGATGATGACGCTATAAACGGCGCTCGAACGCTCGCAAAAAAAGAGGGAATTTTTGCAGGCTCTTCATCGGGTGCGGCGCTCTCGGCTGCGCAAAAACTTGTAAATGGCGGAGCGAAAGGCAACATTGTAATTGTTTTGCCCGACAGGGGCGACCGCTATTTTAGCAAAAATCTTTATGAATAAAGAAAAAGGAACGCATTAAGTGATATAATGATGGTAGACACTTTTTTGTGTCTACTAAGCATTGACTACTTCACATTTTGGCGTTCTTTTTTGCTATTCTTTCCATTTATATTTATGTAATTGGCCTTGGTTTTGCAATTCGGGGTAGTTCCATTGGCGCAACGTTTCATAAACCGCAACACAAACGGTGTTTGAAAGGTTAAGCGAACGAATTTCACCCATCATCGGCAAGCGAACGCACCGCTCGGGGTGCGGTAACAACAATTCTTCGGGCAGTCCTGCTGTTTCTTTGCCGAAAAGCAAATAGCAGTTGTCGGGGTAATTAACATCAGAATGAGCCTGCCTGCCTTTTGTGGTAAAATAAAAATATTCGCCGTTGGTTTTTTCAAAAAACTCGTCTAAATTTTCATAATAAGTTATGTCCATAAACTGCCAATAATCAAGCCCCGCGCGCTTTAACTTTTTATCATCGGGCGTAAAACCCATAGGTTTTACAATGTGCAACCTTGCACCCGTTGCGGCGCAGGTTCTTACAATATTTCCCGTGTTTTGCGGAATTTCGGGTTCAACCAAAACTATGTTTAAAATCGGCATTTTTATTATCTCCTTAATCTCAACTTATAACATTTTACAACTTTTTCCTAAAAATTGCAATATTGTAATTGAAATGAGTGCAAATTTAGTGTAAAATAGAAGTAGTGAATACTTTGTTTAGAAAGGAGTTTATATGAAAACTTATAAATTAGTTTGTTTTTTGGCGGTTGTTGCGCTTGCTTTTTCTTTTTGCTCTTGCGAAATAAGAAAGCCACCCGAAAGCCGACTGCAAACCACCACTTCGGCGACAGCGGTTGACGATAAAGACGCCAAAACTTTTACCGAATTTTTTAAAGACAAAGCTTTTGCCGAAACAGTTGCAATGTGCCTTGATAAAAGCGAAAATGAAATGGTTACTTTTTCAGAACTTGCTAAATATGACGGCACAATTCAATTAAGCGCGAGCAGTAAGGTTAAAAGCATTAAAGGAATAGGCTATTTAAAAAACATAACCGGATTTTCAAGCACAAAAAACGATTTAAAGGTTATTCCTGAAGATTTTTGTAAATTGAAAAAATTAAAAATAATCGATTTGTGCAAGGCTAATAAATTAGAAAAATTGCCGAAAAATTTAGGAAATCTTAAAAACCTTGAATATTTTCGTCTTAATTCAACGGCGGTTAAAGAATTGCCCGAGTCAATTACAAAGTTGAAAAAGCTTAAATATTTAAATATTAGCGAAACACGCATTACAAAATTACCGAAAAACATAGGTAATTTAGAAAAATTGCAGATTTTAAGTATGGAAAACACTTCTATTAAAAATCTGCCCGAAAGTATTTCTAATCTTAAAAATTTGATTGCGCTTGACTGCCGTGAGGCAGAGGTTCGCAACCTGCCGGAAAATTTAGGCAACGCCCAAAAGCTTGAGGCGATTGATATTTATGCTTGCAAAGTAAGGCATTTGCCAAAAAGCGTTAAAAAATTGAAAAAATTGGAATATTTTAATATTTATAACAATTATATGGCAATCGTAGACTACGAAAAGTGGTATAAAGACGACGTTTTCAGGTGTAAAGAAATTTACGATTATTCTGATATATTCTTTACTGCGAGCAACAAATACTTTTTTAAATAGAAAGATGGTTTTATGAGAATTTTATGTTTGGGCGATGTGGTGTCACGCCTTGGCAGAGAAACGCTTCAAAATGTTTTGTCGAAGTTTAAAGCGGAAAATAATATTGATTTTTGCGTTTGCAACGGCGAAAATTCTGCCGATGGCAACGGAATTTTAAAACAAACCGCCGATTTGCTTTTTTCAAGCGGTGTTGACGTTATAACCGGTGGCAACCACACATTTCGCCGAAACGAATTTCATGAGTATTTAGAGCAAAACGAGTTTTGCCTGCGCCCTGAAAATTACGGCGAGTGCGCACCCGGCAGAGGAATGTGCATTTTTGATATGGGCAGGGTGAAAATCGCCGTTATAAACATAATGGGTGTGGTGTTTTTAGACCCTGTTGCAAACCCTTTTGCAACGCTCGACAAGTGCATAACAAAGGCAAAAAAGGAAAATTGCAAAATTATTTTAGTCGATTTTCACGCCGAAGCGACCGCCGAAAAAAAGGCGCTCGGTTTTTATGCAGATGGCAGAGTTTCTGCCGTTTTCGGCACGCACACGCACATTCAAACCAATGATTTGCAGATTTTTGAAAACGGCACGGGGTATATTACCGACCTTGGAATGTGCGGTGCAAAAAATTCGGTGCTTGGCATTAAGCCCGAACTTGCGATTGAAAAGCAAAAATATCTTTTGCCGGTGCGGTTTGAAAACGCAGACGGCGAATGTTTGATAAACGGCGCGGTTTTTGAAATAGACGAGCAGACAGGCAAGTGTCAAACCGCCGAATTAATCAACATTACTATGTAGGTCGAAAGGCTCGGTCAAGTGCCTTGACACGCAAGACTTCGGCATTAAAGTCCGATTTTAATAAACGCTTTGAGTCGCCTCAGGGGTTAAAGTTTGTTAAAAACATATAAATACCTTGTAGGGCGGGGGCGTAGCAATTGCCGTTTTTTTCACAAACTTTACACCTCATCCGAGTTTTGCGTTGCAAAACCCACCTTCTCCTCAAGGAGAAGGCTTTTTTAGTTTGTGCGAAAGCGCATATTACCTCTTACTTAAAAAGGTTTCTCGTAAAGAGAAACCTTTTTTAAATGTAATATAAATCATTATTTTGATAAAGTTCAAACGGGGTTTTTTGATAAACATAATAATTAAGCCAATTTGAAAAAAGCAAGTTTGCGTGCCCACGCCAACGGGCTTTCGGTTTTTTCTCAATATCGTCATCGGGAAAATAATTAATCGGCAAATCGGGGTCAAGCCCTTTTTCCAAATCTCTGAAATATTCCTTTTTCAGCCTGTTTGCGCTATATTCGGGGTGCCCGTTTACAAAAACACGGCGGTTTTCTTTGTCAACCACAAGATAAGCGCCTGCAAACGGCGAAGAAGCCAAAATTTCAAGTTCTTTGTGCTTTAAAATCTCTTCGTTGCGAATACCTGTGTACCTCGAATGAGGTGCGTAAAACTCGTCATCAAAACCACGAGTCAACTCCTCTTTTTTATTTTTTAATTTATGCTTGTAAACGCCGAAAAGTTTTTTAGAAAACTTGTATTTTTGTATGCCGTAATGATAATAAAGCCCTGCTTGCGAAGCCCAGCAAATATACATTGTAGAGGTTACATTTTTTTGCGCCCAATCAATAATATTTGTCAACTCTTCCCAATAATCAACCTGCTCAAATTCCAAATTTTCAACCGGCGCACCTGTGATAATAAGCCCGTCAAAAAAGTCGTCTTTTATCTGCGAAAACGATTTATAATAGTTTTTCAAATAATCTCTTGAAACGAGTTTATATTTGTGCGAATCAAGCCGAATAAACGTTACTTTTGTTTGTAACGGCGAGTTTGAAAGCAGCCGCAAAATTTCAAGTTCGGTTGACTCTTTTTCGGGCATTATGTTGATTACCGCAATTTTCAATTCTCTAATATCTTGGTGCTCTGCTCGCTGTTTTTCCATAATAAAAATATTCTCTTTTTCAAGCCTTTTTGCAACAGGCATTGTCTCATCAATTCTAATCGGCATTTTCTTCACCGCCTTCTTTTATTCCGAGATAATTTTTCAACTCTTTTATATAAAGCTTGGCTGTTTTGCTCGGAATTGTATTTTTTCTTGTAATATAGCCAATTTCCATTTTATCTTCTTTTGCGCCGTTATATTCAAAAGGCACAGCGACAAAGTCGTTTCCGTTTAACTCCTCGCAAATAATGCCCGAGCAAAGCGTGTAACCGTTTAGCCCTATCATCAAATTAAGCATTGTGGCACGGTCGTTTGCCTTAATTGTTCGGGGGTAGTCATTGGTTGCGAGAATTTCTTCGGCAAGGTAAAAAGCCGAAGTGTCGCCCTGCTCAAACGAAAGGCAAGGGTAATTTGCCAACTGCTCGAAAGTTATCGATTTTTTACTTGCCAACGGGTGATTTTTCCAAAGATAAACAAAAGCGTTGCAATCAATCAGTTTAACAAATTCAAGGTCGGCAGACTTAAGCAATTTTGTAATTGCGCTGCGGTTAAAATCGCTTAAATATAACACGCCTATTTCACTTTTCAGCATTTTAACATCTTCAATTACCTCTTTTGTTTTTGTTTCACGAATAGCAAAATCATATTCCGCTGTGTCGAATTTTTTAACCATTTCAACAAAGGCTTTAACCGCAAAAGAATAGTGTTGGGTTGAAACACCGAATTTCTTTTTCAAAAACTCGCCACCCGAATATTTTTCAAGCAAATTTTCGTAATTTGAATAAATCTCTCGCGCTTGAATTAAAAATTCAGCGCCGTCAGGCGTAAGCGTAACGCCTTTGCCGTTTCGGTTAAAAATTGTAATGCCGAGTTCTTTTTCAAGCTCTTTAACCGAACTCGAAAGCGAGGGTTGTGCAACAAACAAAACCTCCGCCGCCTTGTTCATTGAGCCGACATTTGCAATTGTAATTATATAGTTAAGCTGATTAAGTGTCATAATAAAAACCTCCTAAAAATAAAAAGAAACCGCAATTTTTGCGGTTTTTAATAAAACTTTATTCATCTGTCCGACAAAAGTTATTTCTGCGCCGAAACAGACGGTGCCGTTTTATTAAACCGCATCATCTTGCACATACAACACATTATAAATGAAGATGTAATAACTTTCATCATAATTACCTACCTAAATTATAAGTTTAATTCATTATATACCACAAATTTTGTTTTGTCAATAGGATTTTGGAAAAAAATATCGCTGATATAGATTTAATCTATAACGCTTGATAAAAAGTGTGTATGGCGCGGTTTATTGACATTTTCCTTTGCGTATTTTATAATTTATATAGGAAAAACCTATAAAAAAGGAGGTTGTTTATGAGCGAAAAAAGACCTGCGTTTCACACAATTTTAATTAAAGGTAAAAGAGGAAATCTTTTTTCGGTGCTTTATTCGGCAGGCGGTGAAAAGCCATCGCCGACAGTTTTGCTTTTACACGGCATTCCCGGCAATGAGCAAAACGAAGATTTAGCGCAACATCTTCGCCGAATTGGCTTTAATGTGCTGACTTTTCATTACAGCGGTTGTTTCGGAAGTAGTGGCGACTATTCGCTTAAAAATAATTTGCAAGATGCAGAAACTGTGCTTGATTTTATTTTAAATGATAAAGAATTCGGCTTTGATAAAACTAAAATTTTCGCTGTCGGACACAGTTTAGGCTCGTTTGTTTGCGGGCAGATTTTAGCGAAACGAAAAGAAATTAAAGCAGGTGTTTTTATAACCCCTTGCAATATCGGCAGACTTTTTGAAATTGAAAAAGAGTCGCCGAACTTGTACCAAAAAACAGTCGATTTTTTAGAAGAAACACGCCTTTGGCTTGTTGGCGTAAAAGAAAACCAGTTTTTAACAGAGGTTGAAAACCACAAAAAAGACTATCCTCTCGAAAGTTTGGCGCCAAAAATTGCAAAAAAGCCGATTTTTGTAATTGAAGGCTTGTTAGATGAAGCAACACCGCCAAAATTCCATTCAAAACCGTTTATTTCCGCTCTAAAATCGCAAAATACCGAAAATTTAAGGGTAAAATCGTTTGAAACCGACCATTTTTTGTCAGATAAGCGGTTGGAACTTTTAGAAGAAGTCGGTGATTTTTTGAAAAAAATTTAAGTTGAAAACCTACTAAATCTATGTTATTATAGTGATATATTAAATTTTAGGGAGAAAAAGATGAAAATTTCTACAAAAGGGCGTTATGCGCTTAGAATGATGATAGATTTAGCGCTTGAAGGTGGCGACGGTTTTGTTGCTCTTAAAGATATTGCGAAAAGGCAGAATATTTCAAAAAAATATCTTGAGCAAATTATGCCTATTTTAAACCGAACCGATTTTTTGGTTACAAACAGAGGTTATCAGGGCGGTTACAAGCTTTCAAGAAAGCCGAGCGAATATTCAGTCGGCGAAATTTTAAGAGTGAGCGAGGGCAATTTAAGCCCTGTTGCTTGTCTTGATGTTAAGCCGAACCGTTGCGAGCGAAAAGATTTTTGCTTAACTTTGCCTGTTTGGGAGGGGCTTGAAAAGGTTATTGAAAATTACCTTGACAACATAACATTGCAAGACATTATTGATAAAAATGTATAGAAAAAGCACATTAAAAGCACGGATTTAAAACCCGTGCTTTTTTACTTCTTATCGTAGTTGTCTAAAAAGGAGTGTTTTACTCCGTCTTTTTTATAAGCGATAACGGTATTTAAATTTACATTTTCAACGCTTTTAAAAATATGCTTTTCAACAAGCGGATTTGTTTTTTTCATTTCGGCGATAAGGTTTTTAACTTCAATTCTTTTTGAAAGATTTTCCTCATTATCGCAAGTGGTGCAAGTGTCGGTAAACTTGCAAGCGCATTGAATAAAATGCAAATTGTTATAATCACGCCACGCTTTAATATCGTCTTCACGAACGAGGTAAAGCGGTCTAATTAACTCCATTCCCTCAAAATTGGTGCTGTGCAGTTTCGGCATCATCGTTTGCACCTGCGCGCCGTAAAGCATACCCATTAAAATTGTTTCGATAACATCGTCATAGTGATGCCCGAGCGCAATTTTGTTGCAACCGAGACTTTTTGCAAAATTGTAAAGATAACCCCTTCTCATTCTTGCGCAAAGGTAGCAGGGCGATTTTTCGATATTATAAACCGACTCAAAAATGTTCGACTCGAAAATTTCAATAGGAACGTTCAACTTTTTGGCGTTTTGCTCGATTATTTTGCGGTTTTCTGCATTATAACCGGGGTCCATTACAACATATTTTACGCTAAACTCAAAGTCGCTGAAGCGTTGCAACTGCTGAAAAAGTTTCGCCATTAACATTGAGTCTTTTCCGCCCGAAATGCAAACAGCGACTCTATCACCCTTTTTTAAAAGTTGATAGGTTTTAATCGCTTTTGTGAACTTTGAAAAAATGCTTTTGCGAAACTTTTTTTGCAAACTTTTTTCAACCGCTTTGCAAAATTCGGCGGTGTCTTCTTTCTCAATTTTGTCTAAAAGCCAAGCGGCGTAACCGCCTTTTAGCGAATAAGCGACAACGCCCAATTTACGCAGCTTTTTTACACTTTCAAGGCTTTTTTGCCCTCTTGCACAACAAACAATCACCTTTTTATTCGGCATTGGCGTGTTTAAAAGTTCGCTTTCTAAAACGCAAACGGCATTTTCAATTTCGCCGTGCTGTTTTTCAATTTCGCTTCTTGTGTCATAAATAATGTAACTGTTTTTATCTAACAAATTCAACTGTTCAATAGTAATTTCCATTTTAAAATCCTTAAATTTTTGATATTAAAATTATAGTATATTAAGCGGTTTTTGTCAAACGGCTTAAAAAATTTTTTAAAAAATGCTTGACAAACAAACGCATTTGTGTATAATATAATACATAAACGAAAAACCGAAGAAGATGAGTAAGTAACTTTTTATTCGTTTTTTAGAGAGTCGGCGGTTGGTGTAAGGCGACAAACGGGTATTTAGCGAATGGACATCTGAGGGTGACCGAAAGCCTAATTTGGCGAGTAGCAGTCAACGGGAACAATCTGCACCCGTTATCAAAGCAGACTTGTATGTTAGTACAAGACAGAGCGGATACATTTTTAAGTATCAACTTGGGTGGTACCGCAGGAATTTTTGATTTAACTCCTGTCCCTTGAAATTTCAAGGGACAGGTTTTTTTATTTGTTTTTAAAAAGGAGATAACTTAATTATGATTAAAACAAAACGATGGCGACTTTTCAAATAACCTTTAAAATTAAAAACTACATTCTAAAAAATTTATAAATATAATTAATTATTAAGGAGAAAAACCATCATGAAAAAAATATTAGCATTACTTTTAACATTAACATTAGCATTTTGCTTTGCTTCTTGCACAGATAATAAAGATAATAAAAACACAGACAAAACTTACAAAATCGGCATTATTCAATATTTAAGCCACCCTTCACTTGACAACTGCTATAACGGTATTATTAAAGGACTTGACGAGTCCGGCATAAAATATGAAGTTGATTATCAAACAGGCTCTTCTGCCTCACCTGATGCCGACTGCACAAACTTTGCTAAAAAACAAGTTAGCGACGGCGTTGATATGATTTTTGCAATCGCAACACCTGCCGCTCAATCTGCTTATAACGCAACTGCCGATACAGATATTCCTGTTATTTTCTGCGCAGTTTCTGACCCGAAAGCAGCTAAACTTGTAAAATCTAACGAAAACCCCGGCTCGCTTTGCACAGGTACTTCTGATGTACTCGACCTTTCGGCACAGATTGATTTAATTCAGGCAATGCAAAAAGAAGTTAAAAAAATAGGTATTCTTTATACCGCTTCTGAGGCAAATTCGGTAGCACACCTTAAAGAATTTAAAAAGATTTGTGATGAAAGAAAACTTACAGTTGTTGATAAAGCGGTAAACAACGCTTCTGACATTCCTTCGGCAGCCGAAGATTTGGCGGCACAGGTTGACTGCATTAACAACTTTACTGACAACAATGTTGTAAACAACTTAAAAGTTGTATTAAAAGCCGCTCAAAACCACAAAATTCCTGTTTACGGCTCGGAAGAAGAACAGGTTAAAAACGGTTGTTTAGCATCTGTTTCAATCGACTATTTAGCACTCGGCAAAGTTACCGGTAAAATGGGCGCCGATGTTTTAGGCGGAAAAGATGCTACTACTATGGCAGTTAAAACAATTACCGATGCTACACCGGTTGTAAACACCGATGTTTTAAAAACTCTTGGTATGAAAATGCCAAAAAATTATTCAAACGCACAAACAGTTACTACCAACAAATAAAAAGGAAAGTTTTAAATGAATTTTTTAAGCGCTTGTGATGTATTTTTAAGTCAAGGCTTTGTTTATTCGCTTATTGCGTTAGGCTATTATATTTCATTTCACATATTAGATTTTCCCGATTTAACGGTTGAGGGTACATTTCTTTCGGGCGCAGTTGCTTACGGGCTTATCTGCTCTAATGGAATTAACCCGTTTTTAGGAATAATTTTAGCGTTTATTGTCGGCGCACTTTTCGGCGCATTAACGGGTGTTTTAAATGTTAAACTGAAAATTCGCCCTTTGCTTTGCGGTATTTTGGTATCGACAATGTTAATTTCTATTAACCTTGTTTCAACAAGCGTAGGACTTGTCGGCGACTTTACCGTAAGCGGTGAAACTTCAATTCCTTACGGAAGAGATGTTGTAACACTTCATTCTACAAAATTGTTTTCTTTTATTCCCGCAAGATTAAGAGATTTCGGCAACATAGGACTTCGAGATTTGGTAATTTTCTTTGCTTTTGCGGTAATTTGCAAAATTTTGCTTGATTTTTATTTGAAAACCAAAAACGGTTTATTGCTTCGAGCAACGGGAAATAATACCCAATTTGTAAAAATGCTTTCTTGCGACCCCGGCAAGTCAAAAATTGTCGGTCTTGCAATAGGCAACGGACTTGCGGCAATTTCGGGCGCACTTTACACCGAAATTAACGGCAACGTAAATCAAAGCATGGGCATTGGAATGATTGTTATAGGATTAGCCTCGCTTATTATCGGTATTTCATTGTTTAAAAAAGTTAAATTTATGAAAGATACCACAAAGGTAATTTTAGGCGCAATTATTTATCAGGCTTGCTTAACATTAGCGCAAAAACTCGGCGTTCCGAGCGCTTATAACAAATTCATTATGGCAGTTTTGTTTACTGTTGCTCTGCTTTTGTCGGGCAAACTTAAATTTAAAGGAGGCAGTAAAAATGCTTGAACTTAAGAATGTTTACACCTCTTTTAATAAAGGCACCGTTGATGAAATGAATCTTTTTAAAGATTTTAATTTAAAAATTAATAAAGGCGAATTTGTTTCGGTTATCGGCTCAAACGGCAGCGGTAAAACAACGCTTTTAAACCTTATTTGCGGAACTTACGACCTTGATGACGGCAAGATTTTGTTTGAGGGAAAAGATATTACCAAAGTTAAAGAATATAAAAGAGCAAAACACATAGGCAGGGTTTTTCAAGACCCGAAAAAAGGCACTTGCTCCAATCTTACAATTCTTGAAAACTTTGCGCTTGCCGACAACAAACAAAAAAGATATTCGCTTACAAAAGCGATTTCAAAAAAGCGAATTGATTATTATAAACAAATTATCAGTCAATGCAACATGGGGCTTGAAGACAGAATGAATGTTAAAGTCGGCGCACTTTCGGGCGGTCAGCGACAAGCGTTAGCGCTGGTTATCGCAGGAATGACCGATATCGACTTGCTTATTTTAGATGAGCATACCGCAGCGCTTGACCCCAATTCAAGCGAAACAATTATGCTTCTTACCGATAAAGTTGTAAAAGAGAAAAATTTAACCGCTTTAATGGTAACTCATAATCTTCGCCATGCTTGCGCCTACGGCAATCGCCTGTTAATGATGAGCGGCGGCGAAATTATTATGGACAAAAAAGAAGATGAAAAGAAAAATACCTCCATTAACGATATTTTAACCGTTTTCAACGAAATAAGTATCGAAGTGGGTAATTGAATAAACAATTTCTGAAAGGAGACATTGAACTATGTCAGAACAAAAAATACCTTACAAAATTTATCTTGAAGAAAGCGAAATGCCGAAAGCTTGGTACAATGTTCGTGCCGATATGAAAAACAAACCGGCTCCGCTTTTAAACCCAGGCACACATCAACCTATGAAACCCGAAGAGTTAGCACCTGTTTTTTGCGAGGAGCTTATTAAACAAGAACTCGATAACGACACAGCTTATTTTGATATTCCTAAAGAGATTTTAGATTACTACAAAACTTTCCGTCCATCTCCGTTGGTAAGGGCTTATAATCTTGAAAAGAAATTAGGCACACCGGCTAAAATTTATTACAAATTTGAGGGTAACAACACCAGCGGAAGCCACAAATTAAACTCTGCTATCGCTCAAGCTTATTATGCTAAAAAACAAGGCTTGAAAGGCGTTACTACCGAAACCGGTGCAGGTCAATGGGGTACTGCTTTGTCAATGGCTTGTGCATATTTCGGACTTGACTGTAAAGTATTTATGGTTAAAGTTTCTTATGAGCAAAAACCTTTCCGCAGAGAAGTTATGAGAACTTACGGTGCAGACGTTACTCCTTCACCGTCTGAAACAACTCAAATCGGTAAAAAGATTTTGGCAGAATACCCAGGCACAACAGGCTCGCTCGGTTGCGCAATTTCCGAAGCGGTTGAGGTTGCAACTTCTACCGAAGGCTACAGATATGTTTTGGGCAGCGTTTTAAATCAGGTTTTACTTCATCAATCAGTTATCGGTCTTGAAACCAAAGCTGCGCTTGACAAATACAACATTAAACCTGATATTATTATCGGTTGCGCAGGCGGCGGTTCAAACCTCGGCGGTTTGGTTTCACCGTTTATGGGCGAAAAACTTCGCGGCGAGGCTGATTATAGAATTATCGCTGTTGAACCTTCTTCTTGCCCAAGTTTCACAAGAGGTAAATATGCTTATGACTTTTGCGATACAGGTATGGTATGTCCGCTTGCAAAAATGTACACATTAGGTAGCGGATTTATTCCGGCTCCTAACCACGCAGGCGGTTTACGCTATCACGGTATGAGCTCAATTCTTTCGCAACTTTATGATGACGGTTATATGGAAGCAGTTTCAGTACCGCAGGTAAAAGTTTTTGAGGCAGCTGAAGAATTTGCAAGAGCTGAAGGCATTTTGCCGGCTCCTGAAAGCTCTCACGCTATTAGAGTGGCAATTGACGAGGCTTTAAAATGCAAAGAAACAGGCGAAGAAAAAACAATCGTATTCGGCTTAACCGGCACAGGTTATTTCGATATGGTCGCTTACGAAAAATATCACGACGGCAAAATGGACGACTATGTTCCAAGCGATGAAGAATTAGAAAAATATATGTCAAAACTTCCAAAAATCGACTAATTTTTTAATTTAAAAGCAGACGCAGTTTTTTGCGTCTGCTTTTTTGTTTTTTCTTCGGCAATATTACAGTTTTGTTATAATTGTTGCGATATTTAAAAAAATATGGTATAATTACTATAACTATAAGTTTATGAAAGGTGTTTATTATGGCTGATATTGAAAAACTTTGTTTTGGCTGTATGAGAGAAAAACCGGATTTTTCGCCGGAATGTCCTCATTGTAAATTTGACGAAACAAACGACAACGACCCTCAGGCTCTGCCCATTAAAACGCTTTTGCAAAAAAGATATTATGTAGGTAAAATTTTCAATGAAAACGGAGAAGGCTTTACCTATATCGGTTATGATATTTTAAAAGACTGCCCTGTAAGAATTAGAGAGTATTTTCCTTCGGGTATGGCGCAACGCATTAACACTTTGGTTAAACCGCTTGCGCAATTTGGCTTTGCTTTTGAAAATTACAGGCTTGAGTTTAATTCGCTTGCAAAAAACCTTTCGAGAATGAACGGTTTTTCGGGGCTTTTAAACATTCTTGATATTTTTGAAGAAAACGGCACTTCTTATTATATTACCGAATATGTTGAGGCGATAACGCTTCGTGACTTTTTGTTAAGAAACGGCGGAATTCTAAATTTCGACCAAATAAGACCTATGCTTATGCCGCTGCTTTCTACCATTTCTTCGCTTCATTCGGTAGATATTATTCATAGGGGCATTTCTCCTGATACTATTCTTGTCGGCAAAGACGGCAAATTGCGATTGACCGAATTTTGCATTAAACAAGCAAGAACCGCAAGAACAGATTTTAAAGCAAGCTTGCACAAAGGTTACGCCGCAATTGAGCAATACGGCTTTGAAGGCGAACAAGGCCCTTGGACTGATGTTTACGCATTGGGCGCTTTGGTTTACAGAATGTTGGTCGGCAATCCTCCGCCGGAAGCTACCGTTAGGGTTACTGATGATAAAATGACAATTCCGGCAGATGTTGCAAAATCGCTTTCGGGCGGTGCTTTATCGGCGCTTGCAAACTCGCTTGAAATTATGCCTGAAGAGCGTACTTCTTCGGTTGAAGAGTTCCGTTCCGATATTTTGAGCGCACCGAAATTAAGCCCGAAATACAACAGCAAAACAGGCGAGGTTAAAGCGGTTGCAAGCCGACAATACCGCAGAAAAATTATAATTATTTCAGCTTGTGCTGCGCTTATTTGCTTGGCTTTAGTAGCAGCGGTTTTGTTCGTTTTTTATGACAATTCCGAGCAAAAAGATGAAAATACCACTATTACCGCAACCACAAGCGTTGAAAATGTAACGGTTGACGACTCTGATAACATTACCGAAGTGCAAAACTATGTAGGCTTAAAAATTAGCGATTTGTTGTCAGATGCGCAATATTTAAAAGAGCGTGCAAGGCTTAATTTTGATGTTGAATCTAAAAAATATGACTCTACGCCAAAAGGCACAATTATTTCGCAGTCGCCAAAGGCAGGAACTAAACTCAAAAAAAATCAAACAGTAAAATTTGTGGTAAGTTTAGGACCGAGAAACTTCTCAATGCCTAATATTGTAGGACTTTCAAAGCAAGACGCACTTATTAAACTGCTTGAGGCAGGCTTTTCTGTTGAAAACATTCAATTTGGCGAAAAATATTTGCCAAATTCTACGCCTGATGCGGTTTCAGACGTGTCGCCGAGCGTAGGTTCAACGGTAACGGGCGATGAAAAAGTCACGGTAAATGTTAATATTTATGTTACTACAACTACCACAACAACCGAAGCTACTACCACGACTACTACAACTACAACCACTAAAAAAACTGCGAAAAAAACTACAACAACAAAAGCAGAAGTTTTAGAAGACGAGGAATACGATAACGAATAATTTTATGCGTTTTGAGAAGATTTTTTCTTTTCAAAGCGCATTTTTTATAATCTTGACAACTTTAAAAAATTATAATATAATTTAGTTAAACCAAATGAAAAGGAGAATTATTATGAACAAAGCTAAAAAAATTATTTCAATTTTACTTTCATTGCTGATTGTAATTTCGCTTGCAAGCTGTACTAACACATTAGAAACCGAAATAAAATCAGACGGCTCAATTGTTGTTTTCAACAAAGTCACTCTTTCGGAATATGAAATTGATGATTTTTACAATGCGTATTATGACATTTTCAATTTGCCTTATGCGAGTGATTACGATTTAAAAGACAATTTCCCGCAAACCAAAGAGCAGTTTATTAACCAATCAAATTATGAGGGCTTAACTGAAACAATCGGTAGCGTTCAGTATTATTCTGTTAGAATTGAAAACACTTATACTACTGAACTTAGCGATTTAAACAGCCATATTTTGCCTGTCGGCGTAGGCAAATTCAGCAAAACTGATTTTTGGCTTTATGCTATAGAGCCTAATTCATCAGCAACAAGCGCAGATTCGGTAATGACAAGCATAAGACGTTTAGGCGATTTTCCAACAAATTTGGAATATGAAATAAAATTGCCTTATAAAATTGCAAAAACAAACGCAACAAAGCTTGATGAGTACACAGTTTTAGTTTCTGCTGATGATAAAAAAGTTTATGCAACAACTGTAAATTCAACTGCTGATTGGACTAAAGCTGATAACATTTCAAATGCGGTTGAAAACCTCGCAAAGAAAGCGCTCACACCGAAAAAAATCGATTTAATCATAGGTTATAGTCAAAAAGGTAAAAAGATTAGTGTTGAGTGGGACTCTTCTTCAGGCACACCTGACTATTTTGCAAAATATAAACTCCAACGCAAAGTTGACAAAGGAAGCTGGAAAACAGTTAAAAGCGGAGATGTTACCTCATATTCCGACAAAAATATAAAGGCCGGCAAAAAATATTCTTACAGAGTAAGAGGTTATGTTAAAACCGATGACTTTACTGTAAACGGCGATTATAAAACAAAATCTCTTAAAGTTGCAAACTTTACCGCAAAACCGAAAATTAAAGTTAAAAAAGGCAAGAAAAAAGCAACCCTTACTATTAAAAACTTTGATAAAGCGGTAAAAGGCTATCAAATTCAATATTCCACAAACAAAAAGTTTAAAAACGCCAAAAAGGTTTATACTTCAAAGAAAAAAACTGTTATTAAAAAGTTAAAATCCGGCAAAAAATATTACTTTAGAGCAAGAAAATATCACAAAGATATTGATGGCGATATTTTCTACGGCACATTTAGCAAAAAAGCTTCCGCAAAAATTAAATAATTCAGTATTAAAAAAGCACCCGAAAGGGTGCTTTTTGTTTGTAAATTAAGTTAATGTTAAAAATATTAGGGGGAGTATATTAAAAATTTCTGATGAATGTTATTATTTTACTGCTTCAAATGCGGCGTCAAGAGCGGCGATTAAGTCGTCAGCCTTTTCAATACCGATTGAAAGACGAATTGTGTTAGGTTTAATTCCTTGGTCGAGCAAATCTGCTTCGCTTAACTGCGAGTGAGTTGTGCTTGACGGGTGAATTACCAACGATTTTACATCGGCAACGTTAGCAAGAAGTGAGAAAATTGCGAGATTGTCAATAAACTTCTTTGCGGTGTTGTCGTCGCCTTTAATTTCAAAAGTGAAAATTGAACCACCACCGTTTGGAAAATATTTTTTGTAAAGATTGTGGCTCTTTTCGCTTGAAAGCGATGGGTGATGAACCGCCTCAACTTGTGGGTGTTTCGACAAATAATCTACAACTTTCAAAGCGTTTTCAACGTGGCGTTCTACCCTAAGCGACAAAGTTTCAAGCCCTTGCAAGAATAAAAATGCGTGGAACGGTGAAAGGGTTGAGCCTGTATCGCGAAGCAATATTGCACGAATGTAAGTTGCGAAAGCGGCTGCGCCGACTGCGTCTGAAAAACTTATTCCGTGGTAAGAAGGGTTAGCCTCTGAAATCCAAGGATATTTGCCCGAGGCTTTCCAGTCGTAATTACCGCTGTCAACGATAACACCACCAATTGCGGTGCCGTGTCCGCCTATGAATTTTGTTGCCGAATGAACAACAATATCAGCGCCGTATTCAATTGGGCGAACCAAAAATGGCGTTGCAAAAGTAGAGTCAACAACAAGCGGAATGTTGTGTTTGTGAGCGATTTTTGCAACCTCTTCAATATCAATAATGTTTGAGTTTGGGTTGCCGAGTGTTTCAATGTAAATTGCTTTTGTGTTTTCTTGAATTGCGTTTTCAAAAGCGTCTTTTTCCTCTGGGTCAACAAATGTTGTGGTAATGTTTGAAGTAAGCGGTAATGTGTTTGCGAACAAGTTGTAAGTACCGCCGTAAATTGTTTTTGAAGCGACAATGTGTTCGCCTGCTTTTGCGAGTGCTTGAATTGTATAAGTAATAGCGGCTGCGCCCGAAGCGGTTGCAAGAGCTGCAACACCGCCCTCAAGTGATGCTATTCTTTCTTCAAAAACGCTTTGAGTTGGGTTTGTGAGTCTGCCGTAAATGTTGCCTGCATCACGAAGACCGAAGCGGTCTGCGGCGTGTTCTGCGTTGTGGAAAACATAAGAAGCCGAAGCGTAAATTGGAACTGCACGAGCATCTGTAGCAGGGTCTGCGTTTTCTTGACCGATTTGTACCTGACGGGTTTCAAAACCCCAATTTTTTGAATCTTTTATATCAACTTTTGTTGTTTCTTTTTTAAATATAGACATAGTAAATTTTCCTCCGAATTTTTAATTTTATTTTTTATAATAGTTTGTTATTTTTTTAATGAAATTAGTGTTTACATACACATTCGTGAAATTTGTCGATTCGGCATTTTGCCGAGCATATTTAATTTGCAACATCGACATCGACAACTTAATGTTTTCATAGTTGTTTTGCCTCCTCTTTTCTTAATCTGTCTAAATCTTACCATATCGATAGGTATTTGTCAAATACATTAAAACAATACCCTGCTATAGCTTTAAACTATAACAGGGTATTTTCGTTTTTTTATTCTGTTTTTATTTGTTTTTCTTTGAAAGCGAGTTCATTAATATATATATTATAAGTAGTGCGAGCGAAAAGCCGGTTATAATAGCGTACATTGCAGCAAAAGAAACTTTGTTGTCGAAAAAGTAAAGGTTGCAGTCAATGCTGTCTTTAATCATTTCAATTTCTTTTGTCGGAAAATGAGTGTTTTTCATCTCTTCAAAAACGCCTCTTAAAGCGTTTTGCTTAATAAGCGAGGTGCCGTAAGTTCCCGGCAGAAAAGAAATTGCTTTTTGTAGCCCCTTGCCAAAAGTTGAAATCGGCATATAAGCACCGCAAATAAAGCCGTAAACCGAGCTAACAAGCGAGCCGACCGCCGATACTTGCCCTTGCGAAGAGAGGAAAAAGTTTATTATAGAAGAAAGCGAAGTGCCGAAAATTACCATAATAAACAGCGTTAAAATCAGCATTAAAATGTCGCCGAATGTAATGTACCAGCCTATAAACGAAATGTAAACAAGACCAGCTCCCATTGCAAACAGGCAAATTATAAATGTGCAGGCGAATGTTGCCAAAAAATAGCCGAGCGCCAAATGCGAAGATTTAACAGGGCTTATGCGAATGTCCGCTTTTGCGCCGTTAAATTTGTCTTGCACCATAAGCATATTCGAGCAAAAAGCAACCGTTATGCAAGAAACCGCCAAAAGCGAGCCTATTAGCTGTCCGCCGACAAGTCCGTTTATTAAACTTTCGGCTACCTTAAAGCCTTTTGGCAGGTTTTCTGTAAAACTACTTTTATATACATTTGCCAAAAAAGTTGCATAAAGAACCAGCAAAATAAAAGGGGTAATAAGTGAAGTGAAAAACAAACCCTTGTCTTTAAAAAACATTTTAATGTTTCTTCTTACTAAAAATCTAATATCGTTCATTTTTGCTCGCCCCCTTGTAAAACTTTGCCTGTTGCATTTAAGAAAACATCGTCCATTTTACCTTTAATTATCTCAAAATCGTCAAAAATGTCAGCGTTTTCAATTAAAATTTGCTTTGCTTTCGCAATGTTTTTCGCCTTGATTTTTATATAGCCGTTTTCCTCTTTAAACTCAAGATTTCGCTGTTTTAAAACCTCTTTATCAACGGCGTTGTAAACTTTTAAAGTATCAAAAGAATATTTTTCTTTCAAAAAATTCGGCGTGCCGTCAGCTACCGTTTTTCCGCTGTCGAGAATTACAACATAATCCGCCTCGGCCGCCTCTTCCATATAATGAGTGGTCAAAAATACGGTAAGACCCTGCTCTTTTCGCAGTTTATCGACAATTTTCCAAACTAAAATTCTCGACTGCGGGTCAAGCCCTGTTGTAGGCTCGTCTAAAATCAAAATTTTCGGGCTGTGAATTAATGCGCGCGCAAAATCAACCCTGCGTTTTTGTCCGCCCGAAAGTTTGCCGTAAGGACGGTTTAAAACTTCATCTAACTCAAACATTTCGTTGATTTTTTGAATTCGGTTTTCAAAATCTTTTCCGAAAATTCCGTAAAGCGCGGCACGTGAGCGCAAATTTTCAATAACGCTTAATGGCTTGTCAAGCGCCGAGCCTTGAAAAACAATGCCTATATCTTTTTTTATTTTGTCAATGTCGGTGTCAATGTCAAAACCGTTTACAAAAACCTTTCCGCTGTCTTTTTTAAGCGTTCCGCAAATAATCGAAATTGTGGTTGATTTTCCGGCGCCGTTTAGCCCCAAAAAAGCGAAAAGTTCGCCTTGTTTTACTTTCAGCGAAATATCGTCAACCGCTTTTACCTCGCCGAAATATTTTTTCAAATTTTTAATTTCAATTGCGTTCATCATTTCCCTCTTTTCTTAAATATTCAAGCATACTCGCATAAGCGGGCGTTAAAATTTCGTCTATTTGCTCATCGGTAAAACGCTCGGTTTTAGTCGCCGTAAGCGTTGCAATCCCGTGAGTATAAATCCACATATAAAAATAAAGCTGTTTACTTTTTTCGCTGTTAAGTCCGCTTGATAATTCTACTTTTTCAAGGACATCGCCATAGTTTTCATCATAAATTTCTGCCGGCGGATTTTCGGCGTTTTCGCCCATAAAAAGCAGTTTGAAAAGCTCGGGCTCATCTTTCGCAAACTTAATATAAGCCCTACCGCTCGCTTTAAAAGCCCGTTCTTTTTTCAGCGCATTTTCTATATAATTATTGTACAAGTCTTTCGCCTTGCGAACAAGCGCATTATTAAACTCTTCCATTGATGAAAAGTGCGAAAAAATCGGCTGGGTAGAGCAGTTAAGCCTTTTGCAAACCGCTCTTGCGTTAATTGCACTTTTACCGCTTTCACGCAAAATTTCAAAGCCGGAATTAATAATATCTTCTTTAAAAACCTTTGGTTTCGGTGGCACTTATATCACCTCGCTGTTGTAAAATAACATTTGTTATATATCAGTTATTATATAACGAAAAAAGGCGTTTGTCAATCCCCTTTTTATTTGTTTAATTGTATCTGCTTTTTTAGCAGACCACTATAAGTTGTATATAGCATTGTGCATTTTGCACAATAGAAAAGTTAAAAAACCGAAAAAACACAAGGATTTTTTTATAAATTTTGAATATTTGATTAACAAACAACTCTTTTCTATAAAAGCTTTCCGCTAAATTTGTATAAAAAATAACTTAATTAAGTAAATTTCAACAAACAATTATCACAAATTAGCAAGAAAAGGGTTGCTTATTATGTTATTATAAGACATCATTGAATAAATATCGCTATCGAATTGTGCAACTTGCACAAAAATATGACGTAGTTTATGTTGAAAACGCCGAAAACACGTTGAAACATAACTTTTTTGTTCATAATTTGTGTGAAAAAAGCGCAAAAAATAGGGTATTTATTTTTAGTGAAAATCTTTATAGGAGAAAAACGGTGATGAAAAGAGTATTTTCTATTCTTATGGCAGTTTTAATCTCTGCAACTTGCTTGGGAGTTGCGGTATCTGCCGAAAATGCAGCTGATCTCGTAAACGCCAAAGCCGCACTTGACGGTGTCGCTAAAAACAAAGCGAACACTTCGGCGGTTTACGGCAAAGTTACTTATAACGAGATTGCTACTTATGACCAATACCTTGAAGCCAATTCAAAAATCGCTAACGGTAAAGAAAATGTAACTGTTTTAGCTGACAAAGTTACTAAAAAAACCGAAGGCGTAAAAATTGAAAAAGGTTCAAAGTATAAGTCAAACGCCGGTTTTAACTTTAAACAGGTTGTTTATACCGACGAAACCGACAATGTTACTTTCAAGTTCAACATGAAAAAAGACGGAAAGTATAACATTAAGGTTAAATATTTTACTGTGAAAGGTAAAGACATTAACATTGTAAGAGATTTGAAAATCAACGGCGAAACACCTTACACCAACGTCGCACAATGTACTTTCACAAGAAACTTTGTAGATAATTTTGTTAAAAAGAGTGATGGCAAGTTAGGCTTCCATCAAGATTATCTCGGAAACGATATCAGACCTGACCAAAAAGAAGTTTTCATTTGGAAAGAGTCTTATATTAACGATTATCTCGGTTACAACAACGACCCGCTTCAGTTCTGCTTTAAAAAAGGCGAAAACACGCTGACCTTTGAAGCAGTTAAAGAGCCAATGGTTATAGGAAGCATTGAAATTGTTCCAATAAAAAGTGTTGACTCTTACGAAACATATTTAAGCAAACACAAAGATGCTAAAAAATATAGCGGCGACGAGAAAATTATGGAAGCGGAGTTTGCTACTGATAAAACTGATAAAACTCTTTATCCTTCGGCTGACGTTTCTACCGCTTCAACTTCGACTTACGGTAAAAACACTTCCGCTTACACTCAATCGGTTAATATGACAGGCGGTACAAACTGGCAATATATGCAACAGGCTATTTCTTGGACTGTTGCCGATGATGTTAAACCCGGTTTTTATTCGCTTAACTTTAAATATCGTCAAAATGTTAACGATGGTATGCGTTCGCCGAGAAGACTTTACATTAATAATGAAACTCCTTTTAAAGAAGCAAAAGCGCTTGAGTTTAATTATACAGCCGATTGGGCTATGTATTGTCCGCAAAAGGCAAACGGCGAAGAGTGTTTGGTTTATCTTGAACCGGGTTATGTAATTACGCTTGAAACTACCCTTTCAAAAATGGGTAAATTCTTGCAAATTGCAAACGAAACTTTGAATGAAATTAACGAAATTTATCGTCAAATCATCAAAATTACCGGAACAGAGCCTGACCAAAACCGTGACTATCAGTTAGACGAGCTTATTCCTGATGAGGTTAAAGGCTTGGGCAAATGTGCAAAAGTTTTGCAATCAATAGTTGACGGTATTGAAAAATATACAGGTGAGTCAAGCTCGGGCTTGTCAACGCTTAACACTCTTATTCGTCAAATGACAAAAATGACGAATGACAGCGATAAAATCGGTAAAGAGCTTTCTTACTTTAAAACAAATGTAAGCTCGCTCGGTACTTGGATTAATTCGGCTTCTTATGTTCCGCTTCAAATCGACTACATTTCGCTTTCGGCACCGAACAGCGACATTAAAGAGCCTGAAGTAGGTTTCTTTGAAAGTCTTGGTTACAGCGTAAACAGATTTATTTCATCATTCACCGTTGATTACAACGCAATTGGTAACGATAAAGCGGTTGATGAAAATGATGACGAAACAATTACTGTTTGGTTAGCAACCGGTCGTGACCAATTCCAAATTGTTCGTCAGTTAATTAACAACACCTATACTGCACAAACAGGTTATCAGGTAAACCTTGAACTTGTAAATGTAGGCGCCGTTCTTTCTGCGGTAGTTGCAGGTATCGGACCTGATGTAGTTCTCGACCAAGCGACAACAGAGCCTGTAAACTTTGCGCTCCGTCATGCAGCACAGGATTTAAAGAAGTTTAAAGATGATAAAGGTACTGCCGGCAGCGATTGGGATCAGTCTTTTGATGAGGTTCTTAACCGCTTCTATTCAGAAACACTTACCCCATTCTATTTTGACAGCGTCGGCGAGGGAAAAGAGGAGGATACAGGCTTGTATGCTCTCCCTGAAAAGCAGGACTTCCAAGTAATGTTCTACCGTACCGATGTACTTGCTGCTGAGGGAATTGATATTCCGAAAACTTGGGGCGAACTCGTAACAACAATCACCGCGTTAAATAAAAAGAATCTTGAATTCGGTATGCCTGTTTCAACATCGCTTGTTGCAAACAACGGTACAAATGTTTTCTACTCTATGCTCAGACAGATGGGCGGAGATATGTTTGTTTCTGATAAAAAATCAACCGATTTGCAAACAGATGCCGCTATTAAAGCATTTAAGTTGTGGACAAATTATTATGTAAACTACGATTTGCCGCTTTCTTACGATTTTAAAACCCGTTTCAGAACAGGTGAAATGCCGTTGGCAATCGACTCGTTCACAATTTATAATACCCTTGCGGTATCCGCTCCGGAAATTAACGGCAGATGGGGTTACACTTTGGTACCGGGTAATGAGCGTACCGATTCAAACGGCAATAAATATATTGACCATTCTACCACGGTTTTCAATAACTGTGCGTTGATTATTTCAAGTAATAATACCAACCTTGATTTATCTTGGAAATTCTTGAAATGGTGGACTTCAACTCCGACACAAGCTTCATTCGGTAACCAAATTGAAAGCGTGCTTGGTGCTTCTGCTCGTTACAACACAGCAAACCTCAACGCTTTTGAACAGTTACCTTGGGCGGCAAAAGAGAAAAACGTTCTTAACGACCAGCTCTCTTGGGGTAAAGCACTTCCGCAAATTGCAGGTAGTTACTTTATTGACCGTCATATAAACAACGCATTTAGAAGAGTTGTTTATAAAGATAAAGACGCAAAAGATACACTTTATGATTATGCGCAAACAATTAACGCCGAAATCACAAAGAAACGACAGGAATTTGGACTTCCTGTATTAAAAGAAGAATAGGAGGAGGTTATAAAATATGGCAACTTTGTCTTCTGCTGACAAAAAAGCGATAAGAGCTACTGACAGAAAACTGCTTAAAAAGAAATTCCAAAATAACTGGGATTGCTACCTTTATATGTTACCTTACGGATTAATCTTTTTCCTGTTTACAGTTCTTCCCGTTTTAGCGTCTATCGTATTAAGTTTTACTTATTATAATGTACTTGAAGCACCGACTTTTATCGGACTTGACAATTACCGTACCTTACTCGCAAGCGACGATATTTTTATTACCGCTGTTAAAAACACTTTGGAAATTGCAGTAATTACAGGTCCTGTCGGTTACATAATGTGCGTTATGTTTTCCTGGCTCATTAACGAACTCGGACCGAAAACAAGAGCGATAATGGTAACAATTCTTTACGCTCCTTCAATTTCGGGTGCGGCTTACACCATATTCGGAATTATGTTCTCGGGCGACTCTTACGGCTGGGTAAACGGTACTTTAATTAATTTAGGGTTAATAAACGAGCCTATTCAGTTTATGACCGATACAGATTATATGATTTGGATTTGTATGTTGGTTGTTATTTGGATGTCGCTCGGTACAGGCTTCCTTTCAAATGTAGCAGGTTTCAGAACTATCGACCGTTCACAATATGAAGCCGGCTATGTTGAGGGTATTCGTAACCGCTGGCAGGAACTTTGGTTCATCACTCTGCCGAGTATGTTACCGCAGTTGATGTTTGCAGCGGTAATGAGTATTACACAGTCGTTCTCAGTAGGTGCGGTTACTACTATACTGTTCGGTAATCCTTCAACCGATTATGCGGTTCATACAATTCTTAATCACATTGAAGACTACGGTAATGTTCGTTTTGAAATGGGCTATGCCTGTGCAATTGCAACCGTATTGTTTGCATTGATGGTTGCTTCAAACGAAATTATTCAAAGAGCATTAAGAAAGGTGGGACAGTAATATGGCATCTGCAACAAAAACTGTTGACCTTAAAAAACTTAAAGCGTCAAAGAAAAAATTTAATCCGGGCCCGGCAAGAAGTCGAGGCGGTATTATTGCAAACTTCCTTTTCTTGTGCTTAGTAGGTGCAATAATGTTCATTCCTATGCTTTATGTATTTTGTAATGCGTTTAAGCCTATGGACGAATTGTTCCTCTTCCCGCCGAAACTTTTCTTCCGCAACCCGACTCTTGCAAACTTTAAGAGTATTTCAACTCTTATGAGTTCATCTTGGGTACCTTTCTCAAGATACATTTTCAACACCGTTTTCGTAACGGTTGTTGCAACTTTCTTCCATATAATTCTCGCTTCGCTCGCAGCGTACGTGCTTGAAAAGAGAGATTTTCCCGGAAAAAACTTCATATCAAGAGTAATTGTACTTTCCCTTATGTTTACCCCTGCGGTTACATACATTCCTAACTATATTATTCAGTCAAAACTCGGTATGATTGATACTTATTGGGTAATGATTATTCCTTATGTAGGCGGTTCAATGGGTCTGTACCTTATGAAACAGTTTATGGCTTCGTCAATTCCGAATGTATTGCTTGAAGCGGCGAGAATTGACGGTGCGAGTGAACTTAGAATATTCACTCAAATAGTAATGCCTCTTGTAAAACCTGCTTGGCTTACAATGCTTATGACCTCGGTGCAGGCAATGTGGGGTATTTCCGCATCAACAGTTGTATTCACCGAAGCAAAAAAACCGCTTCAATACGCTTTGAGCCAAATAGCGGCAGGCGGTATCGCCCGTACGGGTTCCGCAGCGGCAATCTCACTTATTATGATTGTTCCGCCGTTGCTTATATTCATTCTTGCTCAAACTCAAATTCTCGATACTATGGCTTCATCGGGTATGAAAGATTAGGAAAGGGGAGAAAGTGTAAATGAAAAAGAAAATTCTTGCAGTTTTACTCATTTTGCTATTTGCTTTGCAATATAGCGTAAGCGCTGCCTCCTCGTATAAATCTTATGTTTATGACAACAACGGTGAAGACCATTTAGCGCCTGACGCTTTCTATTTTGACAGAAACATTGACCTTAAAAATATGAAAGACGACAAGGGCAAGCCTGTCGGTATGGTAGCTCCTCACGACATTTATGCCGCAAAAGACGGACTTGTTTATGTTTCGGGCGATAATGCAGACGAAGAGGGTATGGTTTTAATTCTCAATTCCGACTTTTCATTTAATAAAGTTATTAGAGATTTTAAACATACAATTACTTTAGAAGACGGTAAAACAAAAGAAATTAAAGACAAATTCGGAAGCGTTACAAATGTTTTTGTTGACTCAGAAGATTACATTTATATTTGTGACCAAAACGGTGCAACAAAAGAAAACTCGGATTATACAGTGAGAAAAAACATTGTAAACGAAACTTCCGGACGTGTAATTAAATTAACCAAAGACTTTAAAACCGAAATGGTTATTTGCGGTGTTACAAATGAAATTTTGCCGAAAGATTTCATCTTCCAACCCACAAAAATAGTTGTTGATGCTTACGGAAGAATATTTATTCTTTCAAAAGGCTTTACAATGGGTATTATGGAGTTTGACGCCGGAGGAGATTTTATTCAATGTATCGGTGCTCCTGCCGTTACATATAACCCTATTGAACTTTTCTGGCGTGCTATTAGTACCGATGAGCAAAAAGATTTGATGGAGCAATTCGTTCCTACTGAATACAGCGGTATTGATATTGATGACGAAGGCTTCATATATGTAACAAACAGTGCGTTTGAAAAAGACACTTATGATGATATTCAAGGGCTTTCAAAACTTAATGCAAAAGGTAACGATGTGTTAAGAACTTTAGATAAAAATAAACCTTACGGCGATACTGACGCTTCTTGGAAAGCTTCGCTTGAAGGACCTTCAACGCTTACCGATGTTATGACGGTAAAAGATGATATTTATGCGGTTCTTGACCAATTAAGAGGTAAAGTATTCTTCTATAATATAGACGGAATTAACCTTTTTGAATTCGGTACCGTTGCTGATGATCCTGATATGGCTCACGTAAACTATATTGAGGGCAACCTTGACGTACCTGTTGGTATTGAATGGTTAAACGACCAATGCATTATAGTTGATAAAGAGCTTCATTGCATTAATACTTATAGTATGACAGATTATGCAAAGAAAATTTTTGAGGCTTCAAGACTTCACAATCTCGACCAATATGACGATGAAATTGAAATTTGGAACGAGGTTTTGAAACTTAACAACAACTCTGTTGTCGCAAAACAAAATATTGCGAAAGTTTATTACCGCAATAAAGATTACAAAACGGCAATGAAGTATTTTAAGGAAATTAAAGACCAAGAGAATTATTCTAAAGCTTATAAATATCAAAGACAACAATATATTAACGATTATTTCACTTGGGCGTTGCTTATTTTAGTTGTTTTGATTATTTTGATTAAATTATTCAAAAAATGGCGAAAAGCTCACGAAAAAGAGCGTAAACCTAAAAAACTTTTAGAAGAAATTAAATTCTCAAAAGTAGTAATGTTTAGACCGCTTAACGGTCCGTGGCTCCTCACCCGTGAAAACAAAGGTTCCCCGCTTGCCGCAACAATTATTTTAATAGCAGTTTCGCTTATGAGCTTGTTGCAAGCAAGATTTACCGGCTTTGTGTTTAATGCCGATGCGGAAGATGTTAATATTTTAATTGAATTTTCAAAAATCTGCTTACCGGTTCTTTTGTTTGTAGTTTGCAACTGGGCGGTAACTTCGCTTATGAACGGCGAGGGTAGCATTAAAGCAATTTACATGGGAACTTGCTATTCGTTAATGCCAATTATTTATCTCTACCCTGTAGCTATTTTGTTATCAAACATTATGGTTCAGGAAGAGGGCGACTTCTATACCGTATTCGTATCTATTGCGATTTTCTGGGTATTCCTTTTAATATTCTTAGGCAATATGAGAATTCACGACTACAATCTTGGTATGGCAGTTCTTGAAATAGTTGTAACAGTAGTTGTAATGCTTTTGGTAGTATTCCTTGCAATACTTTTCGCAGCACTTATTCAACAAATGATAACATTTGTTCAAAATATTATTGAAGAAATTTCACTAAGGTAGAAAGGAGGAAGAATGTTTATGTTTAAAAGAATTATTTCATCGGTTTTGATGGTTGCAATTATTATCTCTTCGGCATTTGTGTTCTCCTCCTGCGGTCAAATTGAGTCGAAAAACCCAAAAAGACCGAAAACCATTCCGGGCATAGGCGCAAGCGAGAGCGACCTTGGAAACGATGAATATACTTTAGTTAGTGAAAATAAGAATTTTAAGTTTTATTTCAACGAATATACTACTGATATTCGTGTTGTAAACAAAAAAACCAAATATGTTTGGGAAAGCGAAATTAAAAATTCATCTTCTGATGAAGTTCGCCGCGGCGAAGTTTTCGTTCTCAAATATACTGACAGTTCGGGTGCCGACCTTGAGTTGACTTCACAAGAAAGTATTGAACAGGGAATGTTCGCTTTAGCTGATGTTGACAACGGTGTAAAAGTTACTTACGGTGCAGGTTATGTTAATTATCAAATCAGATTCCCGCTTGCTCTTTCTGAAAAAAGACTTGAGCAGTTGGGCGAAAAATTGGGCGACCCGTTCTACCTTGCAGAATATTACGAGCTTTTCGATTATACCACGCCTGAGTCGCTCGCAGAGTATGATAAAGACGAAATCGACTCTTTGAAAAACTCTTATCCAAAAGCTTTTGAAGAACCTTGGTATTATATGCCGGCGGAGAATTATAAGAACTACAAAAGTATTGTAGAGCTTAACGAGTTGTTTGATGAAATCGGCTATACCGAAAAAGAGCTTGAATCTGATAACGAAGGTCTTAATGTTCCTTCGGGCGAAAAAATCGAAGAATTTTCTTTCTCTGTTGAATACAAATTAACCGAAACCGGTCTTAATGTTACAATTCCTGAAAAAGAGATTTATTGTAATAAAGAATATCCGCTTGAAAGAATTGTAATGTTACCGGGTCTTATGGATTTTGACAATAAAGTTGACGGCTACTTCTTATTGCCTGACGGTTCGGGTTCAATTATGAACTTTAACAACGGCAAAGGCGATGTTCGTTACGCTTCAACTTATGTTCAAATGTACGGTGTTGATAATTCAAGAGTAGTTGACGAAAAAACCGCTTATTACAATGACGCAATTTTCCCGATTTTCGGTGCTTGCGTTAAAGGTGCGGTTGGAAAATCAAACGCTACAAAGAATTTCAACGGTGTATTCGGCATAATAAATTCGGGCGATACTTTCGCAGGTCTTTCGGCTGATAACTACAACGAAGCAAACTCGAAAACTAACAATTTATCTTTAGAGTTTAGAGTAAATGAGCGTGTAAGTATGGACGCTTTCTCATACAGCGGTAACAACGACGGTGACGCTAAATACTCAAAACACCAATTCCAAAGATATCTTGGCAACATTTCATTTGATTTGTATTTCCTTTCGGGTGAAGATGCAACCTATTCAGGTATGGCGAAGCTTTATTCTGAAAAACTTTTCGGTAAAGACAGCGCAAACCTTAAAGCGAAAGATTATTATTCAACAATTGAAACGCTTAGCGTAATTAATACAACAAAGAAATTCTTTGGTATTAAATATAACTCAAAGCAAACTTTGACTGATTTCACTCAAGTTTCAAACATTGCTTCTGACCTAAAAAAGCACGGCTTTAACAATATGAATGTTAAATTGACAGGCTGGTGCAACGGCGGTTATGAGCATAGCTCGTTAGATGATATTGATGTCAGCAGCGATGCAGGCGGTGAAGACGGATTAAAAGAACTTTCTAAAAATCTTAACAAACTCGGCGTAGGCTTCTACCCTGATATTGATTTCCAGAATGTTTATAAATCTGAAGAAACACCATCTTCAAAGGACAGAGCGGCTACATTAAACAGCGCTGATTCAATTGTCAGCGAATACAGCCCGATTGACTTTTTGAAAGATAAAAAACTTGCAAAATATGTTTTAACAAAAGAAGCTTTTACCGAAAACTTTAACGATTTTATGGAAAATTATAAAGATTACGGTATTAAAAACGTTTCTTACAGAGAAATTGGTAACGAGCTTAACTCAAACTTTAAAGATGATGAAAGCTTTACCGAAAGACAAGAAACTTACAAAGCTCTTGTAAAACTTGTCGCTTCTGCTAAAAAAGACGGTTACAATATTATGGGTTCAGGCGGTCAAGCTGCTTACCTTAAATATTTAAGCGTAGTTAATGAAATGCCTATTGAATCGGCTCATTATGATAAAACCGATTATTCGGTTCCGTTTACAGCAATGGTTCTTTCGGGTCATATTGATTACACCTATCAACCTATTAACCTTAGTAACAACAACCGTCAGAATTTGCTTAGAATTATCGAATCCGGCGCAGGCGCTTATTACAAGTTGACCGGAACATATTACGATGAACTCGCAAACACTTCTTACGATTCGTTCTATTCAACGGTTTACAGCGATATTAAAGACCAAATCTTTGATTCTTATGAATATGTTTCAGAAGCGCTTAAAGAGGTTTACGGAACACCGATTAAATCTCACGAGCAAATAGCCGAAGGTGTGTTTAAAACAACCTATCAAAACGGTAATTCAATTTATGTAAATTACAACTCGAAAGAGTATAAAGCAAAAGGCATTACCATAGCGGCACAAGATTATATTAAGGAGGGGGAATAAATAATGGCTAAAAGAAAAACACTTGAATCAAAACAAAAAATAAGCGGTTATTTATTCACGCTTCCGTTTGCAATAGGTTCGCTTGTTTTTGTAATTTTCCCTATGATTTGCGCAGTAGTTTTCAGCTTTGCGGAAATTAAAAACGGTAACGGATTTTTAGGTTATTCTTACTCAAATTGGGGATTTAGCAATTTCAGCGAAATCTGGATGGAAACAACCACTTTCAGAGATGCAGTTTTCACTTCGCTTACTGAAATGCTTTACAACGTTCCTGTTGTTGTAATTTTTGCATTCTTTATTGCGAGTGTGTTAAACCAAAAATTCAAAGGCAGAGGTTTCTTCCGTTCGGTAATGTTCTTGCCGGTAATTATTTCGGCAGGTTTGATTGTTACATTAAGCGGTGACGGACTTATCGCTTCAATCGTATCTTCGGGCGACCGTTTTTCCGAAACAGGCTCGGGCGCAGCAATTCAGGTTACCGATGTGTTTAAAACAATGCTTGAAGATATGGAAATTGCCGATTGGATGGTAGATTTAATTGTAAATTCGGTAGCGAATATTTCAAATATCGTTTCAATGTCGGCAATTTCAATAGTAATTTTCATAGCCGGCTTGCAAAGCATTTCGCCTTCGATTTATGAAGCTTCTTATATGGAGGGCGCAACCAGATGGGAAACATTCTGGAAAATCAGTCTTCCTATGGTATCACCTCTTATACTTTTGTCAGTCGTCTATACCATTGTCGACAACTTTAACGGCTCGAATAACGGAGTAATCACGCAGATACATACCAAAGTATCACAGGTTGCTTTTGATACCGCTTCAGCAATGGGCGTAAGTTATTCGTTGATTATAATTGCTATTTTGGTAGTTGTATTCGCCGTATTAAATAAAGTTGTATTCTATCAGGATTAAGGGGGGAGTTTTAATGAGTACTTTAGCTAAAACAAATAAAAAATTCGATAAAGTAAAGTTCAAAAAATATTCCCTTAAATATACAATATCAACAGTTCGTTTGATATTCCTTATCGGAATGAGCTTTATTGTGCTTTTCCCTCTTTTCCAAAAAATCGTATTCTCGGTTATGACTTCGTCTGACTTATATGACGCAACGGTTAGTTACATACCAAAACATTTTACAACCGCAAACTATGCTGCTGCTTGGCAAAAGTTAGGCGGTTTAACGGTAATTTTAAGAACGCTCGGCTTAACAATAGCTTGCTCGCTTCTTAATGTTGCTTGTGCAACGCTTGTAGGTTACGGCCTTGCAAGATTTAAGTCAAAAGTTACCGATACACTTTTCTTGGTTGTAATTTTAGCGCTCGTTTTACCGAGTGACTTGCTCTTTACAACCCGTTATATGATGATGACCGCAACAGGTCTTACTGATACTTGGGGACCTATGCTTTTGTTCTCGGCAACCTGTACAGGTTTTAAAGCTTCGCTTTACATTTTCCTTATGCGCCAGTTCTTTAAAGGTCAGCCTCACGCACTTGAAGAGGCGGCTTACGTTGACGGCGCAGGTCCGCTGAAAACATTTATTAGCATTATGTTGCCGGGCGCTGTTTCTATGATGATTACAATTTTCTTGTTCTCGTTTGTTTGGCAATGGCTTGACTCTTCATATACCTCAATCTTTATGAAGAATATTGAGCTTATTTCGACAACTTACGGCAAATTGTTTACAGACTTAGATACTTCTGCGCTTTCTACTTTGAACGTTTCTTTAACAAAAGCGGCCGGTGTAATTATTATAATTTCACCGTTAGTATTGCTTTACGCGTTTACTCAAAGATACTTTGTTGAAAGTATCAGCCGAAGCGGTCTTGTAGGTTAATAACAAATTATAAAACCCGACTGTTTTTAAACAGTCGGGTTTTTTGTTGATAGGCTTAACGAGCAAGCCTTCTCCTTGAGGAGAAAAAATAAACTCTGTAGGGCGGTGGCGTAGCTGCCGCCGTCAAAAATTATATGTTTTCAGCAGACTTTGGCGGGTCGTCTGGGAAGCCGACCCCTACACCGTGATTTTTAGTCTTATCAAACTTACACCCCCTGAGGCGACACAAAACTTTAAGTGAAATCAGACTTTAATGCCGAAGACGAGGGAGTCGAGCCTCTCGAGAGGCGGTTATTATATTATTTCAACTTTAATCATACTTGTGTTGCCGGATTTTCCGGTAATTCTGCCACCGGTTACAACAACTTTATCGCCGTCTTGCAAATTAAACACCTTTTTTGCACTTTCAACCGCTTTGTAGGTTAAAACATCGGTTGAATCGTACTTTTCGCTAAGCACAGGCGTAACACCCCAAGAAAGCGCAAGTTTATGCCACGCTTTTTTGTTGGTTGTCATACCGATAATATCAATCGGCGAGCGAAAACGTGAAATAAATCGAGCGGTAATACCCGACATTGTGCAAGCCACAATGCAGTTTGCGTTGATATCAATCGCCATAGCGCAAGTCGAGTGCGAAACCGCATCGCTAATAGATTTTATTTTGAAATTGTTTTTATAAAAACGCTCTTTATAATTAATGTGTTTTTCCGCCTCTTCGGCAATTTTTGCCATAGTCGCAACCGTTTCGGCAGGGTATTTGCCTGCGGCAGTTTCGCCCGAAAGCATTACCGCACTTGTGCCGTCATAAACCGCATTTGCAACGTCTGAAATTTCCGCTCTTGTCGGGCGCGGGTTGTGAATCATAGATTCTAACATTTCGGTTGCGGTTATAACACGCTTGCCGAGCAGACGGCAGGTTGTTATTAAATGTTTTTGAATTGCAGGCAGTTCCTCAAAAGGAATTTCAACGCCCATATCGCCACGGGCTACCATAATTCCGTTACATTCTGTACAAATTTCTTCGATATTGTCAACGCCCGAACGGTTTTCGATTTTTGCAATTACATCAATATCTTCACCGCCGTTTTGTTTCAAAAAATTATTAACATCAACTAAATCTTGCTTAATCGAAACAAAGGAACAAGCAATATAATCAACACCGTTTTCAATGCCGAACAAAATATCGCTTTTGTCTTGCTCGCTTAAATAAACTTGATTTAAAACCTTGTTAGGAAAACTCATACTTTTTCTGTCAGAAAGCTCACCGCCTGCAAGGCAGTCGCAAACAACATCGGTATCATTAACTCGTTTCGCTTTAAAAACAACAAGCCCGTTGTTTACAAGAATTTTGTCGCCGATATTTATCTCTTTCGCCAAATCTTTGTAAGATACTGAAACCGCTTTGTTATCACCCTCAATATCTTTGCTTGTAAAGGTAAACTCATCGCCGTCTTTTATTGTAACTTTGCCGTCTTTAAAGGTTTTAATGCGGTATTCGGGGCCTTTTGTATCAAGCATAATCGCAAGCGGAACATTAAGTTCTTTACGCACTTTTTTAATTAAATCAATATATTTTTTGTGGGTTTCGTGGGTGCCGTGCGAAAAATTAAGTCTTGCAACGCTCATTCCGTTTTCGCACATTTTAATCAGCGTTTGCTCGTTGCAACTTGCAGGTCCAATTGTACAAACTAATTTTGTTTTTCTCATATTTTTGCCTTCTTTTTATTTAAAATTTTATCGGCTTTTAAAACTGCGGCAACGGTTTTCGAGTCGCAAATTTCGCCGTTTAATATCTTTTCAACTAATTTGTCAAAAGGTATTTTTTCAACATTTAAAAATTCGTCTTTATCTAAATTTTGCGAAGAAAAAGTCAGTTTTCTCGCTAAAAATAAATAAATTATTTCACCGCAATAACCCGGTGTCGGGTAAATTTTTCCAAGCGGTATAATTTCATCACAAACAGCGCCAATTTCCTCTTTTAACTCCCTAATTCCGCCTTTTTTCGGGTCTTCATCGCCCTCACGCTTGCCTGCTGGAATTTCGGTAATTACTTTTTGATAGGGCGAGCGCCATTGCTTAACAAGGTAAGCGTTGTTTTCGTCATCAATCGGCAAAATTCCTATTCCGCCGTTGTGCTCAACAATCTCTCTTGTACCAAAACTTTTGTTTGGCAGTTCAACCTTATCAACTCTAACATTAATAATTCTACCTTTAAACACATATTCTTTATCAAGGGTTTTTTCTTCTAATTTCATAAAAAAATCTCCTAAAAAATTCTTTGCGGTTATAAGTTTGGCAAACCAATCGAACAACAAGAATACAGCATCAACATAGAGAAATTTACTTTCATTACGGCGAAAATACGCCCAAAAAGGCGTATTTGCTTGCTAATTTATTCTCTTATGCGAGCGGTAGTTGCCTCACCACCGCCAAATTCAATTGCGTTATCGCAACATATCAATAAGTTTTTTGCCCGCCGGTGATGGCGTTGCATTTTTTCTTGTAACAAGCCCTATAGCCCTTTTTGGAATTGGCTCGGAAAGTCGCAACTTTTCAAGCGTGCCGTTTTCTAACTTTTCTTTAACATATTGCTCAATTACTGCCGAAACGCCAATTCCGATTTCGGCAAAACGAGTTAAAAGGTCAATGCTCGCAAGCTCAACCGCAGGGGTTGTTTGAATACCTCTTTTTTGCAAAAAATCGTCTAAAAACTGCCTTGCGGAACTCTTTTTATCAAGCATTAAAATCGGGTAGTTTTCGAGTTCTTTTAAATTAAGCGTGCGGCGAGCCAAATGAGAATATTTGCCAGATACCACAAAACAATCGTTAATATCGGTAATTTTTTTAATATTAAACTTTTCTTCATCGACAATCGGCAATGCGACAAACGCCATATCAATTTCGCCGAGCATTAATTGCGATAAAAGTTGATTTGTAGTTTGATTTATAAGTTGAATATTAATTTCGGGGTACTTTGCGTGAAAATCTTTTAAAATGTTGGTTAAAATAAGTGCGCAAACCGTATCGGAAGCGCCGATTTTTATTTTGCCGAATTTCAAATTTTTCATATCAAAAAATTTATTCTCTGCACTTTCAAGCAATGAAAACGCACCATCGGCATATTCAAAAAGAATTTTACCTTCGGCGGTCAATTCAACCCCTCTTGACTTTCTGTCAAAAAGTTTTGAGTCAAGCGCTTTTTCGAGTTGCTTTATCGACTGGCTGACAGCCGACTGAGAAACAAAAAGCTTTTTCGCTGCGCCGGAAAGGCTTTTTTCTCTTGCAACGGTGCAAAACACCTTGTACAAATCGTAATTAATATCCATAATGAAATTCCTTTAAAATTTAAAAAATTTCGCAACCTAATTATATACTATTTCAAGCGAATATTCAACCAAAAATTTAGCTTTTGTAATAAATTCGGGCATTTACACGCTATTAAAAGATATAGCATAATATGTAATGAGGTGAAAATTATGGAATATTGCTATTACGACTATGTAAATCAATCTGTAAAAACAAAAATTTCAAATTGCTGTTGCGAGCAAACACAAAACGATACCGAGCAAAACTGTTGCAACAACAGCGAAAAAAACGATTAAACGCAAAAATAAAGAAACTTATTCCCTGCTTGTTTTTTAAGCAGGGATATTTTTTGCAAAAAAGTAAAAAACTATTTGATTATTGCGCTTATATATTATATAATATAAAATGAATAAATATTATTTTCAAAGGTGATAAGAATGGATATTCAGGTCGGCGATATTATTACAATGAAAAAACCGCACCCTTGCAAATCAAAAGAGTTTTTGGTAAACCGCATTGGTATGGATTTTAAAATTAAATGTTTAGGTTGCGACCACGAAGTTATGATACCACGCTCCGCCTGCGAAAAAAACATTCGCAAAATTATGCGAGACGGCAAAGAAATTGCAAGATAAATTTGAAAGGAAACTTTTATGTTTGATAAATTAAAAGAAGTTGAGCAAAGATTTGATGAAATTCAGCAAAAGTTAATGGACCCTGCGGTTGTTACCGACCAAAAACTTTATACCTCGCTGATGAGAGAAACTAAAAAATTAACGCCTATTGTTGAAAAATTCAGAGAATACAACGGTGCAAAAGAAAATTTGGAAGATGCAAAACAGCTCATTTCTGACGGCGAGACTGACAAAGAAATGAAAGAAATGCTCGAAGAAGAAATTGAAAATTCAAAGCAAATTATGGAAAAATGTGCCGATGAACTTAAAATTCTTTTACTTCCAAGCGACCCGAATGACGATAAAAACGTTATTATTGAAATTCGTGGCGGTGCAGGCGGTGAAGAGGCGGCTCTTTTCGCAGGCGAACTGCTCAGAATGTATACAATGTATGCCGAAAGCAAAGGCTGGAAGGTTGATATGCTCTCTGCTAACGAAACAGGACTTGGCGGTTATAAAGAAGTTTCGTTTATGGTTGAGGGCGAGGGCGCTTATTCAAGACTGAAGTTTGAGTCGGGCGGACACCGTGTACAGCGTGTTCCCGAAACCGAAAGCCAAGGGCGAATTCATACTTCGGCAGTTACCGTTGCGGTATTGCCCGAGGCCGAAGATGTTGAAATTGACATTAACCCTGCCGATTTGCAGATTGATACTTACCGTTCATCAGGCGCCGGCGGTCAGCATGTAAACAAAACCGAGTCGGCTATTAGAATTACCCATTTACCGACAGGCACAATTGTTGAGTGTCAAGATGAACGCTCGCAACACAAAAACCGTGAAAAAGCTATGAAAATTTTGCGTTCACGCATTTATGATAAAGTTCAACAAGAGCAACAACAGGAAATTGCTGAAACCCGAAAAACTTTGGTAGGTTCGGGCGACCGCTCGCAACGAGTTAGAACTTATAATTTTCCTCAAAGCAGAATAACCGACCACAGAATCGGTCTTACAATATATAAATTAGAGCAGTTTATGAACGGTGATTTAGACGAGGTTATTGACGCTTTAATAACTGCTGACAGAGCCGAACAGTTAAAGGCTGACGGAGGAAATGATTAAAATGAAATTTATTGAAAAAAATTACGAATTAGTAGTTGTAGGTGGCGGATTTTCAGGAATGTGTGCCGCAATTGCAGCAGCAAGACACGGCGTTAAAACCGCGCTTGTTCACAACCGCCCCGTGTTAGGAGGAAACGGCTCAAGCGAAATTAGAATGCATGTTTGCGGTGCCGACAGACACGCCGCAAGAGCAAATGCGAGAGAAACAGGCATTTTAGAAGAGCTTATGCTTTTGAACAAATCGAGAAACGATAAAGATAATTATTCTTGGCCGATTTTCGATATGTGTATGTGGGAGAAAACTCATTTTCAAGAAAATCTTGATTTATATTTAAACACAAATTTTGACGAAGTTACAACTGTCGGCGACAAAATTGAGAAAATAAAAGCGGTAAACAACAACAACGAAACTGTTTACACCTTTTTGGCAGATTATTTTGTTGACGCTACCGGTGACGGAATGCTTGGCGCACTCGCAGGCGCAGAGTTTATGTATGGCAGAGAAGACAAAGCCACATTCGGCGAGCAAGACGGATTAGACAAAGCAGACAACTACACAATGGGCAACTCAATTATGTTTTATGCGGTTGATACAGGCTCGCCTGTTAAATTTGTAAAACCCGATTGGGCTTACACCTACACCGAAGAAGATATGAAAAACCGCCCTCACGACAACATTTCATCAGGCTATTGGTGGATTGAACTCGGCGGCAAAACTTTACATACAATTTATGATGCCGAAGAACTTCGAGATGAACTTAACAAAACAATTTACGGCATTTGGGACCACATTAAAAACGGTGGCGACCACGGCGCCGAAAACTATAAATTAGAGTGGGTTGGCACACTGCCCGGTAAGCGTGAAAGTCGCAGACTTTTAGGCGATTATGTTTTAAGAGAAAACGATTTGTTAGAGGCAAAACCTTTTTTTGATGCAGTCGCTTATGGCGGTTGGGATATAGATTGCCACGTAATTGAGGGTTTTTTATCAACCGAAAGCCAGCCTGCAAAAAATATCGGTTTGGAAAAAGTTTACCCAATTCCTTATCGCTCGCTTTATTCAAAAAATATAAGCAACCTGTTTTTAGGCGGCAGAGCAATTTCCGCTTCGCATTTGGCGTTTGCCTCTACTCGTGTTATGGGCACTTGCGCAGTTTGCGGTCAGGCAGTCGGAACTGCGGTGGCAATTGCGAAAAAATATAAAACAGACCCTCGCGGTGTAAACGAGCATATAGCACAGTTGCAACAAGAACTTTTGAAAGACGACTGTTTTATTCCAAATTTTAAAAATGAAGATAAAAACGATTTTGCTAAAAGCACAAAAGTTTTTGCAACCAGCGAACAAAAAGGCTTTGAAGCGGTTAATGTTATTAACGGCGAGCAAAGAACTATTGATGAAAATTCAAACCTTTATATGTCAAACGGCATCGGCTCAAACGGCGAGACGCTAACGCTCGAATTTGAAAAAGAGGTTAATTTAAAACAACTTCATATAAAATTTGACAGCAACTTATCAAAAGAAATTGAAATTTCAATTAACCCTTGGGTAACCACTCGTCAAGATAAAACGTTGCCTACAACGCTTGTAAAAGATTATTCGGTTACCTTATTTAACAAAGGCGAAAAGGTAAAAACGCTTGATTTTTGCGATAATATTTACAGGTTCAACAAAATTGATTTTGATAACAAATGCGATAAAATCGAAATTAACTGTAAATCAACTTACGGCGATGAAAATATAAGAATTTTTGAAATTAGGGCTTATTAAACTGAAAACAAGGTGATTTTTAATGTTAAACAGCAGAAAGTACGATGTGCTTATTTTAGGTTCGGGCGTTTCCGGACTTTATTCTGCGTTGAATCTTGATTCTGATTTAGATGTTTTGTTGATTTCAAAGGCGGAACTAAAACTTTCAAACTCTTCGCTTGCACAAGGCGGTGTCGCCGCTGTTTTAGACAAGCAAAACGACAATTTCGACTTGCATTTTGAAGATACTATGATTGCAGGCAGACAGGCTAATGATAAACACGCAGTTAGAGTTTTGGTTGAAAACGGCCCTGCCGATGTTATGAACATTGTTAACATGGGGGTTGATTTTGACAGAAACGCTGACGGCTCACTTAATATGACGCTCGAAGGCGGTCATTCACGCCACAGAATTGTGCATCACAAAGACTCAACCGGCGATGAAATGACTACCGTATTAATTGAAAAAGTTAAAGCCTTGCCAAATGTTGAAGTTTGTGAAAATACGCTTTGCGTTGATGTTAATCACGCAAATGACGGCTATTTTGCAACGCTACTTAAAGACGGTGAATATATAACCGTTTCGGCTTCGTTTTTGATTTTGGCGACAGGCGGAATAGGCAGAGTTTACAAATATACCACCAATTCCAAAATTGCAACGGGCGACGGCATAAGGTTTGCTTATGAACTTGGCGCAAAAATAAAAGACCTTGACTATATTCAGTTTCACCCTACCGCTTTTGCCGCATCATCAGGCAGAGAACGCTTTTTAATCAGCGAGGCAGTCAGAGGCGAGGGTGCTTATCTTTTAAATTGCAATAAAGAGCGGTTTATGCACCGCTATGACGAGCGGTTGGAACTCGCCCCGAGAGATAAAGTTTCGCACTCAATAATGATGGAATATCGCCGAACAGGTTCAGACAAGTTTTATCTTGATATTTCAAGGCTTGACAGCGAATTTTTGAAAAACAGATTTCCGCTGATTTACGGAAGATGTTTGGAAGAGGGAATTGACTTAACCAAAGAGCCTATTCCTGTTTTCCCTTGCCACCACTATTTAATGGGCGGAATTCAAGTAGACGACAATTCTTATACCGGGATTTCAAGGCTTTATGCGGTTGGCGAGTGTTCAAACACAGGCGTTCACGGCAAAAACCGTCTTGCCTCAAACTCACTTTTAGAGGCGCTTGTTTTTTCAAAACGAGCCGCCAAAGAAATAAACCGTCAGGCTCACGAGCCTACTTTTGTAGCAGTTCACGGCGCACCGCCCGAATTTAAAAACGGCGTTGCCCCGTTGCCGAGCGGAATTAGAACAAAAATAAGAGATATAATGCAAAAAGCGCATTTTGTTATACCCGACCAAAACGCCGCCGAAAAAGGTTTGAAAATAATTGAGCAAATTAGGCGCAGGCTTGATAACGATAAATTTTTAAAAAATGCGGATTATGAGGAGGCAAAAAGCCTTGCAACCGTTGCCGCAATAGTTTTGAGAGGAGCAATTAACCGATGAAATTACTTGACTTTTATGTTGATGATTTAATTAAAACCGCCCTGCAAGAAGATATTAATTATATCGATACTTCGGCGGATTTGGTTATTGATGAAAACGATACTACCACCGCTTATTTTGAGGCAAAAGCCGAGGGCGTGCTTTGCGGACTTGAAATTGCGCTTAGGGTTTTTGAACTTTTAGATAAAGATTTTAAAGCGAAAGTTTATAAAAAAGACGGCGAAAAAGTTAAAAAAGGTGATATTATTGCCGACCTTTCGGGCCATACTGTAAAACTTTTAAAAGGCGAGCGCACCGCACTTAACCTTTTGCAACATATGTCAGGTATCGCAACTATGACTAACAAAGCGGTAACACTTTGCAAAGGTACTAATGCGAGCGTTGCAGATACAAGAAAAACTTTACCGGGACTTCGTGCTATTCAAAAATATGCCGTAACGGTAGGTGGCGGCAGAAATCACCGCTATAACCTTTCAGATGCGGTTATGTTAAAAGATAATCATATCGACGCTTGCGGCGGGGTTACAAAAGCAGTCGAAAAATGTCGAAAAAACCTCGGTCATATGGTAAAAATTGAGGTTGAAACCAGAAATTTAAAAGAAGTTGAAGAAGCGTTAAAAACAGGCGTTGAAGTAATAATGCTTGATAATATGGACATTGAAACTATGAAAACGGCCGTTGAAATGAATAACGGCAAAGCGCTTTTAGAAGCGAGCGGAAACATTACCGATGAAACTATTTCAGCGGTTGCAAAAACAGGGGTTGATATTATTTCAATCGGTGCGCTTACACATTCAGTAAAAGCGTTTGACATTTCAATGAAAATTAAATAAGGAGTTTTCTCATGGACGTTTTTTTTGAGCAAATTATTAAAAAGAAGCAAAACGCTTTGCAAAAATTTTTAAAAATCGGGTTTATTGTAACCGCAATAATTTTAATTGTTTTTGTTTTGTTTTATGCGGTTTTGCTTATGGGTTCGGGCAACCCAAAATATTCAATAGTCGCTTCGCTATTATTGCTCGCCTGCTTTGGCATAGGCTATTTAACAAGGTGGTATGTAAAACGCCTTTATTTAGAATATGAATATTCAATAACCAACGGCGATTTTGATATTGACAGAATTATAGGCAAAGCGAAAAGAGAGCGCATTATTTCAACTAATTGTAAAGATTTTGAAGAGTTCGGCGTTTATGACGAAAACACAATTAAAAGGTTTGAAAACCGTGAGTTTGACTCAAAGGTAATAGCCGCAAATTTGGCAGAAAGTCCGCTTTATTATGCGGTTGTAACTCACAAAACGGCAGGCTCGGTTTTAATTGTAATTCAGCCAAACGAGCGAATTTTAGGCGCTTTAAAAAAATTCATTCCAAAAGCGGTGTCAAAAGATGTTTTCGGTTGGAATTGATTTAGTCGAAATTTGTCGAATTGAAAAATCGCTCGAAAACCCCGCCTTTTTAAAAAAATATTTCGGCAAAAATGAAATTTTAGAGTTAAAGTTAAAAAGTTTTAAAGCCGAAAGCGTTGCAGGCGCATTTTGCGCAAAAGAAGCGTTTTTAAAGTCGCTCGAAAAAGGGCTTGGCGCTTATTCTTTAAACGAAATTGAAGTTTTGCACAAAAAAAGCGGTGCGCCTTACTTTTTGCTTTCCGGCAAAGCAAAACAGGAAAATGAGAATAAAAATTTTTCTTTAAGCATTACCCATACAAAAGATTTAGCACAAGCGATTGTAATTGCTCAATAATACTAAAAAAAATAAACGCCTCGAATTTTCGAGGCGTTTTAAAATGTGCTTTTTTTAGTTCTTTTTAGCCCAAGAATCTTTTAATGCGACAACACGGTTAATAATCTTTTTGTCAGCGGTTGAATCTTTATCAACACAAAAATAACCTTGGCGCATAAACTGGAATGTTTTGCCGACTTCGGCATTTGCAACATCTTCGGAAATTTTGCAGTTTTCAAGTGTTACACAAGAATTCGGGTTCAAATATTCGGTAAAGTCAACATCAGCGTTGCCAACAGGGTTTTCAACCGTGAAAAGTCTGTCATAAAGACGAACTGTAGCGGTTTCGCAATGCTCGGTTGAAACCCAATGAATTGTGCCTTTAACTTTTCTGCCGTCTGGCGACTCACCGCCGTAAGAAGCAGGGTCATAAGTTACATGAACAGCGGTAACTTCGCCGTTTTCGTCTTTTTCGCAAGAAACATATTTAATGAAATATGCGCCTTTTAAGCGAACTTCTTTTTCAGGGCAAAGACGGAAATATTTTCTGTTCGGCGGACACTCCATAAAGTCCTCTTTTTCAATATAAATTTCTTTTGAAAAAGTAACTTTTTTGGTACCGAGTTCCGGCATTTCAGGGTTAATCGGCACTTCAATTTCCTCAGTTTTGCCGTCTTCATAATTATCAATAATAACTTTAAGCGGATTTAAAACAACCATTGCTCGCTCGGCGTTTTTGTTCAAATTATCACGAACGCAAGACTCAAGCAAAGAATAATCAATAACCGAATTTGCTTTTGAAACGCCTATTTTGCCGACAAAATCACGAATAGCCTCAGGCGGATAACCTCTACGGCGCATACCCGAAAGCGTAGCCATTCTCGGATCGTCCCAACCGCTTACCAAACCATCGTTTACAAGTTTTAAACAACGGCGTTTTGAGGTTATTGTATAGTTTAAATTCATTCTTGCAAATTCAATTTGTCTTGGTGGCTCTGCCCACTTTTTAAGTTCTTTAAGTGGCCAGTCATAAAGCGGTCTGTGGTCCTCAAATTCCAAAGTGCAAAGCGAAAAAGTAACTTTTTCGTCAGCGTCTGAAAGCGGGTGCGCAAAGTCATACATCGGGTAAACGCACCATTTGTCGCCTGTTCTGTGGTGTGTTGCGTGCAAAACACGGTAAATAATCGGGTCACGCATATTAAGGTTTGGCGAAGCCATATCAATTTTTGCCCTAAGCACCTTTTCACCGTCAGCAAATTCGCCGTTGGTCATACGCTCAAATAAATCAAGATTTTCCTCAACCGAGCGGTTTCTGTAAGGGCTTTCAATACCCGGCTTTTCATAAGTTCCGCGATATTCTCTTATCTGCTCGGGCGTTAAGTCGCAAACATATGCCTTGCCTGCTTTAATAAGTTCAATTGCATATTTGTGAAGATTGTCGAAATAATCAGAAGCGTAATAAATGTTGTCAATATGAAAACCGAGCCATTTAATATCTTCAATAATAGCGTCAACATATTCGGTATCTTCTTTTGTAGGGTTGGTGTCGTCAAGTCGCAAATTGCAAATTCCGCCGTATTTTTCGGCTGTGCCGAAATCAATACAAATCGCTTTTGCGTGGCCTATGTGCAAATAGCCGTTAGGCTCGGGCGGAAAACGGGTTTGCACCCTTGAATAAACGCCTTCCTCTAAATCTTTGTTAATAAATTCTTCAATAAAATTGGTAGGTGTAATGTTTGAAATATCCATTATTCTTCCCCTTTATTTAATCGCATTGTTAATTCTGTTTAAAACACGCTCTTTGCCGAGAAGTTGCATAATCTGGCACAAATCGGGCGTGTTCTGCCTGCCTGTTACCGCAACACGAATAACTGTTGAAACTTCGGCAACACTGCCTTTAAAATCATCAGGATTTTGTTTGTAAGCTTTCATATCGGTGGTAAAACCTAACTTTTCGCTCAACGCTTTAACTTTGTTAAACCATTCCGAATTATCATCGTTTTCATCATAAACGCTTAAATATTCGCTTAAAATGTTTTTAACATCTTCGCTCGAAATTTTTTCGGGGTAATCTTGCGAAGGGGTAAACAATTCATCATAAAAATATGAGCAATAATCTTTAGTTTCGCTCCAAACCGCAAAATCTTTTCTCGGTTTTTTACCGCCCCTGCCAATAGCGAAAATGCTTTTCGCATAAGCTGTATCTTTATTCAACAATTCAAAATAAACGCCATCAAACTTTTTCGCCCAAACAAGCAGTTTTTCAACCACTTCGTCAGCGCTGAACATTGAAATAACATTCTTTGAAACATCGTTTAACTTCGCCTCGTCAAAAAGCGAGCCTGCGGGGTTCATTTTTTTGTGAGAAAATTTAAACTCGTGAGCGTCAGCGGTTTTGTTTGCCCTGCGCCAATCTTCAAAATTAGAGTTTAAAATCGTCATCAAATATTCATAAATTGACTCAACAGGGTAGCCTGCCTCTTCGTAAAATGTAAGTGCTGCTTGCGGGTCTTTTCTTTTTGAAAGTTTGCGTTTTGACTCGCCGTCCATAACCATAAGCGGACCTATGTGCAAATATTTTGGAATTTTAAAATCGAGCGCGCGGAAAAGTTGAATGTGAAACGGCAAAGTCGAAAGCCACTCGTCACCCCTTACAACATGGGTTGTGCGCATAAAGTGGTCGTCAATTGCGTGAGCGAAATGATAAGTCGGCACGCCGTCAGATTTTAATAAAACATGGTCAATATCATTTTCGGTAAGTTCAAGGTTGCCCTTAATTAAATCGGTAAATTTAATTTTGTTTTCAATTGAGCCGTTCGAGCGAAAACGAAGCACCCAAGACTTGCCTGCGCTTATTTGCTCTTCAATTTCCTCTATTTCGCGGTCACGCCAAACAGCCCACTTGCCAAAATAGCCGAAGTTTGCCTTTTGCGCTTCTTGCTTTGCGTGAATTTCGGCTAATTCCTCTTCGGTGCAAAAACAAGGGTAAGCAAGTCCTTTTTCAACCAATTCTTTTGCAAATGTATGATAAATTTCAACACGCTGGCGCTGGCGGTAAGGGCCGTAATTTCCTTTGTCGCCGTCAATTGTTGCGCCCTCGTCAAAATTAATCGAATAATGTTTAAGCGAATTAATAACTGTTTCAACTGCGCCTTTAACCTCACGCTTGGCGTCAGTATCTTCAATTCTTAAATACAAAACACCGCCTGTTTGGTGCGCAATTCGCTCGCTGGTAAGCACTTGAACAAAATTGCCCAAATGCACAAATCCCGTAGGGCTTGGCGCCATTCGTGATACGGCCGCCCCTTCGGGCAAATCTCTTAAAGGATATTTTTCTTCCCAATAATCTCTTGTATATTTCACATCGGGAAACAAAAGGTCTGCTAATTTTTTGTAATCCAAATTAAACTTCCTCTCAAAAAATACTATATCTAATATATTATTACATATTTTAATCAAAAAAACAACACTTTTTAATAAAAAAACGCTTTTAGCATAGCGCTAAAAGCATTTTATTTTAAATTTTTAACTAAAAATAAAGTAAATTACAGCGCAAAGTAGCAAAAAATAGCCTGCCAAAATAAAAAACAGTCGTCTGTGTCGCTTTCGCCCACTTTCTAAATCATATTCAAATCTTTTGCCCTCAAAAGCGGTTTTGTCAATAAATTTTTTAGCGCTATTTTGCAGTTTTGCGTTGCTTTTGTTAGAAAATTCGGGGCGAACATAAAAAACCGCTTTTTCAAAAATGTCGCTTTTTGTGTCGTTCACCTCAATAATAACCTTGTTCACGCCTTTAATCATAACTTACACCCCTCAATCTCAACCAAATGCGCAACGCTCGGAATCGAAAGCCCCTGATTTTGCGAAGTCGGCGACAAAAGCGCCCCTGTTGCGCAAAAAAGCATTTTTTTAATCTCGCCGTTTTTTAGTTTTTGCATAATATGCCCTGCAAAAACGCTTGCCGAGCAACCGCAACCCGAACCGCCTGCAACGCATTTTTCATCGTTCAAATCAAAAATAATAAGTCCGCAGTCGTCGTGCTGTTTTGATATGTCAATACCCTCTTTTTTCAGCAGTTCAACAACCAATTTTGAGCCAATTTTTCCTAAATCGCCCGTCAAAATAAGGTCAAAATCTTCGAGGCGCTTGCTCGTGTCTTCAAGGTAAGTTTTAATAGTATCGGCAGCCGCCGGCGCCATAGCCGCCCCCATATTGTTAGCGTCTGTAATGTCGTAATCTTTAATTTTTCCGAAAGTTACCGCTTTAATTTGCGGTGCGTTTTTGTTCTCCGCCAACAAAAATGCGCCCGCACCCGTAACCGTTCTTTGCGAGTTAGGCGTTCTTTTTGAGCCGTAAGTCAGCGGAAAACGAAACTGTCTTTCAGCGGTGCAAAAATGCGAAGAAGCCGTGCAAAGAGCGTGTTTTGCCGCCCCCGACTCAATAAAAATTGCGCCAATTCCCATTTCAAGCGCCGAAGCGGAGCAGGCAGAAAAAACGCTAAAATGCGGGAGGCAAAAATCTTTTATCGCAAAAGTCGAGGCGATACTTTGGTCGAGCAAATCGCCCGTTATCGCAATGTCAATATCGCTTTGCGAGATTTGCGACTTTTTTAAAACCTTACTTATCGCCTGTTTTATCATCTCGCTTTCCGCCGCCTCATATGTTTTTTGCCCCAAATAATCGTCTTCAAAATGCAAGTCGAAAGTAGATGAGAGCGGACCTTCGCCCTCAACCTTGCCGACACAGCAGGCGCTGTTTAAAATCGCAATGTTTTTGTCAAAAACAACAGTCTGTTTCCCTATTTTTCTCGCCATAAAACCGCCCTTTCTCAAAACAAATTTACTATATAAATAATAATTCCAAAAACCCAGCCTGAGAATAATCCGTAAACAATAACCGGCCCCGAAATTTTAAAAATATTTGCGCCTATTCCTAAAATATGCCCCTCCGGCTTAAACTCAATAGCAGGCGAGGCGCAAGCGTTCGCAAACCCCGTTATAGGCACAAGCGTTCCGGCGCCGGCGAATTTTGCAATTTTCGGGTAAATGTTAAGCCCCGTCAGTATTATCGCAATCGCAATCAGCGTAATGCTTGAAAGCGTTTTAGCATCTAAGGTGCTACTTCCCAAAAATTTAAAGGCATCGCAAAGTGATTGCCCCAAAACGCAAATTAAACCGCCCGTAAAAAATGCAAAAAAACAGTCTTTTAAAACAAAAGATTTGTTGTTCGCCTTGTCAACCAGTTTAGAATATTCTTTATTTGTCAAAATTCCTCGCTCCTTTTTACTTTTTATTATAGTTTTTCAAAAAAATGGTTGAATATTTACGAATTTTTAAATTTTATTCGGCAAAAATAAGTTTTAGGTGATAAAATGAGCGTAATTAAAACCGAAAACATTGAAAAAATCTATAAAACAAAATCGCAACAAATCGTTGCTCTAAAAAATGTCGGCATTGAAATAAATAAAGGCGAATTAGTATCAATTGTCGGCTCGTCAGGCTCGGGCAAATCAACTCTAATGAACATTTTAGGCTGTCTTGATAAAGCGAGTGGCGGCAAATATTATTTTAACAATCGCAATATCGCCGATTTTTCCGAGCGTGAACTTACAACGCTTCGCCGAGAGAACATAGGGTTTATTTTTCAAAAATTCAATCTAATTTCAACCCTAACCGCTCTCGAAAACACCGAATTACCGTTAGTTTATGCAAAAATTCCTAAAAAAATACGCCGACAAAAAGCTAAAGAGGCGCTAAAAACAGTAGGTCTTGAAAACAGAATGTACCACAAGCCTTGCGAACTTTCGGGCGGTCAACAGCAAAGAGTGGCGGTCGCGAGAGCAATAATATCAAATCCTGAAATAATTTTGGCAGACGAGCCTACGGGAAATTTAGACGAAAAAAGCGCACGCCAAATAATGAACATTTTAAAAGAATTAAACAAAAACGGCAAAACCGTAATAATAATCACGCACGACAAACAAATAGCAAACCAAACCGCACGTAAAGTTATTGTAAAAAACGGCACAACTCAAAACGCTAATATATAATATATAAGAAGAAACCTCAGGCAAAAACCTGAGGTTAATTTTATTTTATCATATATGAAATGTTTTCCATAAAATCAGAAACACCTTTTACAGCGTGTTTCAACTTTTTCTTTGCACTTTTTGCGCCGGTGTTACACATACAGCAGGCAACTGCGCTCGAAACAGCGCCAAGCGCCACTCCTGCAAAAAGCCCTTTGAAAAAATTGCTTATAGGTTTTGTCATTTTCTCACCTCTTTTTTACATTATATTTTTAGTTTGTGACATTTTAACAAAATTATTATATATTATATATGTATAGGCATCTAAATATTGTATAATACAAATAAAATTATACCTAAATATTGAAATTAAAAATTTTTTTAAAAAAAGATAAAAAAGGGGGTTGACAAGAGGGTAAGATTGTGGTATTATATTTGAGCACTCGCAAAACGGGGGCTTAAAAAAAGA